>NZ_BASE01000025.1 GCF_000813125.1 Mesobacillus selenatarsenatis SF-1
AGGGCAGAGCAGGGTATCAGCTTTTACCCAAAATGGTCCGGGAACTGAAGTTCGGGCAGAGCAGGGTATCTAACTTTATCACATGCGCTCTTAAAGTAGTCGATAAAATAATTATGTCTACTTCAAAAACGAAAATAATAGGGAGTCGATTGAAATGACAATGAAGCCCAAACGTCTGAAAAAAGGGGATACCGTTGCAGTCATAGCGCCAGCGAGTCCGCCTAATAAAGAAAATCTTAAGCGAGGCTTAAAATTCGTTGAAGATTTAGGACTTAATTATAAACTAGGGAAATCATTGTACTCTGAATATGGTTATCTGGCCGGCAATGATGAAGATAGATTAGCCGACCTGCATGAAATGTTCCTCGATGACGAAGTAAAAGGAATAATCTGTGCTGGTGGGGGCTATGGCACAGCGCGTATTGCGTCAGCGATAGACTATGATGTTATTAAAGATAATCCTAAAATCTTTTGGGGCTACAGCGATATTACATTCTTGCATACTGCGATCAGGCAGCAGACAGGACTGGTAACTTTCCATGGTCCAATGCTTGCTTCGGATATTGGAAAAGAAGAAGCTAATCAAACTACCAAGGACACATTCCAGCAATTGTTTACGCCAGCAGACCTAAATTATTCTCCTGAACTGTCACAAATTGATGAGCTGGTTCCCGGCTCTGCTAAAGGAATATTGGTTGGCGGAAACCTCTCGCTTCTTTCAAGCTCTATGGGCACACCATTTGAAATTGATACAGAAGGTAAGATTCTGCTTATTGAAGACATTAATGAAGAGCCACGCGCTGTGGATAGGATGCTTAACCAGCTGTTTATGGCTGGCAAGCTTCAGGAATCTGCCGGAATCATTGTCGGTGACTTTAATAACTGCGTACCAGAAAGAGAACTGTCTTTAACTCTGGAAGAAGTTATAGACCATTACATTAAACTTGCCGGTAAACCGGCTCTCAAAGGATTCAAAATGGGGCATTGCTCGCCTCACATTGGTGTGCCACTCGGGGCGGCTGCATCCATGAATACCAAGGAGAAAACGTTATTTGTTGAGAGCGGGATCAAATAGAACCAAAGGAGATAAGAGTTATGATTATTGAAAAAATCGAGACATTCCGTAATGCTGTCCCTTTGAAGAAGCCGTTTAAAACCGCACTCCGCACAGTTACTGTAGCTGAAGCCATTTTTGTTAAAATAACCTGTGATAATGGGATTACCGGCTGGGGAGAGGCACCGCCTACATTGGTCATAACAGGGGACAGTCTCGTAAGTATCGAGGGTGCAATCAATGACGTCATCAAGCCGTTTTTATTAAAAAAGAATCTATTGAACTTTGAAGCTATTTTCCAGGGGTTAAAAACCATCCTTGTTAATAATACCAGCGCAAAAGCAGCCGTTGATATGGCATTGTACGACTGTATCTCGCAAAATTGCAGCCTTCCGCTCTATCAATTCCTTGGAGGCTACAGAAACGAGCTTGAAACCGATTTTACCGTTAGTGTGAACACCCCAGAAGAAATGGGTGAGGATGCTGTTGGATATGTCAGCAATGGGTTCAATGTACTTAAGGTTAAGGTAGGAATCGGCGAGATTGAAACCGATATTGCCAGGATCCAGGAAATCCGCAAAAGAATAGGCAATGATATTAAAATTCGGCTCGATGCGAACCAGGGGTGGAAACCGAAGGATGCAGTCAGGGCGATCCGAAAAATGGAGGACCTTGGATTTGATATCGAGCTGGTTGAACAGCCAGTTAAAGCAGAAGATCTGGAAGGTTTAAAGCAGGTAACTGATTCAGTCGATACTTTAATAATGGCTGATGAAAGTGTATTTTCACCAAAACAGGCATTTGAGGTGATCAGAAGGAGAAGCGCAGACCTTATTAATATTAAATTAATGAAGTCTGGCGGAATTTATCAAGCCCAAATGATTAACCAAATGGCTGAAACCGCTGGGATAGAATGCATGGTTGGCAGTATGATTGAAACACGGCTGGGAATTACCGCTGCTGCCCACTTCGCAGCAAGCAAGAAAAACATCACGCGTTTTGATTTCGACGCGCCATTAATGCTAGCAAATGAAGCGATTTCAGGCGGAATAAAGTATAATGGTAGAAAAATCACACTTCCGGACCAACCAGGTCTTGGACTAGAAAAGGTCCTTTCAGAAGGAGGAATTTCCATTGGAAAGCAATAATATTTGGCTCGTCAATGTCCCTGTAGCAACTTTGTGGACTTCACATGATTCAGCGAGGGAAATCGATAGGGACGCAATTTCCGGTGACCTGAATGTAGATAAATGGCTTGAAAAGCTTACTTATGAGCCACGACTCCAATTGTGCGATGATAATCTGGTTCAATCACAGGTCTTATTTAATCAGGAAGTTTTGATCATTGATGAAGTGAATGAATGGGCACATGTTATTGTCCCAGACCAGCCATCCGGAAAAGATCGTCGTGGATATCCAGGGTGGATCCCAAAAGATCAGCTGATTCAACAATCAGATTGGTATATCAAGCAGGGACCTGCAGCAGTCATTACCGCTAAGAAAGCCCTTCTATATTCCGAAAAGAACGAAAAGTTGATGGAATTGAGCTATCAGACCACAATGCCGATCGTGGAGGATATAGTCGATCGAATCCGCGTTAAAACACCAACTGGTATTGGCATCTTAAGAGCTGAGGATGTAACAGTTATTCCATCGGATAAGGAAATTCCTAAGAAGAATGGGGACGCAATCGTCGCTGCTGGCGAACAATTCCTCGGATTGCCATATCTTTGGGGCGGAATGAGCAGCTATGGCTATGACTGCTCGGGCTTCAGTTATAATATGTGCCTGGCAAATGGCTATATCATCCCGAGGGACGCCCATGAACAGGCTGCTTCGGGTAAAGAGGTACCACTCTCAGACATCCAGCCAGGCGACTTGCTCTTCTTCGCCTATGAGGAAGGAAAAGGCAGCATCCATCATGTCGGTATTTATTATGGTGACGGCAAGCTTCTGCATTCTCCGAATACTGGCAAGAATATCGAGATCATTACTTTAGAAGGAACAATCTACGAAAAAGAACTCTGTGCAGCGAGACGCTACTGGATTGATACGGAGGAATAAATATGGAAAATGAAGTTTTATTAAGTGTAAGAGATTTAAAGAAGCATTTTACTATGGGTAAAAATGAAATCCTTAAAGCAGTAGATGGCATTTCATTCGATATTTATAAAGGCGAGACCTTTGGCCTTGTCGGGGAATCTGGATGCGGAAAATCCACGGCCGGCAGAACAATGATTGGACTTTATGACCGGACAGATGGAGAAGTTGTTTTTAACGGAAAAGACGTGCATTCACTTTCGGAAAAAGAAAAATTTCAGTTCCATAAGCAGATGCAGATGATTTTCCAAGATCCATATGCCTCATTAAACCCACGCTCTACGGTAAAGGAAATTATATCTGAACCTATGGAGGTTCATGGACTGTTTCCAAACAAAAAAGAACGCTTGGAACGAATTTATCAGCTCTTGGAAGATGTAGGATTGAATCGTGACCATGCGAACCGTTATCCACACGAGTTCAGTGGCGGGCAGCGTCAGAGAATAGGAATTGCAAGGGCACTTGCGCTTGATCCGGATTTTATCATAGCGGATGAACCAATTTCAGCTCTTGATGTATCAGTCCAGGCACAGGTCGTAAACCTGCTGAAGCGTCTTCAAGAAGAAAAGGGATTGACTTATCTATTCATTGCTCACGACCTTTCCATGGTTAAGCAAATCAGCGACCGGATCGGAGTTATGTACCTCGGCCATATTGTCGAGCTCACGGCTAGTAACCAGCTTTACAATAAACCGCTGCATCCATATACTCAGGCATTGCTCTCGGCCATCCCGATACCGGATCCGGATGTGGAGGATAAGCGGGAGCGTATCATCCTGCAGGGAGAACTGCCAAGCCCGATGGATCCTCCGAGCGGCTGTGTCTTCAGAACAAGATGCCAGCACGCAATGGACATCTGTGCCCAGAAGAAACCTGTCTGGCAGGAAATCGACAAAGACCATTATGTTGCCTGTCATTTATATGATGAACATTTAGAAGGAAAAGATAAAAAAGAAATGCTTGTCAATATCAGATAAGGAACAGAATAGCCATGAAAATAGAAGAATTAAGAGATAGACTATCGAATGAACTCGCTGGGTGCAAGGGCCGGGCGAGTTTGTTTTTGGAAATTGAAGGATCAATTATAGAATCTAACAGCAATGTAGTTTACCAGTCTGCCAGTTTGATAAAATTGCTGATATTATTCGAGGCTTTGAGACTGATTGAAGCAGGTAAGCTGCAAAAAGACAAAATCGTGACCATTAAAGAAAGCGACAAAATTGGAGACACGGGAGTTCTCCAGGCTATGAAAGTTAAGCAGCTTACAGTCGAGGATTTGTTGTCACTTATGATCATTGTGTCGGATAATTCGGCTACTAATCTATTGATTGATTTAATAGGGATAAATTCAATCAATTCGGCTATAACCATGATCGGAATGAAAAACTCGATATTGCAGCGTAAAATGTTGGATTTCGATGCCATTCAATCCGGACACGATAACTTTACATCCGCCGCTGATATCGCATTATGCCTGAAAGAAGCTGTTGCTGGAGGGTCTTTAAATAAACACTCGAAAAACACATTCTTTTCATTCCTCCTGCAACAACAATTCAAAGAAAAGCTGCCATTTTATTTGGATGATACTCTATTAAAAATCGGAAATAAGACAGGAGAACTTCCGGGAGTCGAGCACGATTGCGGTATTATATCATACGGTAAGAAGCAGGCATTTATTGTTGTGTTGATTGATGGACTTTCAGAACCCGAATCAGGAAAAACGGCCATCCGACAGATTGGGAAGCATGTAAACCGCTTTATAACAGGTATTTCGACAGAAACTGACCATATATGATAGCTTCCGATAACATTCAGATATCAGTTGCTAGCAATATGATACGTTAACATTTATGTATTTAATTGGAAAAATAAATGATAATTATTCTAATTCTCTTATTGAATAACAATATAAACAGAAGCAGAATGATATGGTATCAATTTTGACTTTGCAAGGAGAAGTAAAATGATGGTAAAGGAAAGCGGTACTGAGACAATAATTGAAGATGTAGCAGCTGCCAACAATTTGTCACCCTATTTTGTTTGCGTACATAAAAATTCAATCATCATTTCTATAGATGAAGGCGGCACTCAGTTGCTTGGATACAAATATCAAGGTGAAATAATAGGGAAATCAATATTTTCCTTTTTATCAAGCGGCAACCAAGAAACAATCTCAACCAGAATCGCTGCGATCGAACAAGGAACAATTCTACAAGGTAGTATAATGAGTTTTTCAATTAATGGTACTCCAATGGATTTTCAGGTTAATTCTGAAAACACGATATTTAATGGAGAATCGGCAATCAAGACTTGCCTGCGGTTCATAACGCCCATGAGCATTAATAACGATTACTTGGAAGAGACCGGCTCACTTATACTTAGCGCAAATAAAGGAATTGTCATCACTACTCCAGATGGCAAGATACAGGCTGTTAGTGATTCTTTTACCCGATTGACAGGCTATCTTAAGGAAAATGTCATTGGCAGAAATCCTCGAATATGGAAATCGCATAGCTACACGCCGATTTTTTACAAGAGAATGTGGGACTCTATTTTGAACAAGGGATGTTGGGAAGGCGAGTTATGGAACAAGCGTAAAGACGGCAGCCATTATTTAATGAAGGTGAATATCTTTTCAATATTGAACAAAGATAGCGAACTGGTGAATTACCTTGCTGTCTATACTGACCTTACCGAAGTGGAAATGCTTTCCCAGCAGCTCAAAGAACGCGAGGAACAGTTCAGGACTCTCGTTGAACTTTCTCCTAATGCGATCATTCTCTCGCAATTTGATAAAATTGCCTATGCCAATCCGTACACTGAGGCCTTATTTGGAGCAAATATGAACGAGGTAATTGGTAAATCTGTGAGTTCTTTTTTCAGTGAGCATCCGAATATAGCTTCTAAAATTGATTTTGATCAAAAGTCTGTAATTAGTTTTGAAGAACAGCTGAAAAAGGGAGATTCATATATCGATATTGAAGTATCTTCTTCTTTGATTACGTATCAGGGAGAAAAAGCTGTTTTAACTGTTATAAAGGAAATAACAAAGCGTAAAAGCATGGAAAGAGCTTTGCGTGAAAGTGAAGAGCAGTATCGCTTTATCGCTGAAAATTCATCTGATATGATCGGAAGGCTTTCAAGTGATGGAATTATTATTTATATTTCTCCTTCGAGCAGAGGAATTCTGGGGTACAGAAACGATGAATTGATAGGGAAAAATATTTATGGAAAAATTCATCCTGATGACCGCGAGAGCCTGATTGAGCAATATGGGAACCCTAAGGAATTAAGTGGCATAGTGACATCGAGCTACAGGATGCTGCATAAAAACGGCGGATATATTTGGGCTGAAACTACAGTCAGACCGGTGAAGGACAAATCAGGCAATGCTTCGGGAATGATGTTCGCCACAAGGGATGTAAGTGCTAGGAGGACCATTGAAAATCAGTTAAGAGAAAGTAATTCACTCCTGAGGAAGCTTTCCTCTCTTGATGGATTGACCGAAATCTATAACCGGCGGGCCTTTGACGAATTCCTTAAAACAGAATGGGCTTTCGCTTGCAAGCATAAAACGCCAGTATCCTTGCTTCTTCTGGATATCGACTACTTTAAAAAATATAATGACACATATGGGCATATCCAGGGGGATGAATGTTTGAAATCAGTTGCCCGCGAGCTTGAACGATTTTTCCATGAAAAAGGTTATTTCGCTGCAAGATATGGGGGCGAAGAATTCGCTGTTGTCCTGCCGAACACGGATGCACAGAAAGCATCAGGATTAGCTGAGGGTTTCCAGTCAGCCATCCGGGAGATGAAGATTGAACATGCAAACTCCAAGGTAAGTGAAATCGTTACAATCAGTATTGGTGTATCATGTGTCAAGCCTTCGGATCCAGAAGAAATGAAGCAGATACTCGAATTTGCGGACCGGGCGCTTTACAAAGCTAAGCATAACGGCCGAAATCGAATTGAAGTATGTGAAAGTGCGCAAAATAAACAGTTCTAAGATAATTAACAGGCACCATCGTCTGCAGAACGATGGTGCCTTTGCTTTTTTACAGAGCTTTTTGCGCTAATTTTACTTTCTCTTGGTCAACGCTATATTTTAGAGACCACATTAAGAACAAGATTCCGAAAGCAATATACATGATCCCTCCGAACATCCCCACCAATCTTGGGTTGAACCATTCTAGTACTAGTCCTGTAAAGAACATCGAGAACCCGATGAAAGTATTGGACAGCATACTCGTGATACCGAAATACATTCCGTGCCATTTTGAAGGAATAGTATCCATTGCCACCGTGTCGAGAAGTGTGTTGCCGACTCCGCTGAACACTGCGGTCATGCCAAATAGTGCAGCGGCCAGCCAAAAGGATTTTGTCTGGCTTATCGTCGTCAAGAACAATCCTTCGCCAATAATACATATAAAAGAAAATAATAGAAATCTATTTTGGATCATCCTTGTTAATAATGGGCTGATAATCAACCCCAGGCCCAGAACACTGTAAAAGACGCCCACTCCTAGATTAGCTTTTTCAAACGTCTCGACGGCATACACGCTTATTAACACATTCTCAATCCCATTAATCAGCGGGATAATAAGCTCGAACATCATTAACAACAACAGGAAAGAGGAAGCCGCAATAATTGGCAGCAGTTCAGTATACTTTTCATGATTTGGTTTAATGATCAAGTCATTTTCTTTCATAGCCTCAAGGGAAGGCAGTGTCGATAAAATCCAGCCAGCGGCAACGAAGGATACAATATTTAGCAAAAATGCTGCTTTCGCTCCCAGAAAATATGAGACAATCCCGCCGCTTAATGCTCCAATTACTAATACAAATCCAATTAATACTTGTTCCCAGCCATTTATATCTTTTAGTGATTTCGAGGAAACCATGGCAGGGATGCTTGATTTTCTAATGGGTGAGTAAATGGCTTCTCCGGAGGCCAACAGGAAGGAGGCAGCATAGACAATCCACATATCATCAGGATTATCGACCGCTAGAAAAGACAATGCTATGACCGCTCTGGCTAAGTCGGTAACGATCATGATTGTTTTTCTTCCGTATTTTACTCCGAGGCTGCTGCTCAAAGGGCTGAAGAATAAAAATGGAATCATCCTGAGAGCCATTGTGATCCCGACAGAGAAGCCAGAACCAGTCATTTGCAGAATGAGTGCCAGCAGCGCCACCTGGCTGAACCGGTCACCAATGCCATTAATTATTCCCGCGAAGAATAGTTTCCGGTAGGATTTCTCCAGACTAAATGTTTTAAACATAGTGTCCTCCATCAATCTGATTATATATATATCTAATTAGATTATAGTCTAATCGAGTGGTGAAAGGAACTGTTTTTTTTCGCTGGCTGGGGTTGCGTCTATCATATGGTAAATTTCTTGCCTAATTTTAATGAAAAATGTATTCATAAAAAGTAAAATGCTATATAATGATTTTCGTATTTCCGAAAATTTGAATTCGAGATGAAAAATGTTTATAGATACAGGGGGAATGATGGATGAAAATGAGGGTTTCCGCAGTCCAATACCATCTTCACACGATCAGGTCGTTCGAAGAGTTTGCTCAGCAGTGTGAGCATTATGTAAAAACAGCACAGGAGTATGGTTCAGAGTTCGTTTTGTTTCCTGAGTTCTTTACTACTCAATTATTATCAATCGGCAGTGAGCAGGGTACGAGGTTGACCATCAATGAACTCCCCGGTTTTACCGAGCAATATTTAAACCTTTTCCAGAGTTTCGCATTGGAAACAGGGATGCACATCATTGGCGGAACACATGTCATTGCTCGAGAAGGAAAGCTCTTTAATGTCGCTCACATGTTTTACCCGGATGGCAGAATCGTCGAGCAGGCGAAGCTTCATATTACACCTACCGAGGTAAATGAGTGGAATATGAGTGCGGGAGAAGATTTCAGGGTATTTGATACAGAGAAAGGGCGCATCGCGCTGCTAACCTGCTATGATATTGAGTTTCCTGAAATTGTAAGGATGGCTAAAGCAAAAGGTGCAGATGTCATTTTCGTTCCTTCTTGTACAGATGACCGTCATGGTTTCCATCGAGTTCGCTATACGAGCCATGCACGGGCTATTGAAAACCAGATCTACGTCGTTTTGACAGGAACAGTAGGCGCATTGCCTACAGTTGACTTTATGCGCGCTAACTTTGGCCAGGCGGCAGTGATTACGCCTAATGATATTCCGTTCCCTCCAAAAGGTCTTCAGGTTGAAGGGGAACTTAATGATGACATGATTGTTACTGCCGACCTTGATTTGGAACTATTGTACGAAGTGCGTGAGCGCGGTTCGGTCACTACATGGCGCGACCGCCGTACTGACCTTTATCCAGACTGGGAACAAGCCGAAAAGAATTTTATACGATAAGGAGCAGTTACATGGAATATATTCGCGTTAACAGTATCGATGATCCGCTTTTTGCCAAGCTCCATAATTTAATGAAGGAAGTTTTCCCTCCGGAGGAAGTATTGGAGTTTGATTTATGGAAAGGGCCACTCGAAGATCCAGGCATTAGGGTTTTTGTTGCTGTACATGAGAATGAAGTGGTTGGAGTAACCGAATATCGCTATTATCCTGACTGGAATATAGCGATGACTGACTTTACCATTGTCGGAAAACCGGGATTAAGTCTTGGAAGATTCCTTGCCAATAAAAGAATGGAAGACCTGCAGGAACTCGCTGGTGAACAAGGGGTAGAATTGTTTGGGATGTTCGCAGAAATTTATGATCCGTACCGTAAGACAGATCATGATTTTGGTGGTGTAAAAACGATGGACCCATTTGTAAGGCGCGAAGTATTATCTCACCTTGGGTATAAGCGTCTGGATATGGAATACGTCCATCCATCATGGGAAAATGACGGAGAAGCAGTTGAGGGACTCGATTTATGCTTTATGCCAGCTGATGAGAATACTCATGAACTGCCTGCAGCGTTAATTACAGATTTTCTTACCACTTATTATTCCGTTCTTCAAAAGAAGCCAGAGAAGTGGAATAAGATGGTGGATCAACTGAATAATAAAAAAACCGTGGCATTGTTGCCATTATAATGTGTAGACCAGCAGTGAACCATTACTGCTGGTTTTTTTGTTCTGTGCCAAATCGTTTGCCTTCTTTTCAAATGAGTCACAAGATTTGTTTTCACCGATGAGATTTTCTATAATTAACCCTTGACTACATAATTGAAAGGAGTCATCATATGGAATCTTTAAAAGGGAAAACAGCGCTGATCACGGGTGCTGGCAGAGGTATCGGCCGGGCTGCTGCTATAGCTCTGGCTAAAGAGGGCGTAAATATTGGCATGATTGGGCTAACACTTGCCAATCTGGAGAAGGTTACAACTGAACTTGAGGAATATGGAGTAAATGTTTCAGGAGCTGTAGCCGATGTATCTGACATCGAATCTGTACAGCACGCTGTTGAGCATGTAACAGAAGAAATCGGTCCAATAGATATCCTGATTAACAATGCAGGAATCGCAAAATTTGGCGGCTTTCTCGAGCTAGAACCACAGGAGTGGGAAAAAATTATCAAGGTCAATTTGATGGGCACGTATAATGTGACTCGTGCTGTCTTGCCAGGAATGATTGAGCGAAAAACTGGTGACATCATCAATGTTGCTTCCACAGCAGGGCAAAAGGGAGCGCCGGTAACAAGCGCATATAGTGCATCAAAATTCGGAGTCCTCGGGTTGACAGAATCGTTAATGCTTGAAGTCCGAAAGCATAACATTCGTGTCAGCGCTCTTACTCCAAGCACAGTAGCTACTGACCTGGCCATTGAGTCGAACTTAACAGATGGCAATCCGGAAAAAGTCATGCAGCCAGAAGATCTGGCTGAGTTAATGGTAGCTCAGCTAAAATTAAACCGCCGCGTTTTCATCAAGACAGCTGGAATGTGGTCAACAAATCCATAATCATTCAGAGGGTAGAACCTACAAAGGTTTTATCCTCTTTTTTCTATAAAACTAAACAAAAACTGAAGTGTCTTCCTGAAAAAGACACTCACGATCAGTGATAGTACCTGGTACTAATTAGTTGGAGGAATACCGCTTAAATATGCTGTTCTAGACTCTAGAACGGCTATTATTATATTAAAAAACGATACTATTATTTTGGTATAACTTAAGAGAAGTAACAAAAAAACGGCCTAAGCCGTTTTAAAAAGCATATTGGAATATCCCATAATAAAGGGGCAGTACAAATATCAATCCACTCAGTTTAGCTGGAAGCGGCATGGGCTCTTCCTCTTCGTGCAGGTCAAAGTCCCCTGCAAACCGCTCCGCAAAGAATATTGTAAAAATCACATCCCAAAGGAGACCGAAAACGAAGACAATTTTCCATACTAAAGGGGTTAGCATTTCTGTTTCAGTCACATATCCAAATAATCCAAGCCAAGTGATGATTGAAATGACAAAATCCAGCCTGGTGATATTGTTTTTATATTTACCCTTGATCAGAAACCAAATTGCCGTGGTACCCATAAATCCTAAATACATTAACCATAAAAAATCAGTCATTTTCTTACCTCGTAATCTTTTAATTAGTTTCTTATCAGATTGATTTAAGCTTCCTGATTCTGAAACTTATAAATCGAAACAGAATGATAGTGGTAAGTCGCTTTGTCCGAGAAGAACACCCTTTAAACGCACCTATCCTATTATAAAGGTGAATAGGAAATGTTGGAATAGAAATTGTCGAAAAATGACTTGTGATTTTTTTATGTAGAATGTTGAATTATTTTATGAAAGGTGTAAAATTACACTAAACAGTTCGAATATGGGTTAAAGAGGGATTGGGGGATAAAAATGGAACATGCTCCTAAAGAGGAAAGACGCAGGATTTTCCGTAATGAGCTCTATAATTTAAAAGAATTAGGTTATGTATCACCAGGGGAATACAAAAGTGTATCAGAAGCCCATAATGAATACTTTCTTGATTTGCTGGCAAAAGACCGGCAGGAGAAAGACTTGGCAACTAGGAACATTACTCGTAAAGTACTTGAACTTGAGAACGAAAAAGTTCAGTCAACAGATAGCGTTGCAGTGAAGGAGAATCAAATAAAACAGTCTAAACCACGCCCGGTAAAAGCCAGACCAAAGAAATCAGCGGAAGAGATTCGTGAACGGAATATTTCCTGGTCTTTGAATATAGGGGTGATCATGCTTTTGATTGGCGGTTTGTACCTAGCTACAAGCAACTGGGAAAGTATGACTCCATGGATGAAGACAGGGTCAATCGCAATGGTTTCGGCTTTGTTTTACGGAATGGCCTATATTAGCTACAAGATCATTAAAATTGAAAAAACAGCCTTTGCGTTTGTGGTACTTGGCAGCCTTTTCTTGCCTATCTTCACCTTATCACTAGGCTGGTTTGAATTGCTCGGCCCTTACTTATCGTTCTATGGAGAAGGCCGCTTCATATTAGGGGCAATAAGCAGTTCAGTGTTGATTCCGATATATGGGTTTCTGGCAAAGAGGCTATCTTCGAGGTTATTCGTATGGTTTACGTTTATTACAACCTCGATTGCAGCAGCATATATGTTGAGCGCGATTGGGCTGAAAACAGACGGATTTTACCTCGGCCTGATTATTTTCAATACACTTCTGATTGCAGCCTATCACCAGCTAAAAATAAAAGATCAGCTGCCGCTCTTCACCAAGGAACTTGCAGTATATTCACAGGCGAACTTGGTCCTGTCTACCTTATTAATGCTTTTCTTTTATGAAAATCATGTTTTCAATGGCTTTAATTTGATTTTGACCGCTGTTGTCTATCTGTCTATGATCTTCGTTAATGGGCATAAAGAGTATCATTTTGTTTTCAGTGCCATGTTCATTTATGGTGCATATCAAATTCTTGATAATTGGCGATTTACAGAGGTAAGCGTGATAGGTTATGCACTTCTTGGTTTCGTTTTTCTGTTAGTTCCAAGAATCATTGATGATAAACACGCCTTGAAAAGAGCTTTCCAAATGACTAGTGCAGTTGTATCAGGTCTTGCCTTTTTATTCATCACAGCCGAAGGGATGATGATTCATACAGAAAATCCATCCTTTATTCTTATGGCAGCTTACCTGATCATTTCAGCTAACTTCATTTATCTTGCGAATACCAATGAAAATATCATTTTTAAATATTTAAGTCCGATTTTCCTTGCAGCCGCTATGTTTGAGGCCGTTTTGCAAATTGGGAAATGGATTGGTTTCGAAAACCTTGTTTTGCCAATTTATTTCATTGGGTTCATTCTCTTCATTCTTCCAGGCTGGCTGGTCAAGATGAAGTATCTTCAAGCCATTAAAACCAGCTCGCGGGATGTCGGAAAAGTGATCATGCTTTTCATGATTCTTGTTGCTTTTTCCATGTTCGACTGGTGGGAGCTGGCCCTGATGTTCTCGCTGACCAGCTGTGCTTTGTATATCATGATAAAAATAGAAAGCAGACCGTTTTTGCCTTTGATTGCTCAATGGGCAGCACCCATCTCACTCGGTTTATCAGCCGCTGCCATCGGGGAGGAAATACGGTTACATTCCAGCTTTTATAACGATTTTATTGGAATGCCCGGAAATTTCGCACTTGCGGGAGTCTTTTTATTAGGTGTCAGTTTTGTACTTGGCAAAACAAAGGAAACCATCCTGTCACAAAATGCATTTTTCAGTTCGCATGGTTTCTATGCGGCAAGCCTGTTTTATACGTTCGCGTCTCCGATGACAAATATTTACGGAGAATCAATCATTTGGTTTGGCGGAATCTTGATGTCTCTCTTGCTTTATAGAGTCACAAAAGAGTCACTGGTCGCATTTTTCTCCGGTGCAGTCAGTCTTGCCTGGTACCTGATGACTATGGACTCGATTAATCAAAAGATATTTGATTTTAGTACAACAATAGAGTCTTTAATCATCCCAGGAGGTGGATGGTTATTGCTGGGGGTAGCGGCTTTACTTTTTCAAAAGCAGAGAGGTCTTGCAATTGCTTATTCATGGATTGCTCATATCTACCTCGCTCCAATAATGGCAGTTGAGTTTATCATCTACGGGGAAGAAGCAATCTTAAGCTACTTGATTGCAACTGGAGTCTATGCAGGGAGTATTTTCTTTGTGAAAAAGGAATGGAAAGTGAAATCGTTCTTATACGCTGCATTCACTACGTTGTTCCTGGCGATCAAGACGGGTATCAGTCAATTTACAGAAACAGATACAGGTCATTACGCCTTCCTGGTGACAAGTGTTTTGTTGACTCTATTCTGGTTATTGTCATCCGCGAGTTTTAAACAAAGAACCTTATATTATCTTGTCCCGATTTCACTCTTAGGAGTAGCAAGCTTCCTGGCAGCATATCCATACAGCTGGCTGTTGTACGGAATAACAATTGGTTATGCAGCAGCGATATTGGCTTTGCTCCATAGAGTGAAATGGGATTTAGCCGCAATGATCCCGTTATTGATGATCTTTTACGGCACAATCCAAATCATGTTCCTGGCACAGCTGCATGTGTATTGGGATATGGCTATTCTTTCAGGATCAGGAATTTTGCTTATTTTTTCAGGGAGAAGGATTTATAGCAATCTCTGGGAAAAGGGAAGAGTTTTGGGACTACAAAGCCTGGATGCTTATTCATTAGTCGGATTCTTGTTCATTGTTTCCGTGGCACTGATGAATGGTGAAACCTTTTGGGCGCTCATTGTCCATGGACTCCTTCTATCTGCAGGATTATGGCTGCAGAAGAACAGGGTTCATGGTAAAGGAGTAAGTGTAATTCAATTTATCGCAGGATCTTACCTGCTGATTCCTTATTATGCAGCCGTAGAACAGCTTAATATCCCAGCCTTATTTGAAAGGGAGGTATTCGTACTTCCGCTAGTGGCCCTTGTGATTTTCTTACGATATATGCTCAAAGAGAGATACAAGCAAATCACCAGCTATATTCAGTGGGCAGTATTGATTATAGTCTCGCTTTTACTCATTCAGGATGGTCTAGAAAGCAATACGGTTTATGATGCCTTGATTCTTGGATCGCTGTCGCTTATTTCCATGCTGGCCGGTATGTGGCTGAGAGTAAAAGCTTATTTCTTTGTTGGGGCAGGAGTTCTACTTCTTAATGTGGTTCTGCAAACCCGCCCATTCTGGGGAAATCTCCCTTGGTGGGGTTACCTCTTGATCGCCGGTTCGATCCTGATCAGTGTTGCCAGCATTAATGAGTGGAATAAACAAAAAGGAGCTAGAGGGGAGAAAACTCTCCTCGAAAAGTTAAAAGAGAGCTTACTTATGAAAATGAAAAACTGGAACTAATAGAAGCTGGCAAAGGGGGAATGTTTTAATCCTTTGCCAGCTTTGTTTTATGTGAAAGTAAGGATGCAAAAAAGTGCATTTCTGGATGATTTCTGTTAACATTCATAAAAATAAGTGTATCACATCAGCTAAGGAGGTTATGAAATGAGGGATGTAACTATTTTGGACATATTTGAGCACCATATTGCCCAGAAATACTTGAAGCGTTCTGGCATGGCCCATGCTATCGCTGTCGCTTACCACGCATTCCATCTTGCCAGGGAGCATAAGGTGGATGTAGATATTGCCGCAAAAGCCGGTTTCCTGCATGATATAGGGCATTTTACCTGGTACAGGAACGGAAAATGGGACTACGAGCTATACAGGAAAAATGACATCCATCCAATTAAGGGAGCGGAAAGAGCGCATAAACTCTTGATCCGATTGGGTGAAAACCCCGTGCAGGCGAAAGCCACTTCACTTGCAATCCTTTTCCATACAGACTCCTTTTTGCCTTCAAACGATATTATCCGTACGCCACTTCAGCAGGTAGTGAAATGGGCAGATGAAAAAGACGAAGAAGAAGGTGGAAACCATCATTACAGGAAAATAGAACATGAACGTGCAAAACAAAGCATTATCAGGCTTGATAAAATGATTGATGAAGAGATTATGAGTGGTAAAAGCGGGGGAGGAGCACAATTGCCATCTTAAATAAGAAAAGCGTAAGCGCCTTGTTCAGCCCCAACAAGCGCTGCAGACAAGCGACTCGAGCTGCTCAAAGCTAACGCTTATCGCAAGATACTCGAGGAAGCACTCTCAGGGATGAAAACTGGCTAGGCGCTGAAGCTAGACAATTCTCGAAGTGGAAATTTACACCTTCTTATCTGGTGAAAATAAGGGCATCGATCTTTTCGATGCCCTTTGCTGGTTATTATTAACGATTTTTAGGGAAAAACCTTTCGATTGTATCATTGAAATCTTCAGTAAGCCCCACAATCGGTCTCCTGCTCTGAAGCTGCTCCCTATAGTCTGTCATACTGACAACAAAGTCTGCATTGGATGAAACATAAACATCAGTAATGGACTCATCGGAGCCTTTGATCTGTTGAGCAATTTTGTTTTTTAAATCACCAGGAACAGCCTCTGTATCACCATTTTCAAGTACGACGGCAACATACGCATTTCGATGCACGGTAATGATGGTGGCGCTTTGAACTTCATTCATTATTTTTACCTGTTCCTCCGCATTTTCATCCACATGCATCTTGTATGTTTGATTATATGAATTGGAGGTGTACTCCTGGTTGATATTCTGGATTCGTGCACCATCATTATTTATCTGATAAGTTTCGGCTCCCTCATCCGTATATGTATTGCACCCAGTGAACAAAAGGACGGTCATAATCAGAATAAGCATCTGTACGCTAATTCGTTTCATTGGCAAATCCTCCTAATTTTTGAATCGCAAATAGAATGTCCAATACCTTGAAGTTTTATTCGGAACTTTTCCTAACTAAACCGAGCGACTGAAGAATATTGTTTGTCGTGGCCAATTAGTTCTGTATGGCGACGTAATATTTGACATGATAGAGGAATTTTATGAAAGCGCCACCATAAGATTAATAGATAAAAAGTTTAGGAGGGTTTTTAATGAATAAGTTCAGGGGTTTGATTAGTTTTGCTATTACAATGGTCTTTCTTCTATCCGTCTTTTCAACAGCCGAAGCGGCAAAAAAAGTGCCTGTTGCTTCAGAGAAGGATCCTGTCATTTTTGTCCACGGTTTTACAGGTTCGTCTTCCAGCTTTGATAACTTGAAACAATGGCTTGTTAGCCAGGGATGGCCGGCCAATTACCTGTATGCCATCCAATATTCAGATACTACAGGAAGCAGTGTCGACAATGCGTATGAACTGCAATCATTCGTTAAAAACGTTTTGCGCCAGACGAAAGCATCAAAAGTAGATATAGTCTCACATAGTATGGGTGGGCTAAGTACTCGATACTATGTAAAATACCTGGAAGGTGCCCAAAAAGTCGATGATGTAGTCACCTTAGGTTCCCCTCATCACGGAACAAACTCTTCATATTTTGGATTATGGACTCAGGGAGCACGAGAAATGGTTCCCGGAAGTGCTTTCCTGAACGACTTAAACAGTGTTGATGAAACACCAAATGGAAGTGACACTTCAGCACCGATTCAATACACATCAATTTACAGCAGTGCTGATACAGTCATTAACCCTTATACGAGCTCAATAATAAATGGAGCAGAAAATGTTGAAATTAGTGGTGTGAGCCATAGCGGCCTGTTGACAGATTCATCAGTCCGCCCTCTTATTCAGGCTGGGTTGGAGGATGGAGGAAAGAATACAAATTAAACAGACAAAAGGCCAGCTTCTATGCTGGCCTTTTGTGATTTGTTTATGAATCAGGGGTGATCAGGTTCCTTTTTTCCCTAAGTTTATAAAATTTCCACACATCCTTTATGACAATCTTGACAACAGAATAAAGTGGGATGGCGATCAGGATACCCACAAAGCCGTATAAGGAACCGGCAGCGATTAACAGAAGGATGACGGTAATAGGGTGGATGCTGAGCTTTTTGCCCATCACCTGAGGAGTAACAAGATTCCCTTCAAGCTGCTGCACGATGACTAGGACAATCAGTACCTTTAACATCATCATCGGACTGCTTGTAAGGGCAACGAATAATGCTGGAATAACACCTATAATCGGGCCCAAAAATGGAACAACAGTTAAGAACATCGTGAAGATTGCAAGGATTAGGGCATAATCTAGTCCAATGATTTTATATCCAATATACATTAGCGTCCCGTCCACTAGAGCGATGATGAATTGGCCAGTTACATAGGTGAATAGAGTTTTATCAATATCTTTTAAGATTTTATTGCCTTCCTGCACATGTTCTTCTGGAATTAGTTTTAAAATATAAGGCCTTAACTTTTCATCATCCTTTAAAAAGAAGAACGCAAGAAACGGAACAACGACAAGAACAGTCGCGACACTAGTGATCACCGAAAATACTGTCAAGAGATTTTCTCCCAGACCTTGTGTGACCTTGCTCAAATAGTTCAGTGCTCTTTGCTTGATCTCTTCTGCATTAACAAAACCAAGCTGATTATCATTGATGACTTTTTTCGACTCTTCCGTAATTTCATCTACTTTTTGAGGAAAGTTTCCCTGTATTTCGCTGATCTGTTCTCCTAATTGGGAACCTGCAAAATAAGTAAATCCTGAAAAAAATCCAGCTACCAGAACAAAGACAATCACAATACTCACTATTTTTGGCATGTATTGCTTAAGCCATTGAACTGGTTTCCTTAATATATAATAGACAAGACCTGAAATCAAAACAGGAAAGAAAATGGCGATAATAAAGTTTTGCAGCGGCCAAGCAAAGTAGTCTATCTTACCAAAGAGGAAAATGATAAGAAGCAGGAGAATGGTTCCGGTTGCGTATTTAAAAAAAGGTCGTTGAATCCACATGTCTATAGCCCCCTGAATATTTATGTCTCTTCCTATTAATTACCTTAAAGAAATGGACACTAAACAAACTGGTTGTCATATAGTGGACAGTTTCAACATATAATTATAAAAATTGGTAGTTTGATATAAATCTTAACGGGTAAATATTCTGGTCAACAGAAATAGAATCGCAGCATTAGCCACTGGTCATCTTCTGTGTAAAGGGGTCTCTGTATGGTTGCAGTCGAAGAACATCTGTTATTTATCAAAGAACTTGGCCGTTTATTCGATGAGTACGCGCAATGCGAGGATAAGGAACTGAAAAATGAGATTTATAAAGATATTCAGTTATTAGGTGAAGCGATCAATATCGGTAACTATGCTTAAATAGATTTCGGCAAGCCCTTGTTCTGAGGGATTGCCGTTTTTATTTTGAGGATTATAAAAGCTTTGATTTACCAGCTAGTATGATGAATAAGAGCAGGTAACAAAAAAAGAGTCCAACTATGGTGATATTTAGGAAAGCCAGCAGTAGTTCTTTCATATATATGAAACAAGCATATGAAAGGGGAGGTTTATATGAGGATTGACCTTTCAAGGGATCAATATTTGACACTCGTAAAATTATTGCAGCTTGGAAACTGGCCGCTTGGACTGACTGAAGCAAATCAAGAACTGGTGAGCAAAGCGGAGGATCTTGAACAATATATTTTCTCCCTCTCAAGGGATTTTGAAGCTGGTGACGGGATTTACTACGATGAGGAAGAGGAGTATTACTATCTTTCGGAACACCTTAGAGATACAGTGGAAATGATAATTGATGAATACGAGGAAGATGTTTTTTGGGATCAGCTTACACATAAGCTCGCAACGATCGATTTGAAGCGCGAAGTCAGTATCAATACTTCTATTGAACAAAAAATCAATCGACTTTTCGAGCTTAAAGCACGTTATGAGAAATACTTCTTGGAAAATGGTCTGAACAAAATTGATATTTTATAAGGGAAAATCCGGCCAATCATGGCCGGATTATTTTATGAATATTCTCGCTTTTTCTGAAATGTAATCGGCTGCGAAAACCAGGAGAAGATAGAAAAATAGCAAGAGCGTAATATCTGTGTAATGGAAGAAACTCATACTCAGCTTGAATTGCTGGCCCAGGCCTCCTGCGCCAACAAAGCCAACGACAATCGTCGTTCGCATGATGACCTCCCAACGGTAAAGTATATACGTCAGGAATCGGGGAAGAGCAGCTGGCAATACTCCATACAAAAAGAGCTGAAAACGTCCTGCCCCGGATGAAGAAAGATTCCGAACCGGCCTTGAGTCTAAATCTTCGATGACCTCTGCAAAAAGCTTTCCAAGAATCCCGAAATTATGAAGTGCAAGTGCGATTGCACCCGGCAATATTCCAGGTTTAAAAATGAAGATGATGATCATTGCCCAAACAAGCTCCGGGACTGCCCGAGAAAAGATATACCCTCCGCGAACAACACCAAAGGAAAGCCAACCATGCCATTTTTTAGCCAGCGTGAGGGACCCGTCTGCAACATTCCTTGCTGCTGGCACAACTGTCAGGAGTGCGGCAATTGTCGCAAAGCCTGTAGCCATCACACTCATGACCAATGTTTCGATCGTAAGATCCAATGCATTTTTCCAGTTTTCGGCATTTAGATAAGCCGGACTTTCTTCATTTATACCCAAAAGCCCTTTAAAGAACTTGCTAGCGTAAAAAAGATTCTTTTCTGTAAACAGTAAGGACAAGCTTGCTTTTTCTCCAATAATTATCGATGCCCAGGATCCAATCATAAGTAGCAATAGAGCATAGACAGAAGCTGTCACGAAGCTAAGTTTATATTTCTTCATTGTACCAGCCTCTTTCTTAATTGGTTGCTCCAAAGATCGATGATGAGGACTAGGGCGATTAAAAAGAACACGAAAGTCCAAACTTCATCATAATGAAGGTCATCAAGACTCAACTGAATTTGATACCCCAGGCCACCGATGCCTACAAAGCTCATGATGGCAGAAGAACGAATTGCGCACTCAAATCGGTACATCGCATAACTGGTAATGCTCGCCCTGACCATCGGCAAGTAACCATACCATAAAGCCTGAATTTTAGAAGCGCCTGCTGCTTCCAAAGCTTTAATCGGTTCCCTCGGTATGTCCTCCAGCATATCTGCAAAAATCCTTCCCAGGATGCCACCATAAGGTATTGCCAGGGCAAAAATCGCGGCAAAAGAAGAGAGACCGATCGACGCGACGAATAACCAGGCCCAAACGAGTTCATGAATGGCTCTCATGATACCAAGCTGCCCTCTAAAAAGAGGCCGTATATACCTTTTGATTTTACCTTCTGATACCAAAATTCCTGAGGCGAAAATGCCAAAGAAAAAGGCAATGATAATCACCAGACTCATGCCGGCAGCTGCATAAGAAAGAGTTGTCCAGCTTGACTCCAAGGCCAGAAGAAGGATGTCACCCGATAAATCAGGAGTGAAAAATGCTGCCGCGATTTGTTTTGCTGTTATGAATCCTCCGCTATGAATCAAGTTACTATGCCATTCAACAAAGAAAAGACTCAACATGAATGCAAGCAATAGGATCAGTGTAAGGATCTTTCGCTTATGGAGCTCAAAATTCAACCATCTTTTATCCATATCAAGACAGCTCCTTTAGTCTGTAAAGGCTATTGATATGGTCATCAGTTACGGAGGAAGCGGGGAGGTCAAAGAAGATTTCACCATCTTTAAGTGCTATCAATCTATCGAAGTATTTCCTTGCATATTCCACTGAATGAAGGCTTGCAATTAGTGTTTGGTTCTCCTCTAAAGCGATTTTAACCAATAATTCCAGCACGTCTTCCGCACGAGCAGGATCCAATGAGGCAACCGGCTCATCAGCTAAAACAATTTCAGGACTTTGGACAAGGAGCCTTGCAAGCGCTACCCGTTGTTGTTCTCCGCCTGAGAGAGAAGAGGTTTTTTCATACAATTTATCTGTCAATCCGACACGAATTAGTGCCTGGACAGCATATTCTTTATCCTGAGGGACCAGCATGGAAAGAATCGATTTGAAAATCCCCCATTCAGAAAGCCTGCCAGCAAGAACATTATGGATGACCGGGAGCTCTCCCACAAGGTCAAACTGTTGGCGAATGATCCCGATTTTTTTTGCTCTCTTTTTATGATCCATTAGCTCAGAGAGAGGCTGCCGGTCTATAAGGATATGACCCTGGCTTGGTGGAAGAATGGCTGCCAGCAAGTTCAGCAATGTAGTTTTGCCGGCTCCGCTTGGACCAATAAGGGCAACTAATTCTCCTTTATTAACTGTAAAAGAGAGGGAAGATAAGGCAATCTTCCGCTCATAGCTTTTCGAAATTTGCGTAATGCTTATCGCTTCTTGCATGAAATCCACCTACTTGATGATCTTGAGTTGCTTTGCGACCTTTTCAATTGCTTCGTAATTTTCATTCTTCGTTTCTATGAATTTATCAGTCTGCAATAATTCCATTATTTCATTATCCTCTGAAGTCATTGAAAGTATAGCCTCTTTGAGTGTAGCTTTTGTCTCAGCATCCATCTTGTTTAATGTCCAGTTGTAGTCATAGTACTCAGGAGTTGTATAAATTACTTTTACCTTAGATTCATCTACTTTTCCTTCTTTTACAGCTGCTTCCCATACAGAAATATTCAATGCACCAGTTTGAAACGCACCTGATTCTACTAGCTTATATGTTTTATCATGTGAACCTGAGTAGTTCGGCTTTCCATCAAGGTCCTGATCCGCGTCTATGCCAGCTTCCATCATAAAGTAGCGCGGCATTAAATGACCGGAAGTCGAGCTTTCACTGCCAAAAGTAAAGGATTTTCCTTTTAAATCTTCCAGGCCATCAATATTTACATCACTGCTGGCAATAAATACTGATTTAAACTTTTCATCGATTGGTCTTTGTGCAAAAGCTTCAGCTTCAGGAACTAAGTTTCTCGCCTGTACACCAGTAAGACCGCCAAACCAGGCTAGCTGGATTTCGCCGCGTTCAAATGCCGTAACAAGCGCTGAATAGTCGACAGAAGGGACATACTCAACATTCAATCCCGTCTTCTCTTCCAGGTCCTTCGCAAAATCCTCCATGCTCCTGTTCAAGTCTGCTGCATTCTGATCAGGAATCGCACCAATTTTAATTGTTTCTGTTATTGTGTCTTTTTGTCCTTCGTCTGTACCATTGTCAGAACAAGCCGTAATGGTAAAAATCATCAATAAGCTTAATAATGTAATCAATTTTTTCATTTGTTATCACCTTTATAAAATATTTTTATGTACCCTATAAAATTTATCAATAACTAGTGGATAACTCAATACATTTTGATGAAATTTAATATGAATATTATGGGATGTCAGGAGAATTCAGTGTCCAAGCAGTTCGATATCTCTATCATAGGCTGTTTTCAACAAGTTCTTTAAGGAGTTGTCAGAATCATAATAAAAAGAAAAACCTGACGGAATAGCCGTCAGGTTCCTTTGGATTCTATTTTGATTTTTCAATCCATTCTTCAACATTCCAGACTTTTGTTACCCAGTCTTCGTAGAAATCTGGTTCGTGGCTGACTAGGACAATTGTTCCTTTATATGCCTTCAACGCACGCTTTAATTCCGCTTTCGCAGTAATATCAAGGTGGTTGGTAGGCTCGTCGAACAGAAGCCAATTGCTCTCGTGCATAAGCAATTTTGTCAGGCGTACTTTCGCCTGCTCACCGCCGCTAAGCTGGTTCAACGGACGGGATATATGTTCATTCTTTAGGCCCCCGCGTGCTAATGCAGCGCGGACCTGATGCTGATCCATGCCTGGGAACTCGCTCCAGACATCCTCAATCGGAGTGATACTTCCTGCTTTTACTTCCTGTTCGAAGTAAGAAGGGAAGAGGAAGTCGCCACGTTCGATTTTACCGCTCAATGCAGGGATTTTCCCAAGCATCGTTTTTAACAAGGTCGATTTACCGACACCATTCATCCCGACAATCGCAATCTTCTCACCACGCTCGATCGTAACCGACATTTTAGGGAGAAGTGGGTGAGTATATCCAATTTCAAAGTCTGTGCCTTCAAATACATAACGGCTGCTTGCGCGTGATTCCTTAAACTCAAAAGTAGGTTTGACGGCTGTTTCAGGTCTGTCAATTCGTTCCATACGGTCAAGCTGCTTTTGGCGGCTCTTTGCCCGTCCTGTTGTCGAATAGCGTGCCTTATTTTTGGCAATGAAATCTTCTTGTTTCTTGATGAATTCCTTTTGCTTTTCATATGCGTTGATATGCTGATTCTTGTTAATCTCGGCCAATTCCAGGAATTTTTCATAGGTAGCAGTATAGCGCGTCAGCTTTGAAAATTCCAACTGGAAAATAACATTCGAAACTGGGTTCATGAATTCAGTGTCATGTGAAATCAAGATAAAAGCATAAGGGTAATCCTTCAAGTATTTTGTGAGCCACTGGATATGCTCGACATCAAGGTAGTTAGTCGGCTCATCAAGCAGGAGAACCTTTGGCTTTTCAAGCAATAGCTTTGCAAGCAGAACCTTTGTACGCTGACCGCCGCTCAAAGCTGAAACATCGCGGTCTATACCGATTGCGTCCAAACCCAGACCCCGAGCAGCTTCCTCGACCTCTATATCAAGGGAGTAGAAACCTCCTGCATCTAAGGCATCCTGGATTTCGGCCATTTGTTCAAGTAATTTTTCAAGTTCTTCAGGTGAGGCATCAGCCATTTTCCCAGTAACTTCATTTAATTCTTCTTCTTTCTTAAAAAGAGGAAGAAACGCATCACGCAATACATCGCGGATTGTTTTTCCGGGTGTCAAAACTGTATGCTGGTCAAGATACCCATACTCAACACTTGGAGTCCATTCAACTTTACCGGAATCGTGTATCAACTGCCCAGTAATGATATTCATCAATGTCGACTTTCCGACACCGTTCGCTCCTACAAGGCCAACATGGTCTTCTGCTAGCAAACGAAAAGAGACGTCTTTAAAAAGGGTACGATCCCCAAATGTGTGGCTTAAATTTTCTACATTTAATAAACTCATGATAAAATCCTCGCTTTAATCTATTTTAAGAAAACAAATATTTTACAATCACATTTCTTAATCATACTAAAATCTCTGGTTTTCGACCAGCGTTTTCTAGGCTGGAAGATATGGAAACTGTTCCTATCAGCTTTGTGGAATTTTACCTAATTCGGAATCCGAAACAACTACCATAGACATAGTAGTAAATTACAAAATTAGGATAAATTAACTGAATTTACAAAAAATACAGTTTATTGATTGAAGCGAAGTTTTCACCTCTGCTATATTGTTATTCAATACATAGAAGGAGGTTTAAATTATGAAAAAACGATTGTTATCGAGTCTTATTTTAGCTGGTGCTCTGACGGTCTCTTCGGTCCCATTCAATGTCCTTGCCCATGACGAACTTGGGGATGTCAATATTGAAAAAGGAGAGAGGGCTGGATATAGCAACGTTTCTGTCCCTGTAATGGAGGGCACCAAAAACCTTCAATTCTTACATGAAGAAGCCGCTCCTCAAATGGAAACGGTAAGGGCTGACGGAAAGCAAAACAGCTTTGCAGATGTCTATGCCCATAAAGGTTATGCCTACCTTGGAACTCACACAAAAAATGGTGGAAATGGCGGGGTAAGGGTATTTGATATGAAAGATCCGTCAAATCCTAAAGAGGTTGCTGTTTTTGCCAATAATGATATCCCAGGAACCTGGCAGGAAAAAGTGATCGTAAAAAGCGTCAATACTCCATCGTTTAAAGGAGACCTTGCAGTGGTGAGTGTGCAGCAACTAGATAGTAAAAACCCTGATTCCAAAGGCGGTTTCCTGCTGTATGACGTTACAAATCCAACTGAACCAAAAAAGCTAGGATTCTACGAGGTAACAAAGAAAACGAGAGGAACTCATGAGTTATATTTAACTATGCAGGGGAACCGCGCGATCGTACTTGCTGCCAATCCTTATGCAGACTATTATAGCCATGGGGGGGAAAAGGACTTACAGGTTGTGGATGTCAGCGACCCTGCAAACCCTCAAAAACTATGGGAGTTCGATCCAAGAATGCTTGAAGAAATTCCGGACGATTTTAACGGATACCATTGGAATTCTCCTGACGGAAAAACCCGTCCAGTATTCAATCACAGCACGATGATAGATGAAACCGGAAAGTATGCCTATGTCTCGATGTGGGATTTGGGAACAGTCATTTTTGATATCAGCAATCCCGAAAACCCTCAATACCTTGGACGTACAGATTTCGGTTCCGACCAACAGGGTTCAGCACACTCGGCTACTCTTGCAAAAGGAGGAAATGTTCTGATTGAGACAAGGGAAGTCTATAACCCAACGAAAGAAGGTTATGAACAATCCTATGGCTACACAAGGATTTTCGATATCAAGGATAAAACAAATCCTAAATTGCTAAGTGAGTTCAAGACTGATTTAGTTGATAACCTCGAGGATGGTATTACATTCGCAAATACCGTCCACGACCCTAAAGTCCATGGAAATACATTATACTTGTCACACTATGCGGGAGGAATATATGCGGTAGATATTACTGATCCGGCGAAACCTGTTCAAGTAGGCCAATATGTTCCTGAAAGAAGTGATGTATGGGGAGTGTTTGTGGACAGGAATTACATTCTTGCTTCTGATATTGGATCTGGATTAAAGGTTTTATTGAAGAATAATAGTTCCTCCACACCACAGAGCCAGGGAGTAAGATAAAGAAAAAGTAAAAGCACGCAGAAATGCGTGTTTTTACTTTTTCTTTATAAAGTTTAGGACCATAGAGACAGGGTAAATGGTAACTGACTAACTAAATTGAGGTGTAAAATATGGCAGTTACCAATAGTTATTTGTTTACTAAGGAAGATATGATCAATCCAGACCTTGTACCTGAATGGGTTATAAAAGAATATAAAAATTTCCGGGATGTTGTCACAAATCGAGAGTTTCCTTGCTATTTTGGAATGTCTGCCGAGAAAAAAGGAGAACTCCGTTATTCATATATAAGCCGGGACAATTGGAATCAATTACCCGGCGCTATTGAAGAATTCATTGCATTGTTTGATGATGCCAAGCCCCTTATAAGACATGGATTGTTTGTATTCGTCGAGCCTGAAATGGAAGAAAAAACAATTGAATACTATCGTGAATACTTCTGGAATGTACTTCAGTTCTTACATGAAAAAGATACGCAGCCATGGCCGGCAGATTATCCGAAAGATCCTGACCATCATTTATGGGCATTTTCGTTTGCAGGCGAACCATTCTTTGCCTTCGGAAATGCACCCGCCTATAAACAGCGAAAAACTAGGGATCTGGGTAATAGTCTTGTTCTTGGTTTTCAGCCGCGTCGAATTTTTGAGGGACTTGAAGGAACTTCAAAGGGCGGAATTATGTCACGGGAAAAGGTAAGGGAGCGTGTTGAGAAATGGGACAACCTGCCAAAGCACCCTAATGTAAGCCACTATGGCGACCCGGATCATAGAGAATGGAAAATGTATTTTATCGGAGACGACAGCAAACCAATAGAAGGCAAATGTCCTTTTCACCATAAATAAGACTAGGAGGCTAAATTCTAAAATTAGAATTTAGCCTTTTTGTGTGTTGGAATAAATAAACTCAATTATTATAGATACTTGGATGATTAGATGAAGTTAAATAGATCATAGCAATGGTCAATCACGGATTACTTAAACTGACACTTTAACAATGTAAAATTATGCCTTGTTTTGATATAATTGTATTGGGCTAGAATCGATTCACAGGACAGACATCCAAATCCCATATATTTTTCAGTAGGGGAGGATGCTATATGAAGGCTACAGGAATTGTCAGGAAAACGGATCAGCTTGGCAGAGTGGTAATTCCCATGGAGTTGCGGAAAAAGCTGAGCATAGGAGAAAACGATCCCTTGGAGATATTTGTAAATGATGACATGATCATTCTTAAAAAGTATCAGCCTGATCTAACTTGTCTCATTACCGGAACGATCAGCAATGACAACATGAAATTGGCCGATGGTAAAATCGTTTTAAGCAGAGAGGGAGCAGAACAATTGATCAAAGAGCTGCAAAGCTACCTTACAACCAGCTAGAAAATAAAAGCGTAAGCGCCTTGGTCAGCCCCGACAAGCACTGGAGGGCTGACCAGTGAAGTCGCTCTTTGACTTCATTGGGCGGACCGAAGTGACTCGAGGGGCTAGGCGCTGGAGCTAGATACTAATCATTGTGCAAGAGTTATACTAATTTAAAGTTAACATGTAAAGCAGTCCTGCTTCGAGGACTGCTTTTTGTTTACAAGTCTTTCCGGTAAATCGGCATGCTCATACAGCGTGGGCCGCCACGGCCTCTAGAGAGCTCAGAGCTTGGAATCTCAATTACTTCAACGCCATTTTTCCTCAGCAGATCATTCGATACATAATTACGATCATAAGTTACGACTACGCCAGGAGCAATTGCCAGTGTATTCGAGCCATCATTCCATTGTTCGCGGGCCGCTGCAATTTCATGTCCGCCTCCACAAGGAATCAGGACGAGCTCCTGCAGACCAAGGACTTCCTTTAGTGTTTGTGTCAGATTTGAGCGCTCGGAAATGTTAAGAGTGTCAGGATCCATGCCTTTTTCGAGAATATAGATTTTCATATTTCCATTAGGGCCTTCAATTCCATGATGGATTGTGAATTTCTCATGATCAACCATTGTAAATACAGTATCAAGATGCATATAAGCTCTTAATTTAGGAATTTCAACTGCAACTACTTTTTTAATGGTACCGTTCCTTGCAAAAATTCGTTTCGCCAATTTTTCAATCGCCTGTGCAGACGTCCTTGCACTAACCCCAATCGCAATCACCTCACGACTGAGTACCAACTCGTCTCCACCCTCTAAAGGATAATATTCATCACGGTCATACCAATGTGGAATATCATGCTGTGAGAATCTAGGATGGTGTTTAATGATAAAGTCCATGAACAATGACTCTCTTTTTCTTGCACCTTCACACATCTTGTTTAGAGAGACACCATTTCCAATAACGGCTGCGGGATCCCGTGTAAAATAAAGATTTGGCATTGGATCGAGAAAGAAAGGATAGTAATCATCGAGCAACTCATGTAAGTGAACTTTTTTCTCTGGCTCGATTTCTGATTTAAGAACCCCAGACATGACTTTTCGGATCATTTCATCAGTTGAAAATGAATGAAGATACTCTTCGACTGTTTGTCTCGAGCCATTCAAATTGCTCTTGCTTTCATTCAATACTTGATCTATGAACTGTTGATGTAACTCATCAGTTTTTAATGCTTCTTCCATTAACTTTTCCAAGTAGAGAACTTCAACGCCGCGGTTTCTTAGTACATCCGCGAAATAATCATGTTCTCTCTGGACTGCTGGAAGGTAAGGAATATCATCAAAAAGGAGTCGTTCCAGATATTTGGGTGTCAGGTTTTCGACTTCCTTTCCTGGACGGTGCAAGACGACGGATTTTAACTCACCAATTTCAGATGTTACATTCAAAGGGTGTTTCATATAAGTAGCCTCCATATTCAGTATCTATTTCTATATGAAATAAGGAGGAAGTGATTATTATGTAAAACCTCAAATTTCACTGCCCCCGCCAAACTGCTTGCCTGCAGACTGGCTCCCTTTTCTATACCCTAATAAAAACTTTCAAACCTATTTTTAAAGCTCCTCTTTAAAAGTTTAGGGAAAGAGACCTCTTTTAATGGGATAGCGTTTAACTTGGAAGCCAACCTTCATTGCAAAATCGGCCATTCATAAAAAATCATGCATTGTGACAAAAAATAGGGAAAACTAAACAGATAAAAAAGAAAGCGTTTTCTGTCCTTCATAGATGTACAAATAAAATAAATATGATAAAGTATAGTTTGTGAACACACATTAAACATGGAATAAGAGGTAAAATTATTGTCCTCTCCAAAAAGACAGATGTATCCATTATAATGACATGCCAAATGTGATGGCAGAAAGGGGATTTACGATGTCTAGTAAAACATTGGATCAGTTTTTAAATGAAAACCTGGAGGATTTAAAAGGGAAGGGTTTATATAATGTAATCGACCCGCTTGAGAGCCCAAATGGACCAGTCATAACTATTAATGGGATAGAGATGATCAACCTCTCCTCGAATAATTACCTTGGACTCGCTACTGATGAAAGATTGAAAAAGACTGCAGATGAAGCAATTGAAAAATTTGGAGTGGGAGCAGGTGCAGTACGTACAATTAACGGAACGCTACAGCTGCATATTGAACTAGAGGAAGTATTGGCGAAATTCAAGAAGACAGAAGCTGCGATTGCCTACCAGTCAGGATTCATGTGCAATATGGCTGCCATTTCAGCTGTAATGGATAAAAACGATGCTATCCTTTCCGATGAACTGAACCATGCTTCAATCATCGATGGTTGCCGTTTGTCGAGAGCGAAGATCATCAGGTTTAACCATTCAGACATGGAAGACCTTCGCGCAAAAGCGAAGGAAGCTAAAGAGTCAGGCCTATATAATAAAATCATGGTCATCACAGACGGTGTATTCTCGATGGACGGAGACATCGCAAAGCTTCCGGAAATAGTTGAAATCGCCGAAGAATTCGACCTTATTACATATGTCGATGATGCACACGGTTCTGGTGTGCTAGGTGAAGGCGCTGGGACGGTTAAACATTTCGGCCTCTCTGATAAAGTCGATTTCCAAATTGGTACTCTATCAAAGGCTATTGGTGTAGTCGGAGGGTATGTTGCTGGTAAACAAAACTTGATCGACTGGTTGAAGGTTAGAAGCCGTCCGTTCCTTTTTTCAACTTCACTGACTCCGGCCGACGTTGCTGCCAGCAAGAAAGCAATCGAAATTTTGATGGAAAGCACAGAATTGAACGAGCGTTTATGGGAGAATGCAAATTATCTGAAAGACGGTCTGCAAAAACTCGGCTTCGACATCGGCCATTCTGAGACGCCAATCACCCCATGTATCGTTGGCGATGAAGTCAAGACGCAGCAGTTCAGCAAAAGGCTTTACGAAGAGGGAGTATACGCGAAATCAATCGTATTCCCTACCGTACCACGAGGAACTGGCCGTGTAAGGAATATGCCTTCGGCGGCACATACGAAGGAAATGCTAGACAATGCTATTTCTATTTATGAAAAAGTAGGCAAGGAATTAGAGATTATTTAATTGGATATGCCGGTTTGCGTGACAAGCCGGCTTCCTTTTTCAGAGTAACCGGGAGGAATACATAGAATGAAGAAAATCTTAATAACTGGCGCGCTTGGCCAGATTGGTTCTGAACTAACAGTTAAACTTCGTGACATCTATGGACAGGATAATGTCATTGCCACGGATATCAGGAAAACTGATTCTGAAGCTGCTAACAACGGTCCATTCGAGATTCTTGATGTAATGGATGCAAACAAAATGGTCGAACTGGCCAATAAATATAATGTAGATACGATCATGCATATGGCAGCATTGCTGTCTGCAACGGCAGAAACCAAGCCGGTGTTCGCCTGGAACCTTAATATGGGCGGCCTGATGAATGCCCTTGAAACCGCTAGGGAGCTCAATTTGCAATTTTTCACACCAAGCTCAATTGGTGCATTCGGGCCTAATACTCCTAAGGACAGTACACCTCAGGACACCATACAGCGTCCAACTACAATGTATGGTGTGAACAAGGTTGCCGGCGAATTGCTTGCAGATTACTATTTCCACCGTTTCGGGGTAGACACAAGGGGAGTAAGATTCCCTGGATTGATTTCTTATGTGACACCTCCAGGCGGCGGAACAACTGATTATGCGGTTGAAATTTACTATGAAGCAATCAAGAATGGGAAATACAGTTCATATATTGATAAAGGCACTTACATGGACATGATGTATATGCCAGATGCGCTTGGGGCGATCATTGACCTGATGGAAGCTGACCCTTCCAAGTTGATTCACAGAAATGCATTCAACGTAACAGCAATGACCTTTGAACCTGAGGAACTGACAGCGGAAATCAAGAAGCATATTCCTGGGTTTGAAATATCCTATAATGTTGATCCTGTACGTCAGGCAATCGCGGATAGCTGGCCGAATTCTATCGATGCATCAGCTGCGGCTGAAGAGTGGGGCTTCAAGGCGAAGTTTGATCTCTCAAGTATGACTGCTGACATGCTGGAAAAATTAAAAGCAAAGCTATAGATAAAAGGAAAAGGTGAAATCTCATTGATTTCACCTTTTTACATAGATAAGTTTATCATTCTTTTCTGTGACTTTCCCAACAATTGCCGCATGAACAAGCCCCTGGTTCTTCAAGGCTTCCACATATTGCCCGGCTTCGCTTTCAGGAAGCGAAACAAGGAGTCCTCCGGAAGTGATCGCATCACAGAGTATTAACTGCTCTTCATTAGAAATGTCCTTATACTCTACATCGTTATCCAGCCATTTATGGTTGGATTTTGATCCTCCAGGCACAATTCCTTTTGCAGCCAATTCATATGTACCTTCTAAAACAGGTACGTCACCTAACGAAATTTCAAAACTGACATTGCTGCCACGAGCGATTTCACTCCCGTGTCCGAGCAGTCCGAACCCTGTTACATCCGTTACCGCATGTGGAGTGAAAGCTTTTAACGCATCAGCTGCCGATTTGTTCAGCAAGGCCATTGTTTCCGTTACTTCTTGCTCTTGTTCGGCAGTTACTGCGTTGCGCTTGATTCCTGTTGTCATGATGCCGACTCCGATAGGTTTTGATAGAACAAGTAAATCACCTGGCTGTGCGCCGACATTTTTCCAAATGGCACCTGGGTGGGCCAGACCCGTCACGGATAAGCCGAATTTAGGTTCCTGGTCATCAATTGAATGACCGCCAATCGTCACTGCCCCAGCTTCCTTCACTTTGTCACTGGCACCTCTTAATATTTCAGCAAGCATATCCGGACCAAGCTTTTTGATCGGATATCCCACCATATTAAGGACTGTTTTAGGTTCGCCGCCCATTGCATATACATCGCTCAGGGCATTCGCCGCTGCAATCTGTCCAAACATATATGGGTCGTCCACTACAGGGGTGAAGTAATCAATCGTTTGGATTAGGGCGATATCGTCAGTAAGTTTATATACACCTGCATCATCGGAAGTCTCATGTCCGACTAGCAATTCAGGAACATTTTCCTGTTCTGGCAATAGACGCAAAACTTGCGTCAAGTCCTCGGGACTGATTTTGCATCCTCAGCCAGCCTTTGTTGATAGTGATGTTAAACGAATTTTCTCGTGTTCACTCAACCTGATCACCTCCACAAAAAAGTATACTCTTTCTTGTTTTTAAAATCATCCTTAAGCTATTATTATTTGCACTGACAATGGCTTTACACTAAAATGACAGTAAAAACATATAAAAAGTATTACAGGGGGATTTTGCAATGAAGAATTTTCAAGTAACCATCCAATTTTGCATGCAGTGAAATTATGCACCAAAAGCCGCGAGTTTCGCGGAAGAATTATTCACCCATTTCCGAAGCCAGATTGAGAAGATGGAGCTGATTCCAGCTTCCAAAGGAGCTTTTGAAGTAACAATAAATGGCCAGACAATATATTCGAAACTGGATACAGGTGTTTTTCCTGATACAGACGACATGATCAAACAAATGGAAGCGATGAATTAATGCCCTGGCAATTAGCCGGGCCTTTTTTTATACTCTCTTTCGGGATAGTTTACGGTTTATGCACTTTCCATTATTCCTTCAAGTTCACCGTTTTGAAAAAACTTTTAATTGGGCAATAATGATATAATTAATGAATGCACAATCGTTGTGGGGGAGATAGATTTTGAAACAATTTTTAAGGCAGCTTCCTGCCGTACATGAATTACAGAAGGATACTAGGTTTTTTGATTTAATGAAAAAGCATGATACGGACGTTGATCGTTTTACAGACATAATTAAAGATGTATTAAATGATATAAGGAAAGAAATTGTTAACGAACAATGGAGTGGGCCAGAGCCTGGTACCCAATTGTTTGTTGACCAGCTATTTACGTTGCTTGATTCATCGGCAACAGAGAAATTTGAATATACACTGAAAAGGGTCATTAACGCTACAGGGACCATTTTACATACGAATCTTGGAAGAGCAAGATTGAGCGAGAATGCAGTAAAGCATGTGGTAGAAACTGCGAGGAATTATTCCAACCTTGAGTACAGGTTGAAGGAAGGCGAGCGCGGGTCCCGGCACACTCATGTTGAAAGCTTAGTTAAAAGAGTCACTGGGGCTGAAGCAGCGATGGTCGTTAATAATAATGCTGCAGCAGTTTATTTAATCATGAGTGCACTTGCAAAAAACAAGGAGGTCATTGTTTCGCGCGGGCAGCTTGTTGAGATCGGTGGCTCCTTTCGGATTTCCTCCATTATGGAAGAAAGCGGAGCTCATTTAGTGGAAGTTGGAACAACCAATAAAACGCATTTATATGACTATGAGAATGCAATCTCCGAAGACACTGGGATGATTTTGAAGGTCCATACAAGTAATTTTAAAATATATGGATTCTCGAAAACTGTCGATACAGAGGAATTGGCGCAACTATCAAGTAAGCACGACCAGGTCATTTTTTACGAAGACCTCGGGAGCGGTGTACTTTATGATTTCACCAGCCATGGAATCGGTGACGAACCAGTTGTAGGAGAAGTATTGAAAATGGGTGCAGATATAGTTTCTTTCAGCGGAGACAAGCTCCTTGGCGGTCCACAGGCTGGAATCATCGCAGGGAAGAGAGTACTGATTGATAAGCTGAAAAAACACCAGCTGGCAAGAGTCGTTCGAGTAGATAAAATGACACTCGCGGCGTTAGAGGGAACTTTGATGGATTACTTAAGGGGTGAGCAGGGGTTACTCCATATCCCGACACTAAGAGAATTGCTTGTTCCTCTCGATAAACTGAGAGCCAGGACTGATCATTTTGCGGAGGACATTAATTCCTTTGAAGGTGGGCTAAAAGCGGTTGTGACAGAAGGAACTAGCCAGGTTGGCGGAGGGACGATGCCCGATGTTCAGCTTCCAACTTATCTTGTCTCAATAAGTCATCCGGATGTTAGCGCTGAACATATTGCCAGAAAGCTCCGAACAGAACATTCCCCGGCAATCGTTGTTCGGATACAGAAGGAAGAGGTTAATATAGATCTTAGGACCGTTACAACCGAGGAAGAAAATATTTTACTGAATGCGTTTAAACAAATTTAGAAAGAGGACTGCCATTTTTATTGGCAGCCCTTCCTTTTTGTTAAAAAAACTTATTTTCGGCGACAATTCGCTTCGCCTCTTTTACATGTCGTGGTGTGAGTTATGTTTTTGGCGAGTATGGTTTCGATTTTTCACTTTCTTAGATCCGCTTAGTGGAGCAGGCTGGCTGTCTTGATCGCCCTTCGGAGCATTCTTGCGCATATCTTTGGAATCATTTTTATTCATTGCTCATCCCTCCTGACTTTAGGATTAGATTTTCCACCGAAATTATACTGAATAAATTACTTATAACTGAGCAATTTAACGGTATAGATTTAATACACCAGGAGGAAATCACATATGCCTTATCATAAAGATAAACAGCAAGCCTTTCAGGCAGCACAGCAAGGATTCGAAGACGCGCAAGGACTATACTCGGAAATCGTACGTGACAGCGCAAGCTATGGTCATCAGCTGAAGCACCTTAAAAATGAAGTGAATGAAGCATTCCAGCAAATCGAAAATGCCCTTGAAAACGCATCTGAACACCAACGGGCGCAGCTTGAAAGGTTCCAGCAGGATTTGCGGAGCATTGTAACTGAGGTAAATATGGAATAACAGGAAAAGCGGAAGGGAGGCCTTCCGCTTTTTCTGTTACTGATTCTTTTTCCTCTTCTTATTGTTTTGCTTTTCTAGTTCTGATAATGGTTCATTTTCCATTTCCTCATTATACCCAGCTCCACTGCCTTGGGCTTTTGCAGCATTCGCTCCAGGTATGACATGATTTGCTTTTCTTTTTACCACAGAATTCACCTCCATCTGCCATATTTTTTCCCAAAATCTATTACACAATCCAGCTTTTTCATTTTTGTGAAATAGTTTTTGTCCAAGTTGGCGTAGAAAAGAGAAGGAATTTTCCTTTGATAAAATCCCATTAAGATTGTTTTAACACTGTTTACAATTTTTATAATAAGAAAAACTTATCAATGACAATAACTTTCTTGTTATTTACTTATACACAAGGTTATATTAATATGAAATTGTGAGAAAAGTTAGGATGGAATACAAGATTCAAACTTTTCGACAATTACTTTTATTTAGTTTATGATGTTTACGTAAAAGAAGGGGGTAAACATATGTCAAACCAAGATGTTTTTAACGCCCGTAGTTCATTTGAAGTTGACGGGAAACGCTATCATTACTATAGCCTGGCAGCATTAGAAAAGGCTGGAATCGGCAATGTATCAAAACTACCTTACTCAGTGAAGGTTTTGCTTGAATCCGTACTTCGCCAGCATGATGGCTTTGTAATCACAAAAGAGCACGTTGAAAATCTAGCAAAATGGGGAACAAGCGAAGTTAAAGAAGTGGATGTGCCTTTCAAGCCTTCACGTGTCATTCTCCAGGACTTCACTGGTGTACCAGCAGTCGTTGACCTCGCATCACTTAGAAAAGCAATGGCAGACATGGGTGGAGACCCGCAAAAAATCAATCCTGAAAAGCCGGTTGATCTAGTAATTGACCACTCAGTACAGGTTGATAAATACGGAACTCCAGACGCACTTAATGTAAATATGGAACTTGAATTCGAACGTAATGCTGAACGTTACCAGTTCTTAAGCTGGGCACAGAAAGCATTCGATAACTACCGTGCTGTTCCACCAGCAACAGGTATCGTGCACCAGGTTAACCTTGAGTACCTTGCAAATGTTGTTCATGCTGTAGAAAATGCAGATGGCGAATTTGAAACTTTCCCTGATTCATTGGTGGGTACTGACTCACATACTACAATGATCAATGGTATTGGTGTTCTTGGATGGGGCGTAGGCGGTATCGAAGCAGAAGCTGGAATGCTTGGCCAGCCTTCATACTTCCCAGTTCCAGAAGTAGTAGGTGTAAAATTAGTAGGAGATATGCCGAACGGTGCTACTGCAACTGACCTTGCACTTAAAGTGACTCAGGTTCTTCGCAGCAAAGGCGTTGTTGGCAAATTCGTCGAGTTCTTTGGACCTGGCGTAGTTACACTTCCACTTGCTGACCGTGCGACAGTTGCCAACATGGCACCAGAATACGGCGCAACTTGCGGATTCTTCCCAGTTGACGGAGAAGCATTGGATTACATGCGTTTAACTGGACGCACAGAAGATCACATTAAAGTGGTTGAGGCATACTGCAAGGAGAACGGACTATTCTTCGATCCTGCATTAGAGCCAGTTTATACAGATGTTGTAGAAATTAACCTTTCAGAAATCGAAGCGAACCTTTCCGGTCCTAAGCGTCCACAGGACTTGATCCCGCTTTCAGATATGCAAAAGTCATTCAAAGAAGCATTGACTGCACCTGCAGGAAACCAGGGATTTGGCTTAGACAAGAAAGAAATCGAGAAAGAAGCTGTTGTTGAGTTCGCTAATGGTGACAAAACAACAATGAAGACTGGTGCAATCGCTATTGCAGCGATCACTAGCTGTACAAATACATCTAACCCATACGTACTTGTAGGCGCAGGCCTTGTTGCCAAGAAAGCTGTTGAGCTAGGAATGGAAGTTCCTAAGTTCGTTAAAACTTCATTGGCACCTGGTTCAAAGGTTGTAACTGGATACCTTCGTGATTCAGAATTGCTTCCTTACCTTGAAACTCTTGGCTTCAACCTTGTTGGTTATGGATGTACGACATGTATCGGTAACTCCGGTCCATTAAAGCCTGAAATCGAAAAGTCTGTAGCTGAAAGTGACCTTCTTGTTACGTCTGTCCTTTCCGGAAACCGTAACTTTGAAGGACGTATCCATCCACTTGTAAAAGCAAACTACCTGGCTTCACCGCCATTGGTTGTTGCATATGCTCTTGCTGGAACAGTGGACGTAGATCTTCAGAATGACCCTATCGGTAAAGACAAAGATGGAAACGATGTATTCTTTAAAGATATCTGGCCATCAACTGAAGAAGTGAACGAAGTCGTTCACCGAGTTGTAACTCCAGAGCTATTCCGCAGAGAGTATGAAACTGTGTTTACTGATAATGAAAAGTGGAATGAGATCCAAACAAACAGCGATCCACTTTATACATTTGATGAGGATTCAACTTATATCGCAAACCCACCATTCTTTGAAGGTTTAACTCCAGAGGCTGGGGAAGTTGCTCCATTAAACAACTTGCGTATTGTTGGTAAGTTCGGTGATTCTGTAACAACTGACCATATTTCTCCTGCAGGTGCAATCGGCAAAGATACACCAGCTGGTAAATACCTGCGTGAAAAGGGTGTAGAACCTCGTGACTTCAACTCTTACGGTTCACGCCGTGGTAACCACGAAGTCATGATGCGCGGTACATTCGCAAACATCCGTATCAAGAACCAAATCGCTCCTGGCACAGAAGGCGGCTTCACTACTTACTGGCCAACGAACGAAGTCATGTCCATCTTTGATGCTTGCATGAAGTACAAAGAGCAGGGCACTGGCCTGATGGTTATCGCAGGCAAAGATTATGGCATGGGATCTTCCCGTGACTGGGCTGCAAAAGGTACTAACCTATTAGGAATCAAGACTGTTATCGCTGAAAGCTTCGAGCGTATCCACCGTTCAAACCTTGTATTGATGGGCGTACTGCCACTTCAATTCAAAGCTGGTGAGAACGCAGAAACTCTTGGCCTGACAGGAAGAGAATCATTCGACGTCCAGATCGATGAAAAGGTTCGCCCACGCGATATCATCACTGTGACAGCTACTGACGAAGACGGAAACAAGAAAACTTTCGAAGCTCTTGTACGTTTCGATTCAGAAGTCGAAATCGACTACTACCGTCACGGCGGAATCCTGCAAATGGTTCTTCGTGATAAACTAAAAGCTTAAATAATTAAACTGAACCCCCTGGCCATTATGCTGACCAGGGGGTTTTTGGTGTATTTGGGATAAAACCTATGAGAATACCAGTTTAATTTGAACTGTTTTTCAGTGGGTGATGGGAATGACTTGCATAAGGGTATGATACTGCCAGAACGGTACCCTTATGAGGGAGGAAGTGCTAGCATAAGGGATCGCTAGCTGGCTCAATCCTCTTAGTCTTTCGCTTTTTAACCTTGTTTCCTCTCTTTATTAACAAGTCTTACAAAATCCGCGAAAACTTCCAATGTTACGACAATTTCTCCTATTGATATTTGCTGGCAAAAAGGTATGTTTAAGATAGATGGAACATAAGGAGTGGTTTTTATGGGCCTTGTATCGATAGTAGCAAGAGAGGATTTTATTTCATTGGTAACAGATTATGGGACTCATCAGAAGGCCGATGATATCAGATTTAAAGAATTGATACCAAATACAGCAGTAATAGCTTTCTCAGGTGATGAAGAATATGCCTTGATGGCCGCAAGTGCTGCTGAAATTCTCGTTAATCAAGGAATGAGTCTTAAGGAATTGGCTGAATCAATCCAGTCATCAATCAAGAATTCTATACTCATGGTGGATGAACGGCCCTTTGAAGCAGTGGTCGCGGGATACTCACAAAACGGGGAAGCACAGTATCATGTCATATCCAATATAAAGCCTCTTGAATCCTATTACCCTCGTACTGGTGAGAGTCTCTACTATGTAAACGGTCATGAATCGATGCTTGTACTTGAGAAGTCTTTGAAGATTTATGGCATGGGGACTGCTGACCAGGCACAGGCAGCTCAAACCCATCTGTTGCAGGAGGCTTCAAAGTTCATTCCGAACGTTCATACAATCGCTTCATCACATATTCTGAAAAAGGCAAATTAAAACCGGCCCGGGGATTTTTTAAACTGTACCGTTTTAGATTGCATAACTTATAAAGACAATGAAATGGCGTGTAAACTGATATCAGTTTTGACACGCCATTTTTATGTCATATTTCCGTATCCAGAATATTAACAATATTATTCACCATAAACCAGCAACGTTAACGATGTCAGCAGGTTTTAGTTAGGAAAACAAGGGAATTATCGTAAATACCTTTTTTAAAACATATATTGATAATGAGGATCTTAAAGAGAATTATTTGTTTGAAAATTTTTGAGAATAATGGCGCGGGATCAAAAAATTCAAACCAATACTTCTCATAAGGGGGCACATGATGAAATTTGCAGGGGTAGGCTTGGTTATACTAGCCGCAATATTCTGGGGCATTAGTGGAGGAATTGCCGATATTTTAATGACCAGAGGCTGGGATCCTATTGTGATTTCACTATACCGAGGGGCTGTTGGTTTTATATGTTTTTTTGCTTGGTTTCTCTTTCGCATTAGTCAAAATTGGACCTTCTCCACTCGCTTATACATGTGGTCCTTATTGGCGGGTGTTGGAGTTGCCGGAAATTTCACTTTTTATTTTCTAAGTATTCAAGCTTCAAGCATTGCTGTTGCTGCTACTTTAATGTACACGGCGCCTGTCTTCGTCCTCTTAATATCTTTTTTGTTGCGAATAGAACGTTCAACTTGGTTTAAATGGGGGTGCATTGCAGGCGTACTTATAGGAATTACCCTTCTTACAGGTGCCTACAACACCCAATCGGTTTCAGTGAGTTTTCTAGGAGTGACTGCTGGGCTAGCTGCTGGTCTTTCCTATGCATTGTTTATCTTCGGGTTTAAAAATGCCTCTTCTATCGGAAAGCCGCAAACCACGTTAACCATTGCATTCTTTTCATTATGTCTCATCCTTTTTCTTTTTGCAGACAAAGATGAAGCAGTTTCTGTGGTGACGTCAAGCGACATAGGATGGTTTCTTCTATTAGGTATCGTTGGTGCTGGAATTTCATTTATATTTTATGTGATTGGCATTCGTAGGACTGCCCCAACAACTGCTTCAATGGTTGCTATGGTAGAGCCGGTTACAGCTTCAATATTTGGCGTTCTAATTATCGGTGATCATTTGACCACCATTCAACTTATTGGAATGATGGTCATCTTGGTTACGATCACTGTACTTAGTGTGAAGCAGTCCGACTGAGCAATCTTCAACTAATTTAATGGATCATTTTATTGTGAAACGGCATTTTCGTTTTAAAACACAACGACCAAAGAAAAAGGACGGCAGTATAATTTACACCTGCCGTCCTTTTTCTTTGGTCTATTTATTGTTTTATGCATGTAACATCTTTCAGGTACTCATAAAATTCCAAAGATCATTTCCGTAGCTCTTATAGTGCATATTGCAACACGAAGTTACCAAGGAACAGCAATGCAATCATATAAAGTGCTGGCTGGATTTCCCGACCTTTTCCCATAAGCAGCTTTAAGAGCGGATAAAGGATAAAACCAATCGCCATGCCATCTGCAATGCTGTAGGTTAATGGAATCAAAACAATAATCAGAAGTGCTGGGAAGCTTTCCATTAAATCATCAAGCTTGATGTTCGTTATATTTTGAAGCATCAATATCCCTATTAAAATTAATACCGGTGATACCGCACTTTCAGGCACGACTTTTATAACAGGAATTAGTACGATCGAAGCCAGGAACAGGACACCTGTAGTAATACTCGTTAAACCAGTTCTGCCGCCAGCCGCTATCCCAGCAGCACTTTCTACAGATGATACTGTTGGGCTCGTGCCGAAAATACCTGCAGTGGCAACCGAAATCGAATTAGCTTGAAGTGCCTTCTTACTTTTTTGAGTCTGGTTTAGCATTTTTGTATGGCCATGGATCAGACCGATGTTTTCAAAAATAACGACCATTGCAAGGGAAAAGGCTGTCAGCCAGAATACGAAATTACCTGCCTGGGCAAATGACAGCTGCCCGAAAACCGATGTATACTCACCTATAGACGGCATGTTCCACAAAACTCCACCACTTCCAAAATTACCGAAAATAAGAGAAAGTACAGACGTGAAGACTATGCTCAGCAATAGATTGCCTGGAACATTTTTAATAAATAAGACAACTGTGACGATTAGACCAATCAATGTGATGAGTGCAGTTGAGCTGCTTAGATCCCCGATTTCTAGTAGGGTATGTTCTGAACTTGTGATAATTCCGCTATTATCAAAACCGATCAAAATCAAAAGAATCCCTATACCGACTGTAATTGCTTCTTTCAATGAATCAGGTATGGATGCGATGATTGTCTTCGCCAGCGGAGTAAAAGCTAAAAGCATGAACAGGATACCCGAAACAAAAACCATTGCAAGAGCTTCTTGCCATGTGAAACCGCCGGACTGCACGATTGTATATGTAAACATCGCGTTCAATCCCATACCAGGAATCACTAGAATCGGAGTGTTACTCCAGAAACCCATGAGCAAGCAGCCTGCGAATACTGTAAGAATCGTAGCGATGATTCCTGCTTCGAGTGGGATGCCTGCTGCTGCTAATATTGTTGCGTTGACAATGATGATGTATACAACTGTTATATAGGATATGAGACCTGCAGATAACTCTCTTCCAAACGTTGTACCATGTGCCTTTAATTGAAATAATTTATCCATTTTTTCTCCTCTCTCTTTTACAGATAAATTTTTTCCGTTTTGAAACGAATGAAAATATCGTACCATAGACCTTAGGTATATTTAAAATATATAATTTGTATTAAAAACATATCTTTTTTAAATAGAAGGAGTTTTTATGGATATTAGACAAATGCGATATTTTATCGCGATCGCCGAAGAAAAGAATATAACAGCTGCAGCACATAGACTTCATATGTCACAGCCACCGTTAAGCCTTCAATTAAAACAAATGGAAGAAGAACTAGGAGTAATGCTGGTTGAGCGGCATGGAAAAAAGCTTGAATTGACTGATAAGGGTCAGTTGCTATATAGACATGCCCTAAACATTGTCCATTCCTTTGAGGAAGTGAAAAATGAACTTCAAGAGACGGATGAAGGGAGGAAGGGAAATTTATCGGTTGGCATCAACACTCTATCTGTGCCGGAATTTCCTGAATGGCTGGAAGCATTTCACACATCCTTTCCGCTTGTCTACATGCGGATTGTCCAAAATGACTCTGCCTACTTGGCTGAACTTGTAAAAAATCGAACAATTGAACTGGGACTGGTCAGGCTGCCATTGGCTAATCAAGATCTTAACTACCTTCATTTATATAATGAATCATTTGTGTTCGTTTGCAAGCAAAGTGGGAAAGACGAGATATCAATAGAAGAAATAAGCAATTATCCGTTAATTCTTCCTTCAACAGAGGGACTAGGGAGCTACAATATCATCCACGACGCATTTACAAAATCCCAGCTTCCGCTTCAGGTTATTTGTGAATGCTCAGATATGAATGTGCTCATGCAAATGGTATCCTCAGGGATTGGTTCAACGATAGTTCCTGCCTCTGTTTTTCAATCATACGGACACTCGAATCTTTACACCCGGAATATTTCAGATGCCGAGTTGGTATCATCTGTTGGTTTAATCTGGTTAAAGCAGCATCACCTTTCGAGACCGGCAAGGAATTTCATTGGATTGGTCAAGCAAAGACTAGGGTTATCCGATAATAATGGTGAATAGAATAGCTTTATAAATCTAATAATAACCCCAAATTCTGTTGCAGAAAGGAAGGTGTCCTGCTTTGAATCTTTTTGAAGTGATGAAGGATGCTTTCGGTCCTTTTATGGACGGGGACAAAAAGCCTTTGCATGTCGGGGAAGTAATGAATCTTTGGTTTTATCTACATGGGACTGAGCAAACCCTCAGATACGATCAGCACGCATACAATTTGGCCCAGGACCCTGAACTCAAAGAAAAGATCGCAGATATCATCGAAAATGTACACAGACCAATGATCAATGAATTGACCCAGTTTTTCAAGGATGAAGGAATCCCGCTCCCTGATGTCGGAGCGGAAAAAGTCGTCGGGGAATTCAAGGCACTTCCTGAAGGGGCAAGGATGAATGATGAGGAAATCGCCAATTTGATCGCATACAATCTCGTAGTAGGAATCACGTCAGCAACAAGGGGAATTACTGAATCTGTACGATCGGATGTTGGTTACTTATTTGCAAAATACCATATGATGAAAATTACCTTTTCCTTGACACTTAAAACGCTTATGCAGGAAAAGGGCTGGCTAAGGGTGCCACCATACTATATTACTGGTAAAGAGTAAAAGCAGCGTCAATGGCGCTGCTTTTTGAATGCGCCGATTTTCACAATGGTGGGTGAAAAATGCTGTAAATATAATTTTCATTTGCTCTGTGGCTTATAATTGATAAAATGATAGGTAGTTTCAGAATTGTCTTAAAAGCCATAAGGAGGATCACCATGGAAGAAACATATTTACAATCAGTAAAATATGACGGTGAAAAACTATATATTTTAGATCAAACAAAACTTCCCCAGGTCACTGAGTTCCTGGAAATCGACAATATTGAAGATGTATGGGATGCGATTAAACAGCTAAAAGTAAGGGGTGCTCCAGCAATTGGCATCGCAGCTGCTTACGGGCTGGTTCTTGGTATTAAGGATTCACCCGAAAATGACTTTGATTCATTTTATAAGTTTTTCAAAGAAAAAGAAGATTATCTTGCTACATCCCGTCCTACCGCTGTCAACTTGTTCTGGGCACTGAAAAGGATGAATAGACGTACAAAAGCTGAAAGTAGCAAACCGGTAAAGGAAATTAAGAGGCTATTGGAAGAAGAAGCACATTTAATCCGCCAGGAAGATGAAAATGTCTGCAGTTCCATTGGCCAGAATGCTTTGAGCTTATTCGAAGACGGTATGACCGTTTTAACGCATTGCAACGCCGGAGGAATTGCGACAGCAAGATATGGAACAGCGCTCGCGCCAATCTATTTGGCTAAGGAACGCGGAATGGATATCAAAGTTTATGCTGATGAAACCCGTCCATTGCTACAGGGAGCACGTCTGACTGCGTGGGAATTAATGCAGGCTGGAATCGATGTTACCCTTATCACTGACAGCATGGCGGCCATGGTCATGCAACAGGGCAAGGTACAAGCAGTCATTGTAGGTTGTGACCGTGTAGCAGCCAACGGAGACGTAGCCAATAAAATTGGAACATATGGCGTCGCTTTATTAGCAAAAGCACACAACATCCCGTTCTATGTCGCCGCGCCACTATCGACAATTGATCTTGAAACAAAAACAGGCGATGAAATACCTATAGAGGAACGTGCAGCAGAGGAAATCACTGCTGGTTTCGGAAAATCGACAGCACCTGAAGGCGTTAAGGTTTTCAATCCAGCCTTTGATGTCACACCACATCACTTAATTACCGCAATCATTACAGAAAAAGGGATCATGCGAGGAAACTACAGCGAAGAATTGGCGCGTTTGTTTGAGAAATAAGCATATTTGGATGCCAGGGCAGTAACCCTGGCATTTTTTTATTTATGGCTGTATTAAGTGATCTGCATTTGATATTTAGAATCCTGGCTCAGATTTTGGACGAGGGAGAACCAAGTTCGGACAAATCAGCGAGTGGGACGGTACTTTTTGTCTGAAGGCGACCCATGTTCGGACAAATCAGCGAGTGGGACGCTCTTTTTGTCCGAAGGTGACCCAAGTTCGGACAAATCATCGGGAGTGACGGTACTTTTTGTCCGAAGGTGACCCATGTTCGGACAAATCAGCGAGTGGGACGGTACTTTTTGTCCGAAGGTGACCCAAGTTCGGACAAATCATCGGGAGTGGCAGTACTATTTGTCCGAAGGTGACCCATGTTCGGACAAATCTACGGGAGTAACAGCACTTTTTGTCCGAAGGTGACCCGAGTTCAGACAAATCATCGGGAGTGTCAGTACTATTTGTCCGAAGGTGACCCAAGTTCGGACAAATCATCGGGAGTGGCAGTACTATTTGTCCGAAGGTGACCCGTGTTCGGACAAATCATCGGGAGTGACGGCACGTTTTGTCCGAAGGTGAACCGTGTTCGGACAAATCATCGGTAGTGACGGTACTATTTGTCCGAAGGTGACCCGAGTTCGGACAAATCATCGGGAGTGACGGCATTGTTTGTCTGAAGGAGTTACACAGTAATCGACCAGCCATAGCTTTTTAATTAAAATTCACATAATCCTCAAATTTTCTCACTTTTCCACGTTCATTATCTTTGTATACTTGGGATATCCTACTTGTAAATAAACCAAAGGGGGTTTTCCTATGGTCAAAAAAGCGATTGCTGCTGGTATTCTTGCTGGTCTGGTTTTGTTTGCCTTAGTCCAGCATTTTTATAAAACGGAGGAGCCACAAGCGATTGAAGCTTCAAAAGCAACAACTGGAATCGGTGCAGGGATGGTAGCTCCTACTTTTACACTGAAAAACCTTGCTGGTGAAGAGGTTAGCCTGAAAGATTACAGAGGTAAGAAGGTAATGCTGAATTTCTGGGCTACTTGGTGTCCGCCTTGTAAAGAGGAAATGCCGGCGATGGAGCAATTTTATAAAGAGAATTCAAAGGAAGTCGAAATTCTTGCCGTCAATTTGGATCCCCAGAACAATGTTAAGTCGTTTGTGAAGGACAATGAATTAACTTTCCCCATATTACTTGATCAAGATGGAACCACTCAGCAAACATACTCAATCATTTCAATTCCTACCACATTCATTATTAATGAACAGGGGTTGATACTAAAAAAGCATATTGGTTCCATGACATTCGAACAAATGCAGGAACTAATGAAGTGACACCAGTACAGGCTACTGGTGGTTTTTTTATGGAAAAAATTGCATGGAGGATACACGGAAATATCGGGTAAGAATAAAATACGATTAAATTTTCAAAAAGTTGTAATAATTGCAACCGTTTCCGGACATAATAACTGTTACAATGATGACAAAGGATGGTGAACACGATGAGAAAACCTAGAAAGCGTTCTTTTCAAGAGCTTGTAATGGAAAACAAACGCCAACTTCTGAATGACCGTGATGCGATCGAGAGGATCGAGGCTAAATTAGAGCAAAAACACCTGGGTAAAGCTGAGTAAATATCATACATTACCATTTATGAAAACCTCTTCTTTAGGAAAAACTTATTCTAGAGGAGGGATATACATGAGCAATCCTAAAAGGGACAGCAAGCACTATGTTCCAAGCCACCTTGGAACGCAGCCGCGTGGATTCAGTGGCAATAAAGGAAAGAAAATGAATGATAAGTCGGGTGAACATGCCCAGGTAATACAAACTAAAGGTGAATAACGGAATGAATATGCCTGCCTTTTTGGCGGGCTTTATTTCATTTTACACTTAAATTAGTTACTAGCTCCAGCGATTGTGTTAAGGCTGACCAAAGCACTTTCGCTTTTCTTAAAGTTATCCACTGTTTTCCGCTAATAATCAAAGTGAGTAGTCGCATACTATTGTTGTACTTTTTAAAAGGAGGTACATTACAATGGCAAATCATACACCAAAGCCAGACGATCGAAGCGATAATGTGGAAAAGCTGCAGTCCATGATCCATCATACGATTGAGAACATGGAGGATGCTGAAGCTGCAATGGTCAATTCGAGTCCTGAAGACCAGCAAAGAATCAAGGAAAAAAATGAGCGCCGCCGAGAAAGCATTGATGCCTTTAGGGCTGAGATCAAGGATGAAGCGCACAACCAGCAGTAATTCTGAAAAGACCCGTCAACAGGCGGGTCTTTTTCCGTTTCGCTAAAAATGTGATAATATACGGAATGTGAACTAAGATATCGCGTGTAATTAACTTTAGATAAAGAAGTGATTTGGATGGATCGACAAAAAAAACAAATTCCTATAGATGAACAGATTTTGCTATGGGAAGAAGAGATAAATACAAAAGGATATATTCAGGATAAAGCCAGTTTGATCACCGTGGTCAGGATACTGACAAAAAGTGGAGAGATTAAGAAACTGTCTCAAACTTTGACTCTGGCTGCTCAATCGAGGGCCCAACAAAACGGTTATGATTCTCTTGTCCTCGAGTGGCTAAAGACTGCGATTGAACACGACCCGGCAAACAAGAAGGCAAAATCCTTGCTCGCCAGGAATCAATGGAAAAATAAAGGGAACCTTTTTGACCAGCTTGTCTACCCTCGGATCAGGGAAACGGATAATCGGGCATTAAAAAAGAAAACAGCAGAGCAGTACATAGATATTTCACAGCAATTCCTCTCACACGCTGAAGAAGAACTTGATGACCTAACTGCCCAGAATCTTGAAAAAGGGTCTGAAGTTGAGGTGAAGTTCAACAGGCTGACTCATTTGCTGGAAAAGGCTATAGAAGAGACGGCAGCTCTCCTAAAAGCCACAGAGCTATATGAAGAGTCAGTTACCGGGGTTTTCCACACAGCTGTCCATTATGAAGAAATGCAGAAAAGACTTCAAAGCCTTGAAGAGATCAGGGTGCAATGGGAAGAAGAGTTTGCGGAGGATTTGGATAGCCAAACACAGTCTGAAATAGATCCTCTGGCTGAACTTAATAAAATGGTTGGACTACAGTCAGTAAAGGAGAGAGTGAATGATTTTTACCGGTTCTTGAAGTATCAGCAAAAACGTAAAGAGCTTGGTCTGCAAACGAAGGATGATCAAAGCTTGAATATGGTCTTGACCGGGAATCCGGGAACAGGAAAAACCTCGTTAGCCCGATTGCTTGCCAAAATATATCATCAGCTTGGAGTATTGCCGCGAGAAGAAATAATTGAGGCTGACCGGTCCCAGCTTGTCGGTGCTTATGTTGGGCAGACAGAAGAAAATGTCAGGAAGGTCGTCGAGCAAGCATTGGGAGGGGTACTGTTTATTGATGAAGCATACAGTCTTAAGAGAGAAGGCCAGACTGGAAATGACTATGGTCAAACTGCAATCGATACACTAGTGTCCTTAATGACAGGAAATGAGTATGGAGGCAAATTCGCAGTAATCCTTGCTGGTTATCCAGAAGAAATGCGCCAATTTCTTGATGCCAATCCAGGATTAAGGTCACGATTCCCTCAATCGAATTTAATCCATCTCCCGGATTATTCGGATGATGAACTCTTGCAAATTGCTGTGCAAGCGGCGCAGGATAACGATTATGCCATGACAGAATCAGCGAAGCTCGAGCTTAGTGATCGTATTGAAAAGGAAAGAGTCGACGATACCTTCGGAAATGCCAGGACGGTACGCAACCTTGTGTTAGAAGCAATTTTCAAAAAGGGGTCCCGGCCTTTTGAAGAAGATGACTTTTCGACCTATACATTATTGGAAAAAGAAGACTTTGAATCACCTTCGGATCCTTCAGCGGAGAAACCACTAGACAGGTTGAATGCTCTTGTCGGATTAGATACTGTCAAATCAGAGGTTACCTCCCTGATCTCCTTCGTGAGGATGCAGCAGCTTCGAAAGGAAAAGGGATTGCCTGCTGTGCCGATACAGCTTCACTCCGTCTTTACCGGCAATCCGGGCACTGGAAAAACTACTGTCGCAAAGATTTACGCTGAGCTCCTGAAGGAATGCGGTATGCTAAAGCGCGGTCATCTAATTGTCAGCAGCCGGGCGGATTTTGTAGCTGGTTATGTCGGACAGACAGCCATCAAAACAAAGAAAAAAATCCGGGAGGCACTCGGAGGAGTACTATTCATAGATGAGGCATACTCATTGCTGGGTCAAAGCTCAGGTGATTTTGGCAAGGAAGTAATTGACACTCTTGTCGATGAAATGACAAGGCATAATGAAAACCTTGTTGTAATCCTGGCTGGTTATCCTGCCGAAATGGATATGCTGTTAGAAAGCAATCCTGGTCTCAGGTCAAGGTTCAAGAAGTTTTTCCATTTTCCAGACTATAATGTGAGTGATTTGCTGCTCATCATTAAGAACTACGCTGGAAAATATCAATATAAGATAAAGGTGGAAGCTGAAGCTTTTTTAACTGCAAAGCTATCAGAAACAGAAATCAATGGAAACGGTCGATTCGCTACTAACTTAGTGGATGAAGCGATTCAATCCCAGGCATATCGATTGATTGACGGCGAAAATTTTGAGAATTTAGGTGAAGATGTTTTATACTTGGAAAAACAGGATTTTGAAGCGGCTTTAAAAAAACTGATAGATTAAACTTACAAGAAAAAACAAAGGGGATTATCAATGAAAATTTCTTCTAGGGAGATCGAGGTTAGATATGCGGAAACAGATCAGATGGGTGTCGTGTATCACGCTAATTATCTGGTGTGGATGGAGCTGGGCAGAACTCAATTGATTAAAGAGCTTGGCTTTAATTATGCAGAAATGGAGAAGGATGGAATCATCTCACCTGTTCTTGATATCCAAGCTTCCTATAAAAAACCACTGAGATATGGAGATACAGCTACAATCAAAACTTGGGTGGAGGAATATGATGGCATTCGCTCCGTCTATAAATATGAAATCTTCAATGGTGAGGGCGAGCTTGCTTTGACTGGCAGCTCAAAACATGTCTGTGTTAAAAAGGATAGCTTCCGGCCGATTTCGTTAAAGAGGAGCTACCCTGACTGGCATGAAGCTTATCTAAAGGCAATGAAGAAGCCAGAAGATGAAAAGGAGAAAGTCTGATTTGGCTTTCGGGATAAAGCGTCATGAGCTTGAGGAGTGGAAAGCTAAAATCGATAGTGGACAGCTCGCCTTCCTGACCCATTACTGGATTGATGACCGCTTTCCAGATTGTTCAACGGTTACAAAAGTAGGTTGCCGGGACCTTGAAAAGTTAGCTGAGTGGGGAAGAAAATATGGCTTGAGGCCGGAGTGGATCGACAAAAGGAAGACGAATTATCCTCATTTCGATCTTTTAGGAACGAAGCAAGCTGAAATTTTGAAACAAGAGGGCATTGTGAATCCTTTTTTAAAAGGATAGAAATAAGGCAGGCGCTAAATGCGTCTGCCTTATTTCTTTTCGAATTTGAAATCAGGTTCCTGGCCAACCGGGTGGAGTTCCACGGTCATATCATGGCCGTCAAAATACCAAATATCTTTCTCTTCAATATAATAGGTGATCCCATTTTTTTCTGTTTTTACGCCAATGTGATCCGGTTCTTCCTTGGAGACACCTAATGAAAAACCTTTCTGAATTGAACTGAAGCCGCCATACCGGACAAAAAATCGTAAATAGCTTCCGGATGAAAGGTCCATTTCATTTTCATACCATGCTGCTGCATCATCATTAATTGTAATATTCATATTGTTCTCCTTCCATACCAGATAGACCAATTATAACATAAGCAATGCCCGGTCTTCATGGACCGGGCACTCACACCTTATTCTTTTATAAATTGAGTCATATGATGCATGATCTCATTATATTTATTTTCTGCACCAGCAAGACCGAATTTACCGGCTTCCTGCAAAGGAACCACCTGGTAATTCCTTTGCCTGCTGCTTGAAACAAAGGTCGGGATAAATTCAGGGTTATTTAATACGATTTCATTACCTTCCGGTGTGATGGTTTTAGTTATTTCCACAGTGGCAAGACCGCCAATGTCTTTATAATCCCACATTTGACCTGACAGGAAGTTGCCAAGAGAGTAGACAACTAATGCTTTTCTGCCGTCTGTCGCCGTCAGCCAATCCATAGGCTGAAGAACATGCGGGTGATGGCCAAAGATGATATCAACACCCTCGTCGACGAGAAATTGTGCAAGGTCCTTTTGTTCAGTTGTAGGGAAACGCTGGTATTCATTTCCCCAGTGGATACTCATGACCACAACATCAGACTCTGCTTTAGCGCGATGAATCTCAGCCTTCATTGCTTCTCTGTCAATGAGATTCACGAGATGATCCTTGCCTATAGGGACTGGAATCCCGTTCGTTCCATAGGTGTATGATAGATAGGAAACATTAATCCCATTTTTATTCAATATGCGCAACTTTTGCTTGTCGGCATCATCCTTGTATGAACCTACATAAGGGAGCCCAGCAGCTTCCATGTTTTTAATAGAAGCCATCACACCTTTTTCAGACTTATCAAGCGAATGGTTATTCGCATTGGATACAATATCCACTCCGGCATCTATAAACGCCTCACCAACCTCAACAGGACTATTGAACATAGGATAGCTTGACAGTCCGATTTCCACTCCGCCAAGAAGCGTTTCCTGGTTCGCCAGCAATAGGTCAGGTTCAATTAAATATTCCTTAACATTACTGAGCATCGGTTTGAAATCATACCCAGGGTTCACGAAGGCATCTTCGTAAACCGTATCGTGGATCAGGATATCACCAATTGCTCCTAATTTCACCGTTTCCACAAAGCTCTTTCCAGAAACATCATAGCTTCTCTCAAGATGTGATTTTTGAGATTTCATTTTAATACTTGGTGCCTTGGCCTCGGCTTCATGATACATCTGAAATGTTAATACAGATGCCAAAACACCTAAGCCAGCAAACAAGGCCAGTCCAAAAGGTTTTTTCTTCTTTTTTCTCATATTAATCTCCCCAGATTAGAATGAGGCATTTTTATTTTTAAGCCCCTAAGGATAATATATTATAAGAATGGTGATAAATGTATAAATTTCAGTATGATTTTCATGTTTTTGTCATAATTCGATAATTTATTTAAAAAAAGTATATTGATAATAATTGCTAAGAGAGGGAGAGCGGATATGTTTAGAATTACTAATAGCGCTTATAAAATATTGCTCAAGGCCATCAAAAAGGAAAGCGAAGATGGGGAAAAGCTTTATGTCCGACTGACGATGGGAATCGGCTGAGGAGGGCCTCAGCTTAGAGTTGCTCTGGAGGAGCAGCCATTAACAAATGATCAGATTTTTTCATTTGACGAGGTTTCAATCCTGATTCATGAGGGTGATTCAGTTTACTTCAATAATACCAAACTAGATTATCTAAAAGATGTTTTTGGTTCGGGAAAGTTTAAACTCCTTAAAGTGTAATTTTGTATAAGCCAAAAATGCGGTACTCTAGGGACCGCATTTTGTTAATTTGGTATCAGCACATGGACTATTTGCAGGGCTCGTAAGGTTTAAGTTAGAAGGAAACTATACTACCATTCCATTTTTTCCAGGAAATCCATTAGTTCGTTCATATTCTTTATTTTTATTGTAGAAGGATCATTTTTGTCATTGTCATGAATATCAGCCAGAAATTCTACAATAAAATCATCTGGCGACGTTACATCAGCTGTTGTGGTTGTGTACACATAATTTTCAGCCAGCTTTATAACTTCTTCCATTTCAATCCGCCTTCTTTCTCCTGTTCTTACCTACATTTTACCAGTGAAAGAAGGGGTGAAATGTGTTCAATTTGACAATTTTTCGACTAATCGAAAAGCTGTAATTTAAATAGCGGGGAGGGAAAATTCGAATATGGTCTTAAAGGGTTGAGTGGTAACAGTCATTTCTCCTCCATGATTTTCTATTATTTGCTTGCTGATTACCAGTCCCATACCGGTTCCGTCAGATTTTGTTGTATAGAATGGAGTGAAGATTTTTTTCAGAGAGTATTCATCAATTCCCTTGCCATTATCTAATACACTAACGTGAACGAATCCACCATCTTCATTCACGACCAATTTTATAGAACCTTTATTCCCTCGATTTCCTTCAACAGCCTCTATGGCATTTTTCAATAAATTGATTAACACTTGTTTGATCGCATTTTCATCTGCAAGTACATACAACTCTTCATCAGGAAGTTCAATATCTATTTCGATATCCTTTAGAATGGACTCGCTTGAAAAAAGCTTGAACATACTTGCAGCTAACTGGTTAACAGATATCTTCTCTTTCTCAGAGGAGGCAGGTTTCAATACGGAAAGAAATTCAGTCAGTAAGCTATTGGCTCGATTAAGTTCATCAAGAGCTACATCTGCGAACTCCTGCTTGCCGGCAGCCTGAAGCTCCGGCTGGAGCAACTGGATAAAACCCTTGAACGTTGTCAGCGGATTCCTTATTTCATGGGCTAACCCAGCAGCCAAATGGCTCGCTGAAGCAGATTGAAAATCACTTGTGGCTGATTGAATGGCCAGTTGTAAATTCTTTAAGGTTCGCTGTTTTTCAAAAATTTCCTGTTCGAGCTTTAGATTTTTGCTTTCGAGAATTGCCTTTTCTTGATATAAATCAACCATTGTCAACTCATCCTTCGTAATTGCCAGGTTAAGATATGGGAAAGAGCTTTCGATTGATAAGAAAGTTGGAAATAAAACAGGATTTTCTGGTCCTGGTAAGATTAAGCTCCTTGCATATGACCGTTTCTTCTCCATTCCAGCACAGAATTGTGAGCGTGGGGAGTATTTCATAGCTTCCATCTGTATCCCTTCTTTTTTAAATGTACTTTTGAACTGTGTTTGTTTGAAGCAATCTAGATTCGGGTAATTTCAACAGGAATTCACAATTTTTAACCTGGGCAACCTAAATTCGATTTCTTTCGAATGTATATGACATATTCATTTAAATTATACCAGCAAAAGTGTGTATTTTTTATAAAGAACAAAAAATATTTTAAAAAGAACT
>NZ_BASE01000024.1 GCF_000813125.1 Mesobacillus selenatarsenatis SF-1
AAACCCGAATATGTGGCCGTTAGAATCGCTCTATCGGACAATCGGAAGACCCATTCCCGGAGTTCTGGCCGTTAGAACAAATCTAATAGACAAACGCATGATGTAACCTTAAATGGTGTCGTGCTAATTAAATTTATAAATGGTGTTAGCTGTAAAAACACTGCAGAGTTCATCTCCTTTAAAAACAGAAAAAAGCTGCCGGGATTTCCCGGCAGCCAATTTATTTTAAAGGGGGATTTAAAATAAAGTTAAGCTACGTTACGAGTGACTTCTTCTCCGCGCTTGAAAACTGTTTTGCGGATAAATGGTACGACCCAGCGGTCTAAACCGTATTTGCCTGCGTTGTAACCTGCGAACAGGATGATGAAGCCGAAGAAGATGTCAGTTGGGTTGTGAGATACAGTTCCAGCTAGGAAGAAGCTGAAGTTCATCACTAGACCGAAGAACATTGCAGCAGTTGTAAGTGTTCCAAGCAGCAATCCAAGTCCTACTAAGAATTCACCTAGCGGCACGATTGTGTTGAAAATATCCACATTCGGGATCGCGAAGCTTTCAAGGAAGTTCACGTACCAGCCATACACTGCGTTTCCGTCTGGACCTTTAACCGGATTTGCCACAGCATTTTTCAAGTAACCAGAAGCGTCGAAACCTTCACCTGTTAATTTGCCCCATCCAGCGGTCATCCAGTTGTATCCAAGCCATACCCTTATGACAGTCAATATACCAGCAGCAACATTGTTTTCTCTTAACCATTTAGCAAACATGTTCCTCACTCCAATAAGTTATTTAGTATTAGTACACTTATAAGATATCAAATAAATCTCGAAAATAGGGTTATTTGTGAATGATTTCACATTTCTGTTGAAATGTTTTGAACGAATTATGACAAAGCCTCCTATTCTTCATAACCGACCCTTACATTTTTTAAAAAAATCTCTTTCATCCTGCATAGCGCTCCAATTTCAAGCCATCATAAGGACGAATACACAATAAGGAGTGAACAGAGTGAAAAAAACAATAATCATGGCAGGCTGTGCTATTTTTACCCTTGGGCTGGCTGGATGCGGAGCGAATAACAATGCAGCCGACCGCAACGGCGAACAGGAAGTCCAAATTTCCCAGGTTGGTCGTGGTCCAGCTGCAGATGAGGGTAACAGACTCCTGCTTGCTGATCGCGCTGAACGCCAGGTAGAGCAGATGCCGGAAGTAGACGACGCCCGTGTCATCATCTCCGAAAATAATGCGTATGTTGCTGTTAGACTAGCGGGCAATAATACCGATAATAACGGGAATGCTGACGTAAATGATGCGTTGGATGGAAACGGCAGGACTTTCGCAGAGAATGGACGAGTAGACCAGGATGACAGCCGTGGAGGAAACGACGGAGTCATTGACGGTCAAGGAGATGCCGGAAATGAAGATCGTCAGAATGCGGGTACAGCGGATGGCGGTTATAGCAACAACATTTTTGGTACGGGCAATGGAAATGGTACCGATGCCGGAACAGACAGAAATACTGCTCGTGGAAATGGTTTGGAACGCGAGATTGAACAAAAGGTCCGCCAATCTCACAGAGGGATTGACAATGTATATGTCTCTGTAGACAATAATGCCTTTGACAGAATGGGTACATTCGCAGATGATATCCGCAATAACAGGAACAGAGACGGTCTATTTGAAGACTTTAGAGACACAATGGGCAATTTCTTTGGAAGATAATTTCATCAAGGCGAACAAGCATAGGATTGATTTTCCTATGCTTTTGCTTTTTTAAAGAAGAGTTGCTCCCTAGATATAAAAAATGGCTGCCGGGATATACCCGGCAGCCGAATTATTTAAAGGGGGATTTAACTAAGTTAAGCAGCGTTTCGTGCAGTTTCTTCTCCGCGCTTGAAAACATTTTTGCGGATAAATGGTACGACCCAGCGGTCTAAACCGTATTTACCAGCGTTGTAGCCTGCGAACAGGATGATGAAGCCGAAGAAGATGTCAGTTGGATTGTGAGATACAGTTCCGGCTAGGAAGAAACTGAAATTCATCACTAGACCGAAGAACATTGCAGCAGTTGTCAGAGTTCCGAGCAGTAATCCAAGTCCTACAAGGAATTCTCCTAGTGGCACGATGAAGTTAAACAATTCGACGTTTGGGATCGCGAAGCTTTCAAGGAAGTTCACGTACCAACCGTACACTGCGTTTCCGTCAGGACCTTTAACCGGATTTGCCACGGCGTTTTTCAGGTAACCGGATGCGTCAAAACCTTCACCAGTCAATTTACCCCATCCAGCAGTCATCCAGTTGTATCCAAGCCAGATTCTTATAACAGCCAATAGACCAGCAGCAACATTGTTTTCTCTTAACCACTTTGCAAACATGTTCTTCACTCCAATAAGTTATTTAGTATTAGTACACTATTAACATATCAAATTTTTATCAAAAAAATACTGCGTTGTGACATTAGTCACAATTCTGTTGAAAAGCTTTGACCAAATTATGTCAGTGGCTTTATATGGAAGATAGTTACAGATTTTACCAGGGTTAATTGTAAATTTAAAATTGCTCGGCTATACTGGAAATGATGATATCAGAATCTTCAATCTATAAAAGGTGGCAAATAATATGAAACTTGGTGCATTTTCTGTAAGCTTGACTGTAAAAGACATTGCGGCTTCTAAATCTTTTTACGAAAACCTGGGTTTTCAAGCCTTGGGAGGAGACATCAATCAAAATTGGCTGATCATGAAGAATGAAAATTGCGTTATTGGACTGTTCCAGGGAATGTTTGAAAAGAATATCCTTACCTTTAATCCGGGCTGGGATCAAAATGCCGAAAATCTGGAAGGCTTCACGGATGTTCGCGAACTTCAAAAGCAGCTTAAAGGAAATGGAGTAAAGTTCCTTACTGAAGCAGATGAATCCGGAGAGGGTCCGGCTCATTTTACGATTGAGGATCCTGATGGCAATCAGATTCTTGTTGACCAACATAGATAAATACATATTTTAAAAAGTCGAAGGGAGACGTTTTGATTATGTACGAACTGAAAACCAAGGAGAACGACAATAGTGTCATCGAGTTCATTGAAAATGTCGACAGCCCTAAAAAACGGGAGGATGCGTATAGACTGTTAGATATATTTACAGAAACAACAGGTTATCCAGCGAAAATGTGGGGGCCGAGCATCATCGGATTCGGGTCTTATCATTATAAGTATGACTCCGGCCACGAAGGTGACGCACCACTCGTTGGCTTCTCACCCCGGAAAGCAAAAATAAGTTTGTATTTCGCCACTGGCGATACGGAAAGAGAAGCGTTATTAAAAGAGTTCGGCAAACACACTTCCGGGAAAGCATGTGTGTACATAAATAAAATAGCGGATATTGATGTGGATGTTTTAAAAGCTTTGATCCATCAGTCTGTTGCATTTTTAAAAGAAAGATATCCCACTGGATAAGGAGAAACTAGAATGGAACCTATCACAGTACCAGACCTTTCAGCAAGACCGCTTGGTTTTAAAGTTGACCGGTTAATGGAGTCCCCGGCTGATACCCTCTACCAAGCGTGGACCGAAAAATTCGATACATGGTTTGCCGCACCCGGAACGCTGATCATGAAGGCAGAGGTCAATTCCGTATTCTTTTTTGAGACCGTCTTTAAAACCGAAGAAGATCTAGTTGAGCAGCGACACCCGCATTACGGAAGGTTTCTACGACTTATTCCGGACCGCCTGATTGAATTCACCTGGTTAACAGGTGCTGGAGGAACAGAAGGTGCCGAGACCGTGGTGACAATCGAGCTTGAACCTAGGGGCAATGGTACGTATCTAAGTCTTTCACACAAAGGATTCTCTCATGAGAAATCAAAAACCCGGCATGATTCAGCCTGGGAAATGATTCTTGAACATCTCGATCAGAAGATGATGGAGAAAGTGTAGTTATTGAGTAGTTGGCTGTCATGATTACATGGCAGCTTTTTTATTACTTAGAATAATAGCTCAAACTCCTTGCTTCGTGCTTATAGAGCTTTCTATGAGGACTTTTAGGGGGCTCCCCCCTCTTTTCGGGTTTATAGATTTTTTCTATAGGACCTTTATAAGGCCATCCCCCCATTACGGGCTTATTATAGATTTTTTCTATAGGACCTTTTACGGGACCAGACCTCATTTCGGGCTTATAGAATCTTTCTATAGAACCTTTTACTGGATTAATCCTTATTTCGGGCTCAAAGCTAATAACCCTCTGACCTTAGAGAATCAAACTCTCTTTTCTGCTTTAGATTGCCTTTATAACTCTCCTAGTGACCATATCCTGCAACAAAAATGTAAATAACTGGACTCGTTATAGTCACATAAAACGGGAATATAGAGTTCAAGAGGAGTTACTACCGAATGGAGGGAAACGACGATGAAGAAATCGACCAAGAATTTTGTTTGGGCTTCTTTGCTTTCATCTGGCGGTGCGGTTTTGCTGACAGCCGCATACAGGAAAAGCCAGCGGGATGCGATTCGTTTTCTTGAGGATACAGACATGAGGAACAGCGAGAAAATTGACCAGATGGAGAGTGTCGATGCGGGCCTAGACCCAGCTGAAAGAGGGCTTACCCAGCTTGATTCTGCCATGCGTGCAGAATGGCAAGCCAATGGTTTCCCGCAGACTCATATGGAAATGGAAGAATTGGCAGAGGAAACTGATGTTGAGAAGAATAACAATTATGCACCGAATTTGTAATAAGATAATACCTCGCCGATATTGTGGCGAGGTTTTCATGTTGAACAACGGCCTCCTATGTGGCCTTCATCCTCTCTTTTTTACCATGCAAGGCGTAATATATAAAGACACCTGCTATGATTAATGGCACCATCGCCAGATACAATCCGCGGTAACCGAAATGCGGAATCATGTATCCCAGCAGGAATGGTCCGAAGCCAATTCCGATATCCATCATGATGAAAAAGGTCGACGTGGCCATTCCCATACGGTGCGGGGGTGTCATCTTAATCGCAATCGTCTGTGCGACAGATTGGAAATTGCCATATCCTAACCCGATGAGCGCAGCTCCCAGCAGGAACAGGGCACTGGATTGCGCCTGGCTTAATGCATACATCCCAAGGGCAAAGGCAATCAATGCCGGGTACACAACGCTGTTCGCACCTTTTGCGTCCATCAGCTTCCCGGTGAATGGACGGGAAAATAAGACGGCCATCGCATAAACGAAGAAGTACATGCTGCCTGCCTCTGTCAATTCAGCTTCCTTCGCAAATGACGCGATGAATGATAGTGTACCAGAATAAGCAAGTGCAATGACGAACGTGACAATCGAGATCGGCAATGCGTTTGCTTCTAAATAGTTTGCCAGACTGAAGCTCCTGCTTTTATTAGCTTCTCCCTGATCATCCACTACAGGTTCATTTACCATAAGGGCGATTGGCAAACTGGCCAGCCCGACGACCAGGGAAAAAATGAACATGCTCTGATAGCCAAACTCATTAATCATTGCGAGGCCAATCAACGGGCCAACCGCGGTTGATAAAATTACACTCAAGCTGAAATAGCTGATCCCTTCCCCTTTCCTGCTCGCAGGAACAACCTGTGCCACAATCGTCCCGGTTGCTGTCGCCGCGAACCCGATTCCGACACCATGAAGAAAACGGACGATCAGGAGGACATAGATATTCGACGGAATTAAATATAGAGCAGTTATCAGGACGAAAAACAAAATTCCTCCGATTAACATCTTTTTACTGCCAATCCTCGCAATTTCCTTTCCGGCATACAATCTGGCAAAAAGAACCCCGATGATGAAGATGCTGGAGGCCAATCCTGCCATGCTCGTTGAAGCTCCATATGTATCAGTCGCATAGGAAGCCATTGTGACAATCAATAAATACATCGAAAGCATCATCACGAAATTCACTAGAGAAATCGAAATGAAATCCTTCGTCCATAATTTTTCTTTTTCCATACGTTCACCTTCAAACTCCAAGATGTAAAAAATATTTCGAAAACCGAATTAATTATACCTTTTTACATCATAAATGTCCATGGTAGTGAACCTCAAGAACTTGTCCATATTAAAAAAGACTGAATCCGCATGGAATCCAGTCTGTCGTGCTTATTTTGGCAGCAATACCTTGTCGATTACATGAATGACACCGTTTGATGCTTCAACGTCAGGGGTCACGACGTTCGCTTCGTTTACTTGAACCGGGTCAAGTGAAATGGTAACATTCTTCTTTGCAAGTGTCTGTGCCTGCATTCCTTCCTTTAAGTCGCCTGACATGACTTTACCAGGAAGTACATGATACAGCAGGATATCCTTGAGATCCTGTCTTGCTAATAACTCATCTGCTGTAATCCCTAGATCCTTCAGAAGCTTATTGAACGCCTCATCAGTCGGTGCGAATACAGTGTATGGCCCTTCACCTTTCAAGGTTTCCACCAATCCGGCTTTCTCCAGTGCAGCCGCGAGGATTTTAAAATTGCCTGCGGCTACGGCCGTATCAACAATATCCTTTTTGTTCCCCGGGTTGTCCGCTGCGAAACTAGGATTTGCAATTGACAACACCATCATCACTGCAAAAAGAACTACCGCAAATTTCTTCATCATGTGAATCACTCCTTTTTCCAATAGAGGCTGCATAACCTCTGTATTTTACAAAAGGTAGTATTCTACATAGTTGGATATTTATCCATGAATTTAAGAGTCTTCTTTCATAATTTCAAGTCTTCTCAAATATTGCCTGAGTGGGCTTTCATTTTGTGGATATAGAGTTCATCTATGCTACCTTTTATTACACATTTTTTCGGGCACATAGAATTCTTCAATAACAAAGTCCTTGAAACCTACTGCATTGCTAAATCGTAAATTTATATAAGATGAAAATGTTTTTGAAAGGATGATTCATGTGAACTATGCGAAAGAATGTCCTAAATGCGGAGGAACGGAAATCGGGAAAGGTAAACATGCTGGCTATGCTGTTATGTATCCCGAAAATAAAGTAATGAGTTTAGGCTCAGAAATTTTACATGTTATTTGTACAGACTGCGGATTCATCATTGAAAGTTATTTAAAAAAGCCGGAGAAATTCAAATCCTAAATAAAAAACCAGGCTGCTAGCAATCTAGCAGCCTGGTTACTTTTATTTTACTCAGACATAATGTCTTCCATTTCTTTAAACTCTTCTTTTACAGCTTTGCCTGGTCCGGTTGTGATTTTACTTACAACAATGACGGCAATTAAGCTCAAGAAGAATCCAGGGACCATTTCATATAGGATTGCTGACAATCCATCGATGCTGATCCAGATGATGACGGTAAGTGCACCGACGACGATACCGGCAAGCGCACCCCAGCGATTCATCTGCTTCCAGTAAAGGCTCAATATCATGACTGGTCCAAATGCTGCACCGAATCCAGCCCATGCATTACCAACCAATGAAAGAATCGTGTCGTTAGGTGTGTAAGACAGCGCGATACCTACTAATGCGACAAGCAATACGGCTGCACGGCCGACGAATACCAATTCCTTGTCACTTGCTTCGCGGCGGAAGAACGCTTTGTAAAAGTCCTCCGTCAATGCACTTGAAGTAACAAGCAGCTGTGAAGAAATTGTACTCATGATCGCAGCCAAAATTGCAGCAAGCAGGAATCCAGTGATAAAGGGATTGAACAGGATGTTCGCAAACATGATGAAGACTGTTTCTGGATTTTCAAGCGTTACGTTGTTCAACTCTACATAAGCAATCCCGACAAGCCCGACTGCCAAAGCGCCGATAATCGAAACGACCATCCATGTCATCGCAATTCTGCGGGCAGGCTTAAGGTCCTCCATCGATTTAATTGCCATAAAGCGGACGATAATATGCGGCTGGCCGAAGTAACCAAGACCCCATGCCAATAGAGAAACAATTCCAAGGAATGTCGTACCTTTGAAAAGATCCATTAACGTAGGATCGATTCCACTTACCGTATCCATAACGTTTCCAGGTCCGCCAAGTTCCGTAAAAGCAACAACTGGCACCAAGACAAGTGCAAGGAACATGATGACCCCTTGAACAAAGTCAGTCAAACTAACAGCAAGGAAACCGCCGAATAGTGTATAAACGATAACGACACCAGCTGTCACGAACAAGCCCATACGATAATCGAGCCCAAATGCTGACTCAAACAAAGTACCGCCTGAAACTAGACCCGCTGATGTGTACAGCGTGAAGAAAATGATAATAACGACTGCAGATACAGACTTAAGGATTTTAGTTGTATCTGAAAAGCGGTTTTCAAGGAAATCGGGGATTGTGATTGAATCATTTGCCAACTCCGTATAGGTTCGAAGTCTTGGAGCTAAGATGAGGTAGTTCAAATAGGCACCAATCGATAATCCAACTGCGATCCAGGCACTGGAAATACCTGAAGTGTACATTGCGCCAGGCAAACCCATCAACATCCAGCCACTCATGTCGGATGCTCCAGCTGATAGAGCTGTTACCGATGGTCCAAGACCACGTCCGCCAAGCATATAATCTGATAGATCAGATGTTTTGCGGTATGCATACAATCCGATCAGGATCATTGCAATAAAATAAATTCCTAAAGAAATAAATACTTCAATACTCACCAAATCTCTCCTTTTCGTTTTCCCTAAACGAAATAAGTAACATAGTGGTTAACAAAATCGGCTAACGTACAAGAATAAAAATGAATTCTTAATCATGAAAGTTATAAGAGCTAACCAGCCGAACCACACAGAAAAAAATTCTTATGTTAATTATGCCGTCCAAGTTTTTCCTGCCCTCATGGGGCTTACGGTTATTAAACCTAACAAACATCCTGAATTGTTTCAAGGATGTTACAGGATATTGAGAACAGGCAAAAACCGCGCCCTGACTAGTCTGTTAGGAATGGTAACGCTTACAAATTTTATTGAAGTAAATATATTGCGAATATTCTGAAATAGTTATATAGCGACTAGGCAAGCACTTTTATGCAAAATAAAAACTCCCAGAGCAGGGAGTTTCAATATGTTTATTTTCCTGGAAAAATTCAATAATTGCAGTGTTAGGTTTATTTTTTGCACGTTCTTTTATAATAATTGCACGATACAAAACGGGAATTGCGGACTCAACACGATTAATTGCACCATAATCCGTAATAAGGTTTACAAGATTAGATACTCCGAAGCTTAATGTGTTGAATGATTAAACAAGTAAATCCCCATCGACAGGCTGCCGATTCCGAGTGCGATCAGGCTAGCATAAAACACTTTCCTCCATGTTCCCCCAATGAAATAGATGTTCAGCAGAAAGTAATAAATAATCGCACTTCCTCCGATGAACAGGAAATATTCCTTGAGGTATTTTGCTGGCATCGGATTGGTGACACTGGTCAGTGCCAATCCAGCAAAGATGAATACCCCGATTATATTTAATACCTTTTTCAAATCACTTTCCGGAGTCCTCTCTATTTTAATATTTTGTGATGTCTGCATTTTCGTTTCCATCCTACCACCTCAAATATTATTAAGTCTTCTTTGTTTTACGATTCAAATCATAAAATGTTCCGTCAAAATAAAGTTAACTTTTCCCAGCCGGGACATGTACCCTTACCAATACTTTTCTCCTACATAATCTATAAAGACCAACTAAAAGGAGGAGGTTATATGAAACTTTATTTAGATCCAGGCCATGGCGGCTCGGATCCGGGAGCGCAGGGAAATGGTTTTCGGGAAAAAGACTTGAACCTGGATATCGCGCTGAAAATCCGTTCGATTCTGGAAAACAACTATGAAAATATCGATGTCAGAATGAGCAGGACAAGCGATGTGACGAAAAGTCTCGACCAGCGTACAAATGAGGCCAACTCCTGGGAAGCTGACTTTTACCTGTCAATTCACATCAATTCCTTCAATGGCTCTGCCCAGGGATATGAGGATTATATTCATAGCAGCTTATCCAATAATTCGGCAACCTCAAGATACCGCGACATCATCCATACTGAGGTTATGAAGCTGAATCAGCTTGATGACCGTGGCAAGAAAAAAGCAGATTTCCATGTTCTGCGTGAAACAACGATGGATGCGATGCTATCTGAGAACGGCTTTATCGACAATGCCCAGAATGCCGCCCTGATGAAGCAGGAATCCTGGCGGCGAAATGTTGCCCAGGGACATGCGAATGGTATCGCAAAAGCGTTCAACCTAACTCCGAAGGAAGCCACTGATCGCGGAGCACTGTATAAAGTGATTGCCGGATCCTTCAAGCAAAGGGAAAATGCCGAGAAGCGAGTGACAGACCTGGATGCACAAGGATATGATAGCTTTATTTCGACATCGGAGGTATCCGGCGAAACCTGGTATCGTGTACAAGCTGGTGCTTTTTCAAGTCGCGAAAATGCGGAAACTCGCCTCCAGGAAATCGAAAGTAAGGGAATCGATGCTTTTATTGCGATTGATTAATATGTATTTCAGGGCCGAATCCTAAACCAGGATCCGGCCATTTTTTTGAACATTAATCCTCAAAGCTTTCTTCTAGCTCCTTAATCAGCTTACCTACATGCGCAACCGCCTCGCGGATTGGCTCTGGCTTGGACATGTCGACTCCTGCCTTTTTGATTAAATCTAAAGGCTTCATCGTTCCACCAGCTCTTAATACATCGAGCCATTTTTCCACTGCCGGCTTGCCTTCGTCCAAGATTTGCCGGGAAACAAGCGTTGAAACAGTTAACCCAGCGGAATAAGTATATGGATATAAGCCCATGTAATAGTGCGGCTGGTGCATCCAGGTCAGGCCGGCTCCTTCGTCCATTTCAACTGAGTCTCCCCAGAAGTTTTTAAGGACCTTCAGCTTTAACTTGGACAATAAGTCCGAAGTCAACGGCTCCCCTTCTTCGGCCAGTTGGTAAACCCTGCGCTGAAGTTCTCCCTCAAGCAGATGGGTGACAAAATTATGATAATACGTCCCTAACAGCTGAAGGATGACCCAGCGCCTTTTCCGCTTGTCCTCCGTATTCGACAACAAGTGGTTTCCTAGCAGCATCTCATTCATCGTCGATGGAGCTTCGATAAAATATCTCGATGGCCGGGTATTGACCATTCTCTGATTCTTTCCTGCCAGGTAAAAATGTCCGGCATGGCCCAATTCATGGGCAAGCGTGAATGCACCGCGCATCGTGTCCGGCCAGGTCATCAGGACGTATGGATGTGCGCCATATGGGCTTGAGCAAAAAGCCCCCGTGCTTTTCCCGACATTGTCAGCATAATCAACCCATCTCTCAGATAAGGCCGTCTTGATCATCTCACTGTACTCCGGCCCCATGATTTCGAGCGCTTCCTGAACTGTTTCAGCCGCTTCATCATAGCTAGTTTCTATTTTATAATCCGGATCCAGCGGCGCTTTAAGGTCGGCATTTGTCATCTTATCCAGACCTAAGACACGTTTTTTCAATTTAGCATAACGCCTCATGTGCGGTGCCAGCTCTTCCTGGATGATATCCAGCTGGTTATCATACATCTCCCGGGTGACCTGCTGATCATGCAGCAGCATATCTGTGACAGAATCATAGCTCCTTAGCCGGGACATCGCCACCTCCTGATTCACCTGGGTCGCGTAGGTTGCGGCAAAGGTATGCTTATATTGATTCAATGTCTTGTTAAAAGCTTCATATGAATTCCGCCTTACCGCACTCGACGGTGATGATGCATATTTCCCTGCGTACAATGCAAATGATAAAGGAATTTCATTACCCTCATCATCAATGAAAGGATCAAACTGCATGTCTGACAGTTTGCCGCGATTATAAATATTGTATGGGGAACTGAACAGAGAACCGAGAGCCGCAAGCGTTTCCTCTGTTTCCTCTCCGAGTGCGTGTGCCTTGCGATTCTGTAAATCGCTCAAATATCTTTCAAATGGCTCCAATCCCGGCTCCTCATTTAAAAATTGATCGACTTTCCCATCCGGAAGCTTGATGATTTCTGTCTCTACAAACGACAGCTCCGAATTGACTGTCGACTGAGCATCGCTTGCCTTAGCCGCATCCTTTTGTCTTTCTGGATCGGTATGGTCGACCGATTGACGCAGATTTGCATACATTGAAACAAGGTTAAAGCGCTCCAGCAGCTTCTCCTTTTCCTCAAGGCATTCCAGCAGCTCACCTGCACTTTTACCAATCTTCCCTTTATAGTTAGTGACTTCTGGCAAATCGTCCTTGACCGCCTTCAGCTCCTTCTCCCAGTCACTCTTCGTTTCAAAAAGAGCACTTAAATCCCAGGTCTGTTTTTCATCCACATTCTGTCTTTTTATCCGGTCATTTGATTTTTTCGCCATCTTTTCCCCTCCTTGCGATTTTTCGTCTACTTAAGCTATACCACAACAAAAAGCCTGTACACGTTGAATTTGATGGAAGCACCAGCATATTAAATAGCCTGGCACAACAAATGCCAGGCTTCTTACCTCTACAATTAAATCTCCATCGACCATCTTTCTTCTTGCGTCTTTTTGAGTTGTTTTTCCGTTTCTTCTGGATAAACACTCCGGAATTTATGGTGATCTGCAGGGATGATTTCTATCATTTTTGCAATCATATCCTCAGGATTAAATTGGTCCTTCAGCGCTGCTTCCTGCTTTTCCATATCCTCTTTCCGGGTAAAATTCTTCTCCTCATCGTACCACTTCCACTTTTCCTCGGCAGCTCGCTTATTGAAGCCCGTTTCAAATGCACCCGGGTTAATCGTTGCTACTTTTACATTGAACTCCGCAAGCTCCGACTTCAACGTTTGCGCGATTCCCTCGATGGCATGCTTCGTTGCTGTGTAAGGGCCCACATATGGTGTTGCTGAAATACCAGCCATCGAGCTCATGAAAATGATTTTCCCGCTTCCCTTCTTCACTAGCTTTTTTGCTGCGATTTGTACAGTTTCTAGTGTCGAGAACACATTCACTTCAAAGAGAGCACGAATCCGGTCCATCGGCACCTCACCCAGCGGCCCTCCTTCATTGATCGCTGCATTTGCGACAAATACATCAAAGTCATACTCTTTTATCTGTTCACGATCCCGCTTATTCGTAATATCCAGCTTAAACACTTCCATATCAAGCCCCTGCTCCTCAGCTTCCCTCATCAGATCCGTCTTTTGGGAAGTCAGCTCAGTCGTCGCAATCACGCGGTGCCCCTTCTTCGCAAGCCCAAGAGAAGCTCCGCTGCCAGCACCCGTAATAAAAATCGTTTTAGCCATTCTGACTCCTCCTATCAATATGAACTAATATTTTCATCTTCCCGGGAGGCGATGGCGTGAAACATAAACCCTTTATTGCCATGTAAAAAAGCCCAGAGTATAATCACTCTGAACTTCTACTTTTGAACTCTATTATTTCTATTATTGAATATAAATTACAAATCAAACCCTTAACGACCCACGGAAACCCCTGGCGCCATAATAGGAATCCGCTCCATTGTGGTACACAAAGGTCGTGTCGTAGCGGCGATCGCAAAAAAGGGCCCCGCCAAGTTCTCTAATATTCTCAGGTGTTTGCACCCAGCTCGATGTTTTCAGATCGAAATTCCCAAGTTTCTGCAGCTCCCGGTATTGTTCTTCCGTTAAGAGCTCAATCCCCATAGCAGTTGCCATATCCATAACGCTATTTTCTGGTTTATGTTTTTTCCTTGCCTCAAGTGCTTCCCGGTCGTAACAAACACTTCTGCGGCCTTTAGGACTTTCCGCTGAACAATCATAAAAAATGTATTCGCCTGTCTCTGGATCAAGGCCAACAACATCGGGTTCCCCGCCAGTTGCTTCCATCTCATTGAGTGACCACAATTTTTCATTTTTAGTTTCAAGCCTAGCTTGTACACTAGCCCATTCAATACCTTCATGTCTGTTCATGTTTTTCTCAAAACGCATTTTCAAAGTTTCCAGAAGTTCTGCCTGCTGTTCTGGTGGCAACTCGTTATTTCCTTTTGCCATATTAGCACTCTCCTTGTTTTTGATTCCTTATTGTAAAATCTCTTTATTATTATTTATCATTATGGGTCTTTCTGAATGCGTCCCAAACCATTATAGCTACCAGAACAGTGAACAGTTCCTTTACAACATTCTTCAGCGTTTCGGAATCAGAGCCGTAAGACACAATAAATGAACTTACTATCATAAGAAACACGATAACCAGTTTAGTAGTTCTTTTAAAACCTGTCCCCCCTGGACAAAACAACTTAATCACATCGTTGATTTCATGACAGTTTCCATTAACTCATCAATAGTTCCAATACATATCTGAACTTCTGGCAAATGATAAAAGGTACTGGTTGTTGCGAAATTATTTACTTCGTCATCTGGTGAATGAAGATATATTCTTTTCCCCTGGCCAAGCGCAATTCCAAATTCTATATGGCTTTCTTTGCCTGCTGGCAATAAAATTACAACAAAGTCTGCTTCCAAAACAGCATCTTTTTCTTTTCGGCTTATTTCCTTTAAATCTTCCAAATTTGAAGCTCTTTCATTTTCCGTCCAATCATATGTTTGAACATATCCTTTATTGATAAGCTGTCTACTAACGTATCTAACTGTATCTATGTTTTTAAAACTTGAAGCCACATAAAACCTCTTCAATAATAATCCTCCTCGTTAAGCAACCACGCCCTTGAAAGCAGTTCCTTCACCCTTTAAACAATCGATATTTCGATAAAGATTATCTGTTCGATGACAATTGGTAATCGGAACATAATCACACAATCACCTCTACCGTTCGATCCAGTATTTTTTGAGTTTTAAGGTCCTTCTTACTGCGAGCAAGATATATAGAAGCGCGGCATACAAAGTGATGCTTATCATGTAGAATATCGCCTGTGGTTTCACCGATTCACTGGCGACTCCGTGGAGTTTGTTATGGTCATCAATCGAAATAAAATACGTCCAGATGAAGTTTAAAGTAATGATCAACATTAGCAATGCCAGAATGGCCTTTTTATGTAAAATCAGTCTAGTTAAACTCTCCTTAAAAGCCTTGGAGACTGTCACCTTTGAGTTTCCTTCGACACTGATCTTATCGTTAAAAGGTGTTAAGAAGTAAACCAGCAAGCCTCCCCAGACAATCCCAAATACCATTAATTCTGCGAATTCCAATTTGAATCCTCCTCCATATTGGTCAACCCAGTCGGTCTATCGCAACTTTCTACTGTTTAGCTTTCAGGTATTTTTTATAAGCCCCCGGGCTTTGCAGGTGTTCCGGAACGATTTCATGTGCCGGCTCCTGCGCCTTTTCTTCTACTTTTCCAACATCAGGCGATATAGTCGCAATCCTTTTACGGACGTCATTCAGTAAGTAAATCCCTCTAAATAGACTGCCTGCAATAATACCGAAGGCAAGGATGCCGCCTACAATCGGACCCATAACAAATAGAAGGTAACCTAGAATGACACTTAACAGTATGGATAAAAACAAATACATGCCAATCTCTGCCCCCATTACTAGCTTAATAAAATGAAATTATCCCTAAATTCTCTATCATTGATCGATATCCTGATCCTTAAATCCCTGGTTCGCAGCACATACTCTTTGACCCCGATAAACTCCGATTCAGCAATCAAATAGAATTGAGTCCCTTTTTTCAAACCCTTAAAGTCGCTTTTTAACATATATCTCTTCATTATTATTCTTGTAACTCCTGTAAGTTTCTTTTGAATAAGTTCAACAAAAAGAAGCGTGAATCCTCCAAGATTTACGCTTCCTTTGCTAGAATATTGAGCTTTTTAAAATAAACACGTTGCTTGGTGTGAAACCCTTTGACAGCACTTAGTTTTTATACTTCACCTTGTCCAATTAGCGTGAAGATTTTGGCGGCTGGCACACTTCACATTTGCGCTGGTGATTATCCTTGAATTTCTTGAAGGGTTTTTCAAAATTGTTGCCGCAAGCGCATTTAAAGAGTAATTTTTGCGAAAAACCATGATATTCTGTCGTCAGCAGCTTACTCTCTGAATTTTTCTCCACAAACTCTCTAATCTTTTCAATCGTCCATCGTTTGTTCATGTTCCTATACCTCCATATATGAATCGCCAGTCGGAGGCTTTTCAAGCATCCGTGCAATTATGTTTAAAATCCATCTAAGTTCCTCATTATACCATGTGCCGACATACAATTATATAAGCTGATTAGTCTTTATTTTCCTTCTCAAGCAACTCAATTATTCGGTCAAGTTTTCGTTCTACGCTCTTCGAATTATCAGGTACCTTTATTACGAGTGACCGGACAGCATAAAAACAGCAGCCACAATACCAATTAATAAAATGAAAAAAATAAGCTGAAATAATAGATCCCCAATGTTCATCTTAACCCCGCCTCAATATTTAAGTTAATTACCCTATAACTCCTTTAATCTCCGTTTCCTTTCATTCTTAATAATTATTTCAAGCGCTTCTCTTGTTTCAGGATGCAGTATCATTTTTTCTGTAAGTTTTAAGTTCGAAAACTTCACTTTCCTCCCCCACCTTCTCGAAAAAGAACGCCAATCACAAACCATTTCTAGTAGATACTTTCTTGGCATTGGCAAGGCTAGTTTTTGATTCGGACCAACTACCTAATACTCCCAATGGTGTTTATTTTTATGTTGATGATGGAGCCAAGCAAACTTCCATTTCATTTCATCAATAGAATCAATATTCCTATCCAAAAAGAATTTCTTCGTATATGGTATAAATTCCTTTGGATTAAATTTTGATAAGTCATGAGTAATCCCCTGTATGTATAAACCCTCTCTCCAACATTCGACTAAAACATTGACTTTATGTTCAATTATATAGAGAAGATATCTCCAGCAAGCTTTTAGCATAATACCCCCCTATCTTAATAGAGTATATAGTACGTTCATATTCTCCTTGTTAGGCTGGTATTCCTCCCGATTTGTAATAAAAAGGTATTTGTTTGTTATTTATATTGATTTACATTCCTCCCCTCCCGGATTTACTATTAAATTATATTCTGGACAGGGGTGGTATTTTTGGAAAAGTATAGAGTGGGGATTATCGGAACGGGGTTTGGTGCCAAAGTTCATGCGCCAATGATGAACCACCATGATGGATTCGATGTTGTGGCAATCTCTAGTGTATCAAGGGGCAACATTGAGGAAGCACGGAAAGCCAGCGAGATTGAGAATATCTATACTGACTGGCGCCAGATGATTGAGCAGGAAACTCTCGATTTATTGGTAGTCGCTTCGGCCGTTCATTTACATAAGGAAATGGTTGCCGCTGCTTTCGAAAAGGGAGTTCATGTAGTATGTGAAAAACCAATGGCCATGGATGTTGCTGAAACAGAAGAAATGATTACGGAAAGAGCCAAGGCAGGCAAACTCGGGCTGATCAATCATGAATTCCGCTTTCTGCCTGCTCGTACGAAGGTAAAAGAAATCATGGAAAGCGGAAAACTCGGAGGAATTATGCATGTTCGCTACGAGTGCTCTTTTGCGAATTATACCGGACTGACTACAAAACCGCGAGGCTGGCTGGGACAGGAAGAAAAAGGCGGCGGAATGCTTGGTGCAATCGGATCTCATATGACAGATGCTCTTCAATGGTGGTTGGACAGCTCATTTAAAGAAGTGTTTGCCCGGCTGCCAATTCACATCCCCTCCCAGACTGATGAAAATGGGAATACTGAACATCGAACAGCGGACGATGCTTTCCAGATTATCGGCTCTCTTGAAAACGGGGCTACGGTTACTCTCGAGCTCCTCTCTGCAGCACGCCAAACGGAGCACACATGGCGACTTGAAATCTACGGTACGGAAGGTACACTTGTTATGCTGGATGACAAAAAGGTGCTGCTATCCGCAGGAAATTCTCCACTTGAAGAAGTCGAGCTAGTTCCAGATATTGAAGCCCCTGCTACTATGCCGCAAATCGCAGCAAGGTACTATAACGGCTTCCAAAGGGCTTTAGATGCCCTGCATGAAACTCTGGCTTCAGGAAAGAAACACCCATACCTCGCTGATTTCGAGCATGGACATGCGACTCAAAAAGTATTGGATGCAGTAAGGACCTCTGCGCTTGAAGGTCGAAAAATGGAAGTTAAGTAAAGGATTCACGTTGCAGTAAGCTTAACAGGCATGAGCCAGGTATTGAACTGGCTCATGCCTTTAATTATTTCAATAGTCCAGGGTAGTTGCCCTCCATAAAAGTGCCTGACGCTGTGGCCGATGAGAAAATGGGTTTAATCAAACGTTTGATTAATAAATTTTGGTACAGGAATGATTGACTTTTTTGAAGCAAAAATCATTTTTAAAGCTGCTCTATTAAAGTGCTAACATAGAATTAGTTCACTTTTTCTTAGGCTTAACCCTTTGGACCTGACACTCTAAATCAGACCTTCTTCTCCAAAAAGAAAAGCCTAATTCCTTTAAGGAACAGGGCTTGTCATTCTACATATCCCGAAGCATGGTGTTTAAGGAGCTTAACTCCTCTTCAATTGCTGCAAGCCTTTTTTCCAGCGGATGCAGATTTCCTTTTACAGATTCCAATTTTTCGAGATTGTGTTGAAGCTGTAAATACTCATCTTTCAATTCGACTATTTTGTATTCAATTTCTCTTTTATCCATTGATTGATCCTCCTGTTATGACGATTTCTTTCTTTAGAATAGCGATATCGTGGCGTTTATTCAAGATGCATGCAAAAGGCGTACAGATAAGTTTCTGTACGCCCTTTCCACTATTTATTCACTTTAGATAAAAGCGTGATGCTGTAAATGGCCGCGAGCCCTACAAGGATATAGACCACTTTTGCGATTGGACTGTCCATGCCTCCGAAAAGACCCCCGACCAAGTCCCATTCAAATAATCCAACCAATAGCCAATTTAATCCGCCGACAATAAGCAATACTAATGATACCAAATTCAAAGTTTTCATTTTGACACCACCCATTGTATAATTTTTGTATAACCTTTCGAGTTTTATTATACAAAACCTATACAAATTAAGCAAACATTTTATATATTTTTATTTAATTGTTGATTTAACAGCTTTAAAGTTGTGTAATTATTGTATAACTTATCTATAATGATGAGTGGAGGTGACAAGTTTGTATAGCATCAAGCAGGTATCAGAACGATTGGATATACCCGCCGTTACGATCAGGGCGTGGGAAAATCGCTACAATGTCGTAGCTCCGAGCAGGACCGAGGGCGGCCATCGTTTATATAGTGAAAAGGATGTTGAAACACTTAAGTGGATTAAAGCACAAATACACGATAAGAATATGAAAATCAGCGACGCAGTCAGATTGCTGAAGGAAACCCCTCCGGTTTCTGCCCCAGCTCCTTCACAGAGCAACAAGTACGACGATCTTAAAGTTCAGCTTTACGAAGCATTGGTCAACCTTGATACCCAGGAAGCAAATCAGATTGCAGACCTTGCTTTTTCCTTGTATGACTATGAAGAGGTATTCCATCACATATTGGTTCAGGTTTTGTATAAGGTTGGCGATGAATGGGAAAATGGTGCCATCAGCGTTGCCCAGGAGCATTTTGCTTCGCAGTTCATCATCAACCGCTGCACCCAGTTCCTGAGAATTCTGCCTGTGAATCCAGCCCTCCCGAAAGTGTTGGCGTTCTGTCCAGAAGGAGAGCAACATCAAATCGGCTTGATGGTCTTCAGCTTATTTTTAAAAAAGAAGGGCCATGACGTCATCTATTTAGGCCCAAATACACCACTTGCAGGATTATCAGATTTAATAAAAATGAAAAACATTCGCGTTGTCGCGATTTCAATGACAAATCCGAATCCCATTAAAAAGGTAGAGGACTGGATTCAATCATGCCTCAAAATGGATCCATCCCTGAAGTTCATTGTCGGGGGCAGCTGCGTAACAGATTGTCCAAAGCTGGAGTCCAAGTCTGTCAGCTACTCATTGGGATTCGATTGGGATGTATGGTATGACTCATTTATGCGCTGATATTTTATTAACAGAAACTCTATAAATACATGGATTTTTCAGAGGAATGAAATGGTAAGATTAGAATGGAATCTTATCAGGGAGGTTTACTAGTGAAAAAGCTGTTATATCCAATTACCGATTGGGTTTCAACGAAGCGTGGAATGTGGATCACAATCATCGCCTGGCTGGTCCTTACGGTTGGTTTAAGTGCAGGACCAATGCTTAGTGAATATAAAACAACCAATTTCCAATCGCTTCCTGATGAAGCACAATCAATGGTAGCAGAGAAAAAGACTGAAGAACTCTTTCCAAATGAACAAGGAACACCGGGAATCCTGGTCTTCCACAATAAAAATGGCGACATCAATCTGGATGAAGTCAAACAAATTCTGAACGGAATTATTGCCGAAGATATAGAAGGAATTGAAACCATCGTTGATATCAGCGCTCTTCCTCCCCAAGCTTTGGGAGGCTTCACATCAGAAGATGGCTCAACGATGATCGTCCCGATGGAGCTGGAAAAAGGGCTCGGGAACAGCCAGTATTCCGAAATTAACGACAAGGCCTTGGAAACCGGCAACGAGATTGCTGAAGACCTTGAAAGCACGGAATTTTATATTACTGGACCTGCCGGTATTGCCGGCGATACAGTCAAGCTTTTTGAACAAGCTGACTTTGTCCTGTTGATCGCAACCGTCTTGATCATTTTAATCTTGTTGATTGTCATTTATCGTTCACCGCTGCTAGCGATCATTCCGCTGCTCGCAACTGTTATCGTCTATCAGGTCGTTAACCAAAGTGTGGCACTGATGGGTGCAGGCGGCCTGGAGGTCAGCAGCCAAACTTCATCCATCATGAGTATCCTGCTTTTTGCAGCAGTCATTGACTATTCACTGTTCGTCTTCTCACGTTACCGCGAGGAACTGAACAAATATGAGAGCAAGTACGAAGCAATGAAATACGCAATGCGTGCTACCGGTGAACCCGTCTTCTTCGCAGGAGGCACTGTGTTAGCTGCGATGCTGATACTATTCTTTGCCGATTTCCGCGATTACCTGAACTTCGCACCTGTTTTCGGGACGGCCATGTTCTTCATCATGATCGCGTCGGTCACATTGCTGCCGGCACTATTTACATTATTCGGACGTAAAGCATTCTGGCCGAAGGTACCGAAGTACGGCCAGGAAACCGAAGTGAAGCACGGAATCTGGGGACCGGTCGCCAGATTCGTCGTTAACAAACCTGGAATATCAGGTGGAATCGTTGCCGCATTTTTAGTTCTCACAGCATTCAATGTCTTCAATCTCGACTTTGAATTCGATACGGTAAAAAAATTCCCTGAGGACCTGCCTTCACGTGTTGGCTATGAAATCGTCGAGGAAAGGTTCGATAAAGGGGAACTGGCACCAACGACATTGGTGGTTGTCAGTGAGGATGCTTTTACCGAGGAAGATACAAAAGCCATCATCGATCAATGGCAAAGCTATGATGAAATCGCCTCCGTCCGGGTATCCGCTCAAACCGAGAATGCCAAGGCCATGAAGCTGGGCGTTGCGCTATCGATGAATCCATATTCTACAGAAGCGATTGATTTTATCGGTGATTTACGCTCGGAAACTCCAGAGTTATTGGAGGAGTTATCGATTAATGGAGAAGCCTATTATAGCGGAGTCACAGCAAAGCTTTTGGACGAGCGGGAAATCAATAATCGCGATATAGTAAAAATCGTGCTCCTGGAAACAGTGTTGATTCTCGTTCTCTTGTACGCTCTCACTCGTTCGATCAAGATGTCCATCTACATGATGGGAACTATACTATTATCATACTTATCTGCGCTGGGGCTGGGTATTTTCCTCGTCGACGTCTTATTTGGCTTCGAAGCCCTAAGCTCGCGCGTTCCAGTTTATGCCTTCATCTTCCTGGTGGCATTGGGAATCGATTATAACATCATCCTGGCCTCCCGGTTCATTGAAGAGCGTAAGGCACACAAAGTCAAGGATGCCCTTGAAATCGCCATCCGCAATACCGGCGGCGTGATTTCATCAGCGGGTGTCATCCTGGCCGCAACCTTTGCAGCTCTGACAACGATGCCAATCGCCGACCTGTTCGTCTTCGGCTTCATCGTCGCAGTCGGAATCCTGATTGATACCTTCCTCGTGCGCGGCATGCTGCTGCCAGCATTGATTCTTTTCTTTGAAAAAGATCAGAAAACAGCTGAAGCGCAACAGAACTAGAAAAAGGCAATCTCAGTAGCAGTAGCTATGGGATTGCCTCTTTTTATATAATCGGACACTTTATCACGATCGCTATGGATTTCAGTCCTTCATGCCCCTGGTGACGGACATTTTTTCATGAGTTCACGGGATTTCTGTCCTTCATAGCCCCGATGACGGACACTTTCACATGAGTTCACGGGATTTCTGTCCGTCATAGCCTTGATGACGGACACTTTTTCATGATTTCACGGAGTTTCTGTCCGTCATAGCCCCGATGACGGACACTTTCACATGAGTTCACGAGATTTTTGTCCGTCATAGCCTAGATGACGGACACTTTTTCATGATTTTACTGGATTTCTGTCCGTCATAACCATGATGACGGACATTTTTTCATGAGTTCACGAGATTTCTGTCCGTCATAGCCTCGATGACGGACACTTTTTCATGATTTTACTGGATTTCTGAACGACTCTTAGGTTTAAGCACAGAAGCAAATCACGTACCGCAAAATGTCCGGTAAGGTCTTGCCGTTGACGGAGCTGGCTTGCAGTATTCGGCCTGTTCAGCTGAATGCTCGAAGGGGTTGGCAAGAACTTCGAGCAGCTTAACCATTACGCTTAAGTCTCCATTGACAGCAGCATTCAGTGCTTCCTCCACCCTATGGTTACGAGGAATTACCCCCGGGTTATTGTCACGCATCAGCTCATGGACATCATCCTTCGATTGCTCCTGACGTTCTAGTCTTTCCTGCCATTTTCCATGCCACTTCGTGAAGTCCACAGCCTGGAACATTTCTGATCCTTCCAGCTGATCAAAGGTCAAGGCCTTAAACGTATTTGTAAAATCAGCTTTATGCTCATTCATTAAGTTTAAGAGATCGGAAATAAGGCTCTTATCTTCTTTTTCCTCATTGAAAATACCCAGTTTCAATCTCATTCCGGAAATGAATTCTGCTTCAAATATTTCCGGGAACTCAGAGAGGGCTTCCTCCGCCAGCTTCACCGCCTCGTCTTCATCTTCATGCAACAAAGGCAACAAAGCTTCAGCAAAACGAGAAAGATTCCAGCCGCCGATATACGGCTGATTCCCATAGGCATAGCGGCCATCCCGGTCAATTGAACTGAAAACGGTCGCCGGGTCATACGTGTCCATGAAAGCACAAGGGCCATAATCGATTGACTCGCCGCTGATCGTCATGTTGTCAGTATTCATGACTCCGTGGATAAAACCAACATGCTGCCATTTCGCAATCAATGCTGCCTGGCGCTTGATCACTTTTTTCAAAAAGGAAAGATAGCGGTTTTCCTGCCCATCGACTTCAGGATAATGGCGCTCTATCGCATAATCAGCCAATGCACGCAAATCCTCGGTCTTACCCCAGTTCGCGGCAAATTGGAATGTTCCCACCCTTAGGTGGCTTGCTGCCACACGAGTAAGAATTGCGCCAGTTTGCATCGTCTCGCGGATGATTTGCTCTCCCGTTGTCGTCACTGCCAGACTTCTGGTCGTTGGGATTCCCAATCCCACCATTGCTTCACTGATGATAAATTCCCTCAGCATAGGTCCAAGTCCTGCACGTCCGTCTCCTCCACGAGAATATGGCGTCCGCCCTGAACCCTTCAGCTGTATGTCAAACCTCTCTCCATCCGGAGTAATCTGCTCGCCCAACAGGACCGCCCTTCCGTCTCCAAGCATTGTGAAATGTCCGAATTGATGGCCTGCATATGCCTGAGCAAGAGGTGTACCCCCTTCTGGAATCTCGTTTCCGCCAAAGATAGCAGCCCCTTCGTCATCTTGCAGAGCTTCAGGGTTTAAACCGAGTTCTTCCGCCAGCGACTCATTGAAGATGACCACTTCAGGTGATTTTACAGGGGTTGGCTTCTGTTGACTATAAAATATTGTAGGCAGGCGAGAATAGCTGTTATCGATCTTCCAGCCAGCTTGATTGGTTGTCATTGTATTGCCTCCTTTATCTTCACGTTCTCGTCGTTCGTTTTTCATATTCATTAATGTATTCTTCCTTTTACTTAATATACCCTCCCTACTGATTGGTAAAGCTGTCATTTGTACTATCTCCAGGCTTAGAAAAATGCTTTTTAAGAATAATAATTGTGGGTAAACAAATAGTGTAGAAAGGAGAATTGCCATGAATTATAAAAACATTACTGTCGCCGGAAGCGGCGTTTTAGGAAGTCAGATTGCTTTTCAAACTGCATACCATGGATTCAACGTATCAGTCTACGATATTAATGATGAGGCGATCGAGCGCGCGAAGGAGCGTATAACGAAGCTGAAGCCTCGTTACCAGGAGGATCTTGGAGCATCCGAGCAGGAGCTTGAAGCAGCCTATAACCGTCTTTCTTTTTACAGTGAGCTTTCACAGGCGGTTGCGGATGCCGATCTCGTCATTGAAGCAGTGCCTGAGGTAGTCGACATCAAGATTGATTTTTACAATAAACTGGGACAAGCTGCGCCCGAAAAGACGGTATTCGCGACGAACACTTCTACGTTGCTGCCAAGCCAATTTGCCGATGCGACAGGCCGTCCGGAAAAATTCCTTGCGCTTCACTTTGCGAATGAAATCTGGAAAAATAACACCGCTGAAGTCATGATGCATCCTGGCACTGACAAGGCAGTGTTTGACGACCTGTTGGAATTCGCAAAAGCCATCGGCATGGTTGCCTTGCCATTATACAAAGAGCAGCCAGGCTATATTCTGAACTCGTTATTGGTACCATTCCTTGAAGCAGGCCAGATGCTTCTAATGAAGGAAGTGGCCGACCCGGAAACCATCGACAAAACGTGGATGATCGCCACCGGCGCTCCAAAAGGACCGTTCGCAATTTTAGACATCGTCGGAATCACCACAGCATACAATATCGCCAATGCCAAGGGCGAAGCTGGAGTTCCACAATTCAAAGAACTGGCGAATCTATTAAAAACCGAGTACATTGACAAAGGCAAACTCGGTGTAGCAACAGGCGAAGGATTTTATAAATACCCGAACCCAAGCTATGAACAGCCAGGATTTTTAAAATAATTAGCTAAAAGCTCAATCCTTATGTGGATTGGGCTTTTTGTTTGCCGGTTTCCAAGTAACAAAGCTATCGGACATTTCCTTGAGCTTCTGCCCTCGGTTTGTCCGATAGACCCCTTCTATCAGACATTTCCTTGGGATTCTGCCCCCTGTTTGGCCGATAGAACCCTTCTATCGGACATTTCCTTGGGATTCTGCCCTCTGTTTGGCCGATAGACCTCTTCTATCGGACATTTCCTTAGGATTCTGTCCCATGTTTGGCCGATAGACACCTTCTATCGGACACTTCCTTAGAATTCTGCCTCCGGTTTGGCCCATAGACCTCTTCTATTGAACACTTCCTTGGATTCCGCCTGTTTCGAAATGTCTATTAATCCTCTTTTATTAGACATTTCCTTCCTCCTCCGCTCTCAAAATGTCCATTAAACACCTTTTATTAGACATTTCACTCCTCCTCCGCTCTCATATGTCCATTAAACACCTTTTATTAGACATTTCCCCCCTCCTCCGCACTCAAAATGTCCATTGAAAACTTCCTCCACACACCATACCTACCCATACCAAAAAAACAGCCTAACTCCTCAAAAGGAATTAGACTGTCTAATCATATACTATTGATTTCCGTTCTTCACCCATCCAGCAACGGTCACTGTGCGCTTCGCCTGGTATTTTACCGCAGCTTCAACGTCTTCAATCATGTTGCCGTCCTGGTCGACTGTTACGCTTGTGCCATATGGGTTGCCGCCAGCACCGAATGTCACTGGATCGCTGTAGCCTGGCGCTGCAACGATTGCACCCCAGTGATACATCGTCGTGTATAGTGAAAGAATTGTAGCTTCTTGGCCACCGTGCGGATTTTGCGCGGAGGACATAGCGCTCACAACTTTGTTCACCAGCTTGCCCTGAGCCCAGAGGCCACCAGTCGTATCAAGGAATTGCTTCATTTGAGATGGCATGTTTCCGAATCGCGTTGGAACACTGAAGATAATCGCGTCTGCCCATTCCAGATCGTCTGGAGTCACTTCAGGGATATCTTTTGTGTTTTCAACAGTCGCTTTCCACGCTTCATTCCCTTCAATTGCTGATTCAGGGGCTAATTCCTTTACTTTAAAAACCTTCACATCTGCTCCAGCTTCTTTTGCACCTTCTGCAGCCCATTTCGAAAGCTGCACATTCGTTCCGCCCATGCTGTAAAAAATTACTGCTAATTTGACCATTTTATCTGCCTCCTTTAGTAGTTGTTTTCCACAAACACTCAGCCTGCAAACTCGGCTTACAGGTACTCTCTTTCAATGTCTCGCGTACTGCGGACGGTATCAATCGGGCGTACAAAGTCCTCGATCTGCTCCCGCTTTGATTCAAGGAACGGCGGCAATGATAATTTTTCACCAAGAGTTTCGTATGGTTCGTCACCCATGAATCCTGGTCCGTCCGTTGCCCATTCAAATAAGATTCCTGGCGCCACGCGTGCATACAATGATTCAAAGAAGAATCGGTCGACATAACCTGATGTGCCGAATCCAGCAGCCTTCATATGGTCAATCCACTCATAAAGAACCGATGTGTCAGCAACACGGAATGCCGTATGATGCACGGTGCCGAATCCCTGGCGTCCCGCTGGCAGCACTTTATTGTCCTCAACAATGACCTGCGCACCATTTCCGCCTTCTCCCATTTCAAACAGGTGCAAGGAACCTTCCTGACCAACTTCACGCATATGCATGACTTTTTCCAATACCTCTTTAAGATAATCAAAGCGTGAGATCCGAATATGGATTGGCCCAAGGCCTGTGATTGCGTATTCCAATGGTAACGGACCGTTTTGCCAAGGTGTCCCTGAAGCTACACCCTCGTTGAACTCATCGGATACTAACATGTATTGCTGATCATCAAAATCGACGAATGAAATCGTCTTTTTGCCAAACAGTTCCTTGATGCCTGTATGCTTGACGTCGTATTTATCGAAACGCTTCACCCAGTATTCCAGCGCCTCATCTGTCGGAACACGGAAGCCTGTTTTATAAATCTCGTCCGTTCCATGAGAACCCTTCGGAATCCCTGGGAAATCAAAGAATGTCATATCCGTGCCCGCCGCCCCTTTATCGTCCGCGAAAAATAAGTGGTAAGTCCGGATATCATCCTGGTTGACTGTCTTTTTTACAAGACGCATCCCCAAAACATATGTGAAAAACTCATAGTTCTTTTCCGCACTGCTTGTAATGGCGGTAACATGGTGAATTCCTTTTAATTCGTTCAAGTTGTCTCCCCCTTTTTATCTTGAAACTGAGATATTAACACAAAAAAATATCTATTCTTACTTTAACCTTAATGACTTCGAAAAAAACATAATATCTTGAATTCGAGATAATTTTATCATGTGGTTATTTCCATGTCAACTTGGATAAAAGCCCTTGAGATCACTCAAAGGCTTTTAGACTATTGTTTTAGTACTTCTTTATATTCAGGTTTCCTCTCGAATTCCTTTTGCGCAAAGGAACAAATCGGCTCCACCTTCAGGTCTTCATTTTTTGCCTTCTCAACAACCTGGCGTACCAATTCCTCCGCCACACCCTGGCCACGGTTCGCCGGATCGACACCCGTATGATTAATGACAAGAAACTTATTGCCGTCACGAGTATAAGTTACTTCGCCTACCTCGAGCCCATCAGAATCCTTCGCGACAAAACGTCCGTCTTCCTCTGCATAGTTAAACGACATAACAATACCTCCTGGTGATATCGATCATTATCTTTCTCTTTTTCCCGCATAATGGTGAACTTACTCTTTTTTGTATAATATTTTTCCACAAGACTTCTACATTGTGCATACGAAATTATTGAACATGACAATCTATAGATATGTATGCAAAACCGGCTTTTAAAAGGAATGATTAATTTGGAAAATGAACGACTATCGCGTTTTGATCAGATTGTCGAGATGGGAAAGGAAGGCCAAAAAGCTTTAAATGAGTATTGGTGGGATTTTTCCCTATATACCTCTTTTGAATATTGGCTGATGGTCTTATTCCTTGTGGCCCCGCTCATCTTGCTACTTCTTAAAATCAATAAAAATAAGCTATTCCAGATTCTCTTTTACGGCTACAGTATCCATATGCCCTTTGGATATATTGATTTGTATGGGAGAAATATGGGTTACTGGAATTATCCTTTTCCTGTCATTCCTGTTTTACCGGGGATTTCGCTCGATTCCAGCTTGATACCAATCATTTTTATTTTCGTATATCAATCATCGATGACCAGTAATAAAAAATATTATTTGTATGCAACTATCACATCGGTAATCCTGTCATTTGTTTTTAAACCTATGCTAGTCGGATTAGGATTATTTAAAATGTATGGGTCGATTAACTATTTCCACTTATTTATCAGCTATGTATCTGTATTTATTTTTGCGAAAGTAATTACTGACTTTTTTCTTTGGAATAAGAAAAGGTATAGGTCAAACGAATAATTTCTCTCCATTTAAGAATCCATACCCAAACATAAAAACGGCCTGAAACCAGGCCTATTTTTTATAAGCTAGAAGGAAACCTTCTATCGAAAAACACTCGAGGGTACATCAAAGGTATTCCATAAGAAAGCAATAAATACGGCCGAGAGGATCCAGGCGAATACCGGCCTATGAAAATGGATTTTCAATATGAGGAACATTGCCGCATTAAAAAGGATGGACCACCCGAAATTCCAGCCATTGTAGTATTTTATTAAATGATAATGCAAATCAATCATTTCATTTATGATGTAAATTAGCATCCACCCTAAATAATAAATGAACTTCATGATGGCACCTTGTTGTGGAAAATGAGACAAATAGGCAAGACATGTCGCAGGGTATTTTAATATCATGATGGAAAACGAAATATGTGTATTGGTAATTCCTATTTCCCTGTCACCAGGCGAGGGTACATACCTCCACATTGGATAATAATCCGACATTAAATAAAGGTAAATAAAATCACCAAGCATAAAGAAAAGGATTGTCGGATAGTACCTTCTCCAGTTCCTCCAATCCCCCAATATTATTAAAATTCCCAGCCAAAAAATCGCATAAATCGCATTCGTCATAGTCTGCCTCACTATAAAATATTTACAAATAAAGGAAACCCCTTCCGTAGTATACCCAACCCTCTATCAATTATTTCTTAATCGATACTATCTTCTGAATAACCTTACCTTAAGAAGGAATGATACTATAATTAATAATCAGTCGGGAGGTCTTTCCGTATGAGAAGAAACATGGAAAAAAGCACATTAAAAGTCCTTTTCATCGTCGGTATTTTGTCTTTTTTTAACTGATTAGAAAGCCTCCTGTTAAGGATTGGCTCCTCATTTTCTTTTTAAAAAGATATATAGCGTCCATTATGGATACTTTGCTAGTGAAGAAAGGTTATTTAAAGTACCCTGTCTCATTATTTAAAACATTTGATATCAGCGTGCTCTTCATCTATCTCATTTTTCCTGTAACGTGCATTTACTTTAACCAGGCAACAAAACATTCTGGTCCTTTATTGACTCTGTTCAAGTTATTTTTGTTTACCGCTCCATCTACGGTCGTTGAAAATTGGCTTGAGAGAAAACGAAGTTGATCCGCTATAAAAAGAATTGGACCTCCCTGCACAGCTTTTTCTCGCTTGCAGCCACCTTTCTTGCAGTAAAAATTCTTATGGCTGGAATTAGAAAATTAGCGCAAAAACAAGAATTGAAGATTTGACTTACATTCTGAAAATAAAAGGAAGTATGAGAACTTGCCTCATACTTCCTTTTTGTTTACTTCAATTCTTCTAGTTCTTCGATTGTCGCAAGGATGTCCTCGTCTGTCAGTGGTGCGAAGCCTGTTTCGGCCGCAACATCCTGGGCGTTTTGCATTGTGTAGATTGCGTAATCTAGTACTTGTGCTTTCTCTTTTGCATTATTAACATTCAAATATGTGAACACAGGTCGTGTAAATGGACCGTACTTTCCGTCTTCCTTGATTGTTTCAAGAGATGGTTCAACAGGTCCGTTACCAAAGTCAACATTCACTGCTGCTAACTTATCTTTGTTGTTCGCGTAATATCCATATCCGAAGAAGCCGATTCCGTTCTTGTCTTTTGAAACCAGGTCAACCAGTGTAGAGTAGTCCTGCTGCAGGTTGATGCCTTCTACAAGATCTTTTTCATCAAGAATGTTTTCAAACATGAATTCGTATGTGCCGTGATTTTCATTCGGGCCGTATGTGTTAATTGCTTCAGCCGGGAAGTCAGGGCGTACATCCGACCATTTCTTCTTTCCGCCTTCAGCAAGGAAGATGTCGATGACTTCTTCTTTAGTCAGTTCCTTTGCCCAGTCATTGTCCTTATTGATGACGATCGTTAGGCCATCCAAAGCTACTTTCATTTCTTTCACATCGATACCAAGCTCTTCAGCTTTTGCCTTTTCTTCGTCTTTGATCTGGCGTGATGCATCATTGTAGTCTGTTCCATCTTCAACGAGGAATTTCTTGAACCCAGCGGAAGTTCCGGAGCGGCTAACCTCTACAGATACATCTTCCTGGGTGGACATATAGTTCTCTGCCATTTTTGCCATGAACGGGTATACAGTTCCAGAACCGTCGATCACAACGCTGCCTTCAAGTTGAGTTTCAGTTTCATTAGAACCATTCGTCGCTTCTGCGTTGCTTTCTCCATCCGAACAAGCCGTTCCGAAAGCCATTACACCAGCAAGCATCGTAAACATCGCTAACTTTTTAAAACTCTTCATTCCTTAATTCCCCCTAATATTATGTCCGTTGCTACAAGAACAAGATTACTAGACAGTTATTAACCTCGTTTTAAAGAGTTGTAAATTAATTGAAAAGGTTTGTTAAGGAATGTTAATTCTTTCCTCAAAGGGAGAAGTTAGATATAGTGAAGAAAAGGAGGTTTTTTTAATGAAGTATGTGTTGGAAACAACCGACCCTGAAAAAACAATTAGCTTGAAAACAGCCATCCAGGGCAACCCGACGATGGTCGTGTTCGTCCGCCATCTTGGCTGACCAATTTGCCGGACATATCTTACGCAGTTGCGTGAGCGAATAAATGAAGTAGAAGCTACAGGCTACCAGGTTGTTGCGGTTGCCCCTTCGAAAGGATCTTTTATCAAGCAATTCATTGAACAGTTTGGGCCTTTCCCATTTCCTATACTTGGGGATCCAACGCGTAAAGCATATCGGGGTATGGGCCATAAAACGATGCCTAAGTGGAAGCTGCTGGCGAAAGCCGGTTTCGGTTTCATTACCGGTCAGGTCAAAGATTTTATTCCCAAAAACGAGAAGCAGAAGGATTTCGTCATTAAATCGATGAAGACACAGGACGTTTATATTCAAGGAGGAACCTGGCTCTATTCAGCTGAAGGTGAACTCTTGTGGAAGCATATCGATGAATCACCAGAGGACCACGCAAAAATTGATGATGTTTTGCAGCAAATGAAAAAACGCTGATCAGCCTGTCTGCGATCAGCGTTTTTCCTTGTCATTTTTATCAGAAGCTTGTTCAAATAGTTGAGAAAGATACCCTTTTAACTCAAAACCTTCTTCATTCATGAACTCTTTGATTTGTTTCATCGTAATCTACCTCCAATTTAATATGTTGTTAGGAATAGTATTCCCACTCTAGCAAACTTTTAACCCACCAAAGATTGGCAGTCTATTAATTTAGACGTAGAAGGTTTGATAAAGTTGCACAATTCAGTAATTTTTTAAAAAGAGAGGGCTTTGTCAGATACCCTCTCACTGATTTAGCTTCCACGTGCTGTAATTAAGCTTGAGCGCGTAAGCCACCCATGCGATATAGGGCAGCATCAGCCTGCCAGCAATTTTATCCTTTTGGTAGTATTGATAAGTTGTTAGTGTAATCATACCCAGCAGCAGGCCGATCTCCGCAAAAGCCGTCCCTCTAAGATTCCATCTGAAAAATAAAAAAGACCAGAGGAAGTTCAATCCAAGCTGGATATCATAAAGGGCCTCCGCTGTGGCAGTTGGTTTCTTTTTCATCGAAACCCGGTAATTCGCCAGTCCCATCGACGCATATAAGCCTGTCCACACGACGGGAAACACCCACGATGGCGGAGAAAAATCAGGCTTCTTCAGCTTGCTGTACTTCTCCTTCGCCCTCCGTGTCGCAATCATCCCCGTCACCATTCCGCCGAGCACCGGAATCAGCAACTCCTTGGCGAGCTTACCCTTATCTATATTTCCATTCACTCTTAGAACATTCATTCATCTCACCTGCCTTATCCATACTATTACCTTGTTTTTGCAAAAAAAACATATGATATTATGAACCAAAATGTGATGGTTACCTTCTTTGACTTAATTGTTCTGCATCCGTCAATGCTGTCTGTGTTCCAGCCGGTTCTTGACAGCTTTTAGTCTCAGAACCTCAAACCTGTTTTAATTCCTTTGTTTTCTTGACAACTTGTGATCTCAGAACCTCATACCTGTCACAATTCCTTTGTTTTCTTGACAGCTTTTGGTCTCAGAACCTCATACCTGTCACAATTCCTTTGTTTTCTTGACAGCTTTTGGCCTCATGACTTCAAACCTGTCACAATTCCTTTGTTTTCTTGACAGCTTTTAGTCTCAGAACCTCATACCTGTCACAATTCCTTCGGTTTCTTGACAGCTTTTCTTCACCCACCAGCCAAACCTGTCCGAACTTGACCTTAC
>NZ_BASE01000023.1 GCF_000813125.1 Mesobacillus selenatarsenatis SF-1
AGACAGTAGCGGATTTGCCGTCCCAGCATTCACAGGAAGGCCAGACAGTAGCGGACCTGCCGTCCCAGCATTCACAGGGTGATACAGCAGAGGATCTTCCTTCTCAACATAGTTATGGTAATACAATGTCGTAAATTTTTACGCACAGCCTGAACCTGTTGGTCAGGTTGTTTTTTATGTTTTAAACCAATTTTGTTATACTCTTTAAAACTTTAACGTATAATTTTTCGAAAAAGGAAAAGGCTCTGGGTACTTTCATAACCAGAACCTATAATGTTTATTATTAAATTGCTGATGGCCACTTCGGCTACAAATATTAGTCGACGATATCCATATGGTTAGGGTCCATCATATTGAAGTTCTTGCTCGGCATGGCACTGTTTGTACCGTGGCAATCATTGTACATTTGCTTGACTTCTTCATCGGACAAGTCTGGGTGCATCTTTTCGATTAACGGCTTCATTTGACCAAAATTAAAAGTACCTTTACCTTCTGTCCCTTCTTCTGCAAAGGCAGCAGTGCTTGCTCCAACTATCATTGCTGCGCCTAAAAAACTTAACGTTAGTTTTTTCATGTCCTGGTCAGCTCCTTTCAGGTATACATAAATCTTACCGGAACAGTTTGCAAAAACTAAGCAGAAGCAGTGACAAAGTTTTGAAATTTGACTGGAGGCTGGCATATGTCATTATTAGAAACTTTATCTGGCCAGCCGGTTTGGCTTGCCATTATCATTAGCCTTGTAGTCAGTATAGTGATCGCGATAGCAGGTATTGTCCCGAGTGCTTTTGTGACAGCTGCGAACATCGTTTACTTCGGATTTGTCTGGGGACTCGTGCTCTCTATTCTCGGTGAAGCTTTAGGAGCGGTCATAAGTTTTATTCTGTATCGGAAAGGACTTAAAAAGCTGAGTGGCAGTACCGATTCATCAAGAACGATTAAAGTTCTGGAAAGGCTTAAGCAAACAAATGGCATGGAGGCATTCGTGCTAGTGATTTTACTAAGGCTCTTTCCGTTCGCGCCATCTGGACTCGTCACCCTGGCTGCTTCATACAGCAGGATGGGGACACGGGCCTTTGCGATTTCAAGTACTATTGGCAAAATTCCGGCTCTTTTTATTGAGGCGTATTCAGTTCATACAGTACTTGGCTGGGAAACACAATACCAGCTTGCGGCGGCAATTTTTGTGGCGGTGGCCGGAATTTCCTACTATTATTGGACAACAAAGAGAAAGAAACGGAGGAAGTAATATGTTTAACTATAGATTAGTATTGATCACTTTCTTTGCAGCAGTCTTGCTTGTATTTACCGGATGTTCAGGTCAAGAAGGACAGGAACTGCAAAAGTCTGCTTCTGAAGAAAACAATTCGAAAAATGAGCAGCAAAACGAACCTCAGGCGGAATCAGATAATGATTTTATTATTAAGGCAGCCACACAAAAAATTGAACATATACATGGGATTGGTTACCCGGGAAATGATGAGGGACTATATGTGGCTTCCCACCATGGTTTGAAGATATTCAAAAATGGTGAGTGGCTGGAAACGACGGATGAAAAACATGACTACATGGGATTTCAGGCTGTTCAAGATGGATTTTTTGCAAGCGGCCATCCAGCAGAGGGCTCAGACCTGAAAAATCCGCTTGGCATTGTGAAAAGTACCGACAAAGGAAATACATTGGATAAAATAGCTTTTTACGGAGAAAGTGATTTTCACTTCCTTTCTGCAAGCTATCATGATAAAGTCTTATATTTGATTAATGAAGAACCTAATTCTGAGCTGGAAAGAGGCGTATATGTCTCCAAAGTTAGAGGTGGGGCATGGGAACCTGTAGAACTTAATGGACTGGATGCAAATTCCCTTGGAATAATCGCGGTTCATCCTGAAAACGGCAGAACTATAACGATGTCTACGAGAGAAGGGGTTTTTGTATCGGATGATTTTGGGACAACTATGGAAAGAGCTGGAGATTATCAAATGGTTACCGCCGCAGCCTATTCTAAGGAGTCTTTGTATATCGCACCAGTAAAGAATGAAGAGATTAAGCTAATCAGACTTCCAATAGAGGAGCGAAATGCAGGGGAGGAAGTCACTATCCCTAACCTGAAGTATGACAATCCGATTACTTATATAGCTGCTGACCCAGAGCAGGAAGACCGGATTGCCTTCATCACCATCCTGAACGATCTATACGAATCCGAGGATGGCGGTAAGACATGGAAGCAACTCTTAGTAAACGGAAGAATTGAATAAAATGGAAGAGCAACCCTGCGATTTGCTTGTTATAAAGTAATTGCTAATACAATGATATTGAATAGCCAGACACCATCCTCCCCGGGGTACATATCCTGACTATTGGGAGGTGATCGCAATGGCAACAAGCAGAGCTATTGTGTATGTGGGACAAATGGGAGCTGATACGTTTACCCAGGCCCTTAATGGTGTTTTATATACAGAAGATCAAATCGGATTCATGGCTGACAGGATTTTATGGACAGAAGGCCAGATTGGAGTTATGGCAGACAGAATCGTATATGTAGTTGAGCTTTCGCAGTTCAATACGATCAAGGCAATGTATATGGTAATGAATATGTCCTTTATGGGGATGGACAGTATGATGAACAATATGTTCAAGTATGCAATCAGTGTGAACCCAGTGAGTTACATTCCATGGTTGAGCAGGAACGGGTACGCCAATCCTCCTTATCCAAATACCTATTATGGCAAAGAATAAGAATGAAACAGCAGCCAAGGCAAAATGGTTGCTTGTTTTTTTTTTATCCTTTTACAATATACGCATAGTTTTTACCGTAGAGGGTATATAAACTAGGGAGAATATTTGCAGTATGTATTCCGCGAATTCATAAATACTAATGTGTAGGAAGGGGGATTACTATGTCAATTTCTGCGGATAAGGTACTGGACGCAAAAGGACTTGCGTGCCCGATGCCGATTGTCAAAACAAAGAAAACCATGAATGAGCTAGAGCCAGGACAAGTCATCGAAGTGCAGGCTACTGACAAAGGATCTACGACAGATCTGAAAGCTTGGGCTGAAAGTACAGGCAATCAATACCTCGGTACAATAACTGAAGGTGATGTGCTTAAACACTATCTTCGTAAGGCTAGTGAAGAAGAACTAAACAATGAGTCACCTCATCCGCACACAGCTTCACTTGAAGACGTGCTGGCGAAGCTTGAGGGAAATGAAAAAATAACGATTCTGGATGTCAGGGAATCAGCTGAATACACTTTTGGACACATCCCGAATGCAAAATCAATTCCACTTGGGGAGTTGGAGCAGCGTTTCAATGAACTGGATCCTGAAGAGGATGTATATATCATTTGCCGCTCCGGCTCAAGAAGTGACATGGCAGCCAAGAAGCTGTCTGAAAAAGGATTCAAAAAAACAATTAATGTCGTTTCGGGAATGAAGGACTGGACAGGCCCTACCGAAACGACAGTTGAAAAATAAGGAGGAACCAAAAAATGAAAGTAGCTATTATCGCCTCTAACGGCGGAATGTTCGATGCATACAAAGTATTCAATATCGCGACTGCGGCGGCAGCAACAGACGCAGAAGTAGGAATCTTCTTCACGTTTGAAGGTTTGAACCTGATCCATAAGGAAGCGCACAAGCAACTTCCTATGCCTGCAGGAACTGAACACTTCCAGGAAGGTTTCGCAAGAGAAAACGTTCCTCCAGTAGAACAGCTTGTTGAAATGGCAGCTGAAATGGGCGTGAAAATGATCGCTTGCCAGATGACAATGGATGTAATGTCTCTTGAGAAAGACCAGTTTGTTGATGGAATCGATGTAGGTGGAGCTGCTTCCTTCCTGCACTTCGCCAGCGACGCAGACATTACATTGACATTCTAAAATATCAAAGCCAAAACAGGAGGAATCAAATGGTAAAGACAATTTCAGCAAAAGAAATAGCACAAAAAGTCATTAACCATGAAGACCTGTTTATCATTGATGCAAGAAATACAGATGACTTCGATGATTGGAAAATCGAAGGCCGCAATGTAAAAGTTCATAATACGCCGTACTTTGACCTGCTTGAAGGTATTGATCCAATAAAGGATGTATTGCCTAAAGACCAGGCGATTTACGTTGTATGCGCAAAAGGTGGATCGTCAGAGTTTGTTGCCGAGCAAATTGAAGAGGCTGGCTATACGCATGTTTACTCAATCGAAGGCGGCATGAAAGCCTGGAGTGAACATTTAGAGCCTGTGAAAATCGGCGACCTTAAGGACGGCGGTTCCCTTTACCAGTTTGTCCGTATTGGTAAAGGGTGCCTTTCTTACCTTGTTGAATCCAATGGCGAGGCGGCGATTATCGATACTGCGCGGATGATTGAGCAATATGAAGATTTCATGTCAGGAAAGGACTTCAAGCTTGTTGCCCTGCTTGACACACATCTTCATGCTGACCACATTTCTGGTGGAAGAAAGCTAGCAGAAAAAGTGGGAGCTAAATATTACCTCCCTCCTAAAGATGCTGAAGAAGTAACGTTCCAATATGAGCCTCTTCAAGATGGCCATGAAATCAAGGTTGGAAACACGGTAATCCGTTCAGTGTACTCTCCGGGTCATACAATCGGAAGTACTTCTTTCATCATTGATGACCAATATTTATTGACTGGTGACATTCTGTTCATCGATTCAATTGGACGCCCTGACCTGGCCGGATTGGCTCAGGACTGGGTAGGAGACTTGAGGAACACTTTATACAAACGATATAAAGAACTTGCGGATGAACTACTTGTCCTGCCAGCTCACTATATGGGAATCAATGAAATGAATGATGACGGGAGCATTTCTGAAAAACTTGGCGTCCTGTATGCCGAGAACCACGGTTTGCAAATCGACAGTGAAGATACGTTCAGGAAGACAGTTACCGAGAACCTTCCGCCACAGCCAAATTCCTATCAGGAAATCAGGCAAATGAATATGGGTAAAATCGACCCGGATATCGAAGAACAGCGAGAAATGGAAATCGGACCAAACCGTTGTGCCGTTAGATAAATAGAAAAGCGCAAGCGCCTTGGTCAGTCCCGACAATCGTTGGAGGGCCGACCAGTGAAGTCGTTCTTTGACTTCAAAGGGCGGACCGAAATCGAAAAGCGTAGGCGACTGTCCAAATCCGACAAGCGCTGGAGGTCCTGCCAGTGAAGTCGTTCTTTGACTTCACTGGCAGGACCGAAGCGTCTCGAGGAGTTAGGAGCCGCAGCTAGACAAACGATCGAGGGGCTAGGCGCTGGAGCTGGCCAACCATAAAGGAGTGCCTTATGTAAGGTACTCCTTTTTTATATAAGGTAAAAAGGCTTTTTCCATAAGCTTCATGCCAATCAGGACGTTTATGGAAATAGCTTTAAAAGAGTGGAGGAGAGGATACTATGACAAAGTTGACGATTATACAGCAAAACGATACACATGGGAGCCTGGAACTCCATCCTGAACTTTTTTGGAAAAACAACAAACCTGAACTACGTAATACAGGAGGCTTTCCGAGGATTGCGAGATATATCAAAGGTATTAAATCACAAGCAGAAAATGTTTTATTCCTAGATGGAGGAGACCTGTTTCATGGGACACTCCCTTTAGTAGCGTCGAAAGGCGAAGTGATTTTACCAGCATTGGAAAAAATGGGGCTGGATGGCTGGGTCCCTGGAAACTGGGATTTCGCCTATGGGAAGGAGAAGCTATCTTCTTTGGTAGAAGCTTTGCCGTTTCCTTCAGTCGCTTGTAACGTGAAGGACGTGAATACCAATGAAACCTTCATGAAGCCATTTATCATCAAGGAGTTTGAGGACCTTAAGGTGGGTGTCATTGGACTGACCTATCCATATGTCGATGAGACGATGCCTGAAAGCTTCTCAAAAGGCCTTGCGTTCTCAAGAGGCGTGGAAGAGACGCGTGATTGTGTGGAAGAGTTAAAGGGTCAGGTGGATCTTGTTGTGTTATTAAGCCATATGGGACTCCCTCTTGATGTCGAGCTGGCAACCCTTGTAGATGGTATTGATATCGTCTTGTCGGGACACAGCCATGACAGGGTAGAAGAGCCGATCACCGTTAATGATACGCTCGTCGTTCAGGCTGGTTCAAGTGCATCATTCCTTGGGAAACTGGATATTACCTTTGAAGGCGGAAGGATGGAGGACTATCGATACGAACTAGTGGCGATTGACGAAAGCTTCCCTGAGGATGAGGAAATGGCGGAAATCATTTCTGATATATTAGAGCCATACGGTAAGGAACGGGGCAATATAATCGGTAAAACCGGGTCAATTTTACACAGAATGACCTTGAATGAAGCACCAATGGACCAATTGATCACAGATGCCTATCTCCATGCCTACGATGGCGATTTGGCATTCTCACATGGGTGGAGGTACGGTACTCCTTTCCCAGCAGGGGATATTACCGAGTATGACCTGCATACCATCATCCCGACGAACCCGGAAATGTTCACACTCGAAATGCCGGGAGAGCGCCTGATTAATGCCCTCGAGAAGAATCTGGAGATGGTGTTCTCAAGAGACCCGTTTAAGCAAAAAGGCGGATATATACTGAGGTCCTCCGGATTATTCATGTCCTTCAAGCCATACAATCCGGAAGGCAACAGAATTCAAAAGCTGCTCATAGGCGGGCAAGAAATCGATCTGACGAGGAAATACAAGATTGCTGGCGCAGGCAAGCAGCTATTTAAAGGCGCTGAAGCAGATAAAACCTACCATGGTGTCCATGCAGTTGATATTATTAAGCAATTTTTAAAAGAAAAGGGAACATTCAAAGCTGATGGAGAATCAAAAATTCTGAGCACCTAGAAATTTTGGTTAAATGGACATTTCGAAGGCGAAGCAAAGCCAAAATGTCCAATAAAGGGGTGTTAATGGACATTTCAAAGGTGAAGCAGTCCCAAAATGTCCAATAAAGGGGTGTTAATGGACATTTCAAAGGCGAAGCAATACCAAAATGTCCAAGAAAGAGGTTTTAATGGACATTTCGAAGGCGGAGCGGCGCCAAAATGTCCAATAAGAAACAAAAAAAGTCACGGCCATAGCCGCGACTTTTTTACTTAACACCCGTAAGTTCCTTCATCATTTTCTCATCCATAGGACCAACAATTTTCTTCGTAATCACACCGTTTTCATCAAGGATATAGCTGGTTGGGATGGTAAACGCCTGATAGGTCGTTCCGGCGTTCCCATCTTCATCCATAGGAATCGTAAAGGTTAAACCATATTCCTCGACGAATTTTTTGACTTCATCCTCACCTTTATCCATATTTGTCAGGTTGACTGCAAGGATCTCAACGCCCTGGTCATTGTATTCTTCGTAGAAATTTTGCATATGCGGCATTTCGGCCTTACATGGAGGGCACCATGTAGCCCAGAAGTTGAGGATCACTTTTTTGCCACGGTAATCAGATAGCTTGATTGTATTTCCATCAAGGGTGTTCAATTCAAAGTCAGGTGCTTCAGCGCCTTCACGCAACGAAGAAAGCTTCGCGCCTGGGATGTCTTCTGTTGTATCTACAGATTCGCCTGCTGGAGCTGTGGTGGTATTCTTCTCGCTTTCTGTTGATCCTGGTTTCCAGATGTTCACGACAAGAATGACAACAGCCAGTGCTAAAATCGCAAATGATAAAAGATTTTTATTCAATGCTGAATTTCCTCCTTATTAAATCGCTGAAAAATGATTAAGTAAATTCCGAGTGCGAAGATCAAAATGTTTTCCAATGAGAGCATATCCGAAAAAAGGCTAAGTATTAGTGCTTCAAGCATGAGAAACAATATTGCATACTCAGCAATGAGCTTAATGTTTTTGATGAAAAACAAAATGTAGCCTAATAAAAGGACGGCCTGTATAGAAGTTGCAAGATAATCCTGTGAGAATGCAAATAACCCTGTCCAATACACTAAAAAGAATATAAAGTACACAGGGAGATACTCCCCCGGTTTGATGGTGCTGCCCTTTTTCCTTGTTAGCCAATATAAATAGATTGCGATTCCGATATATGCAAGAATCTGACCCTCTGTACCGCCATTAAAGTAGACAAGAGAGAAGGGAGTATCAATGAACAGCTTGAAATTGAAAATTACATAGCTGAGCTTATAGATCGCAATGTAAAGGAAGAAGCTGTTCCAATACCAATCATCGATACTCTTTTTCTCTCTGGCCCGGTAAATCAGGGCTCCGATAAAAATGGCAGCAAACGCTGCAAGCAAATCTGCTGGCAGCGTGAATCTGCCGAAAGTTATATAGTTCAAGCAACATCACCTTTTTTTGGCTGGTCTGGCGTGAACTCAATCTGATAACCGATGTCGATACTTCCGATCACAGATTGGATCATGCCGCAATTTTTCAGGACAAGTCCGGCAAGCTTCTCCGCTTGATCCGACTTATTCACTATATCAGTCTGAACACTTACATTGAAAATCAGTTGTTCAATCCGGTTTACTTCTTCCGGATTCCGCGTTGATGACACTTGTACGTCAATTCTTTTATAGTCTATTCTCTTTTTGGTGAGAATATTTGCGAGCACCGAGGTGCTGCATCCAGTTAAAGAGGATACGAACAGCTCCATAGGCCTGTAGCCCATCTCCGTATTTGGAGATATTGGCAGGAATCCATATTCAAGCTGGCCAATTAGTTTTTCATTATAATACGTAAATTCCATCACAATCGCTCCTTTTGTACGAAAACATCATTTACAGTCCAGTATGTGATCGTATTGTTAAGGAATGATTAAGAATTCCGGTGGATTGGAATCGTTATCCAAAATGTGTGATTATGCCCATCTGTATTAACGCCAATATTCCCTTTATGGGCGTCAATGATGCTTTTTGCGATAGCAAGCCCGAGTCCTGCACCATCAACTTTTGTGCTGCGTGATTCTTCAAGCCTGTAAAATCGTTCGAAAATGAGTTCTTTCATCTCCGGATCAATGTACTTTCCTTGGTGGGAAAAAGTAATTTTGTAAACCTTACCATCAGGTTGTGCAGCGATTGAAAGGTTCCCGCCAGTATCATAATCGATGATATTCTGCAGCAGATTGGATAGGACTTGCTTTAAGCCGTCTTCATGACCAAAAATGGGGGCATGTTCTATATGCTGATTGACTATTTCAAATTTGTTCGATAACTTCAGCTGGAAGGCTGCCAGTGATTCTGCCATGACTTGTTTAATATCAGTTACTTCAAACTGTTTCTCAAGAAAGTAAACCTCTTTATTCCACGCGTCAAGCTCAGCAATCAGGTCGACAATCCTGGTAATCCGCTTGGATTCCTCCAAAAGAGAGCCGAACAGCTCACGGTCGCCCGGCAATACACCGTTATGAAGGGCTTCAAGATAGCCGTTGATATTCGTTAACGGAGTCCTCAACTCATGGGCGATGTCTCTTAACATTTCTTCCCGTCTAGTCTGCACAACAGAAAGAGTCTCAGACATTGCGTTAAAATTCGTTACAAGTTCGCCCAATTCACCGCTCGCAGTGACATCGATTTTCGAAGGGATCTTGCCTTCTTTAATTTGGTTGGCGGCAAACGCCATAGTCTTCACCGGTTTCACGATCCGCTTTACTGAAAAATAATGCAAAAGCCCGGCAATGACAAATGCAATGATGCTAACTTTGACAAGGAACGAATTCAATGTGTCAACCAGCTGAGTCCCAGTCACCTGTTGATTATTGACAAGGAAGCAGGCGTAATCTTTCACGGATATACCTGCAAGCATGATGACAAGCAGGATGACGACGCTGTTGACTGCCACAAGTTTAGATAGTAACAAATCCGCCATGCTTTTAATTCGCCGCAAATTTATACCCCATTCCTCTTACTGTCTGGATATAATCTTTGGGCGTTTTTTCTTTAATTTTTTCCCGGAGATTCTTGATATGGACGTCAATCGTCCGCTCAGTAACGGCTTTTTCGTTGTTTTCATAGATCGTGTCGAGTATTTGTGTCCGCGAAAGGATTTGACCTGGATGCTGCATGAACATATGAAGAAGCTTGAATTCAAAATTGGTCAAATCGAGTGGCTCGCCATCAACCATTGCCTCCCCTTTTGCAGGCTTGATTGTAAGCCCTGTAAAAGTCAGTTTTCCGCATCTGCTTGCCGTCCTTCTTAACACCGCTTCAATCCTGACCATCAGCTCAGCCGGGCTGAAAGGTTTTACGACATAATCATCTGCGCCAAGCTTGAAGCCATCAATCCTGCTTTTCTCAGACGCCTTTGCGGTCAGCATAATGACAGGCATCATGCTTCCCAGGTCATTGCGAACCCAGCGGCAGATCTCCTCACCGCTTTTGCCGGGGAGCATCAGGTCAAGAATAAGGATGCATGGATCATATTTTTCAATCATTTCCTGAGCGACAATGCCGTTGTCAGCCTCCAGCACCTCATAGCCTTCATTTGTCAAGTAAATCTTAACAAGTGTGCGGATTTTAGGGTCATCTTCAACGACGAGTACACTTTTGCCAATCAATTCTTTCTTCACCTGTTAGGTCACTCCTTACACAGCCTGGCATCAATTGTAAGCTATACAGCTCGCTTTATACTCCGAATAAGCTGTATGCAGATAGCCATGCACTGATTTTCTGCATTTGCCCTGAAAGGACCAGGAAGCCCATTCCTACCATAATCATACCATTGACGAGTGCAAGCTTAGAAAGATACTTGTTGATCTTCTTGATTGCTTTTAATGAATAAGAAATGACAAAAGATATGATAAGGAAAGGAACGGCCATACCAAGAGAATAAGAAGTCAGCAGGTACATTCCCTGGTATAAAGTATCGGAAGAACTCGCCAAAAGCAGGATGGAGGAGAGTGCAAGTCCGACACAAGGTGACCATCCGCTCGCGAAAGCCATTCCAAGGAACACGGAACTGAATGCACCTTTCGGTTTTGTTTCAGATTGAACCTTTTTCTCCATCATCAGGAACTTGATGTTCAGCAAGCCGGCCATCTGCAGGCCGAAAATGATGATCAGCAAGCCAGCGATTTGCATCACGATTGTCCGGTAATTTGCGAAAACCTGTCCAAGAAACGATGCAGAGGCACCCATGACGATAAAAATTAAGCTAAAACCGACAATGAATCCAAATGAACGGGTAAAAAGTGTTGCACGATCTACAGCTACTTTAGATCCCTCAATCTTCCCGCCAGTCAAATGTGTTATGTAAGCAGGGAGAAGCGGGAACACACATGGTGAAAAAAATGATAAGATTCCAGCAGTAAAAGCAAAGAATAATCCAATTTCAGTCATAATAAAATATTCACTCCTTTTCTGTTATCTATAATCTGATGTCTTTGTTAAGGATTAATTAAGAGTTTCAAAAACATACCCCTAATGGTATTATGTATATATTGTATAATTACTGTTGAAAACTTTCAAATTTAGTTCATGCATCAAGATTACATCATTTGATTGCTAGTATACTGTTTCAAGGAAAAAAATAAAACCTAGGAGTTCTCCTAGGTTCTTTACAACATTATTTTTATCTCACAATTTAAACCCTGTGTGGTATAATGCGAATTAATGCTCTAAATTTCTTCTGATTCCGAAATAAGTGAACAGGGATACAGTGGATAAAATGGCCAATGAGGCGATTTCGAATTTAACATCACGATATGTGACGGAATCATCCTTTGTAAAGTACATCAAGCCGAAAATAAATACAGATAATACTACAACGGTAATGATGACATCTAACTTTTTCATTTTTATTCCCTCCAATTATATAGTATAAAGGGGTGCAATCATATTGAATCTGGAACATCTCAAGACATTCATTGCTGCGGCTAAATATGAGAGCTTCTCCCAGGCAGGGAAGATGCTGAATCTCTCCCAACCAGCCGTAAGCCATCAAATCAGCCAGTTAGAGACTTATTATAATAAACAGTTGTTCATCAGGGCCAATCGCAAAATCAAATTATCAGAGGCTGGCAAAACATTGTATGAACATGGCCAGCAGTTGATCGCATTGAATGAGAAACTGGAAAATCTTCTGGCAGAAGGGGACTCAAGTCAATCAATCAAGATTGGCTGCAGCAATACAATCGGTGAATGCCTGATCTCAAAGGTGGTCCAGGATTTCATCAAGTTGAATCCTGATATAACAAGCAACCAAATTCAGATCACCATCGGCACATCTGTGCATATTACGGATTTACTTTATGCTTCTGATATTGACCTTGCCCTTGTCGAGGGACAAGCTGGCCGATATGACTTTATTTCACATGAATTCTATGATGACTTGCTCGTACTTGGTGTTTCTCCACAGCATAGGGCAGACCCGGGAAACCAGGAACCTGCGAAGCTTGAAGAAATGACCTGGCTGATCCGTGAGCCGGGTTGTGCGATGAGGCAGGCAACGCTGGATTTATGGAAAGGTTTGAATATCCAGCCGAAATCCGTCCTTGTTTACAATAGCAACACGCTCATTAAAGAAGGCGTGAAAAGTGGACTTGGTGTCGCTGTCTTTTCCAAGCTGGCAATCTGTCCTGAGATTCACTCAAGGCAGCTTATTGTCAGTCCTTTCAAAGACAGGGACCGTTACCGCCCATTCTTCCTGTTAAGAAAAGATAAACAGTTCAAGTCCAATCTGCATGAAAGATTGTGGAACTTCATAAGAGATTTAGATGAAAATCCTAATGCTTCCTGTTAAGAAGCATTAGGGTTTTTCTTTTAGTCAAGCACTAGCGTTTGATTCGGTGCTTACGCTTTTTTATTCTTTATCCTTCTTTTGTTCCGCCAATTCCATTTCAAGCTCAGTTTGGATTGAAAGGGACTTATGCTCGTCTGTAGCAAGGTAGTCGATGATTTGTTGTCTTTGTTCATCGGACATTTTTGCTCCGTTCCCAGCCATACGGTCTACAACAGAAGTCCATGCTTCTGCACCTTTACTGTTGTTCCTCATGATTCGTCCGATATCATGGCAAGTCAGGCAAGTGCCAAGGAATGCTTCTTCATTGACATTTCTGGCATCCGGGAACACAAGAGTAGAAGCTTTCTTGATTTTGTTCGCTTCTTCCTCATTGCCTTTTTGGTTAGCTAAAATTTGATCTTTTGGTACATTCGTTTTGATGGCAATTCCATTTGGATTCAAACCAACAGGTATTGTCTGTCTGAAGTCCTTTTTCTTGGTAAGGTCGATTTTTGTAAGGGTTTTATCTCCCCAGTTTGAACCGAACATCATGCTGCCATCAGGACTCCAGCTTAGCCAGTGGATATTTTGCACGCCCCAGATTTTCCTTACGATTTTATAGTTGTCTTCAGGATCGAGGACAGTCAAGAAGCCTGCACCATTCTGGGAAGTATACCAGTATCCGTCTGGACCAAGATAAGGGATGTTTGTTCCGGGACCTGTCTTAATAGTCTTGATGAACTTTAATTTTTTTGCATCAATGATTGAGATTGACCCATCATTACGATTTCCAGTAACCAAATCGTAGGTATCACCCATGAAGCTTACGTTAACGGGTTTAGGTATATCTCCAATTTTCTTAAGGAGCTCTTCAGTTTTCGCGTCATAAATAGCAATTTCATTGTCAGCGGTATTGGATACAGCAACAAGCTTGCCATCGTTTGACATATCCAGTCCGGAACCTGTTCCTTTTCCGTAATCAGTCTCTGTTCTTTCGAGGTATCTCATATCACCAGTTTCAATGTCGATGACTGTAATGAACGGTTCTGCCTGTAAGCTGACGAACAGCTTTTTGCCGTCAGGAGTGACATTCAAATCCCTTGGCTTTTTACCAACATCTTTAAAGACTTTTACAAGTTCAGCTTTTTCAGCATCAATCATTCCAACTGCGCCAACGCCGTTCAAAGAGGTGAAGGCATATTTGCCATCCCTTGAAAACGTCATATGCTGAGGGGCAGGGTCGCTGTCAAAGCCGGGAAAATCGATATCATGTGACTCAAGTGTCTCCATGTTGATGGCTAACACACTTGTTCCATAACGCTGAGTAGCAAAAGCCCAGCTTTGATCTTTATTTAAATGAACATGGTGGGGAGTACCCGCGCTCTGGATGTATTTTACTGGATTGCCGGTTTTGATATCAGCGATGGCAATGCCGTTACTAACTTCGTTCGCAGAAAGGATCCAGCCCTCGCCGTCCCAATCCATATTGGTATCCGCGTTTCCGTTCGGCTGGTCTTTCCACCAGTTAGAAGAATAGTCCTCATGGATTGGAGGAAGTTCTTTTTCGTTTTTGTTATCAAGTGATGAATCTTTTACTGCGGCTTCAGAACAGGCAGTAAGTGAAATTGAAAGTAGTGCGAATGCTGACAGTTTCAAGATTTTATTCATTTATGTTCTCACCTCGCTTTGGTTTTCTTTAGAACCATCCAACAAGCAGGACTAGTACAAGGGCAGTTGTTGTACCCCATGTAATCCAGACTCCTGGATGTGTTAGCCATTGTGTTTTATCATCTACACGTGAAATGCCCTGGGCAAGTCCGTATGGGCAAACCTTACAGAATGAGTTCCTTGCCTTGTAAGATAAAGCTGTATATAAGGCAGCAGTTGAAGTTACAAGGAAGAAGTATTTGTTCATTTCAAAGTTAACGAGTGATTCCCAGATCGTAATCGGGTTGTAAAAGTAACTTACTGTCGCGTAAGCCATGAAGATGCTTACGAACAGGGCAAGCAAAAATGTTACTGCTTTGCCTTTCTCACCTAATTTTGATTCAATCTTGTTCAAAAGCATGCTGAACGTATTGTGCGGGCATGCATACTGGCAAAACGCCCTGTACACGATCATTGAAAGTGCAAGGAAAGCCATCAGGAACAAGAATAAGAAAACGAAAAATAGATAGCCAGCTTCATAGGATAATTCGAAGCCGAATAGGAACAGCTTTGAATTGTCGATATCCATTCTGAAGCCGTTCCAGAACGGCAGAGTGAAAATAATGATGAAAAATGCCCATCTTGTTATAGTTTTACCCACGAGAATCCCCCTTTCCTTATCTGTAATCCTTTAAGTATTCATATACTAACTCGATTTCTTTTTCGGTATAAAGATGACCGATAGCCGGCATTGTGTTACGGCCTTTTTTGATGACATTTTTAATGTCTTCCTCAGGCATCCTATCTGTTACCCCGCTTAGGTCAGGTGCTGCACCAGTAGCGTGGCAGCTCAGGCACGTACCTTCAAAAATAAGCTCTCCTTTATTATCCTGTGGAGCAGCAGCAGGTTCGACTGCTAGCTTACCAGGCATGAAGATGGCATATCCAATGGCCCAGATCGCGACAACATAAAATACAGCTACCAGGAGCTTTGGCACTCTATTGTGTTCAATTTTAATATCAGAGACAATATCCGCCTCTTTGCTATCATGTTGCTGATATTCTTTTTTCATTTTTTACACCTGCCTTTAAAATGCTGTTTTAGAAAATCATTACCTTAAACCGCGGGGGGTTAAGGTAATGATTATGAAAATGGTGCTTAGTTAGAGTTTGATTTTGCGTCGTTCAATTCTTTCTTGTATTCTTCCAGTCTCTCTTCTGTTGGCTTTAGGCTCATTAAGTAAGCGACAAGGTCATCAAGTTCCTGATTCGATAGATAATCGAAAGAAGGCATGATTGTTCCAGGGCTTGTTGATTGTGGATCAATCAAGTGCTGGCGCTGCCAGTCTTCGTTATATTTCAAGCCAACCCACATTAAATCCGGGCCTGTACGGTTAGAGCCCAAGAGATGGGGTAAATCATATTTGTAGTCGCCGCCCTTAGTTACAGGACCAAGGTTTTGGTTCGTATCAGCAGGCAATGCTCTTACAAATTGTGTATGGCAAGTCTGGCAGCCATTTTGTACATATATTTCTCTTCCTCTTGCTTCAGCGGAATCCTCTTGATAGTTGCGGAGCTCACCGCTCGCAGTTGCAGAGTTGATTTCCTGGTCGAAGAGGGGAAGGATGACCGTTCCGGCTACACCGAAAGTCCATAGAATTAAAGCAACGATTAATACAGCTGATGGTTTACGTTCCAACGTTTTCCCTCCTCCTTAAGCAGAAGCAGCTTGCTGCTGTGCTTGCTGTTTTTTCTCAAGTTTTGCAAGTTTAATAGTTTTATACATGTTCCATGCCAGGAAGAATTGCGCTACATACATCATTGTTCCACCGATTGCGCGGCCTTGTACGTAAGGTTCCATCATCAATACAGTCTGCAGGAATGGAACGCCTTCGATCCATGCGAATCCTTGGACAACGCCTGCAATCCACAATGAGAATGCGAATACTAAGAAACCGACAGTAGAGAACCAGAAGTGAGCTTCCATTGCTCTCTTGCTGAACATTTCTCGCCCAACGATCTTAGGCAGGATGTAATAGATTGCAGCGAAAGATGTGAAAGAGAACGCACCGAATGGTCCCATATGTGCATGCCCGACAGTCCAGTGAGTGAACTTAATGACTGAACTTACAGATGGAAGGGCTTGCAATGGTCCCTGAAGACATGCGAACAGGTAGAAAATTGTACCCGCAACTGTAAAACGAAGCGGTACGCTTGTTCTTGTCTGTGACCAGGAGCCTTTCATCGTTCCCCAGAAGTTAGCTAGAACTGCCCAAACCGGGATTAAAAGAACAATAGAAGGAATTACCCCAGCTTTAGAGATCCAGCCTGGGATCGGTCCATTCATCAAGTGGTGAGGACCATTCCAAACATAGAATGTTGCGATTGCCCAGAAACCAATCATGGATAACTGGTGGCTGTAAAGCGGACGTCCAGTCAATTTAGGCAACAGGTAATAAATCTGTCCAACACCGACTGTTGTCATCCAAAGACCGATTGCGTTATGGCCTAGGAACCAGCCCATCAGACCCTGCTGTACCCCGCTTGGAATCCATTGTGCCGGGAAGTTGCCGACAATCCAGGTCAATGGCAGCCATAGCAATGAACCAAGGAAATACCAGAGGCTGACATAAAGCATTTTTTCCTGGCGGCGTCCAACTGTCTTGAAAAGGTTATAAGCTACAAGTCCAATTGCGACAAGAAGCTGAACATCTACCCATAATGGGAATTCGCCGTATTCGATGACCTCGGTTTGGCCCAACAACAATGCGAAGAAACCTTCCAAAATGACAATGTTATAAAATACTAGAGCGAAATTTCCCATCTTCTCGCTATAAACCTTCGTTTTAGCTAGCTTTGGGATCATGTAGAACATAGAGCCTACATATGCCATCGATAACCATGCATAGATGACAAGCATAACGTGGGCGGAACGTACGTGCCCGTAAGTGAACCAGCGATTGTTCAACAATTCTGGCCAAATTTGTTTTGTTGCAGTAAGAAGTCCCATGCTCATGCCGATGATGATCCAGAAGACAGCAGCGATGAACCAGTTCTTGGAAGAACTCCATTTTTCGTCTGTAAACATTTTGACACTCCCTTGTTCATAAAATAAACACATAAATTTCACAATTTCTTCACAATCTGCTATGTTACATGATACATCCCATACAGAAATAAAGTTATTCAAGTTTTTTATAGTGTTATCCAATTGTTTTATACTTGCTGTAAAACTGGAAAAAAACCGCGTTAATTTACAACTTTTCCAAAAAAAAACAGAGCGAAAAGATTTCGCTCTGGCAGGGGATAATTTAATTTTGTTCTTCTTTTTTATTATTCTTTTTGCGCAGTGTATCAAGGACGAAGATAATCAGGATAGGGACTCCGATATAATAAAGAAAATCGAAATAAAAACCCAGGGATTCATGTTCCATTTGTTTACCTCCCAAATAATTTTGACCACATTGTAATGCCAAAGCCTTTTTTTTACAACCCCTAAAATACTCTGGACGGTTTCGGAGATTTCTGTTAGAGTATTTCGATAGTATAGGATTTTTAACGACAGGAGGTGTAAAAATGGCACCAGGAGCTTGGATCTTACTATTGGTCATGATCGCATTCACTGCCTCCGCGGGCATCATCTGGGCTTGGAGCAAGAAAAATGGGCTTTACGATGAAAGTGTAAAATATAGGATGCTTGATGAAGATTAATCAAGCCTGGCTCACAATCTTTACAATCTGCTAATTATAAAGATATATGAACCCAGGCTTTTATTTCTTTTTATTATTCCACTATTACTTCTTCTAGTTGTTTCTGCTTTATTTCTTATTATATTCGCTGCATTATTTCTTCTATCCTTATCTCAGAAAACTTTTTTCTTCTATTATAATATGTAACCAAAGCCATTTTCTTCATTTATAAACTACCTAGTATTCATACTCGAATTCAAACCCACATTACAATCAACAATTCAAGAAAGAAACATATCATAGTAAGATCCACATAAATCACTGTTTTTTTACAATATAAAAATCCCGAAATAAAAAGTCATAAAAAATTCATAATTACGGTTGACAAAGGTAATAATTTTTCGTAATATATACCCTGTAAGGTATTTAACAACGTAATCACGTTAGAAAAGATATAATATTTTTTTACAGTTATAAATACCCGTTACCGTAATTAACGAGAGGGAGAGAGATAATGGGAGAACAGAAGAAAACAACAATCATTTTATTCAGTGGGGATTATGACAAAGTCATGGCTGCTTATATCATTGCTAATGGTGCTGCTGCCTATGATCATGAAGTGACAATCTTTCACACATTTTGGGGCTTGAACGCTCTAAGAAAAGATGAGCCAATCCAGGCTGACAAAGGCTTTATTGAGAAGATGTTTGCTAAGATGATGCCAAGAGGCGCGAACAAATTGGGGTTATCAAAAATGAACTATGCAGGTTTTGGACCGAAAATGATCAAGGATGTAATGAAGAAGCACAATGCAATGCCGCTTCCAGACTTGATTGACATGGCAAAAGAACAGGATGTTAAGCTTGTTGCCTGCCAAATGACAGTAGACTTATTTGGTCTTACGCATGAAGAAATCATGGAAGGCGTAGAGTTTGCTGGTGTAGCAGCTTACCTTGCTGATGCAGAAAACGGAAACGTCAACCTGTTCATCTAATAGATACTTTAAATTGGAGGTCTACAAATGGAATCTGTAAAAACAAATCTTACAGTCGACGCAAAAGGGCTTGCATGCCCAATGCCGATTGTCAGAACGAAGAAAGCAATCAACAATTTAAATCCAGGCGAGGTTTTAGAAGTGCTCGCAACGGATAAAGGTTCTAGGGCGGATATCCAGGCTTGGTCTAAAAGCTCTGGCAACCAATACCTCGGAACGATTGAAGAAGGCGATGTTCTTAAACACTATATCCGCAAGGGCGGTTCAAGTGAAGAACAGGAAGAAACAAAATATCCAAACATTGTTTCAAACGACGATGTTGTAAAAAAGCTTGAAGCAAATGAGGATGTTGTTGTCCTTGACGTAAGGGAACCGGCTGAATATGCTTTCGGACATATTCCAAATGCTGTATCTATTCCTTTTGGGGACCTTGAAAATCGTATCGCAGAACTAGATAAGTCCAAAACAATTCTGGTTGTTTGCCGTACAGGCAACAGAAGTGACATGGCATCCCAGGCACTTTCAGGCAAAGGCTTTGAGAAGGTTTGGAATGTAGTGCCAGGCATGTCTGAATGGAATGGCCCAACTGAAACAAAAGTACAGTAATTAATTTTTTTCGAAAAAATCATACCCATGGAGGTAAAGTAATGATGAAAGCAATGACGTCTAAAGAAGTAACGAAAAAAGTATTCAATAAAGAACCATTCTTCATCCTTGATGTCCGTAACGAGACTGACTTCAACGACTGGAAAATCGAAGGAGAAAACTTCGAGTACCTTAACATCCCTTACTTTGATCTTCTTGACGGAGTAGAAGAAATCCTTGATAAAGTACCTACAGATAAAGAAGTCCTTGTAGTTTGTGCTAAAGAAGGTTCTTCTGTGATGGTCGCTGAAATGCTTGAAGAAGCAGGCCGTGAAGTATCTTATCTTCAAGGCGGTATGAAGGCGTGGAGTGAACACCTTGAGCCAGTAAAGGTTGGCGATCTTAAGGATGGCGGAGCAATGTATCAGTTCGTCCGAATTGGTAAAGGCTGCCTATCTTACGCAGTTGTTTCAAATGGTGAGGTTGCTTTGATCGACGCGACAAGAATGACTGATGTATATCTTGATTTCGCTAAAGAGCTTGGCGTTGAAATCAAGCATGTATTCGATACACACCTGCACGCAGACCATATTTCCGGCGGAAGAATAATTGCTGAAGCAACAGGTGCAACTTATTGGCTGCCTCCAAAAGATGCTGATGAAGTAACATTCAGCTATCAGTCTCTTGAAGATGGCAACAATGTAAAAATCGGTGAAACAAACATCGACATCAATGCACTATACACTCCAGGTCACACAATCGGTTCTACTTCTTTTGTGGTAGATGAAAAATATCTTCTTTCTGGGGATATACTATTCATTGACTCAATTGGACGCCCTGACCTGGCTGGTAAAGCTGAAGACTGGGTAGCAGACCTGAGAAACTCTCTTTACACTCGTTACAAGCAGCTTTCTGATGAGCTTGTTGTTCTGCCTGCACACTTCATGATCATTGAAGAATTGAATGAAGATGGCAGCGTATCTGAAAAATTAGGTACACTATTCGCGAAAAACCACGGATTGAACATCGAAGACGAAGCTGAGTTCCGCAGACTTGTAACTGAGAATCTGCCACCGCAGCCAAATGCATACCAGGAGATTCGTGAAACAAACATGGGTAAAATCAGCCCGGACGAAGAAAAGCAAAGAGAAATGGAAATCGGACCAAACCGCTGTGCGGTAAGATAAATCTGATAAGGGGGCTTTGCTCCCTGATCGCTTTCGAATAAACAATTTTTCATACAACCAAGGAGGATTTTTACATGAACGTAGCAAAAGTATTAGACGCAAAAGGACTAGCTTGTCCAATGCCAATCGTAAAAACAAAGAAGGCAATCACTGACCTTCAATCTGGAGAAGTACTAGAAATTCATACAACTGATAAAGGCGCTGTAAAAGATCTAGCAGCTTGGGCTCAATCCACTGGTAATGAACTTCTGAAGCATGAAGAAGAAAACGGTGTGTTCAAGTTCTGGATGAAGAAGGCGTAATTGAAAAAGGGGGAGCTTGTCTCCCTTTTCTTTTGCATTTTCATAGGATTTTGTGGATAGGAATGTGCCTGATAACAGGCCTGTTTTTAAAGATTGTTAAATAAGGAGGAAGCCTGATGGATTTAACTTTTCTTATCGTCATATTTTTAATTGGTTTTATCGGGTCTTATATTTCCGGGATGGTTGGAATTGGCGGATCAATCATTAAATACCCAATGCTATTATATATACCGCCATTGTTCGGCATCGCAGCATTCAGTGCCCATGAGGTTTCAGGAATCAGTGCGGTCCAGGTATTCTTCGCCACAATCGGTGGTGTCTGGGCATACCGTAAGGGTGGATACTTAAACAAGACATTGATCATATACATGGGCTCAAGCATCCTGGTCGGTTCCCTGATCGGAAGCTATGGTTCCAGATTCATGACCGAAGGCGGAATCAACCTTGTTTACGGTATCCTCGCTTTGATTGCAGCTGTAATGATGTTTGTTCCGAAAAAGGGCGTAGATGATATCCCGCTAGACCAAGTAACTTTCAATAAATGGCTGGCAGCATTCTTCGCATTTATCGTTGGGATTGGCGCAGGTATCGTAGGAGCCGCCGGAGCATTCTTACTAGTTCCGATCATGCTTGTCGTGTTGAAGATTCCTACTCGAATGACAATCGCAACATCACTTGCCATCACTTTCATTTCTTCAATTGGATCTACAGTAGGTAAGCTTGCCACCGGCCAGGTAGAATTCTGGCCAGCATTGATCATGGTTGTAGCGAGTCTGATCGCATCACCACTCGGTGCAAACGCAGGTAAGAAAGTAAATACGAAGATCCTACAATACATCCTTGCAGTGTTGATTTTAGGTACTGCGATTAAGATTTGGATGGATATTTTATAGGGATCTATTTAAACAAGACTTCGCTTCTGCGGAGTCTTGTTTTTTTGATTTAAGAAAGCGCCGTTATTATGACAGGTTTCAAGAGCAAAGCACCAAAGCTGTCAAGAAAACATGATTATTATGACAGGTTTCAAGAGCGAGGCCCCAAAGCTGTCAAGAAAACACCGTTATTATGACAGGTTTCAAGCGCAGAGCCCCGAAGCTGTCAAGAAAACATGATTATTATGACAGGTTTCAAGGATAAGCGTGAAAAGTAGTCAGAAGCTGATTCAACTTCAGACAGTTTTAGAGGAAAAGAAGAGGAAGAGCTGGAGATTTGTCTGAACCTTTTACGGATTTGCCTGTAGTAAACAGTTATTTGGTTTATTATGGTAAAATAGCTTTTTTTATAGTGAATCTTAAAAAGTTAAGGCTTTCGACTCACGTAAAAAACTATCAAACAATACTTTATCCCTATTTAGAATATACTGAATATTTTATATTATTTAGGAAATAGAAATATTCTAATAGGGAGTGGATAATGTGTTAAAAGTCCTTTCAACTTCAGCGCTTTCTCTTGCATTAGCAGGGAGTGCGGTGTTTGCTGGAGTCAGCCCAACTGATTCCACAGTAAAGCCACAAAGTAAATATGAATTAAGCCTTGCGCACCATGTAGGGGCTGCTCCAGAACTGGTAGATAAAGCAAAGGAATTAGGAATTGATATTTCTAAGGTCGATCCTGCAGAAAAGGCTGCCCAAAATGGAGCTAAGTTCCAGCAACCTGGAGATAATCATGTGTCTTACAAGGAAGCAACAGGCGATGTTCCAGTCCTCGTATTGCTTGCTAAATATCCTAATGGCGATGAGCCGATTGGGGACATGCCAGGACAAGTGCCTGCTGAGTATTATGAGGATCTGATTTTCGGTACTGAGTACAATCCTTATGAGTTGGAGCAGTTCAAGCAATATGATGGTCCAGACGTACCGAAGAATCGTACGATGCAAAATGCTTACAAGGAATCAAGTTATGGAAAAGTCAACTTGGTTCGCAAAGAAAATACCGATTTTGCTTGGGTAGAGATGCCTAGAGGTGCTTCATACTATTTGGATCAGGAAGGTAAATACGCAGAAAGCGGTAAATACGTGCTTGGAAATGAAAACGGCGATGCACATACTGGTGAATTCATTCGTGACCTTTTAAAGGCAGCGGACGACCAGGTTGATTTCTCACAGTATGCAGAAAATGGTCAAGTGCCGAATATCTTTGTCGTTCACGAAGGAACAGGAGCCGAATTCAGCCGCGACCCTGCTCAATTCTGGTCTCACAAATGGAGCCTGTTAAGTGCTCTATTCTATGGAAAGTACTATGAAACTGGGAAGCCTGCTCCACAGCATGAGGGTATCAGCCAGTCAGCATGGATTGATAGAACGATTAAAGAAGACATGACTTACGATGGCGTAGTCGTAAACAACTACAACATCCAGCCTGGTATCGGTGGAAACGTAGCTGGTTTCGATGCAGCAACTAACTCATACAAAGAAGAAGCAAAAACTGGTCCTTTCCCAGCTCAAACTGGAGTATATGCACACGAATTTGGACATGCTCTAGGTCTTCCAGATTTCTATGACACTGTTTATACATCAGAAGGTGTTGGTAACTACTCAATGATGGCAGGCGGATCTTGGATGCGCTATCCAGATGCACCTGTGTATGGCGGAAACTCTCCAACACACTTTGATCCGTTCTCAAAGATTTTCCTTGGATGGGTAAATCCTGTCGAAGTTAAGCCAGAGGATGGAGTTCAAACAATCACATTGCCTCCGGTTAACAAAGCAAACGCAGACAACGCGATTGTGAAGATGGAAGTTCCGGGCTCAAATGGAACAGAATACTTCTTGTTCGAAAACGTCCAGCAAGATGGATTTAATCAGGGCTTAATCCGCCAGGGCAAAGACTCTAAAGGGTTACTTGCTTGGCATGTAGATGAAAATGTCATTAACCTTTACCAAACTGCAGGCTTCCGTCCAAACAACGTTGAAAACTGGATGAACAAGCGCTTCCAGTTCAACCAGTCACAGACTGCTAGCAACGGAGAAGTTGTAACTCACTACGGATTATCTGTCCTTCAGTCAGACGGACTTTATGAGCTAGAGAAAAACTTGAACCGCGGTAATGCAGGTGACTTCTTCAAGACTGGCAGCAAAATCACTCCAGTTAGCGGCAATGTTCACACAGGTTCTTACTACTTCTGGAAAGGATTTAGCGATACACCAGCTGACTCTGGAATTCATGTGACTGGCATCAAGGAAAATGCAGATGGTTCAATCACAGCTAAGTTCTTCTATAACTTTAATTCTAGTATGAAGTAAAAACAAAAAAACTGAGCAGGAGTAAATTCCCGCTCAGTTTTTTTCACTTTTAAGTGGTACAAAAACATCCAAATGACCAGGAAGGACTCTGGCATTGAATGGCAAAGGCTCCCCCTCTTCCCCGTCAATATTCACCACATGCTGTTTGTCAGAAGTTACTTTTAGGAATGAGGTCCGTATATATTCCACTTCTTCACTTTCCTGCAATTCCCCCTTCATAAGCGATGGAATCAATGCTGCGATTTTCGGTACAGACATTTTTTTAATAATAAAAGCATGGAACTTTCCGTCATTTACGCTTGCTTCAGGAGCAAGGGCATCGAATCCGCCAACAGAATTCGTGAGCGCAGCAAGCAGTAGAAAAGTTTGGCCTTCCCATTTACCGTTATCGTGCTCGACACTTATATCGATTGCCTCTCCATTTAGGAACGATTTTGCTCCCTCCATAAAATAGGCCAGTGAACCTAGTCTTGTTTTTAGTTCAGGGCTTACACTGTAAGAAGCTTCTGCAATCGCTCCTACTGCTATAACATTGGCGAAATAATGCTCATTGATTTTACCTATATCAACAGGCTGGAGGTATTGCTCATCCAGAATCGAAATAGCTGCATAGGGATCCAGGGGAATATTCAGAGCCCTGGCAAAATCATTGACCGTACCAAGTGGGATGATGCCGAGAGCAGGCCTGTGGGCTTGTTCGGCAAGTCCATTAATGGCCTCGTTGATTGTCCCATCTCCACCCATTGCAATGACCGCATCGTATAAAGCAATACAGGCCTCAGTAGCAAATGCAGCAGCATCGCCTTCCTTTTCAGTTTTTCGAATATCTATTTCATCATATTTCTCCCGTAAGGTTTCCTCTATTTTTTCAGCATAGTCAGGAGCTTTTTCTTTTCCTGATGATGGATTCAATATAATCATGGCTTTCATCCACGATAACCTCCCAAAAAATCTAATCTCAAAAACAGACATTTAACAACCCTATTATTTACCTTTAAATGAAGTACTATAAACCGCGTTCATTGGAGTGGAAATCGCAAATATAGAAAAATGAAAAACCAAGAAAAACGGTGATTCAGTAAGAAAAACTATGATTTCTCGTCAATATTGGATTAAATTGAATAAAATGAGTCATTTTTGGCTTCCTTTTCATGTTTACAATTAGAATGTCGGAGGAGTATGATTACAACAGTTTCAGATTTCTGAACAAAATTTAATGAGTTTCATATTTCTAAATCGCTGAATCCGTTTGGAACGGGGGAACCAACTTTGTGGAGGCAATCCACTTGGGGTGAGGCCTAATAATAGGCGGGGCTATTCTGAGCCCTAATCCGACAGCTAACTCCGTAAGCGTTGCAGAAGAGGAAGATGAAGCTTGTGTGACGAGAATTTTAAAAGTCCACAAGGCTGCTATCTTTTAGCCTCTGGGGGCTTTTTTGTTTTGCTGTATTTTAGATATGTCGACTATTTTAAAATTCCAGTAATCATAAGTCCCTGCAAAGAAATATTAGACGCATAATTCCTCATACTAGGGAAAGAAGGAAGGATCATGCGCAGGAAAATATTTTTAAGGCTGGACCCACCGAAAGTTCTTGTCTATGGGTTTGGAGTAATTATATTGTTAGGGACACTGTTGCTGTCATTGCCATCTTCTACAGTAGATGGGAAGGGACTTCCGTTTTTGGATGCATTGTTTACTGCAACATCCGCAACCTGTGTAACAGGGCTTGTAGTAGTTGACACCGGTGATACCTTCACCCGCTTCGGGGAAATGGTCATCCTGTCGATGATCCAGATTGGCGGATTGGGTTTTATGAGTTTCGCCACTTTGTTCGCATTTATTTTAGGAAAGAGAATTTCATTCAAAGAACGGCTGATCATCCAGGAATCATTGAACAACGCGACTGTAGAAGGAATTGTCAGGCTTGTCAAAAGAATTTTCCTTTTTACAGCGGTAGTCGAAATCACTGGCGGAACCATTCTATCTATGAGATTTTCAGAGGAAATGGCTGCAGGTAAAGCGATTTATTTTGGTTTCTTTCATGCCGTTTCTAACTTTAACAATGCAGGATTCGACCTAATGGGCAGTTTTAAAGGCCTAACAGAATATGCAGAAGACCCGATCGTTAATATCACTATGATTTCACTGATCAGTTTGGGCGGGATTGGATTCATCGTCATGAATGAGCTTTTTGAGTATCGAAGCACTAAGACAATTTCCCTGCATTCAAAAATTGTCTTGGCAATATCAGGTGTTTTGATATTCGGAGGAGCTCTCTTGATTTTCATCCTGGAATATAACAACCCGTCGACCTTGAAGCCGTTAACAATGACTGGTAAAATATTCGGTGCGATTTATCAAGCTGTCACTCCTAGGACAGCAGGTTCGAATACTTTAAATATCCCGGACTTGCAGCAGTCAACCTTATTTTTGATCATCTGCCTGATGTTCGTTGGAGCATCTCCAGGATCGACAGGCGGCGGAATTAAAACAACTACCTTTGCCGTCTTGATCGGTGCAGTCAAGTCACAAATACGCGGGCAGGAAGATGTCACATTCTTTGGCAGAAGAATGGAACAAAGCATAATTTCCAAATCTTTGACGGTCACACTGATTGCGCTTTTCCTAGTGTTTACAATTACAATGATATTGACGATCACCGAATCAGGAAAAGATTTTCTGATGATATTCTTTGAGACAGTTTCAGCCTTTTCAACTGTAGGACTTTCAATGGGCTTGACCCCTGAGCTGTCATCAATCGGAAAAATATTGATAACCATTACGATGTTCGCGGGCCGGGTTGGTCCGTTAACACTGGCATTTGCAGTTACGAAAAAGAAAAAAGAGAATCATTATCGATATCCAGCTGGAAAAGTGATGATTGGGTAGGAGGATGTTTTTTATGGCAAAACAATACGCAGTAATCGGCATGGGCCGTTTCGGATCAAGTGTAGCGACGACTTTATACAATGAAGGAGTCGAAGTGCTCGCGATTGATAAGAGTGAACAACATATTGAGGACTACAAAGAACATGTCACTCATGCAGTAATCGGTGACTCAACGGACGAGCAAACATTGAAGGCAGTAGGGATCAGGAACTTTGATACTGTCATTGTGGCGATTGGAGACGACATTCAGGCAAGTATTCTCACCGTTCTTATTTTAAAAGAGATGGGTGTTTCTAATGTCGTTGCCAAGGCTCTTAATAAACACCATGCACAAGTATTGTTCAAGGTTGGCGCTGACAAAGTCATTTTCCCGGAAAGGGATATGGGAGAGAGAGTCGCACACCAGCTGATGGCATCACCCAATGTATTGAACTTTATTGAGCTTTCCGATGATTACAGTATTGAGGAAATCAAGCTTCCTATAAGCATGGCTGGTAAAAACTTGATTGAAATTAACCTGCGTGCCAAATACAATATCACAGTAATCGGCGTGAAAACTGCCAACAAGGTCGACATCTCTCCAGATCCAGAGAAAACCCTGAGAGCAGAGGATATCCTTATTGTTCTTGGCGAAAATGGCGACTTGAACAGGTTCACTAAAATTAAATAATGTTAATTGAAGCAGGCTGTATTGCACAGTCTGCTTTTTCTATTCATTAGAAGTTAGAAAATTAACAAAAGATAGACTTTCGGCATATTTGTAAACAAAAAATCGCTATGGTCGATGAAATACATATAAATTTTTAAAAGGGAGCAGGACATCTAGATGAAACGAATTATGAATATGCTTGTAATCTTATTTTTACTGTTAGGAACCCTTGCTGGATGTGCAAACTCGGAGCTGAAGGCGAAAGAAAGGGTCAAAATCGGTATTATGTTGTCTGACGTCGGACTTGGAGACCAATCTTTCAGTGATGCGGCTTTTGCCGGTCTGGTAAAAGCGAGAGATGAGCTTGATATTCTTTTTGATTACAGAGAGCTTCAGACTGTTGGTACCTATGAAAAGGGTTTTACTGAGCTTGTCGAAGATGGAAATGATATCGTTATTGGTTTGGGTTTCATGGTCCTTGAGGATCTTGAGAAGGTGGCAAAAAAGAATCCAAAACAACAATTTATTTTGGTTGATTCGGTTTCGGAATTAGATAATATCACATCGATTATTTTTAAAGAAGAACAAGGAAGCTTCCTTGCTGGTGCAGTAGCCGGAATGGCTTCAAAGTCAAATATCGTTGGATTTGTTGGCGGAGCGGATGTTCCACTAATCCACAAATTCAAAGCTGGATTTGAGCAGGGAGTAAAGGCTGTGAATCCGGAAGCAGAGGTAAAGGTGGCATACGCGAATGATTTTGGCAATGCCGAGCTTGGAGGAAAGATTGCTTCAGGAATGATTGATGAAGGTGCGGATGTACTTTATGCAGCAGCGGGTTTTACAGGTGTCGGTGTATTGAAGGAGGCACAATCCAAGAAAAAGTTTGCAATTGGTGTGGATAGTGACCAATACTTTTTTGCCGAAAAAGCGATCATTACCTCGATGCTGAAAAACGTCGATGTTGCGCTATATGAAACAGTCAAGGAGTTCCAGGCGGAAAATAAGCTTAAATCAAAGCAGATTGAACTAGGAATAAATGAAAAAGGTGTTGGGCTTGCGCCAATCAGGGTAATCAAGCTGACTGCGGAACAAGAAAAAAGCCTAGAAGACCTGGAAGCCAAACTATCAAGTAACGAGCTTTCAATACAGCTAGATTAACAAGTTGCAACTGGGGGAGCCAACATGACAATTAAAAAGAAGTTATTGCTTAACTTATTACTCGCGATTGGATTATCGATTGTGATGATCTCTTTTATCATCTACAGAATGCTTATGGTCCAGGCATCGAATCAGGATTACGTGCAGGTATTGCTGACGGTGCAGAATCTTCAGTCTGAGACATCTGCAACGAAGCAATCGCTTAGCAATTTTTCGTTCAACCCAACCGAGGGAAACAGGCAGGATGCTCTGACGAAAATGGAGAAGACCTCTCAGATTTTCACGGAGGCAAAAGGCTTGATTCAGCAGGAAGATAGCAAAAAAGTTTTGGACAAGTCTTTTGAAAAGTTCACTGCCCTGGAGGGTGAAGCCAAAACAGCGCTTGATGAGAAAAATAGTGCGGAAGTGAAGCGCCAGTCACTGCGCAGTGAAGGAGTCCTGAATGACCTTCATCTGCTGAATATACAGGTCAATGATTATTACGATTTTCTGCAAGAGGACTTGAAAAATCAGATTCAATTCATTATATTCTCGGCAATCATAGGCAGCATCCTGCTTGTTGTGGTCGCCGGCGGAATCGGAATCAGGCTGACGAGTACAATCACCAAACCATTGAAACAGATTGCTATTAATGCACAAGAAATCGCCAAAGGAAACTTGATGATCGAAAAAGTTCCTTATAAACATAAAGATGAGCTGGGAACCTTGAATGAGTCGTTTGATTTGATGGCGGCACAATTGACATCCTTGCTTCAAAAGGTGAATATGGCGAGCAGGGAAGTAGAGGATTTCGCAGCGGAAATTGAGCAGGAAAATATCGCGCTGACGGAAATCTCTAATCAAGTAGCAGTATCAACGGATGAGCTTTCTGCAGGAGCACAAACCGTTTCAGAGGATTTACAGCAATCAGTTGAGCTAATTGATGATATGGATAAAGAAATTATGCTTAACCTGGATCACACTCAGGAATCGTCTTCTTACAGCAAGGAAGCTGTGGAAGCAATTGGCGAAGGAAGAAAGGCAATCGAAGGACAAAAAGCCTTAATTTCGGAAAACAAAATGGCTTCACAGTCCATCCAGACAGCAACTGACCATTTCGTAGGCTATGCAGCAAAAATTGAAGATATGGCCGCATCCGTTTCAGCAATAGCAGCCCAAACGAATTTGCTCGCTTTAAACGCTGCCATCGAAGCAGCAAGGGCAGGCGAGGCTGGAAAAGGTTTTGCGGTAGTCGCAGCAGAGGTCAGAAAGCTTGCGGAAGAATCCAACACTGCTACTACGCAAATCTTTGATATGGTCAACCTGCTGAAAAACGGTCTCGATGAGATAGGAGAAGCAGTGAACAAAGGCGGTATCATCGCTGATAAACAGATGGAATCGATGAATTTAACGATGAGTGCATTTGGGAATATCGAATCCAAGGTGACCGGCATTTCGGAAAAAGTTGCTCAACTTGTTAAAGGGATGGAGGCTTCAAAAGAACTTGGTGCTAAGGTCCTCCATAATGTCGAATCCATCAGCGCTGTCGTAGAGGAGACAGCAGCAGGCAGCGAGGAAATCTCAGCTTCCACCACTGAACAATTATCGGCATTCGGTAACTTATCGAAAAAGGTTACTGACTTGAGAAAGCTGACGAGTGAGTTGAATGATTCAGTTTCGATTTTTAAGTTTGATAGATAATTTGATGAGTATCATAGCCTTAGGGTTGTGGTACTTTTTTTATACGAATAGCTATTCGGATGGATGCAGAATTGCGACTTGGTCGAAATATTCGTGAATGTGGTCGAATTAATTCGAAAAGTGGACGAAATATTCGTGAATGTGGTCGAAATAATTCAAAAAGTGGTCGAAAAAATTAAAAATTCGCCAATATATGTCCTCGCGAAGGGAGCAGGAACATTTACATAGCGAGAATTACGATAAAAGATGCCACCGTCGGTAAATTAACTTGAATTTGACATGCAGTATCGAATATATGAGTCTATAATAAAATAAAAGCAATAAGATTTATAGAAAGAGACCGCTTTAGGCACTAATAACAGAAGAGAAGGTGAAGTTTTGAAACAAAGAGATTTATTCTTAGCTTTTTTTCGAGTCGGAATCCTCGGCTATGGCGGCGGCCCGTCTTCGATTCCGCTTGTACATAAGGAAGTGGTAGAAAAATATAAATGGATGGATTCTGATGAGTTCGGGGATGTCCTTGCCTTAGGGAATGCACTGCCAGGACCAATTGCCACAAAAATGGCTGGCTACATTGGCTATCGTGTAGGAGGATTCCTGGGTATGATCAATGCTCTTGCAGCGACGATGATCCCGGCAATCATCCTGATGATCCTGCTGCTGACTGGCCTGAACTCATACAAAGATGAGCCATGGGTGAAAGGAATGGCGGAGGCTGTTGTCCCAGTTGTTGCAGTCATGCTCGCTGTCCTGACATGGGATTTCATCAAGAAGTCAGGTAAATCCAAGCTTGGATGGGCCTGGACAGCTGTAGCGCTTATTGGCAGCCTGGTACTTCTTCAATTCTTGAATCTGCATCCCGCTATTTTAATTTTTGTATTGCTGCTGAGTGCCTTGCTGAAAAAAGACCCTGCTCCTGCTGAAAATAAACAAAGAGGAGGGGAGAAACAATGATTTATTTCCATATATTTTTGGCCTTTTTCATTCCGGGAATTTTAGGATATGGCGGTGGACCTGCCTCCATCCCATTAATCGAAAATGAGGTGGTTGACCGTTATGAATGGATGACAGTCAATGAATTCAGTGAAGTTCTGGCGATGGGCAACGCCCTGCCAGGACCGATTGCAACCAAGATGGCAGGCTATATTGGATATGCAGAAGGCGGAATTCTAGGTGCAATAGTTGGAGTATTTGCCACGGTGGCACCATCCTTAATCCTAATGATCAGCTTGCTCGGACTGTTGATGAAGTTCAAAGATTCCCCGCGTGTCAAAAGGCTGACAATCGTCGTCCGCCCTGTCATTGCCGTCCTTTTAGGAGTCATGACCTATGATTTCTTTTTCTCTTCCTATGAGGGGGTCGGCCTGATGCAGACGATTCTGATTGGCGGAATCAGCTTCATCCTGATGGAAAAATTAAAAGTCCACCCTGCATATGTCATCGCAGGATCCCTTGTTTACGGTGCCCTTGTTTTATCTTAACAAGGGTTTTTCTTTTTTAAAATAAAAAAATATTTCCTTACTCCCTCAATCGTGTAAGCGGTATCAATACGGAATCTCCGAAAAAACTTTATTGACAAATAAATCAGATAGTCTTAATATTTCAATTATCGAAATTAATTTAATAAGAAACTTATCAAGAGAGACTGAGGGATTAGGCCCTATGACGTCCGGCAACCTCCTTTTTGGGAAAGGTGCCACTTCCTACAGAATGATTTCATTCTGAAAGATAAGTCGTATAGATGTTTACGATGCCTCTTTCTATGAATGAAAGGGGCTTTTTTATTTTTTAGGCTTTGTTAAACACGGCTGTTGATTTTCGTTCCATGCGCTTCGCTTTCCGCGGGTAGTCCGGGAGCCTCCTCGGCGCTTCAAGCGCCTGTGGGATCTCCCGAGGACTTGCTCATCCCGCAGGAGTCTTCGCGACTTCCACTACAATCAACAGGATTTATAAACAACATTTAGCTTTAACAGAGCCATTTTAAAAAAACGGGGGTGCAAATGATGATTGAAGTGAAAAACCTGGTCAAGATTTATGAAACGAAAAAAGGAACTGTTACAGGTGTCGACCATGTTTCATTAAAAGTAGAAAAGGGAGAAATATACGGAATTGTCGGCTACAGCGGGGCGGGCAAAAGTTCTTTAATCAGGTGCCTGAATCTCCTCGAAAAACCGACATCCGGAGAGATACATATTGACGGTGTGGAACTTACTTCCTTGAGCAAGACAGAACTGAGAAAAGCGCGCTTGAAAATCGGGATGATCTTTCAGCATTTCCATCTTGTAAGTGCAAAGACAGTTAGTGAGAACATTGCATTTGCACTGAAAGCTGCAGGCCTTCCGAAAGCTAAAATCCATGATAGAGTAACTGAGCTACTTGATATGGTCGGCCTTTCGGATAAAAAAGATGTTTATCCAGCACAATTGTCGGGCGGACAGAAGCAGCGTGTCGGCATCGCCAGGGCACTCGCGAATAATCCATCAGTGCTCTTGTGTGATGAAGCTACTTCGGCTCTGGATCCGAGCACGACGAAATCGATTCTATCTCTACTTAAAAAGATTAATAGTGAATTGGGTATCACCATTGTCCTTATCACCCATGAGATGGAAGTCGTTAAGACGATTTGCGACAGGATGGCTGTTATGCAAGATGGGAAAATCATCGAAGAAGGGAATGTATACGAAGTCTTCGCGAATCCGAAACAACAGCTCACAAGAGACTTCGTCAACTCCATCCTTCAATTCGAATTGCCGGAAAGGTTGCTGGAGGAGCGTCAAGGAAAGCTGATCAAGATTTATTTCCAGGGTGAGATTGCCGAGCAGGGAGTCATATCTGATGTATTCCAGACCTTTAAGGTCCGCGGCAATATCCTGCATGGGAAAATTGAATATATTCAGGATATTCCACTGGGGATTTTCATCATGGAGGTCACGGGAGAACAAGTAGAGATTGATCGGGCGATAGCCTACATAGCGGCAAGGACGAAAAACCTGGAGGTGATTGATGATGCTGCTTGATAACCTGATTTCAATGCTGCCGGAACTGAACAAAGCATTCTTTGAAACAATCTATATGGTCGGCATTTCCATCCTTGTCGCCATTATCGTAGGCCTGCCTACTGGGATCCTGCTTTTTGTCACTGATAAAGGACTTTTCCTTGAAAATCAAACTTTTAAAAATATTGCAGGCTTCATCGTCAATATGATCCGCTCGGTGCCATTTATTATCTTGTTGATCGCCCTTCTGCCACTGGCGAATCTAATCGCAGGTACAACCATCGGGCCGACAGCCGCATCTGTTTCATTATCAGTCGCGGCGATTCCGTTCTTTGCTAGAATTGTAGAGCAAAGTTTCCGGGAAATCGATAAAGGAGTCATTGAAGCTGCCGTTGCGACAGGCGCTACTCCGTGGATGATCATTAAAGATGTACTTATACCAGAGGCTAAGCCTGGCATCGTCCAGGGTGTGACCATCACCATCATCAGCCTTGTTGCCTATTCGGCAATGGCGGGCATTGTCGGTGGCGGGGGAGTTGGTGACCTGGCGATCCGCTTCGGCTATTACCGATACGACAATACAATCATGGTCACGACAGTGATTATCCTGATCTGCCTCGTCCAGCTGATCCAGTTTGGCGGAGACAGGATTGCAAGAGTAGTAGACAAAAGATAAATAATAGGGGGTTCTTTTAAAATGAGAAAATTATTCTTTTCAGTAGTGTTGTTATTATCAATCGGGCTGCTTGCTGCATGCGGCAGCGACTCAGCATCCAGCGGCGATGCGAAAGCAGACGCAAAACAAGTGACATTCGGCGCGACATCCGGTCCATACAGTGATATGGTCTCAAAAGCTATCAAGCCACTTCTGGAGAAGAAAGGCTATGAAGTAAAAGTAGTCGAATTCAGCGATTACATACAGCCGAACCTGGCTTTGTCAAAAGATGATCTTGACGCTAACCTGTTCCAGCACAAGGTGTATATGGAAAACTTCGCGAAAGAGCATAAGCTTGAGTTATCGGAAATCATCGTAGTGCCAACCGCGCCAATGGGGATTTACTCTAAAAAATTCAATTCATTGGATGAAGTCGCAGACGGTTCTGCCATCGCGATTCCAAATGATCCAACAAATGCAGCACGCGCCTTCCTGATTCTCGAAGACGCTGGATTAATTAAGCTTGACCCTAATGCTGACCCACTGACAGTTTCTGAAAAGGATGTTAAAGATAACGTTAAAAACCTTGAGTTCAAGCCAATCGAAGCAGCGCAGCTTCCAAGAGCAGTCGAAAGCGTCGATCTTTCCGCTGTACCAGGCAACTTTGCTCTAGCAGCAAAAATGGACCTGCTTGATGCGCTTCAGCTGGAAAACATGCCTGACCAATACCGCAACCGCGTCGTCATCAATACAAAAGACCAGGATGCTCAATTCGCAAAGGACATCAAAGAAGTCGTAGAATCTGCAGAGTTTGAAAAAATCATCGATGAAGAGTTCAAAGGCTTCGGAAAGCCAGAGTGGATGGAGTAGAATAGTTATCATAATGAAAGTCCCGGCAGCCAAAGCACCCGGGACTTTTCCTTTTTTATAGCTTTCTCCCCTATAAATTGGTTAAAATATTGAAGAGACTCTTTTTAGGAAGGCTCTTTTGTTCTTTTATAGTAGATATCTGCACTAACTAGGCGGAAAGGTAACAACCATAAGCCCAAAGAGGCCGCCGAGCCAGAAAAGGTCACATAGAAAAATTCTATAAGCACAAATGAGACCGACGAGCTAGAAAAGGTCCTATAGAACAAATCTATAAGCCCAAAAGAGGCCGCCGAGTCCAAAAAGGTCACATAGAAAAATTCTATAAGCCCAAAAGAGGCCACCAAGCTAAAAAAGGTCACATAGAAAAATTCTCTACAGGCGGGACGAGCACTTAAAAAGACACTGCGAGCCTTTCACAAGTAATAGAATGTCATTTGGAATCAATCTAACAGTAACAGAGGGAGATATATGGAAAAACGAGATAAGAGATCTAGACATTTGGCGGCTATTTCGCTGGCGATTATGGGGGCGGGGTTCCTTGCTACGATGCCGTTCCAGGATTCATTGATTGGCAAACTGCTAATGGGCGGGTTTGAAGCCGGGCTCGTTGGCGGTCTTGCGGACTGGTTTGCTGTAACAGCACTATTCAGGCATCCGATGGGTATCCCGATTCCTCACACCGCGCTTTTGCCGAAAAATCGTGATAAAGTAACGCGTGCGTTAATCAATATGCTTGAAAATGACTGGCTCACGAAAGAAAGCATCATGGATAAGTTCAAGCAGATTCATATTCTGGATAAAATTTTCGAAACGGTTGAGAAGGAACTGCGTTCTGAGTCTGTTAAGCAGAGCATTCAGTCATTCAGCCTGGATGTCGTGAAAAAGATAGATGTAGAAAGGTTTGCGCCAACAATTGAACAGGAAATCAAAGGTTTCCTTCTATCAGCTGATACTTCCGATCTTCTGCAAAAAGCCTCCAGCCACGTATTGTCGAAGGAATATGAGGCGGCAGCATTCAATTATGTGCTGATAGAGACGGAGAAATGGGCGTCGCAGGATGAAGCGAAAATGGTTCTTGGGAAACTTGGTAAACAGGCAATTGATACAACGGAAGCGGATGGTCTGTTAAAATTTGCGATCCAATCGTTCAGCAATATGATCACTGAAGAAAAAGTCGGCAACATTTTGCAGTCCTTTATTTTAAAAAGAATGAAAAACCTGCAGCAGGAAGATAATCGCTACCGCCATATGATTCTTGAGAAAATCCGCAAAGAACTTGGCAATATAAATGAGCGCGAAGCATTAATGTCCGAAATCCAGAACTGGAAAAACAAGATGGTCGAGGATATGGATTTAACCGGACAAATCAGGGGTGTACTGGCAAAGTCAAAGGATCGTGTCATTGCTTTTATCGAAGCAGACAGCTTTGTTGACGATACCGTTACTCCAGTGGTGAAAAGGTTCATACATGAAATCAAAGAAGATGAGAGTAAGGTAGCGGCAATCGAAAGCTGGCTCCACGCCAAAATTGCCGGCTTGATTGAAAGAAATCATTCAAAGATCGGCAAACTTGTTCGAGAGAATCTTGACAAGCTTGATACGGAAACACTGATTGATATGATGGAAAACAACATCGGAAAAGACCTGCAATGGATCAGGGTGAACGGTGCCGTCTGCGGCTTCCTGATTGGAATCGGTTTGACGATCTTTAAGCTTGTTGTTTTGTAAAATAGTACCTGCGAGACCAGTCCACTATCCTGGATTGGTCTTTTTCTGTATTAATGAATATGAAATAAATGGTAATATGATTATGGGAGGGGAATGCATGGCTAAAAGGAAAATGGTTTTAACATTGACTTTCATTCTAGTTAGTGTCGTTCTTTTAACAGCGTATTGGGCGTATAACCACAACATAGTGTCCGGTAATTTTGATCAATTGACCATTAGTGGCATGAATGGCGAGACAATAAAAGTTATAGAAGACAAGGACGAGATTGCCAAAATATTATCAGACATTAATGGAAGCCCGAGGACCTTCAAGTATGATAATGGTTTAACATACGATTATTTACCGCATGGCATCATGACCTTTGAAAATAGTACAGAAAAAGTGCAAATTGGCTTGCTTTTTAAAAACGGAAAGACGATTACAAAGTATTGGGAAATTGATACGGAGTTTCTTTTCGGAAATACATCAGAATAGGGGAGTGGCAAAGATGGAGAAGGTAAATATAAGTGAAAAGTTCTCGCTTTTCAGTGACTATTGGAGTCCGAAAATCGCCGGGGAAATAAATGATATGCATGTTAAGTTCGCCAAACTGAAAGGTGAGTTCATCTGGCATAAACACGAACATGAGGATGAGATGTTCCTCGTCATAAAAGGAAAGCTGCTGATAAAATTCAGAGATAAGGACGTGCACCTGGAGGAAGGGGAATTCATGATTGTACCTAAAGGCGTGGAGCACCTTCCCATTGCAAAGGAAGAAGCGCATGTTATCTTCTTTGAACCGAAATCAACTGTTAATACGGGTGAAGAAGTGAATGAAAGAACAGTTTCAAAACTTCCATCGTTATAAAATAAAAGGCTCGGTCCAATGACCAAGCCTTTCTTCATTCACTAATATTCACAAGTTGAAATCCAGTTTCTTTCCAAACATAGCGGATTCCATGGACAAATGTATTGAAAGTAGGGACATCAACAAGCAGTCCATTCAGTACGATTGATTTGGCCATTTCGGGACGTATTCCTACATAAATCGATTGCACCCCCATAAGCTTAAGGGCATTGATGACCTGCTGCAGACGGAACGCGATGGGTGCATCCAGTTCATCTGAAACACCGGTAAAGTCAAAAATGACATATTGATTTCCTTGTTGGGCGCTATGTGAGAGGATTTTTTCGCCGAGCAGTTCCAGTCGTTCTTCAGTCAATTTCCCCATAACTGGAACAAGGACAGCTGAGTCTACAGACAGCGGGATGACAGGCATATCAAGGATGTGAAGTTGTTTCCTGTTTTCCTCCAGTGTTTCTTCAAATTCGGTTACGTCTTTCCACGTAAGGATAAATCCGCTTTCAATGCCTTCATTGTTAGTTAGTCGATCCACCATAATCTCAGCCGAGAATTTGTTGAACAAGGTAATGCTAGCAGAATGAGGGAAGTTTCCTCCGGCCAGGATATTCTGTTGACGGCTGCCATGGAACTCTCCTAAATTTCTGCCGATAAATTCCGCTGGATCATTGATTCCAACATAAGGGCCAATTTGTGCCAATAATTTCATCGCAGAATCATTGATAAAAACGATTTCGTAATCTTCATTAGCGATTAAGATATTTTCGTTGATTTTATTTAAAAGTTGGTGAGTGTTTATTGCACTGAAATTGAACACAGGAATCGCTCCTATTCTGGTAGGCGTACTATGTAAAATTATAGCTAAGTTTTCCAGTTGGGACAAGGAATAGAAAAAGCCTCCTGCAAAAGCTCAGGAGGCTGACAATTCATTTAGTGGCTGCTTTCTTTTTGAAGAAGATTTTTCGAAGATATGGTATTACCCAGTGGTCTAATCCATATCTGCCTGCGTTATAGCCAGCGAAGAGGATCATGAATCCGAAGAAAATATCTGTTGGATTATGGGATACGGTTCCGGCAAGGAAAAAGCTGAAGTTCATCAGTAAACCGAAGAACATGGCGGCAGTTGTCAAACAGCCGAGGATGAGTCCCAGACCGACAAGGAATTCACCGACCGGTACTATGAAGTTGAAAAGCTCAATGTTCGGCAGCGCGAAGTTTTCCAGAAAAGAGACATACCAGCCATAAACCATGTTCCCATCAGGACCTTTTACCGGATTCGCGACGGCATTTTTCAAATAACCAGTTGCGTCAAAACCATCCCCAGTCATTTTATGCCATCCAGCAACCATCCAGTTGTAACCGAGCCATATACGTATAAAAGTCAAAATTCCGGCGGCAACATTATTTTCTCTCAACCAATTTGCGAACATATCAATCGCTTCCCTTCAAGGATGAATTATTATTTGATTACACTACAATATATTGATCTTTTAAATGAAAATGCGGGCTGGAAGTCTTTGTTCACAAAATAGCAAAAACATATTGTCAGGATTTTGAACACTTGGCGAAGGTGATAACGGTAGAAAAGGTGAGAGAAACAGATGTGGAGGATTAACGTGTAAATAGTGGGGGGAACACAAGCGGAGGATCAACGGAAAAAAGGAATTAGTCATGATATCAGGCAAAGGAGATATCGGGAAAAAAATAGCCAGTCAAAACACCAGGCAGAGCTGATAACGAAAAAAGAGCCAGTTAAAACACCAGAAAGAGCTGATAACGACAAAAAAGAGCCAGGCAAATGCCAGGCTCTTTGTTAATGATTTAAGTTAAACTGCTTTATGCGCAGTTTCAGCTTCTCTTTTGAATACAGTTTTACGGATGAAAGGAACCACCCAGCGGTCCAGACCGTATTTACCAGCGTTGTAGCCTGCGAACAGGATGATGAAGCCGAAGAAGATGTCAGTTGGGTTGTGAGATACTGTTCCGGCAAGGAAGAAGCTGAAGTTCATCACTAGGCCAAAGAACATTGCTGCAGTTGTCAGAGTTCCAAGGATCAAACCAAGACCAACGAGAAATTCGCCTAGCGGTACGATAAAGTTGAATAATTCAATGTTCGGGATTGCAAAGCTTTCAAGGAAGCTCACATACCATCCATATACCGCATTTCCGTCTGGACCCTTTACTGGATTCGCTACCGCGTTTTTCAAATATCCAGTTGCGTCAAATCCATCACCTGTCAATTTGCCCCATCCAGCTGTCATCCAGTTATATCCAAGCCAAACCCTAATCACAGTCAACAGGCCAGCAGCAACATTGTTTTCTCTTAACCATTTAGCGAACATATAAATCGCTTCCCTTCAAAAATAAGTAATTATTGATTACACTTACAATATATCAGAATCCGAAATAAAAATGATTAGTTTGTGAATGTGTTCACAAAAACACAACAACAAATTGACGGAATGTTGAACATGAACCCTGAAAAGAGGATATATCGGCTACAGTGCCTAAACAAAGCGCCTAACAGAAAGGATGAAAACAGATGGATCAACAATCAGGAGCAACTCAACAAGACCCGGGCACTGAGAAAATCTGGAGCAGGGACTTTTTATTCATTTTCCTTGCTAACTTTTTTATTTTCCTTGGATTTCAAATGACATTGCCTACGATACCATTGTTTGTGGAGCAGCTAGGTGGAAATGACCAGCTGATTGGTTTTGTCGTAGGAATCTTTACTTTTTCAGCATTGCTTGTCCGTCCTTTCGCAGGGCGCATGCTTGAAACTAAGGGGAGAGGCTTTGTCTACTTGATAGGCCTGTCGATATTCGTGTTATCTGTTGGCTCATTTGGGTTTGCAGTCAGCATCGCCTTCTTGTTTTTAATGAGGGTAGTGCAGGGAGTTGGCTGGGGTTTTTCTACTACTGCTTCTGGCACAATTGCTACAGATTTAATCCCACCCCGGCGCAGAGGGGAAGGGATGGGCTATTTTGGGCTCTCCGGAAACGTTGCTCTTGCGATGGGCCCGACTCTCGGACTGGCACTCGCTGAAGTCATTACATTTAAACAGCTGTTTTTAGGTAGTGCCTTTCTCGGCCTGACAGCTTTCCTACTAGCATCAAGGATCACGTATAAAACAGTTGAAAAAAGCGAGAGGGAAGTTGAGCGGCGCAGATGGGATGTATATGAGAAATCCGCATTACAGCCATCTTTATTATTATTGTTTATCACGGTGACTTTTGGAGGAATTGCATCCTTTCTGCCCCTCTATTCAGCCCAGAAAGGTATTGAGGGAATCCAGTGGTACTTTTTTATTTTTGCGATGGCTTTGATGCTGTCACGATCTTTTGCAGGCAAGCTTTATGATAAAAAAGGCCACGGTGCGGTTTTCCTGCCAGGGACTTTATTAATCATGATCGCAATGATTTTGCTGGCATGGTTGCCGAATAGTCTTGTTATGTTTATCGCAGCAGGGTTATATGGATTCGGATTTGGATCTGTCCAGCCGGCACTGCAGGCATGGGCAGTACAGGATGCGCCAATGAATCGAAAGGGTATGGCGAACGCGACCTTCTTCTCCTTTTTCGATTTAGGCGTTGGGGTTGGGGCAATGGCTTTTGGCCAAATCGGTCATTGGCTTGGATATGGCAGCATCTACATTGCCTCAGCCATTTCCGTTTCAATCTCGATTATCTTGTATATTTTTATGGGAAGAAGAACTGTGAGAAATTAGACCTGTTCCATACCGGAGCAGGTTTTTTATTTGAAGCATTGGTGTATTCAAAGTAAAATACAGTTATAGGTATTTATTGGCATTAAGGCAGCGCCCACTGGCATATTTTATGGCTTTTAAAAAAATATGGTGCAGGGTATAGAGGAGTATAGACTTCATGAACCTATGAAAACAAAAAATGCAGGAGGAATCGCTATGTATTTCAAATCTTTTTTTGATGATCAGCTAGCACATATGTCTTATTTAATAGGCTGCCAGAGAACTGGTGAGGCCATTGTCATTGATCCGGCAAGAAATATCCAGCCTTACCTGGATATCGCGAAAAAAGAAGGCTTCAATATTTCTGCCGCAACAGAAACTCATATTCACGCAGACTATCTCTCTGGTGCAAGGGAGCTTGCTCACCATCATGGGGCCAAGCTTTATGTATCAGACGAAGGTGATAAAGATTGGAAGTATCTATATGTCGATCAGTATGAGCATGAATTGCTTACTGAGGGATTGACTTTTAACATCGGAAATATTTATTTCGAAGTTATACACACGCCGGGCCATACACCGGAAAGCATCTCATTCCTATTGACTGACAAGGGCGGCGGTGCGAATGAACCGATGGGGATTTTCACCGGTGACTTCCTGTTCGTAGGCGATGTTGGCCGCCCAGACCTTTTGGAAAAAGCGGCAGGCATTAAAGATACATCTGAATCAGGGGCACGACAGATGTTCGAATCACTTCGCAAAATGGAAAAGCTTTCGGACTTCCTGCAGGTATGGCCAGCACACGGAGCAGGCAGCGCATGCGGAAAATCCCTCGGCGCTGTGCCGATGTCCACTTTAGGCTATGAGAAAAAATTCAACTGGGCTTTCCAAATAAACGAGGAGGAAAAGTTCGTAGAAGAGCTGCTTGCCGGTCAGCCAGAACCTCCTAAGTACTTTGCCGAGATGAAAAAGCTCAATAAAGTTGGCCCGGAATTACTTCGCCGTGAAGAAACTCCTAAAGTTTCATTATCTGACGCTGGCAATGCAGCAGTCGTCGACACCCGGCCGGCAGATGAGTTCGCTGAGGGGCATGCAGAAGGAACAATCAACATTCCGTATAACAAGTCCTTCACGAACTGGGCAGGATGGCTATTAAGCTATGAACAGGACATCGTGCTGATTGCTGATCCTGAAAAATTACCTGATGTGGAAAAATCCCTGCAGTCAATTGGACTTGACCAGGTCACAGGATATGTTGACCCGAAAGAGCTCGGCGGCAGTCTGGAAGAATACAAGACCGTAACCGCCAGTGAGGCAAAAGATCTGATGGAAGACGAAAACTATTTCGTCATCGATGTACGCAACCAGAGTGAGTGGGACAGCGGCCATATCCCAGGTGCCCACCATCTGATGCTCGGAAACCTGACTGACAACCTGGACAAGGTTCCTAAAGACAAAAAGATCATCGCACACTGCCAGTCAGGCGCGCGCTCCGCAATCGGCACAAGCCTGTTACTGAAAAACGGTTACAAAAACGTAGTCAATCTCGAAGGCGGCTACTCCGCCTGGGAACAGGAAGGACTTCCTGTTAAAAAAGATTAATGAACCTAGAGCCAGCTCAGTTGATGAGCTGGTTTTCTTTTTATGTTTAAAAGGAATAACAATCTATAAATCAACAAAAAAACATCACTCTTAAAACATGAACAAACTATGACCAAATGATTAAATAATCTGTAACAATGGTTAAAAAAGTTGATTCTAGCTTGATTCCGCTATAATTTAGAATTAACAGATATCAGGTTGACGGCTATAATGTGCGGATAAAGAAGCGACAACAGGAATTATCGTCACATAAAAGGTTCTAATGTGCGGATAAAGCAGGAGCAACAGGAATTATCGTCACATAAAAGGTTCTAATGTGCGGATAAAGCAGGAGCAACAGGAATTATCGTCACATAAATGGCTCTAATGTGCGGATAAAGCAGGAGCAACGAAGGTTATCGTCACATTAGCACAAACAGAAGGAGAAATAGAGGGGATTACCATGAAAATATTAGTCATAGAGGATAATGAGAGTGTCTGCGCGATGATCGAGATGTTCTTTTTAAAAGAGGAAATCGAAGGAAGGTTTGTGAATGATGGCCTGAAAGGGTACGAGACTTTTAAAAGTGGAGAATGGGATCTGCTGATTGTCGACTGGATGCTCCCTGGCATGGATGGTGTCACCTTGTGCAGGAAAATCAGGCAGGAGGGCAGTGATGTGCCGATCATCATGCTGACGGCAAAGGACAGTGAGTCTGATCAGGTGCTCGGACTGGAAATGGGGGCAGATGATTATGTGACAAAGCCCTTCAGCCCGCTGGCTTTGATGGCAAGGATCAAGGCTGTGGCCCGCCGCTATCAAAAGCAAAAGCCAGAAGAGAACAGTGAAGTTGGAACAAGCCTGCTTAAAGTCAATAAGGAAACGCGTGAAGTGACTCTGGACGGCAAACCAGTGACGAACTTAACTCCGAAGGAATTCGACCTGCTTCTCTTTTTCGCCCAGCATCCCCGCCAGGTTTTCACAAGGGAGCAGCTTCTCGAACGTGTATGGGGATATCAGTTTTACGGAGACGAGCGTACTGTAGATGTCCATATCAAACGGCTGAGAAAAAAGGTGGGTACGCTTGAACAGCCATTGTTCCATACTGTATGGGGCGTCGGTTATAAATTCGATGAGTCGGTTGATGGGAATGAAAGTTAAGTATATTTACCAGCAGTTCATCAGCCATATCAGCATCATCATCGTTGCTTTCCTCATTCTGAGCCTGGTCTTCACACAGTATGTGGAAACCCTGGTTTATAAAAACAAGACCGAGGAGCTGATTTCCTACGGAGAGAATATCCTCCGTGATCTTGATCGAGGCAGTGAGCGCCCTGACCAGGTGATCAATCAATATGCCCGCGTTCTTTTTGGCCGGGATATCCAGTTCAGTGTGTTTGATGAGAATATCCAGCTCCTCAATCCCATCAGGTGGAGAGGACCGGCGATTGAATTAACGGAGAGTGAGTGGAGCCAGCTTACAAACGGAACACCGATTGTTAAAAACTATGATCTCGAACGTTATGACAGGGCCGTGACCCTGGTTGTTTTGCCATATGTGGATCGTGGGAATTTCGTTGGCGGCATTCTACTCACCTCTCCAATCAGTGGGACTCGGGAAATGATTACAGAAATCAATAAGAACTTATTTTATACAATGCTGATTGCGCTCGCGGTATCTTTCCTGCTGAGCTGGATGCTGGCGCGCATCCATGTCCATCGAATCAAAAAAATCCAGGAAGCAACATCGGTCGTTTCGGCAGGGGATTATACGATAAAAGTTCCGTCCTCTGACTTCGATGAAATCGGGGAATTGGCCAATGATTTTAACAGTATGGTAAGCAAGCTTAATGAATCAAAATCTGAGATCGAAAATCTTGAAAACAGGCGTCGCCAGTTCATGTCGGATGTTTCCCATGAATTGAGGACACCGCTCACGACAATCAGCGGAATCATCGAAGGGTTGAGGAATAATATGATTCCAGAAGCTGAAAAGGAGCGCGGCATCAATTTGGTCAGCCAGGAAACGAAGCGACTGATCAGACTGGTGAATGAAAACCTCGACTATGATAAAATCCGTTCAAATCAGGTACAGCTTTTTAAAGAGGATATTGAATTGATTGAGGTTCTGGAAATCATTCAGGATCAGCTCGGATTGCAGGCGGAGGAGCGGTATAACCAGATTGAAATCGAAGCGGAAGAAACGGCAATGGTATATGCCGATTATGACCGTCTCGTCCAGATTCTCATCAATATTACGAAGAACAGCATCCAGTTCACTGAAAATGGGACAATCTGGCTTCGTGGCAGGTTGGATGGAACCAATACGGTGATTGAAATCGAGGACACCGGATTGGGAATACAACCAGCTGAGATCGAAAAAATCTGGCATCGCTTTTACAAAGCGGACATCTCAAGGACAAGTAATCCGTTTGGTGAGTTTGGGCTTGGTTTGTCTATCGTCAAACAGCTGGTTCAGATGCACGATGGAAAAATTACCGTTGAAAGCCAGCATGGAAAAGGGACAAAGTTTGTGATTGAGCTGCCTTTTCGATAAGATGAAAAAAGAAGCTGCGGGCATTGCCTCCAGCTTTTGCTATTTTGAAAGGATGAGTATTATGGTGCGTTTTGGTGTGGTAGGTACGAATTGGATTACAGAAGCTTTTATAAAAGGTGCTAGTCATCATGAGGACTTTCAGCTTGCGGCAGTTTATTCGCGTACAGAGGAACGCGCTGCGGAGTTTGCGGAAAAACTCGGAGCGAATTCCACATTTACTGATTTAGAAGACATGGCGAAAAGCGATGTGATTGATGCAGTCTATATCGCGAGCCCGAATTCCATGCATGCAAGCCAGGCAATCACGTTCATGGAAAATGGCAAGCATGTGCTGTGTGAAAAAGCAATCGCGTCCAATAGCGATGAGCTTGCAGTAATGATAAAGACTGCAAGAGAAAATCAGGTAGTTTTGATGGAGGCATTAAAATCAACCCTTATGCCAAACTTCAAAGCTGTCCAGGATCATATTGATAAAATTGGCAAGGTCAGAAGGTACTTCGCAAGCTATTGCCAGTATTCTTCCCGATATGACAAATATAAAGAGGGCACAGTGCTGAATGCCTTTAACCCTGAATATTCGGCAGGTTCCTTAATGGACATTGGCATTTATTGCATCTATCCGCTAGTAGTCTTGTTTGGAGAGCCAAAATCGGTCCAGGCGAATGGCTATGTGCTTGAGTCGGGGGTAGATGGGGAAGGCAGCCTGATATTGAAATACGATGAAATGGATGCTGTCATCATGTTCTCGAAAATCACCGATTCGACCCTTCCATCTGAAATTCACGGCGAAGATGGCAACATTAGAATCGATAAAATCAGTAGCCCTGAAAAAGTGGAAATCATCTATCGAAATGGGAAAAAGGAAGATATATCAAGAGAGCAGCTTGCTGATAATATGTTTTATGAAGCTGAGGAGTTCATCACTTTGATTCAGCAGGGGAAAACAGAATCAGTGAACAACTCGATTGAAAACTCAAGAGTCACCATGGCAATTCTGGATGAAGCAAGAAAGCAAATGGGAGTCCGATTCCCGAGTGACAAATAAAAGGGAAGGTGCACAGGAGGCACCTTCCCTTCTTCTTTTAGTCATTGGCTGTTTTCGCATTGATTGTTGCTTTTCGAACATGTCATTGCATCCGAACTCTTAAGGGCATCGGTTTCTTTTCGATGAGACTTCTGAACTGAAAATGCTCTTAAAAATCGTAAAAACCCAGGTGCCAGTTTTTACTTTGGCTGTGAAAGTAAAAAAGTTTGCGAAAAGAGCTTAGTAATTCAAAAATTTCACGCATACCGGGTCTGGAACTTTTACATCAGACTGCAATAATGTCAATTTGCCTGTCTCCTGATTACGAGAATATAGCGCGACATTGCTGGAATTCTGATTCGTCGCAATCAGGAATTTCTCACTTGGATCTAGCACAAAATCCCTCGGCCAATTCCCTTCAGTCGATGTGTGTGCGACAAATGAGAGCTTAAAGCTTTCAGAATTCACCTGGAAAATAGCAATGCTGTCATGGCCGCGGTTGGCAGCGTAGACGAATTTCCCGTCAGAGGAAATATGGATGGCGCTTCCTTGGTTGTTTTCAGTGAAATCAGCTGGCAGAGTGGTAATTGCTTGAAGCTGTTCAAAACTGCCATCTTCGGAATTATATTTTAAGACAAGAACCTCTGAACTGAATTCTGTCATCAAATAGGCAATTTTATTGTTCGGATGGAAAACAAGGTGTCTTGGACCGCTTCCAGGCGCAACATCCAATACACTTTTCTCAATCAATTGCCCGTTATCCAGGGAGTAAGTGATCAACTGGTCGATGCCAAGGTCGATGACTGCTGCGTACTTCCCATCCGGAGTAAAGCCGGCATAATGGGTATGCGCTTTTTCCTGACGCTCATCAGGACCTGAGCCTTCATGTACAGCACTTGATAAAACTGCCTCAATATTGCCATCTTCAGGGTTTAGCAGATACGAATCTGCAGATCCTTTATGATAATTTGCAGATAAAAGCAGGTTGTTTTCTTTGTTCACGCTCACATGGCATGGAGATGCTCCTGCGGAAAGCTGGGTATTAATGAACGATAATTGTCCTGAATCCTTAATGCTGAATCCAGCCACGCCACCAGTTCCTCCTTCCTTTGCCACTGCATATAGGAAGCGGTTATCTTCACTGATTGTCAGGTAGGTAGGGTTTTCAAGCGCTGCTGCCGCCTTCACATCAATAATTTTTCCATTGGTTTCATCCAGTGTAAAAGAATAGATGCCCTCACTATCACCTTTTGTATATGTACCGAAATAGCCTGTGAATTTTTCATTAGCTGCCATTGTTAATGCCTCCAATTTGATTAAGCATTTATAGTCTAAGTTATAGTCTAGCAAAAAAATGTTGTTGGACAAAATGTTACGAACAACAAGCTAATGGGTAAAATAAAGCGTGAACCTATTATTCGTGATGTTAGATTTCCTGACCAACATCTGGACTTTAAACTTTTTAAGGGATATGCTCTTTTTATAATGGTGATCTAACCTATATTAGTGAAAGAGCATGATGAATAGTTAATAGTGATTTAGGAGGTTTATTATGAGCTTGCAAAAACAGATTATAGAAGCGTTGAATGTCCGGCCGGAAATTGATCCTCAGGAGGAAATCAGGAACAGAATTGTCTTCCTCAAGGAGTACTTACAAGTTTCAAAAGCAAAAGGGTTCGTTCTTGGAATTAGTGGCGGCCAGGATTCCACCCTTGCCGGAAGGTTGGCACAGCTCGCAGTGGAGGAACTGCGTTCAGAAGGTACAGAGGCTACATTTGTGGCTGTTAGACTTCCATATTCAGTGCAAAAAGATGAAGATGATGCACAGAAAGCGTTGAAGTTCATCCAGGCTGATAAAACGATCACTTTTAACATCCAGCCGGCGGTAGACACTTTTAACACGCAGTTTGAAGATGCAATCGGTGGTAAAATGACCGATTTTAACAAAGGGAATGCGAAGGCACGCATGAGGATGATCACGCAATATGCAATTGCCGGTCAAGAAGGATTGCTTGTGATTGGTACCGACCATGCAGCGGAGGCCGTTACAGGTTTCTTTACAAAATACGGTGATGGCGGAGCCGACTTGCTACCACTATCTGGCCTGAACAAGAGACAGGGAAGGGAGCTGCTCAAAGCATTGAATGCAGAACCAAGATTGTATCTCAAAGAGCCGACGGCCGACCTTCTCGACAACAAGCCGCTCCAGGCAGATGAAACCGAGCTTGGTGTGAGTTATGAAGCGATCGATGATTACTTGGAAGAAAAGCAGATTGACGAAGCAGATGCAGAAAAAATTGAAAGAAGATATCTTACTTCAGAGCATAAACGACAAGTGCCTGCATCCATGTTTGATTCCTGGTGGAAGAAATAAGATGAAAGAAGCCTGGCTGAAATTTTCTTCAGCCAGGCTTTCATCATTTATTCCGATTGTGCAACTGCAAAATGAGGTGTATCTTCTTTTTCAGTGACTTTTTCAATCTTATCGGTGAACATTTGGAAGACTCTTTTCTTCTCTTCCAGTTCCTTGATATATTCCTTCAAATCATTGAACTTTTCCTCAAAAGGCTGATGGTACAATTCGCGGATCTTCCTGTTCAAATCTGGATTGACAGTTGATTGGACAACCTGCTTTGTAATGTTGAATTTATATGTATATACCTTTAACTCGTTCTTCACTTCTTCATATTCCGTATCAATCTCTTTAAGAATCTCTTCTATTTCTGCTTTCCATTCATCTAGCGACATCTTAACATGCTGTTCCATACGGATCCTCCTGCCATTCGCCTGTAATAAAGCTTCTTCTCTCTATTCTAGCAAGTGAATTTTACATGGAGATTGCTGCTATATTACATTGTTAAAACAATCTAGTCAGAAAGCAGAGCTGCCTTCGGACAAAATCACGTGAAAGAGCAGGAGAAATGACCAACAAGTCCTTCCCTAAAAATAATTAAAATCTCACTGAAAAAATTTTCCCAATATTTTTTATAGGAAAATAGACTTATATTTGTAATTATTTGGCGAATTTTGTTGAAAAAATAGTCCTTAAGATTTATATTTTAATTAGAACTGAAAAAGGCAAACTTATCGAAAGGTAAGGACGCAAAGCCACGAGTCTAAGGCGTTTTAGCTATGATCGTCGGGTTGCCAAAAAAGATCGGATGCAAATAAGAAGATAGGTAAAAGGTTTTATTTTACCGCTTGTAGAAAAAAATCCGCCATCTTTTTGGGGATTTTTTTATTTGGAATGTCCCTTTCTACTCAATATTGCAAAAAGAACTAAATTTCACGTTTGCCGATTGCGAGAGAGGATAAATAATACTTAAGTAACTTGACAGGACAAAATAAAATAATCCTTTTGGCAGGTTTGGTTTTATCACATAGGATTTAAAATTTAACGGAAGGTGGAGGAATCGTTGACTGTATTATTTGGAACGGTAGAGTACTTCGAACGGGAAATTGAGTTTCATTTATCAGAGGTTGAAAAAAGAGAGCGGCTGAAAGAAGAAATCAATCAAATTCAAATGAAGCTTGAAGAAGAGCTGCTGAATGATTTTATCTGCGACGAGAAGCTAAGAATGGAATGCCTGCAGAATCTATCAAATGCCTGCAGTAAATTAACAGAAGATTATGTAGTTTGAAACAAGATTGAAGCCTGTGGACCGATCCACAGGCTTTTTCTATTAATCTATTCAATTTGAAAGATGGATGAAACCAAGTTGCTATATATTCTAGTTTTTGTGAAAGAAGAATGTTGTTTTTTAGCATTGTTGGTTGGAGATCTGGAACAGAAACCAATTACCTATTTAACAGAGCATTATTTTAAAAAAGTGTTTGAACATCTCGAATAAAGGATATGTTTATCAATAGGACAGCTAAAGGGGAATCGACATGGAGAAAAAGGAATATAACAAGCTTGTTAGAGACTATTTTCCGGATTTAATGAAGGAAAAAGGCAAGAATGTTGAATTTGAAATTTTGAATGGAAGTCAATATAGTGAAAAACTTATGGAGAAGTTCAATGAGGAAGTCGAGAAGTTCCGTAATGTTGGAACTGACAGGCTGCTGAGTGAGATCGTCGACTTGCTTGAAGTGGTATATGCGATTGCCGATCATCGCGGCATCACGGAATCTGAAGTGGAGTTCATGCGCCAGCTTAAAAAGACACGCAGCGGCGGCTTCAGGAAAAAGATCATGCTCAAAACAATAGAAGAAAAATCCTGAAAAGAAAAGCCCTCTGCCTTGTCGGCGGAGGGCTTTTGCTATATCGTTAAGCAGATTTATGTGCAACTTCTGGTGTTTGTTTGAAAACAGTCTTGCGGATGAAAGGAACCACCCAGCGGTCCAAGCCGTATTTACCAGCGTTGTAACCAGCGAACAGGATGATGAAGCCGAAGAAGATGTCTGTTGGGTTGTGAGATACTGTTCCGGCAAGGAAGAAGCTGAAGTTCATCACAAGGCCGAAGAACATGGCCGCAGTTGTCAGTGTTCCAAGGATCAAACCAAGACCAACAAGGAATTCTCCCAGTGGAACAATGAAGTTGAAAAGTTCGATATTTGGGATCGCAAAGCTTTCAAGGAAGTTTACATACCAACCATATACTGCGTTTCCGTCTGGACCTTTTACTGGATTGGCAACTGCATTTTTCAAATATCCAGTTGCGTCGAATCCATCACCAGTCAATTTTCCCCATCCAGCAGTCATCCAGTTGTAGCCTAGCCAAACACGAATTACAGTCAACAGGCCAGCAGCAATATTGTTTTCTCTTAACCATTTAGCAAACATCTAAATCGCTTCCCTTCAAAAATTAATAATTAGTACACTTATAAGATATCAATGAAATTTATGGAAATCTGTGAAAAAAGTGTGAAGACACATATCAGCCATAATGTTATGAACAAATTTTGTCAAAGGATTCCCTTTAGTGGAATATAATACCTAAAGGGGTATTCGTAAGATTATTCCTTTTTCCTTGCTGCATATATTGGAAATATATAGAATAAATATATGACGAAGTACAAGCTGGAAAGGGGAATGGAAATATGAGCGAGCTCTTATTTAAGCAGTTTGAATTAACAAGAGGTTCTTTTTTGAAAAACATTGTGGCCATCACTGCGGAACAGGCAAGTGTGCAGCCAGAAGGATTCAATAATAACATCCACTGGCACATCGGGCATGTGCTGACAGTTACAGAACAATTCATGATGGGGTTCCCGAAAAAATCGAGTCATCTCCCTGCAAACTACATAGAGTTATTCGGAAATGGTACCCGTCCATCCGAGTGGACGGGGGATGTTCCATCTGTTGATGATTTGCGTGACCAAATGAAAGCCCAGCTTGGGAGGATCAAGGAAGTTCCAGCTTCGATGCTGGAAGAAAAGCTTAAGAAGCCTTTTCTGGGTCTGGAGACTTTTGGAGAGATTGCAAACATGGCACTATTTCATGAAGCCTATCATCTCGGCCAAATCCATGCGATGAAAAAATTGGTATAATAGCAGAGTCCTTTTTTGGGCTCTTTTTTTTGAAACCTGATATCCCTTTTTACGTATTAGTAACTAAGGAAGGCAGGTGGGAGAAATGGGCAAGGATAAGGATTCAAGACTTCTGAGAAGATGGCTGATCTTAATCATTTCCGCTGCTGTAGCTGGAGGATTATCAATTTTCATTGACATCATGTGGATTAAAAAGACACTGTGGGTCATATTGCTGTTAATCGGTTTTGTCGCAGCAGGGTCAGTGTATGAGTTTTATGAGAGTTGGCTAAATAATCTGGATAAAAAAAGTGATAAGAAATAAAGACTCACTTCGAAAATCGAAGTAGGATCATCAAATGATATAGAAAAAAGTTGCGGATATAGGTGAGTTGGGAAAGCAACAGCACATGGATGAGGCGAGGTATCCAACTGGGAAGTTCCGCGAAACCTATCATTTTTTCTGCGAATGACTAATAGATTTCATGGAGTAGAAGCA
>NZ_BASE01000022.1 GCF_000813125.1 Mesobacillus selenatarsenatis SF-1
CACTCCGGCATCTTGCTTGAAATGTCCATAAACCCCCTGTTATTAGACATTTCGCTCCGGCATCTGGCTTGAAATGTCCATTAAACTCCTGTTATTAGACATTTCGCTGCTGCACTCTTACTAGAAATGTCTATCGTAAAAAGATAAAAAAGACGTATGCGATTACATACGTCTTGCTTCACTCATTTATTATCTCCCCAGGAAGGAATTCAGCATCCACACATGCTTTTCCAAACCAGAGTGAATGGACAGCAGCAGGTCGCTTGTTGTTTCATCATGGACTTCCTCTGCCAGCTCCATTCCCTTCTTTAGTTCTTGAATCATTGTTGAATAGTCATCTACTATGCTTGCGACCATGTCAGTTGCGCTTTCATTTCCTGATGCTTCTTTTACAGATGCGATTTCAAGTGCACCGGACATGGTTGCGACTGGTTTGTCACCCATTGCCAGCAATCTTTCTGCAAGTTCATCGATATGTAAGGCAGCTTCATTGTAAAGCTCTTCGAATTTTGCGTGCAGGGTGAAGAATTCCGGTCCGGTCACATACCAGTGGTAGTTATGAAGCTTAATGTAGAGTACAGTCCAGTTTGCGATTTGCTTGTTGACTGATTGCGTCAATTCATTTTTCATCTTGGATCCCCTCCTATTTATATGTACGGATTCATTATAGTCCAAGATTATCCAACAAAGGGTTTAAGCCCGGAATTGTTCACAGGACTGTCAACTTTTCAGACAAGTTATGTGCTAGTACCGGATCAAAAACCAAATTTCTCCATAAACTATACATAATAAAGTAATTATTTCTCCAAACTATGCATAGAAGTGGAGGTGTAAAAGAATGGGATTATTTAATGCGCTAAACCAATGGAGAAATGCAAGATACGAAAACCACCTTTCTAATATGAAGGACCAGAATAAATGCCCGGACTGCCATGGCAGAGGATATTACGCTTTTTCCGCGAATGAGTTTGTTTATTATGCGGCACCATACGAATGTCCTGGCTGCAGCGGCAGTGGATTATATACAGATTGGAACAACAGTACGACTTAAAAATGGCCACTGCTTGTGCAGCGGCCATTTTTCTATCAATTAATTAATAGAGAAGGTACTTTTCTCTCACCTGCTTGAACTCATTCAATTCAGCTTCCCACATGTTCTGGATGTCTTCTACGGATGTTCCGGCTTCAATTTCTTCCCTGATCCAGCCGTTTCCTGTCAGAAGATCGAAGAAGGAAATTCCCCTGCTGTCTTCAGCGCGGAATTGGAAATTCTCAGGATACATATCGTGAATCGTTTTTACAATATGAAGTCCTGTTACAATCGGCTCAAACGAATCTTGGTCGGTAATATGAATCTGAATTCCATGTGACAGTTTGCCTGCATGCTTTGAGAACGTCGGGGTGAACGATGCAGCCCGGAACTTTACTCCTGGAAGATTCAAAGAGTTCAATTTTGCGGACAGGTCATCGGAATTGATGAACGGCGCACCAATCAGCTCAAATGGCTTGGTTGTTCCTCTTCCTTCAGATACATTCGTTCCTTCAATCAATGCGGCTCCCGGATAGACAAATGCTGTATCCAGTGTTGGCATGTTCGGTGAAGGCATGACAAACTCAAGCGGCGTATCATCATAATTCATTGTGCGCTTCCAGCGGTCCATCTCAACGACAGTCAGGTTTGCACCAATATTGAATTCTTCATTGAAGAGCCTGGCCAGTTCGCCAACCGTCATGCCGTGGCGAAGAGGAATTTCATAGTTTCCAACAAAGGATTTATATTCAGTTTCCAAGACAGGCCCTTCCACTTTTTGTCCGCCAAGTGGATTCGGGCGGTCAAGCACGATGAATGGGATATCGTTTTCCTTTGCAGCTTCCATCGCATAAGCCATCGTGTAAATATACGTATAGAATCTTGTACCTACATCCTGAATATCAAACAACAGGACGTCCACATTTTCAAGCATATCTGGTGTTGGTTTTTTCGTTTTCCCGTAAAGGCTGTAAACAGGAAGCTGAGTTTTTTCATCGATATAGTACTCGACATAGGCTCCAGCCTGTGCGCTTCCCCGCACGCCATGCTCGGGTCCGTAAAGTGCCGTCAACTCTACATCAGGATCGTTGAAAAGCAGGTCGACAACACTGTTCAGATTTTGGTCGACTCCAGTAGGGTTTGTGATCAGTCCGACTCGCTTGCCTTTGATTAGATCCTTGTGGTCCTCGAGGAGTGCTTCAGCACCAACCTTGAATTTTTTCAGGTCCTGGCTCTTACCTTGTCCACTATCATGGTTTGCCAACGCAATCGTCAATGAAGAGAGAATCAGGACGGTCGTCAATAATGCAGCCAGCCATTTTTTCAACATGATCACTCCTGTTTTTAATAGATTTTAAGACTATATTTTGCGATGAATATTTCAGCCACTAAAAACCAAAGGCAGGCCCCTGTCACGAAGCCCGCCTATTCACTTTTTAGTAGGTTAATCCCTGACCGAATTCATAAAGAATTCCGCCATTATAATCAGGAATCGTGATAGGCAGCTTTCCTGTTGGCGCGAATTCCCCAAACATCGCTCCCGCCGCTGCTTCAAAGCTTGCTGGACGGAAACCGTATTGGGTTAGGTACGCGTCGATTTCAGGGTAAGCCATAATGTCATATGGGTTGCGGATGCCGACACCGACAACGGGAGCATCTGCCAGCTCAATGATTTGGTTGACCATTGCCATCTGAGCACTCGAAGGGGTCCGGCCTGACACATTGTAAGTATAGGTGCCGACTACCACCGCGCTGGCATTTTTAATTAGTTCCAGCTCTTCCTCTGTCAGCTTATAAGTTGAAGAAGAAATGACGGTTGTATTTTCATGGCGCTTTTTAATCGCCTCACCCAGGCTGCTGATAAAAGTGTTGCCCACAACAACGATCTTTTCGCTGCTATCAAGGTTCAAAGGCAAATCTGCATCATTTTTAACCAATGTGATTGATTTCTCAGCTGCTTCTTTTTCAATTTGCTTATGCTCAGCAGAGCCGACTATCTTCACTGCATTCGCAATTTTGTCTTCTACTGAAACAGGAGTTTCTTCCTTGACCACGCCTCTTTTTACCTTCAAGGTTAAAATGCGTCTAACAGATGCTTCTACCCGTTCTTCAGTAATCTCACCATTCTTCACTGCTTCCAGCAGACCTGTTGCTACTTCTTCAAGACCGACCGGCATCAACACGATATCCGTGCCTGCTTTTACCGCGCGGATGGCTGCATCTACAGGGCCGAAATGGTCAGCGATGGCTTTCATGTTCATCGCATCTGTAGTGATGACACCTTCATAGCCCATTTCTTCACGCATCAGCTCTGTGAGAACCTTGTATGAAAGTGTTGCCGGAATCGCGATTTCTTCTCCCGTTTTTTGAGAAATCGCCTTTGTTCCATCGATTTTAGGGAAAGTGACATGTGCTGTCATAATCGCATCAATACCTGCTTCCATTCCTTTTTGGAACGGATACAATTCAACTTCCTTCAAGCGTTCTTTATCATGCGGAACTTCAGGCAATCCAAGGTGGGAATCAACTGCTGTGTCCCCATGTCCCGGGAAGTGTTTCGCTGTCGCAGCGACACCTGATGCCTGGAGTCCTTTTGTATAAGCTACACCCATGTCAGCAACAAGCTGTGGGTCTTCACCAAATGATCGGACACCGATTACTGGGTTGTCCGGATTGTTATTGACGTCCATCACTGGTGCAAAGTTCATGTTGATACCCAATGACGCCAGTTCCTCTCCGATTGCATTGCCTACGTTATAAGCAATTTCTGGTGAACGTGTTGCACCCAATGCCATATTTCCTGGCATATCTGTCCCAGATTGAAGCCTTGTGACAATTCCGCCTTCCTGGTCTATCGTCAGCAGCAGGCCAAATTTTTCCGCCGCAGCCTGATAATCAGATACTAAGCGTGCTGTCTGTTCTGTTGTCACTACATTCTCACGGAAAAGGATGACTCCGCCTAAATGATATTTTTCCACCAACTGCTCTATTTCCGGCAGCATTTCCGTTACATTTTTACCTTCCCATGTCCTGAAATCCGGCATCAGCAGTTGACCTGTTTTTTCCTCCAGGGTCATCTTGCTGATCGCCTTGCCAATCAAATCATAGCGCTGGCCATCCTGCTTGATGACAGCGGCTTCGGATGCAGGCTTGCCTTTTTCCCCTTCTTCTTTAGAGGATGGTTTCACTTTATAATCGAGTGCGATCCGGTCTTCGAAAGTACCGTCTGTCACTGTAATGAACGTCCGTCCATTCTGTCCTGTGAACTCCACATTTCCATCTTCGTCTACTGTTGCGACATTTTTATTCGCCGATTCCCATTTAAGGTTTTCAGATGCCAGCATGAAATGTCCTTCTGAATACACATGGAGTGCTTTCAATTGAATGGTCCCGTCTTTTACTGCTGCTTCCGCTTCTGGAACGTTTTCGTAAATCACCAGGTCTTCCACCTGGTTCTTTTCCTCGGCATTAGCCTTCTTTAAAGAAATGCCGGGCAGTATTTGTGAAAAAGCCAGCACGAGCACTAGTGAATAGAGCATAAGCTTGCTGAGTTTCTTCATCGTATCTCCTCCATTTTGTATATTTTATCCAATTTATTGAGAATTACTAAAGTTAGTAAGTTCTTTGCTGCCAATCCTCTCCTGTAAAATCAGGCTCAACCTTTTTACCATCAGAAGTTACCAGTTTAATATTATCGACATACCAGCCGCGTCCATTTGTATAACTGTCCGTTTGGTAGCGGAAACGGATATGCTTGGTCGCTGCAGGTATTTCAACCTCCGCTTTGTCCCATTCGACACTGCTGCCTGTAAAAACAGCTGCTTGTTCCCATTTTTCACCGTCTTCGGAGGTTTCCAAATAACCATAATCGGCTTCCGCTTCAATCCGATGCCAGGTGTCGAATGATAGTTTTGCAGGCTTTGCAAGTTTCACCTCTGCTGTCATCGAGCGTTGGAGTTTGTCTCCATATCCTGAGAACCAGGCAGACCCATCCGGAATGTCTACCGGGATTGAATCAGCAACCTGTCTTGCCAGCTGTCTCCGAGCGACGTTCGTGGAAACCGTGCTTCGGCTTGGATGGACCCTGTTTGTCAACAGGATTGCGATTGTGCCATTATTCCTGTTCACGACAATCGAAGTACCGGTATAACCTGTGTGACCAAGCGATGAACCCTCAGATAAAGCATCCATGAACCAACCCTGGGCAAGCTCCCAGCCTAATCCATGATCATCACCAGGGAACTGCGGAATTTGATTTTCAACGATCATGTCCACTGTTTCTGGCTTTAAAATGACTTTGCTGCCATAACGGCCGTCATTCAAATACATATGCGCAAGCTTGGCAAGATCCTCTGCAGTCGAGAACACACCTGCATGGCCTGCAACACCATCCAGCGACCACGCGTTTTCGTCATGGACTTCCCCCCAGACGATTCCGCGGTTCGTCCATGGCTGGTACTCTGTTGCAGCGATCCGCTTTTTCAGTGATGACGGAGGATTATACATAGTCTCTGCCATCCCTAGCGGCTCTGTTATATTCTCTTTGACAAACTCATCCTGGCGCTGGCCTGAGAGCCTTTCGATCAACAAACCAAGCGTGATCATGTTGAGGTCGCTGTATGTATAAGTAGTGCCCGGCTCATTCTTTAATGGATGTTCTAACACAATATTCATTCTGTCTTCCCGGCTGCTTCCTTTTGTATAAAGGGGAACCCATGCAGTGAAACCAGATGTGTGGGTCAGGAGCTGCCTGATAGTGACGTCTTCTTTTCCATTGGCAGCGAATTCAGGAATATGCTTAGAAACTTTGTCATCAAGCTCGAACCTTCCCTGGTCAAACAAAATCATCGCTGCAGTTGTCGTGAAAATTTTACTGATAGAGGCAAGGTCGAAGATCGTATCCTCCTCCATCTTGATCGGTTCACTAGATTCAGTGAATTGGTCATCTTCATATCTGTAGGCAAATCCATAGGCTTCCTGCTTCACGATATGGCCGCGGCGGGCGACGAATGCGACAGCACCTGGCATTACGCCATCAGCAATCATCGTTTCCATATGCCCATCGATCTCGTCTAGCGGCTGCTGTACCATGCCTGCTCCCCGCACCGATCCTTTATGAAGGACTGGCGATAAAGGGCCTGGCTTGTCCCATGAAAATATAGGATGGACTTGCTTGAAGCCACCTTTGCCCTCCCGCTGTTCAATTGAAGCCCCTGGTGCCTGATTGCCTTCCGCAAATGACACCGGAATCATCACTCCTGTACCGAGAACGGCTGCCGCTATGGCAATTGATAGTCGTTTGTTCTTCATGTTTCCTCCTTTTCCGAGCTATTGCTCCATTTAATCTAGTAAACTTTGAAAAGGCTTTCATGCTGTAACCTTAGACTATCTAAATAACAGTATAGATGTCTATACCACTATAGACCCAACCCTCTTGTAAAATAGAAAAATCCCGTGACTGCTCTCCCGGGATTTTAGAATCATTTTTGTTAAAATATTCAAATAATTTCGCGGGAATTTTCCCAACATACAACTTCGTGAATTATTTACGCTTATTTTCCTTTTGTTTAATCCAATACCTTATTCCCTTACCTGTCAAAGGCTCATCCTTGAAACGCGGAATGACATGCAAATGGGCATGGAAAATCGACTGCCCTCCTGCCCTTCCCGTATTCCAGCCAACACTGTAACCATCGGGAGCAAACTTTTGATCGAGTATCTTCTTAGCACCAAGCAGCAAATCCCGGGAATCCTTCCACTCCTGTTCCGATAACTCAAAGACATCCCGCTTATGAAGCTTCGGGATGATCAGCCCGCTCCCCTGCAGGACCTGCTGCTCAGACTCCTTCTGGATGAAATAACAGGTTTCATTCTCCAGTACGATTTCCTGCTCTTCATCTGCATTCACATTGCAATATGGGCAATTCTCCTGGTACATGTTTTAGTGCCTCCATTCCCACCACTTTTTTAATTGGAAAAAAACACGGATATTTTCCAGTTCGCGGAATTATTCTCGATATTCGCGGAAACCATTCGTGTCACAACAAA
>NZ_BASE01000021.1 GCF_000813125.1 Mesobacillus selenatarsenatis SF-1
CACATAAAGGGAAGTAAGTAGGTTTAAAACATAGACGGTGGTGAGAGGGATGGAGGGTTTCAATTACAAAGACTATGACGCACTTGGTCTTGCAGAGTTGGTCAGAAGAAAAAAGGTTCAGCCTCTAGAACTTGTTGAGGAAGCAATCCAGTTAACAGATTCATTGAATCCAAAAATGAATGCAGTCATCAACAAGATGTACGAACAGGCAAGGAAGACAGCAAATCAAGAGCTGACAGGCAGATTTGCGGGAGTCCCGATGTTCTTAAAGGATATCTCGCAGGAAATCGAAGGGGAACCAATTACTGCGGGTTCGAAGGCGTTTCTAAATTACCGTGCTAGAACAGATTCTGAGTATACAAGAAGACTGCGTAAGGCCGGGGTGGTTTTCCTTGGCCAAACGAATGTGCCTGAATTCGCGTTAGTTGCCGTGACTGAACCCGCTCACTATGGTCCAACACGAAATCCGTGGAATCTAGATCGTACTCCAGGTGGATCAAGCGGAGGATCGGCAGCAGCTGTAGCCTCAGGAATCGTCCCAATTGCCGGCGCTAATGATGGCGGAGGGTCGATCAGGATTCCTGCTGCATACTGCGGACTGTTTGGATTGAAGCCAACCCGAGGACGCACACCAGTCGGGCCGAATTATGGACGTGCATGGCAGGGGGCCTCGGCTGAACATGTATTGACACGTTCGGTCAGGGATAGTGCGGCTATGCTAGATGAGCTTCATGGCTATGAAAAAGCAGGCGCGTTTTCAGTTCCGCCTTTTTCAGGAAGTTATCTCGAAATCTCCGGCATGCCGCTTGGTAAAAAATTAAGGATTGCTTTTTCGGTAAAATCACCAATTGGAATGGATGTAGACAAGGATTGCAGTGAAGGCGTATTGAAGACAGTAAGGCTACTAGAATCGATGGGACACCACGTGGATGAAATCGATGCACCAGTGGAAGGGAATAAAATAGCGAAAAGTTATTTGACAATGTACTTTGGAGAAACAGCGGCACAGCTAGCATCGCTTGAGGATGTGCTTGGTCGGAAAGCGACAGCTTCGGATGTGGAACCAACTACATGGCTGTTGGGCTTGCTAGGCAAAGCGACATCAGCAGAAGAGTTTGTTCTGAGCCTGAGAGAGTGGGATAGAGCCGCCCTGCAAATGGAAACATTCCATGAAACCTATGATTTTTACATTACCCCAACAACGGCTCATCCTTCAGCAAAAATTGGCGAACTAGAACCGTCTTCATCTGAAAAATTCATTATCAGCACAGTAGGGAAGTTAGGGCTTGGTGGAGCTTTAAAGAGGGCGGGAATCGTGGACCAGATTGCCCAAAAGAATTTGGCACGCACTCCATTCACACAGCTGGCCAACCTTACAGGGCAGCCTGCGATGTCTTTGCCGCTGCACCAGACAAAAGATGGCCTGCCTGTAGGTGTACAGGTCATGGCAGCGAGAGGAAGAGAGGATTTGCTTTTCCAACTGGCTGGAGAGCTTGAGCAATCTGAAATATGGCAGGATGTAAGGGAGAATCCATTATTCTAGTATTTAATCAAACGTTTGATTAAATGGGGTTGTACCCTTAGTAACACTAAAAAGAGGCAGTCGTGGCTGCCTCTTTTTCAACATAATACAATAATCCTGTAAGGCGTTGTTTGCGCTGGAATGCTGAAGGTAGATGGACCGTAGACAACAATCAGATTCCTGTTAGCAGGATTCTTTGTAAATCTCTGACCATTTTCCAATAAAAGCTGTGTCCCGGATGAAAAGTTAAGCTTCAGCATGCCATCACTACTGATCAGCTGGCTGTTGAAAAAATCAACCTTAACATTCTGGCCAGGGGTTTCTTTTACCATGACAAGCGCCCGGTATTGTGGGGGATAAATCAGCGGGACAGGTGCGTCTGCGTCATGGTAGCCCGTCACCCTGTCGCCAACTCCCACCATCGCCTGATCCACAAAGTAAGTCTTCGGTTCCACCACAAAATTGACTTGCCTTCCACTTCCATCAATGACGGACATTAATTTATAGCAGCCTTCATTTTCGCCGGATGCCGTGATGGCAAAGTCGTTTATCATCGTTACCGTTCCACTAAAAGGTTGATACTTGACCACACTTTCCCCTCCACTCACTGAATTCCTGCCCATATTTTATTCATTCACGGTAAATAGGTGCTTGTTAGTTATTTGGCTGAGCGGGTAAAACAATCTTAAAAAGGAATGGTAAGATGCCTTTCAACTATGATCTTGATTTTGACAATATTGATTTCCGTAAACAGCCTGAACTGTACCGTGTGGGAAGGGGCGAACAGGGTGTTTTGCTTGTGGAACCCTATAAAAGTGAGATCCTGCCTCACTGGAGGTTCAAGACGCCGGAAATCGCCACGGATTCATCTAAAAAAATCTATGAGATATTTCTTGAGTATAAAGAGCAAAACGATTTTATCGGAATGGATATGGCAAGGAAATTTCTGCAGATGGGCTACACTCGCGCCCGCCGCTATACGAATTATAAGGGGGGCAGGAAATATGACGAGGTCGGTAAGTTGAAGGAACGCCAGAACGATCCGGTGAAGGCTGAATCTGCCTCTATATTTATGGAAAAGTGGAAACAGGCCAGAACCGATAAAGAGTATCTCGAGATGAAAAAGGAACATCAGAAGAGGTATGGATGAAAAGGAACACCAGAAGAAAAAAGGATAAAAAGAGCCCCCGGATGACTCTGCGCATCTGGGGGCTTTGCGTTTATTTTACAGGGATTTCTGCTTCATTTAAAGCCCCTTCAAGCTCCAAAGTAAAGGCTTCTATTTGCTGTTCGTTCCAGCTGAATTGGTCAGTCATGAACTTAATGACATTTTCTTTGAAGTTATGCACCAGGTGGATATCGAATAAAATCGCTCCAGTCCGTCTGTGGAAGAAGTCGATTGGTGTTGCTGCCGCTTCATATTGGATGCCATAAATCAGCTGCGCGAACAATTCCAATGGCAGGCCATATTGATCTGCTTCGTTCTTGTGTTTTGATGCAAGTTGGAACACAATCGGAGCATTCGATCCATACTGGTAGGCAAGTCGTTGGGCTTCTTCTTTTGCAAAGCCAGCTTTCATGCCTTCTTCAAGCTGTTTTTCCACAAAGGAGTCGAGACCAGCGGATCCACCGACATCTCCACCTGAAATCGGCAAATTCTTCGTTTGGCATCCTGGAAAACTGAGTCCGTCTTCTTTAGCGAATTTCTCAGCTAGCAGGTCGACAATCGTTTCCGCCATTTTCCGGTAGCCAGTCAATTTACCGCCAGCGATGGTGATCAATTTTGAATCTGATTCCCAGATTTCATCTTTCCTGGAGATTTCAGAAGGTGCCTTGCCTTCCTCGTGGATCAGCGGCCTGACGCCTGCCCAGCTGGATTCTACATCTTTTTCCGTCACTTTCACATCCGGGAACATATATTGAATCGCTTTTAGAAGATAGCTTCTGTCTTCTTCCGTCATCCCTGGGTTGATTGGGTCTTCATTGTAAAAAGTATCTGTCGTGCCGACATATGTTTTGCCCTCACGTGGAATAGCGAATACCATCCGGCCATCGGGCGTATCGAAATAAATCGCCTGCTTGAGCGGGAAACGTGATTGATCAATAACGATATGGACACCCTTCGAAAGCTTCAGAGTTTTCCCTTTTTTCGAATCATCCATTTCACGGATGCCATCAACCCATGGACCGGTTGCATTAACAACTTTTTTGGCATGGACTTCGTATTCCTCGCCTGTTAAAAGATCCTCGACAACTACTCCTGAAACGATTCCATTAGTATATACCAGGTTTTTAACTTTAGAATAGTTCAATGCAGTTGCGCCTTTTTCCACAGCCTGCTTCATGACCTCGATGGTCAGGCGGGCATCATCGGTACGGTATTCAACATAATGTCCGCCGCCTTTCAATCCTTCTTTTTTCACGAGCGGTTCCTTTACCAATGTTTCAGCAGCGCTGAACATTTTCCTGCGCTCCGACCTTTTAACACCTGCTAAAAAGTCATAAACTCTCAGGCCGATGGAAGTACTAAAACTGCCGAATGTTCCGCCCTTATGGAAGGGGAGCAGCATCCATTCCGGTGTCGTGACATGCGGACCATTTTCATACACAATCGCACGTTCCTTGCCGACTTCAGCAACCATTTTCACTTCGAATTGTTTTAAATAACGCAGGCCGCCGTGCACGAGCTTTGTGGAACGGCTTGAAGTACCTGCCGCAAAATCCTGCATTTCCAAAAGGGCAATGTTCATTCCTCTTGTTGCGGCATCCACCGCGATTCCAGCACCGGTAATTCCGCCGCCGATCACCAGGACATCAAATGGCTCTTTTTTAAGTTTAGATACTATATTTTTACGGTCGAGATTTGAGAATCTCATACGTTACGCCTCCTTGAATATGAAAAAAAGAGAGACCACAAACAACATTATCGCCCAAAAGCCGAAATGTTATCGTGGTCTCTCCAGTTCTCCTACCCGATTTATTAACTTGTAATCATTATATCACAGACACCTGGAATTTTCATGTGTCGGATTACTGAATTGATTTATTTCCCACAAATCTCTTTTGGAAGTAGTAATTGCATCGGCGCCGGCATCCAGTGCGTTTTTAACTTCCTCCGGAGTTCTGATCAGCCCTCCGGCAAAAATAGGAATATTGACGCGCTCCTTGACTTCCTTAATCATCCATGGCATCGCGCCGGGTAAAACCTCAATATAATCAGGGCGCGTTTTCTGGATGAGTTTATAGCTCTTTTCGAGTGCATGGGAATCAATCAGGAATACCCTTTGCACAGCGAGCACGCCTTTTTGCTTTGCTTTTAAAATGACACTCGACTTCGTGGAAATCAGGCCATATGGTTTGTACTCCTGGCAAAGATATTCGGTCGAATAATCATCACTCTTCAGCCCCTGGATCATATCAACATGAAAAATCATTTTTTTGCCATACTGTTTGGCCATCGCATTGATATTTTTCAATTGAGCGATATGCACCTCCAGCATGACTCCGATTTCAAAAGGGCTTTCAAGAAACTGCTCAAACTCTTTCATGTTCGAAGATGCGGGCAAGATTTTTTGATCCAAAATAATCCCATCCTTCAATTAGATTACCAATTATCTTAACATGAGGCGTTTGGTTTTTTCTATGACGCAGAGGACCATAGCCTATTCAAAATTGTCGAAGAGCCTCAAGACTAGTACGATAGTAACAAATATACATACCATATGACGATGAGGAGACAACATGCAGATTAGAATGGAAAAGAAGAGCACGCAGGTTTTTGAAGAAGACGCCGTCCTGGCAGCCATTGAAAGGTCCTTGGCCATGATCGAGTTTGCTCCCGATGGAAAAGTGCTTTGGGCGAATGAAAATTTTGCGATGACAATGGGCTATCGTGTCGAAGAAATGCCAGGACTTTTGCATAAACAGTTTTGTACAGCAGAGTTTGCAGCAAGCAGGGAATACACAGAGTTGTGGAGAAACCTCCGCAATGGCAAAAGTTTTCAGGAAAAAATCCAGCGAGTGACGAAAAGAGGGAAACTGCTCTGGCTGGAGGCTACATATACACCGGTTCACGATTCTTTAGGAAAAGTTGTGGGTGTGGTCAAGGTAGCTACTGATATAACGGAGCGCGAATTGACTGCGACAAGACTTGCCGAGGAGCTTCAGCAAATGTCCGAAGACCTGAGCGCACGGGCGGAATTGGGCATTTCCAGAAGTGAAGAAGCAGCCACAGCCGCCATCAGGCTAGCAGAGGAATCAAAAGAAAACCTCGAGATCTTAGAAACACTAAAATCACAGGCCAAATCAATCGGCAGCATCGTCCAGACCATTCGCGAAATTGCCGCACAAACCAACCTGCTTGCCCTTAACGCAGCCATCGAAGCGGCAAGAGCGGGAGAGCATGGAAGAGGATTTAATGTGGTTGCCGGAGAAGTGAGGAAGCTCGCCACACGTGTACAGGATTCTATCCAGGAAGTCAATGAACACATCGCAGGAATAACAGGCGAAATCACAAAAATCAACGAAGCCACCCAGCGCTCACAAAATGGGATCAATAACAACCAGAAACTCAATGAACAAGCAGTAACCGCCTTCAAAGAAATCGGAAGTGCCGCCCACGAATTGGACCAGCAGGCAAAGACGTTCAAGGACATATTGTAAGGGATATGGACACCGCCATCATTTGATATGATGCCGGTGTTTTTGATGTTTGGGAGGTAGTGAGTGTGAGAAATTTTCTATAAAACCGAATGAAGTGAACCACTGACAAAAGGTCACATAGAAATTTTCTATAAGCCCAGATGAAAAAAATAATGAGAAAAGGTCACATAGAAATTTTCTATAAACCCAAACGAAGTAAAACACCGACAAAAAGTCACATAGAAGGAGTCTTTATGTAGCTCTTTACCCAATAAAGAGTCAAAAGAA
>NZ_BASE01000020.1 GCF_000813125.1 Mesobacillus selenatarsenatis SF-1
ATGTTCGGACAAAACACTGGTTCCATCTCAAGATTTTGTCCGAAGTCGCTCCATGTTCGGACAAAACACTGGTTCCATCGCAAGATTTTGTCCGAAGTCGCACCATGTTAGGACAAAACGCCGGCTCGCCTCATAAATTTGTCCGAAGTCACACGAGGTTAAGACAAAACATCCATGGAATTTTTTCCATACCCTAATATAATCTTACGTTTATTCGAATTGTCTTTTAGAATAAGAGTTGGGGGAATACTGGAGGCATTTAAAATGATATATAAAAAAATAGCTGGGATCAGCATGTGGCAGTTGAACAGGACTCTGAAAAAACTGGCTTTCGCAAGAATGGAGCTGGAAAAACAGATGCGGAAGGAATTGATTGTGGTCCTTCTAGAGCCTAAAAAAGAGAACGTACTTGCGACTGCGGAAGAGAAGAAAGAAATCGAGCGAGCGGTTCAGGAATTAAGCGGGTTCGAGACGTTAAGGTTGTGTTTGCTGGAAGATTGCAAGCCAGTGTACATGGAAAAAGTGAATACTAATGGTGTATCAAGATGGCTGGAAATCCCGGTCAAACCTTTGATTACATATGAATTTCTAAATGAAACACAGGAAAGTCAGGTAAAAATAGGATAGGCATGATCTGCGGAGAAGAGGACCAATTAAGGTCCTCTTTTTTGTCCGTGTAATTAGCACGATTTTTTTCTATATAAAATGTCGGGGCTGACATGACGCTTGCGCTTTTCTAAATGGGCTAGTATTTTTTTCGGTGTTTAATTGCACAAATGTCCCGGCCTGAATAGGATATAGGGACACAAAAAAAGGAGGTTGTTACGATGTCTGAAGGATGCGGCTATGGTGGCGGTTTCGCCCTGCTTGTAGTATTGTTCATTCTTTTAATCATAATCGGAGCGTCTTGGGGTTTCGGTTACTAAATTTTGAATAAGTAAACTTCATTAGGAGGTTTTATCATGTACGGATACAGCGGAGGCTGTGGATATGGCGGTTACGGCGTAGGAGGAGCTGGATACGGCAGCGGTTTTGTTTTGATCGTTGTGCTGTTTATCCTCTTGATCATCGTCGGCTGCGCATGCTATCTCTAATAAAAACATGGAAAGAGGCTGTTACAAAGGGTCATGATGACTGTTGACAGCCTCTTTCCTTTTGTGCAGGGTTGAATCTAAGATTCGAGATTTTCCTAAGTGGTACTCATTTTTTACAGCGAGCTAGTCAATTAGAACGATGATAAAAGAGTGAATTATTGTTATTTTTAAATAAATTAAAAATATTCCAAAAAAAGCGATTCTTTTTTTGTGCTTGTTCGTCTAACTGTCTGTAAAAAGGGGGGGAGAATTTTGAGCGATCACTACAGCATTCGTTTCCAGAAAGTTTACGAGGAATATAGTGACAAGGTTTATGGCTATCTCCTGTTATTGACCGGTAAGAAGGAAGTCGCAGAGGATTTAACGCAGGAAACTTTTTTAAGAGTGTACAAGCATATTCATCAGTTTAACGGTGATTCGCAGATTTTCACATGGATCGTGAAAATCGCACGAAATGTTGCAATTGACCATTTAAGAAGAAGAAGACGGCTGCGTTTTTTTTCATTGGATAAGTACGTCATCGAATCCTGTCAGCCATCCCCGGTTGAAATCATCGTAAAAGGGGAGAAGACTTCACTCCTTTACAAAGGGATCAAATCACTGAAGCTGAACTACCAGGAGGTTTTAATTTTAAGGAAAATCAAAGAATTTTCGATTAAGGAAACCGCACTTATCCTTGGCTGGAGCGAAAGTAAAGTGAAAATCACTACTTCCCGGGCAATGGCTGCCTTAAAAAAAGAGTTAAAGAGAAGAGGGGAAATCATTGAAGAAATCATTTGAACTTGAAGATAGCTTCAAAAGCCTTAGCCAAATTCCAAGATCGGAAATCCAAAAACGAAAAACTTATAATTCAATAGTCCAGACCGGAAGGCCGGATAGGCCGATTGGCTACATAGCAAGGAATTGGACCGGTAGTCTCCTGACAATTGTGATGATACTGGTTTGTGCAGCTTACCTTCTAACAGAAATCAAAAGTCCTTCCCAGGAAGGGCTAGCTGCTCTCAATCCAGCAGAGTTATTTGCATCAAGCGAAATTGTCATTACCTATCTCACTAAATCTGACTCAGCAGAACAATTTAACCTCCACTCTAACCTGACAAGAAAAGGAGTTTCCATCATTGATGAACCAGGTTGGCTGGAGATAATGAACAGGACTGTCAATGGCCGAAACACTGTAAAGAATGCACCGAAGATGGAAAACGCCTTTGATTTATTATTAATCTATGAGGGCAGGAAACCTGACCAATGTAAATTATGGATTAATGAAGAAAATGTATATATCAAAAGAGTGAAAGAGCAACGCGTATATAAAGTTGAAGCAAGTAAAGCAGCCAAGGTGATTGCCATGATTGAAGATATGGAAATGCAGGTTCAATTTTGAACCTGTTTTTTTATTGTCTTGGAAATTATTAATTTCGTTGTAGAAAACTATATAGTTTTCTTAATACAGCTCCAGTTCCTAGCCAGTTTTCATTCTTGAGAATGCTTCCTGGAGTATCTTGCGAGAAGCGTTAGCTTTGAGCAGCTCGAGTCCCTTGCGCTTTTTATTCTGTAACTTTCACTGTTTTTAAAAAAATTTACAGAATATGTTTAGTCCGTGGAGAAGAGTGGTAAGAGTAGGTTTGTACTTATTAAGCAACTTGAATATACAGGAGGAAAAGATATGAAGAGGGGTCTAGCATTTATTATTGCAGTATTCATGCTAATTGGCTTGCTGGCTGGTTGCTCTGGGGAGAACAAAGCAGAAGCTGATAAAACGAAAGACGGAAAAATAGTAGTTGATTTCTGGACATTCTGGGGTTCAGAGACACGCCGTCCGATCATAGAAAAAATCATCGATGATTATAACAGTTCCCAGGATAAGGTGTTTGTTAAACATACTTTCTTGCCATGGGGCGATATTTGGACCAAGAACCTTGCTTCAGTGGCAGCTGGTAATCCTGCAGATGTCATTGTGAACGACATCAACACAGTTGCCCAGCGTGCTGAAAACAAGCAGGTAGAGGACTTAAGCCAATATATAGATGATTCATTCAAGCAAAAATTCCACCCGCATTTATGGGACACTGTCGAGTATGACGGAAAGTCTTATGCTGTTCCTTTCAATACAGACACCCGCCTTCTTTTCTACAATAAAACAGCATTCAAGGAAGCGGGACTTGATCCCGAGAAGCCGCCTGCAACCTGGGCGGAGCTAGAAGAGTACGCAAAGAAGTTAGATGTTAAGAATGGCGATAACTATGAACGAGTTGGATTCTATCCTTTATGGGGAAGTGTCGGGGCATCCAGCTGGATGACAAACGCAGATAGCGGAAAAGGTTTTATTGAGGATGGAGAGTTGACAATCAACACACCGAAAAAAGTTGAAGCCCTTAATTGGATTCTTGATTGGAAGGAACGCCTCGGTGAAAACACTGTACAAGCTTTCCAGGCAGAATTCGGAAGTGAACAGGCAAATCCATTCATTGCAGAAAAAGTTGCAATGTGGGTTGATGTGGGAACATTCTACACACAATTAAGAGACTACGGACAGGATGTTGATTTTGGCGTAGCACCAATCCCTGCAAACGAGGAAGGTTCAGGTAACTGGGCTGAAGGCGGCGGATTCGTTGTTGAAATTCCGAAAGGTGCGAAACATCCAGAGGAAGCAATGGACTTTATCAAGTATCTGACAGATGTTGAGGCTCAGAAGTACTGGTCGGTTAAAAACTATGACAATGTAGCGAACATTGAAGCAGCTGAGGCAGCCCTCAATGAACTAGAAGGTCCAGATAAGATGGTCTACGAAGCTACTGTCAAAAATCTGAAGCAGACAAAGATGTTCCCGGTGCCAGTTGAGTACCCAGATTATCATAGCAGATTGAACCCGCATATTGATAATGCACTATTAGGTAAAACTTCTCCTGAAGAAGCATTGGAAGAAGCGGAAGAAGATATAGCGAAAATGAAAAAGGAATAATCAAAGAAAGAGAAGGCGCATTACGCCCTTCTCTTTTTAAAAATTTCTTAGGATTTAACGCCTGCAGTTTTCGAAATAATCGATTAAATAGGCTCCTTTCGTAAACTTTGTTGCTTTCATAATCAAAAGGTAAAAAACGGCTCCTGAGTTTTTACGATTATTAATTCATTCAATGTTTGGACGTCTCCTCGAAAAGGCCCCGAATCCAAAAGGAATGCGGTATGAGAATGAGTTCGAAAAGCAATGCGAAAACAGCCATTAAATAAAAGCAACAAGGGGGTTTAGGTAAGCATGAAGTCTTCAGATACAACATTAGCACATACAAAAGGTGGATCTAAAGTTATGCAGGAACAGAAAGCGGCTGAGACTGTTGGCCGAACCAAAGGGCTCAGTAAGAAGGCGAAGGAAAATCTTGCTGGCTATTTGTTTATATCTCCCTGGATCATTGGGTTCCTTGGTTTGACTTTAGGTCCTTTGTTATTCAGTCTGGCTGCAAGTTTCACAGATTACAATATTACTTCAAAAATGAATTTCATTGGGTTGGAAAATTATAAACGCATGTTTACGATGGACGATTTATTCCGCACTTCTCTTTTTAATACTATTTATTATGTTATTTTCTCGGTTCCATTGACGACTGCGGGAGCTATTTTACTAGCCGTTCTGTTGAATCAAAAGATCAAAGGAATGAAGTTTTTCCGGACAATCTATTATTTGCCGGCTGTTTTATCCGGTGTGGCAGTATATTTTCTCTGGATGCAGCTTTTGAGTCCATCAACAGGGCTGGTCAACACGATGCTAGCCTGGATCGGGATTGACGGTCCGGCATGGCTGTTTGATCCTGAATGGACAAAGCCGGCATTGCTATTGATGAAAATGTGGAGTGTAGGCGGGGGAATGCTTTTATACCTGGCAATCATGCAAGGGGTATCGGCTCAGATGTATGAAGCCGCAGATATTGAAGGGGCATCACCGTGGCAGAAGTTTTACCATATTACGCTGCCAATGATTTCACCAATCATCTTTTTTGATGTAATCACAAGTACGATTGGTGCTTTTCAAATCTTCCAGGAAGCTTATGTAATGACTGAGAATGGAAGCGGCGGACCTGGAAACTCTCTGCTATTCTATAATTTGCATATGTGGAACAATGCGTTTGAAGTGTTTGATATGGGTTATGCTTCAGCTATGGCCTGGCTTCTGTTTATCATCGTCATGATTTTGACTACGGTGAATATGAAGCTTGGAAAACGCTGGGTACATTACGAAGGGGGTGACAGCAAATGAATTCAACAACAGCGCCAAAATTTTACGAGACTAAAAAATTCAGAGAAAATGTAAGGCTCACGTTTGTTACGTTGCTGCTTCTTGCCGGAAGTACGCTGATCTTAATGCCTTTATGGTGGATGATTTCAACTTCGTTGAAATCACCTGCAGAGATCGCACAGTACCCGCCGTCATTCTTTCCTGAAAAGTTAAACTTCAGTAACTATGTCGAGGCCTGGCAGACTGCGCCGTTTACACGCTGGGCCTTAAATACGCTCTTTCTGGCTACAGTCGGAACGATTGGCAGCGTGCTTGTCAATTCTCTGGTCGCATACGGCTTTGCGAAGATCAGGTTTAAGGGGAGGAACGCCCTTTTTGTGATAGTGCTGTCAACTATGCTTATTCCAGGGTTTGTGACGATGGTTCCCCAATATATCTTGTTTTCAAAGCTGGGCTGGGTGAACACATATCTGCCGCTGCTCGTTCCGGCTTTTCTAGGGAGTGCTTTTTTCATATTCTTGCTTCGCCAATTCATGATGGGGATACCGAATGAACTTGTCGAGGCTGCTGTACTTGATGGTGCTGGCCATTTGCAAATCTGGTGGCATATTATGCTGCCGCTGACCAAACCGGCTTTGATTACAGTGGCAATCTTTACTTTTAATGGTGCATGGAACGACCTGTTAGGACCGCTGCTCTATATCAATGATGAAAGTATGTACACCTTGCAGATTGGATTGCAGACCTTCAAGGGCACGGTCCAGACACAATGGCATTATTTGATGGCAATGTCGGTTTCGGTCCTGCTGCCAGTAATTCTGCTTTTCTTCTTTTTCCAAAAATATTTTATTGAAGGCTCGAATATCTCATCGGGAACAAAAGGATAAAAGAAAAAGGATGCTGACATTAAGCATCCTTTTTCTGATCTTATTAATTCATGACAGGGCAGGTTGTGAGCCATACGCCAGAGACACACGTCCTGTAACCATTATGATAGGCATACTTAGTGCATTGCCAGCATAGATACCCTTCTTGATTAACTGCCGATTTACCCCGGTAATCCTCTACTGGGCTTGCACTTCTATTTTGATTTTGTGAAGAAGAGGCAATGACAGAACCAGAGAAAACAAGCAATAATACAAAAGTCAACATGAACAGTTTTTGCATGATTCATCCCCCTTATTTTTCATAAAACATTGTAATAGTAAACGTTGTAAAAAATTTACTATTTATAATAAAGTACGGAAAGGGAGATTGAATTAGAATAGGACAAAGTGTTTATTCCCTAAAAGCCCACTTTCGAACTAGAAGAAGAACTGGAATTTTCCCAATAAAAAAGCCCGATAAAAATCGGGCTAATTCAGGCTTTGCGTATCTTTTTCGAGTGGGATTTCTTCAATAATTGTATTGTTCGCTGAATGACTTTCTTTCCATATGCGGAATCTTTCAAGGTCAGCACTGATTTGTTTTAAAACAAAAGCGATTACGGCCGCGTCATCGACGATTCCGAGCCCAATGAGGAAATCTGGAATTAAATCGATGGGAGAAACGAAATAAATAATCGAAGCGATGATGGTCACGATGGATTTTGTCGGGATTTTTCGGTATTCTCCTCGGCGCCAGGCACCAACTAAATCAAATAGCAGCTGCAGATTGTCCCAAATCTCCGCAAGTGACCCTTTATGATCATCCGCCTTTTTGCCGGCATCCTTCAATAAAACATCAGTTTTCTCAGGTTTCTTTATATATTCTTTTGCTTTGGATTCAAACTTTTTATACCCTTCTTCAAGTTTCTTTGTGCCTAACATTCCCAACACCCTTCCTGCAAAAGTTCCTTATCTTTTATTTTTACCCTATCACGGCTTTTAACAAAACATCTCTAGCAACTGGTAAATTTTTGCCCTGACAACCAACGCAAGTTAAACACTGTTTGAAATCAATAGTTTTGGGAATTTTAAAGGAGGATTAAAAATAGTTGACTATTCATGTATATACAAGTAAAATGAAAACGTAAACAACATGTATATACAAGTTTTTCGGGTTGATAGCAATCTTTTTTTATAGTTAATGAAAACGTTAACAGGAGGAGAGTAATTATGGATCGACAAGCAGTTGAACAAATTGTTGAAGCTGTTGGAGGCAAAGAAAATATTGCCGCTGCCACCCACTGTGTTACAAGGCTTCGCTTTGCCTTGAAGGATGAAGGAAAAGTGGATAAGGAAAAACTGGAGAATAATGATCTTGTAAAAGGATCTTTTTCCGCAAATGGTCAATACCAGGTGGTTATTGGACAGGGGCTTGTTGACAAGGTATACGCAGAAATGGTTGCGATTACCGGAATTGGAGAAGCTTCAAAAGAAGAAATAAAAGATGCTGCAGCCCAAAATTTGAATCCTCTTCAAAGGGCAATCAAGACGCTAGCAGATATCTTCATTCCTATCCTGCCGGCGATTGTTACTGCTGGTTTGTTAATGGGGATTAATAATATCCTGACCGGAAAGGACATCTTTTTTGAAGGGCAGGCATTTATTGACGTTTATACCGGCTGGGCCGATTTTGCCAGCATCATTAATTTAATTGCAAATACAGCATTTGTATTCTTGCCAGGTTTGATTGGATGGAGTGCGGTTAATAAATTCGGAGGAAGCCCGCTTCTTGGTATTGTTCTGGGACTCATGCTTGTGCACCCGGATTTGTTGAACGCATGGGGTTACGGGGCAGCAAAAGAAATTCCTACATGGAATTTGTTTGGACTGACAGTTGAGAAAGTAGGCTATCAAGGTCAGGTATTGCCGGTATTGTTAGCTTCCTATGTCCTCGCGAAAATGGAAATTTTCTTACGAAAGCGGATTCCTGATGCCTTCCAGCTGTTGACCGTTGCACCAATAGCTCTATTGTTAACAGGTTTCCTATCTTTCATCGTGATCGGACCAATTACTTTTGCAATTGGGAACTTGATCACTGACGGTGTTGTCGGAATTTTTGATGCAGTGCCTGCTATTGGCGGATTGATTTATGGCGGCCTTTATGCACCGCTCGTTATCACAGGTATGCACCATACATTCTTAGCGGTGGACCTGCAATTGATCGGTACAATCGGCGGTACATTCTTATGGCCGATGGTCGCTTTATCTAATATCGCACAAGGTTCAGCTGCATTCGCCATGATGTTTGCAGAGAAGGACAATGAAAAACTGAAAGGTTTATCACTGACATCAGCCATTTCTGCTTGGCTTGGAATTACTGAACCGGCTATGTTCGGAGTAAACCTTAGATACAAATACCCATTTATCTCTGCGATTATTGGGTCTGCAATTGCGGGTATTGTCATCACCCTTCGAGGGGTAATGGCGCCTTCAATTGGTGTCGGCGGATTGCCTGCATTCCTGTCAATCTTTACTGAGTTCTGGGGTGTCTTCTTCATCGGGATGGGAATCGCGCTTGTCGTACCATTCGTACTGACATTCATTATGGCAAAAACAAGAAAGAAAAAAGAGGCGTAATCATAACTAGAGAGTGAATCCTGATGGAGGTGGAGGTTTATTATGACTGAACCATGGTGGAAAAAGTCCGTTGTCTATCAAATCTATCCAAAGAGTTTTTATGATACAACTGGCAATGGAACAGGCGACCTGCAGGGGATTATCGCCAAGCTTGATTATTTGAAAGAGCTGGGAGTGGACATAATTTGGCTGACGCCGGTCTATGATTCACCTCAGCGGGATAATGGCTACGATATCAGAGATTATTATCAAATATATAAAGAATACGGGACGATGGAAGACTTCGACCGTCTGCTTGAGGAAGCACATTCGCGCGGAATCAAAATTATCATGGATTTGGTCGTGAACCACTCATCAATTGAGCATGAGTGGTTCCAGGATGCCCTGAAATCAAAGGATAGCCGTTACCGAAACTATTATATATGGAAAGACCCGAGGGAAGACGGTAGTGCCCCCACCAATTGGGAATCAAAATTCGGCGGGAATGCCTGGGAGTACGATGGGGCTACAGGCCAATATTACCTTCATTTGTTCGATGTCACCCAGGCTGATCTGAATTGGGAAAATGAACAGCTCCGAAATGATGTATACGAGATGATGCATTATTGGTTCAAGAAAGGTATAGATGGCTTCAGGCTTGATGTAATCAACCTGATTTCAAAGGATCAGGATTTTCCAGATGATGATGGTTCTGTACCACCGGGCGATGGCCGGAAATTCTACACCGATGGACCAAAAGTACACCAGTATTTGCAGGAAATGAATTCTGAGGTTCTTTCCAAATATGACAGCATGACGGTCGGCGAGATGTCTTCCACGACTATCGAAAACTGCATCAAATACTCAAATCCGGATCGAAACGAACTGAGCATGACATTTAACTTTCATCATTTAAAGGTCGACTATGAAAATGGTGACAAATGGACTCTTGTGGATTTTGATTTTCTTGCCCTTAAACGGATTTTATCTTTATGGCAGGTTGAAATGCATAAGGGTGGCGGTTGGAACGCATTGTTCTGGTGCAACCATGACCAGCCGAGAGTTGTGTCGCGATATGGCAATGATGGTCAATACCACCGCGAATCGGCGAAAATGCTTGGTACGGCAGTCCATATGATGCAGGGAACGCCTTATATTTATCAGGGTGAAGAAATCGGCATGACCAATCCATATTTTGAAAGAATCGAGGATTATCGTGATGTTGAATCCTTGAATATTTATAAAATCAAAATGGGCGAAGGTATGTCCAAAGAGGAAATCCTGAAGATACTGCAAAGTAAGTCGAGAGATAACTCTAGAACACCTGTCCACTGGAATGACGAGAAACATGCAGGTTTTACAAGCGGCACTCCATGGATAGATGTTGCCAGAAATTATCAAACTGTGAATGTTGAAAATGCGCTCGCTGATAAAAATTCAGTGTTCTATCACTATAAAACGTTGATTCAACTGAGAAAACAGTATGACATTATCACCTATGGTGATTACCAGCTCCTCCTAGAAGAACATCCTGACATATTTGCATATGTCAGGAACGGGCAGAATGAAAAACTTCTAGTCGTAAATAACTTTTATGGAAAAGATACTATCTTTGAATTGCCTGATTCGGTAGATGCTGATGGCTATCAAGCAGAAATTCTGCTTTCTAATTATGAAGATTCTACTTCAGATATATCAGCAATCAATCTGAGGCCATATGAATCAATTGTTTATCATTTAACGAAGTAAGAAAAAGTGAAGACCCTGGGGGTCTCCACTTTTTTACTATATTTGTAAAAAGTAGTGATAGTCAATGATATAGTAGTAATTATGGCTTAAAACATAGTGATTGTGTTATATTTCGTAGTGATTATACGGCTAAACGTAGTGATTATCATTAAAATCGTAGTGATTAGAACTCTTTTAATATTTTTACCAGTGTGCTGCTGGATGTTTGATGACCTTGTCGTGGTGGAAAAAGTTAATATAACTAATCCTTTACGAAATGAGGTTTTCACTATGATTCCAATCCAATCTAATATAGATGGAAAAGAGCTCACTGTCGGTGAATTGAAGCAAAAGCTCGGCCCGCTGGGATTCAATGTTAACGGTCAGTGGGAATATGACCATGCATATATCGATTACAAGATGAACGACGACCATGGGGACCGGCAGTATGTACGTATTCCCTTCAAGTCGACTGGTGGTCCATTGGATGATGATGGCACATTCGTCCAGATTGGGACGCCATTCCTGCTTGATCATCAATTTCAGACAGCAGTTGATGACGAGGGGAACATCGGGGCACTGACCGGTTCTTTAAACCAATTTAAATCCCCTGAAGACAAGGATGCTCCATTTCCTAAGGGACTGGTAGAAGAAGGAAAGACACTGATCAACAGGGCAGAACAGGCCTTAGGAACGTTATAGTAAAACACCAACAGCTTCCCAGTATCCAGGAAGCTGTTTTTATTTAGATTTGGCCTGTTTTTCGGTATCCTGATACGTCTACTTACTATGGAAAAAATGCTATACTGGTTAGCATAAGTTTTATTTCGGAGTGTGAAGATTGCCATGGAAAACAAATTATATTATCACGATGCATACATAAAAAAATTCTCTGCGGAGCTGATTACGCAAAAAGAAGACGAATCTGGGAGGATATACGCAATCCTTTCTCAGACAGCTTTTTACCCGACAGGTGGTGGTCAGCCATTCGATACCGGATTCTTAAATGGCGTTGAAGTAGTGGATGTTGAGGAAGTTGATGGGGAAATCCGCCATTATATAAAGGGAAAATTGGCGGAAGGAAATCCTGTTGAAGGGGCAATTGAATGGGATCGCCGATTTGACCATATGCAGCAGCATGCTGGACAGCATATTCTTTCCGCTTCGTTCGAGGATTTGTATGGATATAAAACGGTCAGTTTCCATCTTGGTAAAGATACACTGACAATAGACTTGGATACAGAAAATCTTTCAGCAGATGAGGCCGCAAAGGTGGAAGAGCTAGCTAATCAGGTGATTCTCAAAAACCGCCCAATCGTCACTAAATGGGTCGATGAAGAGGAACTGAAGCAATACAGACTCAGGAAAGAATTATCCGTATCTAATAACATCAGGCTCGTCATAATACCAGATTTTGACTACAATGGCTGTGGTGGCACACATCCAAACAGCACTGCCGAAATCGGATCATTGAAAATCCTGGGATGGGAAATGCAAAAGAAAAGGGTGCGTGTTGAGTTTGTTTGTGGCAAAAGGGTGCTGAACAAGCTTGGCCAAAAGCATGAGGTCATCAAGGAGCTCACAGCCCTGCTCAATGCACCAGAACAGGATATGAGTTCAACAGTAATTAGACTTCTTGCCCAAAATAAAGATCTTGAAAAAACAATTGAGGAAATGAAGGATCAATTATTAAAATTTGAAGCAAACGAGATTATTGAATCAGGAAAGAATGATATGGTCAGCACCGTATTTCAGAACAGGAGTATTCAGGAACTTCAAAAACTGGCCAGGCTGCTCGTTTCAACTGCTGAAGATAAGATATTCTTGCTTGCGTCTGAAAATGAGGAAAAGCTGCAATTCGTCTTTGCAAAAGGTAAGAAAACAGAAGGCGACTTGAAGGGATTATCACAAAGGGCACTTTCCATAATTGATGGCAAGGGTGGAGGTAACGATACTCTTGTACAAGGTGGGGGCAAATGGATGACAGGTGAGGAATTTATGCAGAAGGTTACCGGAATTATCCAATAATTCAAAGAGGAAATGAAGAATCAAGACTATTTCAAGGTAAAAAGTTCTAGTTCTTAAGTGGTGATTTCATCGAATAAACTGTACATTTGATGGCTATAAACAAGCAGAGTAAAAATAGACCGACTTTATACCTAATTTTTACAGAATGATTGGTTATTAATGAAAGTTTTACCATTTTAAAATAGGTTTAACTCCCTCATAATGGAATTCAACCAGAGAAATAGGGGGAATCAGAATGTTTGAAGTTGAAAGAGGATCTGTAGAAGAGGCAATCATGATCCTGCAAAATCTCGGTCTTAAAGTGAATGAATACGAGAAGATGAATTCAATGATTCCGGTAGAAAAATATAAAGAGTTATTGGAATTCACGATTGCTGTAGCAAGGAAAACGAATGAGGTTACTGTCACAATAGATGAAATGATGGATGATATAGCAACGAAGATGTAATGGATAAGCAAGAGCAGCCAGATTAAACCTTTGGCTGCTCTTTTTGCTTGTGTGGAAAATAACTACACATAATTGTCAGCGCTTGCGCTTTTCTTCCTCATTGAGTTTTATCAATGTATTCGAAGAGGAAGGATTGTCCGTTTCGGTAAAAGCGTGGATCGTAGACTCCTATTCTATCTCCATCGTCGACGATCACTACAAAGGGTGACCATTCAGAAAGCGTCTTAGCTTCAGGTTTTTCAGTAAATAAACCATTGAGATCTGTATCCTCTGCGGAAGTAAGTTCATATTGGAGCTTTCTTTCGGAGAAGAGATTATCCTGGAAGATATTCACTTCACTATCGCTTTTCGCGATTACTGTATATGTCCAAGGAATGAAGCCGGCAGAAAGTGCAATCTGTTCATAATCATCCTCATATTGATTATATAGCATCCAGCCCTGGACACTTTGGATAATGACATGCAGAGCGATAAAGACCCATGCAAGTTTAAAGTAGGATGGGCTTTTTATTTTATTGAATTTTGACGCAATAAACGCTGTTCCGAGAATCACCCAGAAAACGAAATCAATGATGGGGATTGTCCCAAAGGTGATTCTCATATTGGAAAATGGTTCGAGATAGCCAGTTCCCCAGGCGTTGAATAAATCACTTGTATTATGGATGATGACTGCCACCCATCCAAGGAAAAAAAGTTTTACATCTTTTACTTTAAATAGAAGGAAAGATAGTAGAATAAATAAAGCGGCCCACAACGGTGTCAGGAAAATTGAGTGGGTGATGCCTCGGTGCCACATCTGGTAAAGCCCTTCATTATCCCAGAGTTGTGAAATGACATCGATGTCCGGGATCTGGCTTGCGCCGACCGCGGTTAGTAAATAAGCACGCTTCTGCGATTTTTTCATATGTTTTTTATCAACGGCACCATATAAGGCTAAACCGAAAAGTGTATGTGTAACTGAATCCATGCTGCACCTCCTGAAGTTATTATAAACGTTAAAGGAAAATATTTAAAAGTTCTGATATGTATCTGCAGGATTGCAAACTTAACGCCAGAAAGATAAGATTAAATTTATAGTGAAAAAGAATGGATTTTTCAACTCGAGAATTGCCAGCTCCAGCGCCTAGCCCCTCGAGACGTTTCGGTCCGCCCAATGAAGTCAAAAAGCGACTTCAATGGTCGGCCCTCCGAGGCACACGATGTGCTAGACCCGCCAGCCACAGGACGTGGCGTTATAGGCGGGCAACGCTTGTCGGGGCTGACCAAGGCGCTTGCGCTTTTCTATGAAGAATTTTGCCTTTAAACAGAAAGGAAACATTTAATGATGAAAAAATTAAAAGATGAAGTACAATCGCGAAGAACATTTGCGATTATTTCCCACCCGGATGCCGGGAAAACGACGCTTACGGAAAAGCTATTGCTGTTCGGTGGCGCAATTCGTGATGCTGGTACGGTAAAAGCGAAGAAGACTGGAAAATTTGCGACAAGTGACTGGATGGAAATCGAGAAGCAGCGTGGAATCTCCGTGACCTCCAGTGTCATGCAATTTGATTATGATGGCTTCAAGGTCAACATCCTTGACACACCAGGCCACCAGGATTTCTCTGAGGACACCTATAGAACGTTAACTGCGGTCGACAGCGCCGTGATGATCATAGACTCAGCAAAGGGTATCGAGGACCAGACTCTCAAGCTTTTCAAAGTATGCCGTATGAGAGGGATTCCGATCTTTACCTTTATCAACAAGCTTGATCGCCAGGGAAAAGCACCTCTTGAGCTGCTAGCTGAATTGGAAGAAGTGCTTGGAATTGAATCTTATCCAATGAACTGGCCGATTGGCATGGGCAAAGAGTTCCTTGGGATCTATGACCGATTCAACAACAGGATTGAACAGTTCCGTGTAGATGAGGACAAACGCTTTGTTCAGTTGAACGAAGAAGGAGAAATTGTGGGTGAACATTCTCTGAAAGAGTCTTCTTTATATGACCAGACTTTAGAAGAAATCATGCTGCTAGATGAAGCGGGAAATGAATTTTCAAAAGAACGGATTGCCGATGGAACATTGATACCTGTATTTTTCGGAAGCGCCTTGACGACTTTCGGTGTCCAGACATTCCTTGATTCTTATCTGCAATTTGCGCCAGAACCACAGCCAAGGAATTCGACAGCAGGAGAAATTGATCCACAATCAGAGGAATTTTCTGGCTTTATCTTTAAAATCCAGGCAAACATGAATCCGGCTCATCGTGACAGAATTGCCTTCCTGCGCATCTGCTCGGGCAAGTTTGAGCGAGGAATGACCGTCCAGCTTAGCCGTACAGGAAAATCAATGAAGCTTGCGCAATCTACACAGTTCATGGCTGATGATCGCAGTACTGTTGAGGAGGCTGTAGCAGGTGACATCATCGGGCTATACGACCCGGGCACATACCAGATTGGTGATACAATTGTTTCTGGCAAGGAAGGATTCCTGTATGAAAAGCTTCCCCAGTTCACACCAGAACTTTTCGTAAGGGTTTCAGCAAAGAACGTCATGAAGCAAAAACATTTCCATAAAGGAATCCAGCAGCTTGTCCAAGAAGGAGCAATCCAGCTATTCAAGACATTGAAGACGGAAGAGTACCTTCTTGGTGCTGTCGGACAGCTCCAATTCGAAGTATTCGAAGCAAGGATGCGCAACGAATATAACGTAGAGGTTCTGATGGAAAGACAGGGATCCAAGATTGCCCGCTGGATTGAAGGCGACGATGTGAACGAAAACCTTTCCAGCTCGAGGAGCCTGCTAGTCACTGACCGCTATGACAAAAAAGTATTCTTATTCGAGAATGAATTTGCCTTAAGGTGGTTCCAGGACAAGAATCCAGAAGTAAAACTTTATAATCCTATGGATGCTTCATAATAAGTTGAGCCGGCATTGTTGAATGCCGGCTCTTTATATATTGATAAAAGTACAGAGCTCCCCGGTCACAGATTTAACTTTATTTAGTTCAATCTATTGACATTTTCAATATCAGATACTATATTAGTATTATTCTATATCGCTTTTATGCATAAAAGCGTTTAAGTGCAAAAGTTAAGTGTGAGGTGCCGACAGATATTAGTAGAATCCCCATGAGCAGCACAAAGAAACTGGATGGTTGCTGAAAATCCAGGCAATGGCTGATTTGAATTACACCTGTCGCAAAAAGGCACTGTTAATGAAGTGGGCAGATATTATTGTTTGCCAATTAGGGTGGTACCGCGGAGCTCCTTCGTCCCTAGACTTAGTAGAGCTTTTTGTATTTTACTTCTAATTGGGGGAATCATCATGTTAAACCAAAGCCAATCAATATCATTGAAAACTTCCGAGGCAGCCGCTGTTATATTATTGCTTCTGGCTGGAATCGGTTATGGCATGATAAAACTAGAATTAATGCCGCACATTCCGGTCCTGATGGGGATCGGGTCATTGATCATTTATGGATTGTTGAGAAAAATTAAGATGGCTGAGCTTGAACAAAGTATGGTTGAAGGTGCTAAGGCGGGCCTGGGAGCTGTAATGATATTTTTCTTTATTGGGATGCTGGTAAGCAGCTGGATTGCTGCCGGTACCATTCCTACTTTGATATATATCGCATTTGATTTAGTGACTGGAAAGTGGTTTTATGCGATTGTCTTTATCGTCACATCTGTTATTGGGTTAAGTATTGGCAGTTCATTGACTACCTCAGCTGTGATTGGGGTAGCGTTCATGGCGGTTAGTGAAAGTTTGGGATTCTCATTGGCTATCACGGCTGGTGCGGTGGTATCAGGCGCATTCCTTGGTGATAAAATGTCACCGTTATCGGATACAACCGTTTTAGCGTCTGCTACTGTAAAAGTAGATCTTTTTGAGCATATCAAAAACATGAGCTGGACGACGATACCTGCGTTCTTCATTTCACTTGTAATGTTTGCTGCCTTGTCGCCAGAACTGGGTTCAGCAGACTTCACAAAGCTTGGGAGCTTGCAGGATACTCTTTTGGAGACGAATCTTGTAAACTGGTACTCACTCATTCCACTGGCTATCATTGCGATACTTGCAGTGAGGAAAGTGTCTTCAATTTTGACACTAGGAGCAGGAACCCTTTCAGCGATGATCATCAGTATGATGGTTGTCCCGCAAAATGAATGGGGCGGACTTCCGGGGATTTTATACTCAGGCTATGTTTCTGAGAGTGGCAACGAACAGCTGGATTCCCTGCTGAGCCGCGGTGGCCTTGAGAGCATGTATTTCTCAGTCTCGCTTGTACTCCTTGCTTTAAGCATGGGCGGGTTGTTATTCAAGCTTGGTGTTCTTCCGGCTTTATTACGAGGGCTTGCCAGCGGTCTAGAAAAGGTGCCAGTTCTCGTTGGATCAACAGCTTTATCTGCGATTGGGATTAACTTTTTGATCGGTGAGCAATATCTTTCGATCCTTATTACAGGCAATACATTTGCGGGCCACTTCGAAAAAGCTGGGCTGCATCCGAAAAATCTTTCTCGTGTTCTGGAGGATGCGGGGACAGTACTTAATCCACTTGTTCCCTGGAGCGTGTGCGGTGTTTTCCTTAGCAGCGTCCTTGGAGTCAGCACGATGGATTATGTTCCATTTGCATTCTTTTGCCTGCTGTCACCCCTACTGACACTGGCAGCAGGTTTTACAGGAATAACCTTATCGAAGACAGGGAAAAATGCGGTGGCATAAGCTGCCGCTTTTTTTGTGTTTTATAAATGATGATTATGTCACGAACTCAGGGGAAAGTAGCCAAACCGGTAACATAACCGGACTTATGTGCCCGAACTGGGAGGATGACAGTCAAACCGGTAACATAACCGGACTTATGTGCCCGAACTGGGAGGATGGCAGTCAAACCGGTAACATAAAACTGATTTTTGTGCCCAAACTGGGAGGATGGTAGCCAAACCGGTAACATAAACCTGATTTTTGTGCCCAAACTGGGAGGATGGCAGCCAAACCGGTAACATAAACAGGGTTTATGTGCCTGAACTGGGAAGGTGGCAGTCAAACCAGTAACATAAACAGAATTTATGTGCCTGAATACTAAAAAAGGCCAAAGTCTGGTCACAATATCTCCGACTCTGTTCCTGAAATCCAGAAAATCAATTTGGGGTGCGGAACATAATTCTTCAGTCAAAATAGGTGGTTATTTTAAGTGCCTTAAAGTTTCATTAATTCTTTGGTTACTATAAAATGAAAGGTATGCTTATGGGATACAAATGTTAAAAATTGTTCTTATAATTGTACACTGGATAGTTGAATTATCCATGTTGCTTCACTATATTAAGGATGGTACATAATAACCGTCCGGTCAGTCACTGTGTGTTACCGCCGAAAGGAGTTCGCGTATGAAAATCAGTAATTTTTCGATTAGAAGGCCTGTATTTACATTAGTGACCATGTTCTTGGTCCTGATTCTTGGGGTTGTTTCATTGATGAGGATTCCTTTGAAACTGATCCCGGATATAAATCCGCCTGTTGGGGTAGTTGTGACCAATTATCAGGGAGCCAGTCCAGAGGAAGTTTTGGAAAAGGTGACGAAGCCACTCGAGGCTAATTTGGCTACGCTACCGGGAATCAAAACGATGACCTCTACTTCACAGGAAGGTGCCAACCTGATCCTGATGCAGTTTTCCTGGACAACCAATATTGATGATATCCAGGATGAAGTCATACAGAGAATGGATATGACACCGATTCCAGACGATGCGAATAAGCCGAGATTCATGAAGTTCGATCCGTCTCAATTTCCAGTCATCCAGCTTTCATTAAGCTCTGGCCAGGATGAATCTGCGCTAAGGGAGCTGGCTGAAGAGCTAGAACTGGAGCTTACCAAGGTCGAAGGGGTTGCAAGCGTCAATTTATCAGGTACATCAGTACAGGAAGTAAGGGTAGAGCTTGACCAGGAAAAGTTAAAGAGCTATAAACTGAGCCAGTCCGATGTTGTGGACCTGATCAGGGCTAATGATGTATCGATGCCTGGTGATACGATTTTGACAGATGGCAAAGAACTGACGACCAGGATCATCAGTACTTTGGATTCATTAGATACCTTAAAGAACTTGACAGTATTCAACAATCCGGTGACAAATCAGAAGGTCAAACTAGAGGATGTTGGAACAGTTGAGCTGCAAAAACAGGATGATAATACGATTACAAGGACGAACCAAACTCCTTCCGTACTGTTGAGTGTCCTGCAGCAATCGGATGCCAACACGGCAGAGGTTTCTGAAGCTTTTCTCGAAGAGTTGGAGACATTGCTTGAACGTGATAAATACGCTGGGATCGAGTCGGAGGTACTTTTTGACCAGGGAGATTACATAAAAATGGCAATCGGCAATATTACAACCTCCTTGATTCTCGGGGGATTGCTAGCGATGGCCGTTCTGTTCTTCTTCCTAAAAAATGTGAAGAGTCCGCTTATCATCGGGATAGCGATTCCGTATTCCGTCATCTTCACCTTCGTATTGATGTTCTTTGCTGATTTTACATTGAATATCATGACCCTTGGGGGACTGGCACTTGGTATCGGGATGCTGGTTGATAACGCCATCGTCGTTATCGAAAATATATATCGTCACCTTTCAATGGGCAAGGATCCGAAAACAGCGGCAAGGGATGGAGCTAAGGAAGTAGGAGCTGCCATTACTGCATCAACTTTGACGACTGTAGCAGTGTTTTTGCCAGTTGTCTTCATCTCTGGTATCATCGGCGAGCTGTTTACAGAGTTCGCTTTGACGATTTCATTCAGTTTGTTTGCTTCATTGGTGGTTGCATTGACTGTTGTCCCAATGTTAGCCAGCAGGCTATTGAAGGCTCCGAAGAAAAATCTCGAAGCGAGAAGGCAGCGTTCAGGCTCATTGAGAGGATTGGAAAAATCAATCAGGTGGGCACTTCGCCATCGATTCATCGTCATTCTGGTCACTTTGCTGATGCTGGCCGGAGGCGGTTATGGAGTGACAACAGTTGGCACCCAGTTCATCCCTCCTACTGATGAAGGATTCTTCAGCATCAGGGTGAATCTCGAAAATGGAGCCGCTCTTTCTGAGACTCAAAAAGTCATGGCTGCTCTCGAAGATAAATTGAAAGATGAAGAAGAGGTCGATGTTTATGTAAGCCTGGTTGGTACTACACAAGAGGCTTCATTCAGAGGCACGACGAATGCCAATGTCGGTGAACTGTATGTAAAGATGGATGAGCTTGAAGAACGGGAAATCAGTACCTTCCAGTTTGTCGATGATGTAAAAAAAGAGCTGGAACAAGCTGCGGCAAATGCAAACAACAGTGCTGAACTAGGTTTTAATATGCAGTCCACATCCGGTTCGGCTCCGAACACCCTGACTTTCAATGTTCGCGATACCAGTGAAAAACGGCTGAATGAGTCTGTTGATAGAATATATGAATCCCTGAATGAGCTCGATGATGTCAATGAGCTGACTACAAGCCAGAATGATACTGTTGAGGAAATTCAGATTACGGTTGACAGGGAAAAAGCACTGGCCCAGGGACTGGCACCAGCGCAAATTGCCATGATTGTTAACAATGTAACTCGTGGGGATATGGCAACACAAATGCCCGGTGAAGATGGGGGAATTCTTGGTGTATATGTGGAATATGATAGTGAAGTAACCAAGAATATCGATGAGCTGAAAAAGCTTTTGATCAAGAAGCCTGACGGTAACTATGTTACCCTTGGCCAGGTTGCCAATATTGAAACCGGCAGCGGCCCTGTCAGAATCCAGCGAATCAATCAGCAGGGTGCAGTGGAATTCACAATGAAATACAAATCCTCAACGAACCTTGGTGATATTTCCAAAAAGGTGGATGAGAGGATATCTGAGCTTGATTTACCAGAAGAAACTGAAGTTGTCTTCAGTGGAGACAGAGAGCTGCTTGAATCATCAATTGATGATCTTGTACTGGCTTTCGTACTGGCAATCATCTTGATTTATCTTGTCATGGCGGCCCAGTTTGAGTCACTGAAGTATCCATTTGTCATCATGTTCACGGTTCCGCTGATGGTAATTGGTGTCGCACTGGCGCTGACGGCAACGAGAACACCAGTAAGCTTGACGGTGGTGATCGGAATCATTGTGCTTGCAGGTATCGTAGTTAATAATGCAATTGTAATCGTTGACTACATCAACCAGAAGAAAGAGCGTGGTTTGATACCGCACGAAGCGATTGTTCTTTCGGTAAAAGACAGGGCACGGCCAATCTTGATGACGGCGTTGACGACCATTCTTGGCCTTCTTCCACTCGCGCTAGGCATTGGGGAAGGAACTGAAATTAACCAGCCAATGGGAATTACAGTCATTGGAGGCCTGATCAGCAGTACATTCCTGACCCTGTTTGTTATTCCGGTAGTCTATAGTTTCTTTGACAAGGACTATCGAAGAAGAAATAAAATGTATGCGACACCAGATGGCCATCTGGTACCAGCCTATCTGCTAAAAGAGCATACAGAATCAGAATATGAAACGGGAACAGAAGAAAGGCCGTCATCTATCCAAAAGGGAAAATACACGAAAGAAGAAATGGCCGGTATGTTAGAAGAGCTCCTTTACCAAATAAAAGACGAAGAAGATTCACATCAAGATTTTAGAAGACGAAGATAATGTGGGATGTCTGGCTGAAATTAGCCAGACATTTTTTTCTCCTAAAAAACATCACAATACACGAACAAGTTTCCTAAATGACTTGCACCTACCCCGTTATTTATCGTATTTTTCAGAATAGTTTGCAAAGTGATTGCAGATGTAAGCGCTTATCGTTAAAATATAGCTAATTAACGGTGAGGAGGATATTCATGGAGTACGGGTACTTTTTTACAGGATTTCCTGGATTCATCAGCAATCAATTAATTAGAGAAGTTTTACGAAAAAATGATGGTAAAGGAAAGATTCATGTATTGGTGTTGCCTAATATGGTAAAGAAGGCAGAGGCTGAGAGAGCAGCAATCATTCAGGATTTTAGCATGTCTGAGAGTCAGTTCGAGATTATAAAAGGGGATATTACAGTATCAGGCTTGGCGATTGACCATGAAAAGCAAGCAAAGCTTGAGTCGGCTGTAACGCATGTCTTCCACCTGGCAGCTATATATGACCTCGCGGTTCCTAAGGAAATTGCGTTCCGTGTGAATGTGGATGGAACAAGGTACGTGAATGAATGGGCGAGGACTTTAAAAAATCTCAAGCGCTATACGTATTTCAGTACCGGATATGTTGCAGGCAAACGGGAAGGTATATTGTATGAGGATGAATTAATCAAGCCACCCGGTTTCAAAAACTACTATGAAGAGACTAAATATGAAGCTGAAGTGCTCGTGGAAGCATTGAAGTCCGAGATTCCTGTCACCATCATCAGGCCAGGAATTGTTAAAGGCCATTCAGCAACTGGAGAAACCATTAAATTTGATGGCCCGTATTTCATCATGAATTTTATCGACCGCCTCAGCTTCATGCCATTCTTGCCAAAGCTTGGAAAAGGCGATACTGTTGTCAATCTTGTGCCAGTGGATTATATTATTGAGGCGACAACCTATTTAACCTTTGCTGATAAAGGAGCAGGGAAAACATATCATCTCACAGATCCCAAACCATACAAAGTGTCTGAGCTTTATGAAATGATGATGTACGAATTGTTGAAGAAGCAGCCAAAAGGTTCTGTACCACTGGCGCTCGCAAAAGGAGGACTCAATTTCAGGGTGCTCAGAAGGTATCTTGGAGTCGAAAAAGAAGCACTTGACTATTTTACATGGAGAGGCCATTTCGATTCGTCCCAGGCACAGGATGACTTAAAGGATTCAGGGATCGCATGCCCGGATTTCAAGGAAGGGATAGCTGCAATGGCGGCTTTCTATCGAGAAAATAAACATAATAATCAGTACCAAATAAACATTATATAAGACTTTAAATTATTGGCAGGTGAATGAACGTGCATTCAGTTGAAGAAGTGCAAAAGTTATCGGTATTGGCACCAGCGACAGGGGAGATTATTGCCGAAATCGAGGAGACGCCTGTCCATGAAGTTCCGTTCTTCTATCAGGAGGCGAGGAAGGCTTTTGGGGCTTGGAGCAGTCTTGCTATTTCTGAGCGTACCGGATATTTAAGAAAGCTGAAGCAGCTGATGGTCGATGAAATGGATGAAATTGCAAAAATCATCTCAGATGATACTGGCAAGGTATTGACCGAGTCAATTGTGGCCGATATTATGCCGACACTTGATGCAATCGATCATATTATCAAGCATGCTGAAAAGGTTCTTAGCAGGCAAAAAGTTAAAACACCTTTATTGCTTATCGGAAAAAAATCCTTTATTGAATATATGCCGCGTGGTGTCGTACTTGTAATATCACCCTGGAATTATCCGCTGCAGCTGGCGATGGTACCGATGATCAGCGCTCTGGCAGGAGGCAATTCTGTCATCCTAAAGCCATCAGAGGTGACCCCGCTTGTTGGTAAATGTATCGAAGACTTATTCAGGCGCTCTGGATTCCCGGAAGGAACTGTACAGGTTGCTCATGGCGGCAAGGAAGTTGGTGCTGCTTTCACATCGGGTAAGCCAGATTACATCTTCTTTACAGGCTCTGTCCGAACAGGGAAGATCATTCAGCAGCAGGCTGCGAAGGATTTGATTCCCACAACTCTGGAGCTCGGCGGCAAGGATCCAATGATTGTATTTGAAGATGCCAATCTCGACAGGGCAGTTAAGGCAGCTGCTTGGGGGGCTTTTACAAACAGTGGCCAGGTCTGTATGAGCGCTGAGCGGTTATATGTGGAACGGTCAATATATGGCAAGTTCCTTGAAAAATTGAAAAAAGAAGTCAACTCTCTTCAGCAGGGGAACGATATAAACTCAGATGTGGGGTCAATGACTTTTCCAGCCCAGAAAGACGTGGTAAGAGAACAACTGGATGAAGCACTTGAACGGGGGGCGAAATTGGAAACTGGATTGAAACCTTCTGATTGGAAGGAAGACATGTTCCTGCCGCTTACCGTCATTACTGAAGTCGAGCAAGACATGAAAATCATCCAGGAAGAATCTTTCGGCCCATTGCTTCCTGTTGTCCCATTCGATAGGGAAGAAGAAGCAATAGCATATGCTAATGGAACCGTATATGGACTAAATGCAAGTGTCTGGACTCAGGATAAAGCGAAGGCGCGTCGTGTCGCTTCCAAACTGGTTTCCGGAGCTGTGGTCATCAATGATGTACTTATTACTGTAGCCAACCATGGTCTTCCTTTCGGGGGAACTAAGGAAAGCGGCATTGGACGATATCATTCTGAGGCAGGTTTGAAGATCTTTTGTCATGAAAAAGCAATCATGGAAGACATGGGTTTTATGAAATCTGAAATTCAATGGTATCCGTATAAAGGTAAATATCCATTGTTCCTGAATTTATTCAAAAGCTATTTTGCCGACAAAAGAGATTGGCTCACTTTTGCTAAAAACTATATCGCCCTCTTGAAAAGTAACAAATAATTTTTAACCGTCCCGGTATTAGGGGCGGTTTTATTAATTTAGCCAAATGTTCCTATCCAGCTTATTATTGATCTGTATTTATATATTCAACATGGATCAGGTAATTCTTACGAAATTAATTTAACAATTAACTGGAAAAATGATAATTCGAAGCACAATTTGGACAATCTAAAACAAGTAGCAAAATGCACAGGATACAAAAAAAATTTCCATGTGTTCTTTTGACACTTTGGAAAATTAAACATTCATAAAGGTACCAATAATATGACTAAAGGATGAAACATGACGTGGCGATAAAAAAGAACTTAACCAAACTAGAAGCGGTAATGTGGAGCATCGCACTGCCAGGGTTTGCCCAGCTACTGACGGGGAACCTTGTAAAGGGCATTTTATTTGTCCTGCTTGAGTTCCTAGTTAACGTTAATAGTAATTTTAATAAAGGAATAATGTATAGCTTCCTTGGGGAGACGGAAAAGGCTATGCATGTCCTGGACTACCAGTGGCTGATGTTCTACCCATGTTTATATATGTTCGCCATGTGGGATGCGTATAGAAGTGCGATGCCTGCGGAAGAGAAAATCACCTTTTTGCCTTTTGTGTTCTCAGCCTATTTCGTAACAGTTGGTTTGATGATATCACCGAAGGTTAAAATATTTGGACTATTTCCAGGGCCTGTTTTCCTTCCAATGCTTTTTGTCATTCCCGGAGTGATTACCGGATTCTTGATCAGGAAGTTATTACTTAAGTTTTATTACAACTAGAATACATATTGCAATAAGTCCTATCTTCCTGGGAGAAATCTAAATTATGTTTTCTCCCGGTGGTGTGGTCCTTTTTTTATGCGGACTAAGCCAATAAATCGGTAAAAGATGGGAAGGTGGCAGACTTTAGTCGAGGTTGCCTTATAATATTTTATAAGAACTAAAATTCCTTGTAAAACCATATATATCAACAATGTTCTTAACACTTCAGTCATATTTTGACTGAAGCCTTTTTATTTTTTTCTAATAAAACCCCCATAACAAAGTAAGCGCAAACGTAACCTTGTAATGATTAAAGCGGCCGCTCCTAAAAACTTACGAGGTGAATTGAGAATGAAGAAACTTTCTAACCAAGAGATGAAAAAAATCGCCAAGAGTACATTGGCTTTAGTGCTTGCTGGAACATTTACATTTTCGCCAGTTGCAATGGCAGAAGAGAACAATTCTGAGGTTGAAACTGTAGAACTGCAAAATGTCAGCCCTGAAGAGCTTGAAGAAGCAAAGACACAGGTCGATGAGCTTGAAGAAATAAACCCATCTTTGATTCCTGGTGACTTCTTCTACTTTGCTAAAATCGCACTGGAGAAAATAAGGCTTGCTTTTACATTTGATAATGCTAAAGAAGCAGAATTGCTTGCTACATACGCCGCAGAACGCCTTCAAGAGGCAAGTGCTCTATTTGCTGAGGGAAATGAAGAAGAAGCCCTTAAAGTAATCGAAGCAGCTGTTGAATATATGGAATCTTCACAAGAGATTGTAGATGAGGAAGTATCAAATGAAGAAGATGCTGACCTTGAAGAAGGAACAGACCCAGAAGATGGTACACCATCTGATGAAGACACAGAGGAAGCAGATTCTGAAGAATCGACTGAAGATGGCGAAGAGCCTGCTGACGATGTTGTAGCTGAAGAGCCTGGCGATGAAGACGCGGAAGAAGGGTCTGAGGAAGAAGAGGTTGTAAGTGAAGATCCTTTCGAAGAAATCGAAGGAATGCTCAGACAGAATATCATTGCATTAAAAGCTGCCATGGAACACGTGGGCAATGAAAATGCAAGAGCGCAACTTCAAAAGAACATTGACAAAACATACGCTAAAATGGCAAAAAAATTGGCTAAATTAGAAGAAAAGTATGCAGAGAAGCCTGTTGAGGAAGAAGATACACAAACAACTGAGCCAGTAGAACTAGAACCAGTGGTTGAGTCAGATCTTCTGCCTGCTGATGAAACACCAGTTGTTGAAGAGCCTGCTGAAGAAACAATGCCTGTAAATGACGACACAGCTGTAGTACCGGTAGTGTCACCAAAAGCTGAAAAAGAAAAAGCTAAACAAGAGCGTAAAGCACAAAAGGCTGTTGAAAAACAGGAACGCAAGGAAGCTAAACAGCAAAAGAAAGAAGAAAAACACCAGGCTAAGCAAGATAAGAAACAAGAAAAGAATTCAAAGAAACATGAAAATAAAGGCAATGGAAATGGCAAAGGTAACGGAAAAGGTAATGATAAAAACTAATTCATAATGAACAATAGACTCGAAAAGGTAGCCTTATGTGGCTATCTTTTCACTGCCTAACCACAGATAGATAAATTGACAGTCATGATATAATGTGGGGAGGAAAGAGGTGAGGCTATTGCTAAGTTTATTGTTCATGGCAAAGAAAAAGCGCAGACCACTGGAAGAAACTGTAGAGAAAATCCACCAGGGGGATGCTGCTTTAAGAGAAGAATTAATTGATTCTTATAAGCCATTTATCGCGAAGACTGTTTCGTCTGTCTGCAAGAGATACATACATGAATCGGACGATGAATTTAGCATTGGTCTCATCGCATTCAATGAGGCAATCCAAAAATATTCATCTGAAAAAGGGAATTCATTATTAAGTTTTGCAGAGGTAATGATTAAGCGGAGGGTCATTGATTATATCCGACAGCAGAGCCGGAATCAAAACCTCAGCTTCAATATATCGAATGATCCAAATGAGGAAGAACAGCAAAGATCGACCATTGAAGATGAGCTTTCTCTTGATGATTTCCGTAAAAAGACAGAACAGGAACTAAGAAGAGAAGAGATCATCCAATTCCAAGCTGTATTAAAAGACTTTGATCTGTCTTTCCAGGATTTGCTCGAGCAGTCGCCTAAGCATGCAGATGCCCGCAAAAATGCGATGCTTGTTGCAAAATCAATGGTTGAAAACGAGGAATTAAAGAACTTGCTTCTCGATAAAAAGCGCTTGCCAATCAAGCAATTGGAAGACATGGTCAAAGTCAGCAGAAAAACCATAGAGAGAAACAGAAAATATATTATTGCAATTGCACTTATTTTAATTGGGGATTATGTATATTTAAAGGATTATATTAAAGGGGTGTTAGAGACATGAGAAAAGGGGTTATCCTTGAAATCAATGATCTTTACCTAACATTGTTGACCCCCGAAGGCGAGTTTTTACGGGCCCGAAAGCTTCAACAAGATTATCAGGTAGGAGAAGAAATTCATTTTTTTCCAGAAACGCTAACTGTTAAAAAGAAAAGATTCAATCTATCGTTTTTAAATAGCTTTAAGGCAAGGAGTATTGCTCTTGCAGCAGTATTCATGCTTGCAATGACTGCGCTTGTTCCTGCGTACCAAAACGGACAGGTTTATGCATTTATGTCCATTGATGTGAATCCAAGCATTGAACTGGCAGTCAATGATGATTTAAAGGTCCTTCGTATGAAAGGGTATAATCCTGAAGGGGAAGAAATCATTGGGGAAATAAAAGACTGGAAGAAGAAGGATGCAGCTGTGGTTGCAGAGATGATCATCGAGGAAATCAAGGATGAAGGTTTCTTAACACAAGAAAAAGACGTTGTCATCGCGACTGTTCATAATAAGAAAGCTAAAGAATCTGTGGACCAAAAACTTGAAAAGAAGATATCAGAAATAAAGAAATCAACACAAATTGAAAACTTGAATCTTAAAGTGATGGAAGCAACAATTGAAGACAGGGAGAAGGCACAAAAGCAGGGTGTTACAACTGGCGTATACAAAGAAAAGCAAAAGGATACGCTGAAGCCTGCTGGCAAGCTGGATGAAAAGGAAAAAGCCAAACCAGAGCCAGGAAAGAAAGACCCTGTTCCTTCTGTTGTCCCACAGCCTGAAAAGAAGGAACCACCAGGTCAGGTGAAGAAAAAAGATCCTCAGGTTCCAAAAGAACCAAACAAGGCGGAACAGCCTGCACAAGATAAAGGCAAAGGAAATAAAAATTCCGGAAAGAACGGTAATGGCCAGGATAACAACAAGAATTGGCAAGGTAACAACAACAAACATGCTGATAAAGGCAATAGCAAAAAAAATGGTCAGAACCAAAAACAATATAAAGCTGAAAAAAAGTCTAACAACCAACAAGGCCCCAGAAGTGACAACATGGGGCGATCAGGGGAAAATAAAGACAATCCTGGAAATAAATAGTTAATTGTAAAAGTCCGGAATTTAATCCGGACTTTTTTCCATGTCCATATTCAATTGTTTATGGAGATAGTGGATATGCTATATGCAATAACTACTCCATCAATTTATTGCTGGTTTTGGCCAGAGATCTGTGCCTGTGCTTGCTGAACAAGGCGTTTAGTGATTTCTCCTCCGACTGAGCCATTTGCTCTTGAAACTGTATCGGAACCAAGATTCACTCCAAATTCCTGAGCGATCTCATATTTAACCTGGTCCATGAACTGTTCAACGCCAGGAACCAGCAATTTATTTGAATTACGAGCCATCATTATCAACTCCTTTGTTAGTATACAGAGAAAAATTTCTCTGTATAGATAGTTTGAACATTGAAGGTGAATTCATAAGTGGTAATCTTTTATCCTTTTGGATAATGTTTACCTGATTTTTGGCTCTATTAAAGCTCATCGGTGGTGGTGTTAAACACTGTTGATTCTTGCCGAAGGCGTAAAGGATGGATGGAAACTGCAAGAAAGTACTTTATTAATCAGATGATATTCTTTATCATAGGTATGGTATGTAAATGAATCAGGGCTGAAAGGAAGCAATTATGTGGATTAATATTAGAAGAAGGTTGAACAAATTATCTCCTGCGCAAATTATCGTAGCTTATTATTTGATTGCGGTAATTGTCTCGATGAGCTTATTAAGTTTGCCTATTGCCATACAGCCCGGGGCAAAATGGTCTTTCATGGATGCGTTATTCACTGCCGCAAGTGCTGTCAGTGTTACCGGACTTTCAGTAATAACGGTACGTGATACTTTTACTGTACCGGGAATCTTTATCCTCATGTTCGTCCTGCAGTTCGGCGGGATTGGAGTCATGGCGCTTGGCACATTCTTCTGGTTAATTATAAGGAAGAAAATTGGGCTGAAGGAACGCAGATTAATCATGATGGACCAGAACCAGACATCGATGTCAGGGCTCGTGAAGATGCTGAAAGAAATTCTGGTCATTATTGTCATAATTGAATTAATTGGTGCACTGCTATTAGGACTATATTTCTTAAAATACTTTCCGACATGGCAAGAAGCATTTCTTCATGGTTTGTTTGCATCTGTCAGTGCTACAACCAATGGAGGGTTTGATATTACCGGAGCCTCACTGATCCCGTATGCACAGGATTATTTTGTAGTTACAATCAATATGCTATTGATTACACTTGGTGCAATTGGTTTCCCTGTGCTGGTTGAACTGAAAAGTTTCCTGTTCAGGAGCAAAAAAAGTGGGCCGTTCCGTTTCTCACTATTTCTAAAGATTACTACTCTTACGTTCCTTTGCCTCCTTATCTTCGGAACCGTTGCAATTTGGGTACTGGAATATAATCATTTCTTATCTGATAAATCTCTGTTGGATTCATTCTTTTATGCTTTTTTCCAGTCCACGACAACCAGAAGTGGTGGCTTGGCGACAATGGATGTAAATGATTTTACTGACCCTACCTTATTTCTGATGGCAGCTCTGATGTTTATCGGGGCATCACCGAGTTCGGTCGGCGGAGGGATTCGGACAACAACTTTTGCGATAAATCTCTTGTTCCTTTACCACTTTGCGAGAGGAAGACGAGCAATCAGGGTATTTAACAGAGAGTTGCACCAGGATGATATAATCAAGTCTTTGGTTGTCTCCATCATGGCTGTACTTATATGTTTCTTTGCCGTCCTTATTCTGATGGTTACGGAGAATCAATCACTATTAGCCATCATTTTTGAAGTTGCATCTGCGTTCGGAACAACAGGCTTATCCATGGGTATCACTCCAGAGCTTTCGGCGATTGGAAAAATGGTTCTAATTATTTTGATGTTCATTGGAAGAGTTGGAGTCATATCCTTCCTGTTGATCATTGGCGGTAAAACAGAAAAAGAAAGCATCCATTATCCAAAGGAACGTGTGATAATTGGTTAATGGTTCATATCAAAAAATCCGGGATATCCCGGATTTTTTGTTTCCTTTAATGATTTTCCTACAAGTTTGCCTGGCTCTCATTGTCGTAGTGGGCTGATTATTAATCCTGGCCTTTGCTCACATCTTTTGTAGGGTGCATAAATGGATAGGCCTGCGGCTTTCTCTTTTCTTCAAGAAGATCCCTGTTTTCAGCAGTGTTCCACCCTATATCATTTGTAGGGTGTACCCATTCATCGCCGGCCATGACTGCTGGATCTGTCTCGTCAGTCCAATTTTCAAGCGGAGAATTTTCTGATGCGTAGAGACTGTCTCCGATGATGACTCCATGCTCATTCTTGAATGGAGCTTTCATTTCGATGCCTGTATCTTTAAAGCTCGGAGCATTTATTTGATGGGGCATGGTTTCCTCGATATCCAATGGTTTTAGCTCACGATCTTTTTTTGCCATTTCAGCTCCTCCTTTTTGAGGTTATTTTTTGTCTTATGACGAATTTTATTAGATTGATCCTTTTGTAAAATTAGGTAATCAAATCAGTACATAGCCTATCGCCGATTGAAAAAAATAGTAGTATGGAGGTGGTTAGAATGGCTAAACGGAAGGCAGAAAGAAATGCATTGGCTAAATATACAAATACACCTAAGAAAAATCTTCAGGAAAGCGAATTTTCTGCAGAGTTTGCTCATGGGGAAGATCCAGGCAAATTTGCCAATAGAAATTCAAAGCAAGGCAGGAAAGGAAGATCGTGATGAAAAAGCATGAAGGTCGGCACCAAAAGCCAATAAACGTTGAGTTTGGCATGGAATTTGGCGATATAAATGCTGGAAAGCTTTATGAGCTCCCTTTTTCAGGAAGAAAAGCGAAGCCCAAAGCTGATAAGGAATGTAAGTAGTTGAAAATAAAAAGCCGGCTGATTAAGCCGGCTTTACATCTTGCACTTTAAAAGTGAAAAATTGGGGATGTTCCAATTTAGAATCAAAATAAACAAGCATGTATGAAGGGGAGTACTCAATTTCTCCATCTTCAATAAACTTCTCCAGGTCAATCGTGATATCCTCAAGCAGTGTATGCTTATACAAATCTTTTTCACTGATATTCAATTCTGAGTACTGATGGCCAAGGGCATCAGGGTTATGAATGATGCCACGGTACAATTCAGAACGCTCCTGCTTGTCCAGACTCAGTTCCCACCATGGCTTTCGTGGCTTATGTTTCATGCTTGCAAGGTAATCATACTTCATCAAGCATTCAATCGCTTCTAAATTGTCCACACCTTTTTCCTCGAGAAAATTGAACAGCCTTTTGAACAGGTCTTCGAGCTGATGGCCAATCCGGGACCATCCTCTTGTCTCCCAATAAGAGCCGAATTCCTGGAAGAAATCAAATGGTGATGGGAAAACCTTTGTGACTAGATATTCCACCGTAAGATCCATCCGGTGGTCATTCCAATATTTTTCAAGTACATCTTCAACTTGCTTGATCTTGATGATATCGTTGAAATCAAGGACATTATTCCCAAGGATTTCATATGGTGAATGATCCATATAAACATAATCATGCTGGTCAGCCCGCAGTCTCAATCCAGTCCCTCTCAGCATCTTCAGGAAGCCAAGCTGCAATTCTTCGGGCCGCATTGCAAACACATCATTAAATGTTTTTTTGAACGATTGATAATCTTCTTCGGGCAAACCGGCAATTAAGTCAAGGTGCTGGTCAATCTTGCCGCCTTCCTTGACCATTGTCACGGTACGCTTTAGCTTATCGAAATTCTGTTTTCTCATCACCAATTCATTTGTATAATCATTAGTCGACTGTACGCCAATTTCAAAGCGGAATAATCCTGCAGGCGCTTCCTGGTTCAAGAATTCAATGACCTCTGGACGCATGATATCAGCAGTGATTTCGAATTGGAACACAGTCCCAGGAAGATGCTCATCAATCAGGAACCGGAACATTTCCATTGCGTAGCTTCGGCTGATATTGAATGTCCTGTCGACGAATTTGATTGTCTTCGCACCATTCGTCATTAGATAACGGATATCTTCCTTGACCTTCTCCCTGTCGAAGTAACGGACACCGACTTCAATGGAGGAGAGACAAAACTGGCAGCTGAAAGGGCAGCCGCGACTTGTTTCGAGATAAGTTACCCTTTTAGAGAGATGGGGAAGATCTTCTTCAAAACGATATGGTGATGGAAGTTCTTTTAAATCCAGCTTATTGCGTTGGGGATTCATTTGGATGCTGTCGTTTTTTCGATAAGCTATGCCAGGTACTCCCGAAAAATCCGCTCCTGAATCTAGTGCGGAAAGAAGCTGCTTGAATGTCTGTTCACCTTCACCAATGACAATGAAATCAAACTCTGGCACTTCCTTCATCCAATCCTGAACGTCGTAAGTAACCTCTGGCCCCCCGGCAATGATTTTAATTTCCGGGTTAATCTTTTTGATCATCTTGATAACTTTTATGGTTTCTTCAATATTCCAAATGTAGCAGCTGAATCCAATGACATCAGGTTGCTTTTGAATCAAGTCTGACACGATATTAATGACGGGATCCTTGATTGTATACTCAACTAGCTTCAAGTCAAACTCTGGTTGAGCATATGCCTTCAAATACCTGATTGCAAGATTGGTGTGTATATACTTCGCGTTGAGCGTTGTTAGTACTATGTTCATTGAAAAATCTCCTTTGTAAAAATCCAGCAGCAAATCAACTTTTAATTATATCTCAGTTTAGACAAAAAAGACAGGTGGAATGCAGTTGAAAAAATGAAAAGAGCCATTCCCTGGAATGAATGGCTCTTGATAATGCTTATATTAGAAAGTTTTAACTACTCAATAGCTTCCGTCGATAGAACCTCAGGATGGCTGTGAACCGGTTTTTAAGGCGGTTGATTCTTGAGGTTTTAAACTCGATGAGCGGTTGTGCTATTGCTGCTGCGTACTTGCTGGACAACAGGAGAGTCAGCAGCAGTGCGATGACTGCAAGCAAAAGGATTCGTTCAGGACTATGGAAGAAGTTCTGAATTTCGCTTTCACGGAAGGTTCGTACAAAAAAGCCGTGCAGCAGATATACGTAAAGCGTATTTTTTCCCAGGTCTGTAAAGAAATATTGCTTCTTTGGAACGATTGTCAAGAAGCTGAACACCATCAGCAGGCTCAATAAGTAAAAGCCTAAACGAGTGAACATGCTTGATATTGAAGCTGCTTCCATCAATGAGTAAGGTTTAGAACCAAGAAGCCATTTATAGTCTATATCTGGATTGAAATAAAATCCTAAGAATACAATGGCGAAGGTTACCAGTGCTCCAACTTTGAAGGCTGGCCTTGTAAGTGTTTGGATATGATCCTTTGTCAAATGGTACCCGAGCAGGAACAATGGAAAGAAAACAAAGGTCCTTGAAAGACTTAAATAGTTGGATATCCAATCTACATATCCGACAGCTAAGCCTAATCCAAATGCAATCAAAAGTCCAATGGGTGCTTTAATTCTTGAAAAACCGATCAGCATGATATTCCAGCAGAATAAACTGATCAAAAACCATAGAGACCAGTGCGGATTCAATGGATCCATCGTAAAAGTGGACTTGCTGTATAGGAAATAATAGAAAATAGAATAGATCAGCTGAAAAATAAAGTAAGGCAGTATTAATTTCTTGGCAATTTTCATTACATAGCCTTTTTTATTGAAGCCTCTCGCAAAAAATCCAGAAACAAGGATGAAGGCCGGCATATGGAATGTATAAATAACTTTATAAACATTATAAATCATTTCATTGTCTTCAATGAACGAGCGCAAAAGATGGCCAAATACGACGAAAAAAATCAAGATGAACTTGGCATTGTCAAAGTAGTAATCTCGTTGTTTCATATTTCCTCCCTTAATTAGAGACCCCCAAAATACTAACCCTTTTTTACCCCGTCCAGGATAATTGCAAACCAGGCTAATTGCTCAATATTAAGGAATAAAATCCTGAATCAGGAATAAATGTTTCTGTACTATTACAAATTTCTTTCTGTTATATAAAAGATTTTCATTATAAGATACGGCTTAAGCTGAATATTTTTGGGTGTGTTCCAATAAAAAAATTCAAATGTTTGATATATGTCACAGCTTAATAATTGTAAAGTCGATAAAATTATTTGTGGGGAATGTTTTAAGTCAATTACCTTTACAACCAAATTGGGGAGGGAGAATATGTCTATCTTACCGAAAAAGAATGAATTAGGGTTTTACGAGATAAGACTTGAATCGATTGGAGGACTTGGTGCAAACCTTGCAGGAAAGATGCTTGCGGAAGCAGGTGTCCTTGGTCTTGGTTTGAACGGATCCAACTTTTCATCATATGGATCGGAGAAAAAGGGATCGCCGGTGAAAAGCTTTGTCCGTTTCTGTGAACCAGACACTGAAATCAGGGTCCACAGTCCAATAGAAGAGCCGCATGTTGTCGGCGTATTTCATGAGGCACTTTATAAGATGGTCGATGTAGTAAGCGGGTTGCGTCCGGACGGAATCCTGCTGGTGAATTCGACGAGAGATTTTGACGACATCAAAAAAGATCTTCATCTTGAGCATGGAACACTGGCAATTGTTGATGCGCTATCCATCGCTGTCGAAGAAAAAACGAAAGTAAATACTGCGATGCTTGGTGCATTGTACCGGATCATTGATTTCCTCGATCCCGAAGCGATGAAAAATGTTATCCGCAAAACTTTTGAAAAGAAATATCCTCATTTAGTTGAGCCGAATATCAGAACGTTCGAGAGAGGCTATAATGACGTTCAATTTAAAACATACGCACCAGAAGAAGGAGCACAGGGCAAAGAATTCAAGCGCCCAATGCCGCTTCTAGGATATGAAACACAAGAAATCGGCGGTGTGATTACAGCGCAGGCAAATAGTATCCTCAAGGATTTAAGCGGTTCCAGACAAGGATTCCTGCCCCAATTCAATCAGCAAGAATGTATCAATTGTGCCGCATGTGATACTGCATGTCCTGATTATTGCTTTGTATGGGAAGAAGGAGAGGACAAACGCGGCAGAAAGCAAATGTTCCTAAAGGGAATCGATTATCAATATTGCAAAGGCTGCCTGAAGTGTGTTGAGGCATGTCCAACTACTGCGCTCGGCGAGCTGAGGGAAATGATCGGCTATGCTGAGGAGAATCAAGTAAAACATAACTATCCTTATGTGGCTGGAGGGGTTTCTTAATGTCCGTTCTTGAAGAAAACGTAAAGGCAATGAGTACAGCAGAACAGGTGACAACCTTTGAATCCGGAAATGAAATGGCGGCAATGGCTGCAGCTCAGATCAATTATCATATCATGGGCTATTTTCCGATTACCCCTTCTACAGAAGTTGCCCAGTATCTCGATATGATGAAATCCAGGGGCGAGCATGATATCAAATTGATTCCTGCTGATGGTGAACATGGTTCCGCGGGAATCTGTTACGGTGCTGCAGCAACCGGAGCCCGCGTGTTCAACGCAACAAGCGCGAACGGGTTGATGTATATGCTTGAGCAGCTCCCGGTACAATCTGGAACACGTTATCCAATGGTCTTGAACCTGGTAACTCGTTCAATCAGCGGTCCGCTGGATATCCGCGGTGACCATTCAGATTTGTATTTTGCGTTAAATACAGGCTGGGTAATCCTCACTGCCAGGACACCACAGGCTGTTTACGATATGAACATTATGGCACTGAAAATCGCCGAACACTCAGATGTGCGCCTGCCGGTCATGGTCGCTTATGATGGCTTCTTTACATCCCACCAAAAGCGCAAAGTGAACTTTTTCAAGGATCGGGCTGTAGTCCAAAGATTTGTTGGCGAAGCGCCGACTGAATATAATTTTGCCAGAGATCCTAAGAAGCCGTTGACAATCGGAGCGCATATGAATGGCGACGACTTGATGAATAACCACTTCCAACAATCGGAAGCGATGTACAGAGCGAAAGATGTTTATAAAGAAGTAGCTGCAGAATATGCAAAACTATCAGGAAGAAACTATGATATTCTTGACCTTTATCAAATGGAAGATGCTGACGTAGCGTTGTTCCTGTTGAACTCAGCTGCAGAGTCTGCCAAGGATGTTGTAGACAGACTTCGTGAGAAGGGAATCAAGGCAGGTGTAATCAGCCCTAACATTATCCGACCATTCCCTGCACAAGAAATCAGGAAAGCACTGAAGAATGTGAAATCATTGCTTGTAGGTGAGCGTGCTGATTCCTACGGCGGTCATGGGCCTAACCTGACACACGAAATTAAGTCAGCGCTGCAGGAAGACAGGGACAATGCAACAATCGTCCAGAGCAGGGTGTTTGGACTTGGCGGCAAGGACTTCTATGCGGATGATGCTGAAGCATTTTTCAATATGGCGATCGACGCTGTGGAAAAAGGATACGCAGAAAAGCCGTTCGACTATTACGGACATGTTGCTGGCGATCCTGAAAAAGCATTGAAGCAAGTTATTGAGCCACAGCATGGCGATGTCTATAATTCAGGGCTTATCCAGGTAACAAGAGATGAAGAAAAGAATAAACTGAATGTCAAAATTCCGCCATTAAGAGCGTTGACTTCCAAGCCGAAACGAATTGCATCAGGTCATGGGGCATGTCCAGGCTGTGGAATCTTCGGCGGACTGGAATTATTCTTTAAAGGAATTGAAGGAGATCTCGTCATTCTTTTCCAAACAGGCTGTGCGTACGTTGTTACAACAGCGTATCCTCATACATCCCATAAGCAGACGACGATCCATAATCTGTTCCAGAATGGTGCGGCAACATTATCAGGAACGCTCGAAGCCTTCCTTGAACTGAAGCGCCGTGGTGAAATCGAAGTGTCTGCAGATGCTACCTTCGTTATGGTAACCGGTGATGGCGGTATGGACATCGGCATGGGATCGGCAATCGGCACGGCACTTCGCGGTCACAAGCTAATTATGCTTGAGTACGATAACGAGGGCTATATGAATACAGGTTCCCAGCTTTCATACTCTACTCCTTTTGGCCACATGACGAGCACATCAAACGTCGGCAAGGCACAACAGGGTAAGGCGTTCCATCATAAGGATACAGCCCAGATCATGGCTTCTACCAATATTCCTTATGTATTTACTGGAACCGAAGCCTTCCCGCAGGACCTAGTAAAAAAGGCTGCGAAGGCACAGTGGTATGCGCAAAATGTAGGGACTGTATACGGTAAGCTTTTGATAACATGCCCACTTAACTGGAAATCGGAAGACCGCTTTGGCCAGACAATTGTCGAGGCAGCTGTGAATTCGAACTTCTTCCCGTTATACGAAGTGGAGCAAGGTGTCACAAACATCACTTACAATCCAGAAGCAAAAAACAAGAAGATCCCATTGGAAGATTGGTTGAAATATATGGGTAAAACCAAGCATCTGTTAAAAGAAGAAAATAAGGATATGCTCGTGGAATTTGAAGAAGAAGTCGAAAAAAGGTGGCAGCGCCTAAAGGCTAAGCACGAAAACGAATATCTTTAAGACAGAGAAGCCAGGGAAACCTGGCTTCTTTTCATATACACTTGCCAGACATGGCTGAATCCGACTTTTGATGATTCTTGTAGCATTTTAGGCCTCTATAAAGGTATTGCTCCAGAGAGGAAAGGTGTCC
>NZ_BASE01000019.1 GCF_000813125.1 Mesobacillus selenatarsenatis SF-1
TAATAACCTCGGTTTCTTGACAGCTTTGCGCTCTAAAGCCTTAAACCTGTCACAATAACAGCGGATTCTTGACAGCTTTGCCCTCTTCTCCCTCAAACCTGACAGAACTAGGCCCCTTTTTCCGAAGACCGGATCTAACCGCTTGACCTGTATACCTAATCAAACTAAAAAAACAGCTCCCCCTCAATTCCAAGGAAAGCTGCTTCTGTTCTATCACCCAGTATAATAAAGCCTCATCGTTCTATTGGATAATTCCTTATAGGTTGGTATCTGGACGGGGTCGACATTTCCGCCGCTGATGATGCAACCTACTTTCTTACCGTCAATCGCTACCTTTTTGGATAAAATAGCGGCCAACGCCGCAGCGCCTGCTCCTTCAACCAGCATCTTCTCTCTTTCAAGCATGAACATGATGGCGTGGGCGATTTCTTCATCGGTTACGGTTACGACTTCATCTACATACTTTTCGATGATTGGATAAGTTATGGCCCCTGGTTCCTTCACCAGTATCCCATCCGCTATAGTATGAACAGCTTGTGGTGTCTTCCATTTTTGCCCGGTAAATCTCTGATAAGTGGCAGGAGCCCCGGCAGCCTGAACGCCAATTACCTTAACGGATGGTTTAAAAGCTTTGATAGCGAGTACCACCCCAGAGATCAATCCGCCCCCTCCAATTGGCGCAAAAACAACGTCCAATGCATCATTTTGCTGCAACATCTCCAACCCAACCGTTCCTTGCCCCGCGATCACCATCTCATCATCAAACGCATGAACAAAGGTGCTGCCATTCTGCTTCAGATCTTCAACCGCTTTTTGATACGATTCATTGTACGTTTCGCCGGTCAATACGATTTCCGCGCCATATCCCTTTGTGGCAGAAGCCTTGGAAAAAGGCGTATGCTTCGGCATGTAAATTTTCGACTTGATGCCCCTTAACGAAGCTGCCAGTGCCACCCCCTGGGCATGATTGCCGGCCGAAGCAGCCAGAATGCCTTTTTCCATTTCCTTTTCCGACAGCGATAAAATTTTATTCATCGCTCCCCTTAGCTTGAACGAACCCGTTTTTTGCAGATTCTCCATTTTCAAATAAACGTCGGCATTCGTTAAATAATTTAAAGTCGTACTTTGCTTCAAAGGAGTCTGATGCACTTTACCCTTCAGCTTTTCCATCGCTTGCTCGATCTGAACGCTTCTTAACAAATTCCCAATATGCTCACCTCGAAATTATTTAACTAACTCTCTCTTTTGCTTTTGCTGGACGAATGGCATCATTTTTCTCAGCTCTTTACCAACCTCTTCAATCGGATGCTGCTTTTCCCGCTCGTTAATGGCATTGAATTCAGCACGGTCACTTTGATTTTCCAGCATCCAGCCTTTCGCAAAACTGCCTGATTGAATATCCTCCAACACTTCCTTCATGCGCGCCTTTGTTTCACCATTAATCACTCGCGGACCGGATACAAAATCTCCCCACTGAGCTGTGTCAGAAATCGAATGCCTCATTCCTTCCAGCCCTTGTTCATACATGAGATCAACGATTAATTTAAGCTCATGCATACACTCAAAATAGGCGACTTCTTTTTGGTACCCTGCTTCCACCAGCGTCTCAAACCCGGCTTTTACAAGTGATGTCAAACCGCCGCATAAGACGGCCTGTTCACCGAAAAGATCGGTTTCCGTTTCTTCCTTAAAATTCGTTTCCAGCACGCCTGCCCTAGCAGCTCCTACACCTTTTGCATATGCCAATGCCAGCTCCTTCGCCTGGCCAGTCACATCCTGGTGCACCCCAATCAATGCCGGAACCCCTGCTCCTTCTTCAAAAGTTCTCCGGACTAAGTGCCCCGGCCCTTTTGGCGCCACTAAAAATACATCCACATCTTCGGGCGGCACAACTTGATGAAAATGAACATTGAACCCATGGGCAAACGCAAGTGCTTTACCAGCAGTTAAAGCTGGTTGGATTTCTGTTTCATAAACAGCTGGCTGCTTCTCATCAGGCAATAACACCATGACTACATCCGCCGCTTCGCACGCCTCCCTTACAGATAATACCCGGAATCCATCCTCCTCAGCCTGAGCCCATGATTTCCCCTGGCGCAATCCAACGACTACCTGATGCCCGCTATCCCGTAAATTTTGCGCATGTGCATGCCCCTGTGAACCATACCCAATGACAGCAACGGTCTTTCCTTTTAAAACTTCCTCATTCACATCTGCTTGATAATAAACCTTTACCATTTCCAAACCTCTCCCTTTTTTAAAAAAATTAGACCAGAAACTTCTTCATCAAGGCGAGTTCCCTCTCGATGAAAAGTTCGTCTGTGACCTCCGTGACAAACAGGACATCAACCTGTTTATTAACCTGCTTCACCAGCTGCAAAAACTTATGGTCATCCTCCACCTCGAGAATGACAGACATTTTGGAAACATCCTTCAGCTCCGGGTATGCGACCGCTACTGCAAGGCTCTCAATCCTGTATTGATGCTTGTGGAACATGCCCATAAGCCTGGTGAAAATTCCATTCTGATTTTGGACTAATGCTGTGACCACCCGCTTTGTCATGGTTTCACCCCAATCATTTCATGCAGCCCTTTCCCCGGCGCGACCATTGGATAGACCTTTTCTTCAGGATTCACGCGGCAATCAATCAAGACTGGCTCGCGGTCTGTTAAAACTTCACTGAAGACCTTCTCAGCTTCGTCTGCACTGCTCACTCTATAAGCCTTAATTCCATAGGATTCTGCAAGCTTCAGGAAGTCTGGCTGCAGTGAAAAAATAGAATGCGAAAATCGTTTTTCATAAAAGGTTTCCTGCCACTGGCGGACCATTCCGAGTGATCCATTATTGATGATCAGCACTTTTACTGGCAGACTCCATTCTTTTAATAAAATCAGTTCCTGGAGTGTCATTTGAAAGCCGCCGTCACCGACGAGCGAAATCACCGTCGCATCTGGTTCTGCCAGCTGCGCACCAATCGCTGCCGGGAAGCCAAATCCCATCGTTCCCAGACCGCCCGATGTGACCCAGGTGTTCGGCTGTGAAAACGAGTAGAACTGGGCAGCCCACATCTGGTGCTGGCCGACATCCGTCGTGACAATCGCTTCTCCATTCGTATGTTTGTGCACTAATTCTATTAAATGTTGTGGCGATGGCAATTCTCCGGTATCCGTGAACCAGTACGGATTCTCAACCTTATTTTCTTCCAGGTGCTCCAGCCAAAGCTGTGAATCCGGCCCTTCAACTTCCCCGCTTAAAAGCATCTGCAAGACTGCTTTCGCATCTCCCACGATCGGAAAATGTGTCTCGACATTTTTGCCGATTTCCGCCGGATCAATGTCTGCATGGGCAACCCTGGCATTCGGAGCAAAGGACTTCAGATTTCCTGTCAGCCGATCATCGAAACGGGCCCCAATATTGATCAATAGATCGGATTCATAAAGGGCCATGTTCGCGGTATAACAGCCATGCATACCGGCCATTCCCAAGAACAGCGGATGCCCTGCCGGAAATCCTCCGAGACCTAACAGGGTGTGGACGACAGGCAACTGATACTGTTCTGCAAAAGCAACCAACTCATCCGAAGCCTTAGCATGCAACACTCCTGCCCCGGCTAAGATGACAGGCTTTTGGGAGTGTTGAAGTGCATCAAGCAAGCTGTCTACCTGTAAAGGATCAGGGTTCACGGTTGGCCGATACCCTGGAAGTTTTACCTCAGCCTCTGGTAAAAAAGAAGTCTGAAGTGCAGTAAGGTCCTTCGGTATATCGACTAACACAGGACCCGGCCGTCCAGTTGTCGCCAGATGGAAGGCTTCTTTCACAATTCTTGGCAGATCTTCCACCCTTCTCACCTGGTAATTCTGCTTTGTGATCGGCGCTGTCATCCCAACGATATCTGCTTCTTGAAAGGCATCTGTCCCGATAACCTGTGATGCAACCTGTCCTGTAAAAATGACAAGCGGCAATGAATCCATCATCGCATCGGCGATTCCTGTCACGACATTGGTGGCGCCAGGTCCCGAGGTTGCAATCACGACCCCCGGCTTTCCGGAAACCCGTGCATAGCCTTCCGCCGCGTGGATGGCTCCCTGTTCATGTCGTGCAAGAACGTGATTAATCGGTGACCTGTGCAGAGCATCATAAATTCCCAAAACCGCCCCGCCAGGATAGCCAAACAATAGCTCAACACCTTCCGCTTTCAGGGCCTGAATGAAAAGATCCGCCCCATTCATGCTCCATTCTTCTGTTTCAACCGTTACCATTGGCTCTTTTGCTGCCATCCAAATTTCCTCCTATTCATCTTTTCATCCCAGCAGGGCAAACAAAAAAGCCATTCACCCCACACAAAAATCAAGTTTGTGCAGGGGTGAAAGGCTTATAGCATTCCACGGTACCACCCTATGTTGCTGCATCTCTTGCAAGACACAACCTTTTAAGGCAGCTCAAGTCACTTTTTTAAAAAAGAATCTGAACTGTCTCGTTTTTGCTAACGAGTATACGTCCGGGTATACCCGGCTGTCCTTACTGCGATTTCAGGTCAGCACTCAGAGGGGATGTAGGAATTGGCGTATTGCTGGCTTCCAGCGCGACCAGCTCTCTGTGAATACGGAATCCAATCCCTAAACCTCGTCATCGAGTTATCTATTAAATTTTCAGGATGCCACCTGTGCTTGCAGAGGTGACCAGCTTCGAATAACGAGCCAAATATCCTTTTTTGATTTTCGGCTCCGGCTGTTTCCATTGTGCTTTCCGATCCTGCAACTCTGTTTCAGGAACTTCAAGGGAAATGGTTCTTTCCTCTAAATCAATGAAAATAGGATCTCCATTTTCAACAAATGCGATTGGTCCTCCTTCAGCCGCTTCAGGTGAAATATGGCCGATGGAAATGCCCCTTGAGGCACCAGAGAATCTTCCATCCGTAATCAGAGCAACCTTTTTTTCCAGACCTCTTCCGGCAATGGCGGCTGTTGGCGCAAGCATTTCCGGCATTCCCGGACCGCCTTTTGGCCCTTCATAGCGGATAACAACCACATGCCCCTCACGTACATCGCCACTTTCGATTCCAGCCAAAGCTTCATCCTGAGATTCATAGACGATCGCTTCACCTTTAAAAGTTTTGATGGACGGGTCGACTGCTCCTACCTTGATGACGCCTCCATCTGGTGCAATATTTCCGAACAAAATCGATAATCCGCCGACAGGGCTATAAGCCGTCTCCTTGCTGCGGATGACGTCACCATTTAAAACCTCTGCATCCTTTACATTCTCGTAAAGCGACTTACCGGTGATGGTAATCCGGTCCGGGTGTACAGCTCCTTCCATTTCACAAAGCTGTTTGATAATCGCGCTGACACCGCCGGCATTATGGACATCCTGCATTGAATAATGGGAAGCCGGGCTGATTTTAGACAAATAAGGAATCCGTTTTGCCACTTCATTAATCCGGCTCAAATCATAGTCAATCTCCGCTTCGTTCGCGATTGCCAGCGTATGGAGGACGGTATTAGTCGAGCCGCCCATCGCCATATCGAGCGCAAAGGCATCATCAATCGTCTCCTTGGTGATAATGTCTCTTGGCTTAATATCCTTTTTGACCATTTCGACCAAATGACGAGCTGCGTCATAGATTAATTTATGGCGTTCTTTAGAGGTCGCAACCAGCGTTCCGTTACCAGGAAGCGCCACCCCGAGCATTTCCATTAGCGAGTTCATAGAGTTGGCGGTGAACATTCCCGAGCAAGAGCCACAGGTTGGACAGGCGTTCTTTTCAATATCCAGCAATTCCTCTTCAGACATTCTCCCAGATTGATAGGCACCTACGCCTTCAAATACGGACACGAGCGATAAAGGCTGTCCAGTGCTGGAAACACCCGCCTCCATTGGGCCACCCGAAACAAATACAGAAGGAACGTTCGTCCGCACTGCCGCCATCAGCATCCCAGGAGTGATCTTGTCACAGTTCGGGATGTAGAAAACTCCATCGAACCAGTGCGCATTAATCACGGTTTCAGCTGAATCTGCGATCAGCTCCCTGCTTGGCAAGGAATATCTCATGCCGATATGCCCCATCGCGATCCCATCATCAACGCCAATGGTATTGAACTCAAACGGAATCCCGCCCGCCTCTCTGATCGCGTCCTTTACAACATCGGCAAACTGCCTCAAATGGACATGTCCCGGAATAATATCGATATACGAATTACAAACGCCAATAAAAGGTTTTTCAAGATCCTCTAACTTCACTCCAGTTGCATAAAGCAAGCTTCGGTGCGGAGCACGGTCGACTCCCTTTTTGATCATGTCACTGCGCATATGAATTCCCCCTATATTCGTCTCTATACACTTTGTTGTTCATAGACTTTGACTCCGTCTTCAACGACGGTTTTTCTGAACTCTTTTAAAAGTTGATTTGTGACGGCACCTGGTTTCCCATCACCGACAACTCGGCCATCCACCTTCACAACCGCAATGACCTCCGCCGCCGTTCCCGTTAAAAACACTTCATCGGCTACATAGACATCATGCCTTGTGAAAACTTCTTCTCTCATCGAGAAGCCAAGATTGTGAGCAATTTCCATGATCGCATTTCTGGTGATCCCTTCCAGTGCTCCTACATACCCGGGAGGCGTCAGGATCTCGCCATTTTTCACGATAAAAACATTGTCCGCAGAGCCTTCCGCCACATAGCCTTGATCATTCAGCATGAGCGCTTCGTTGACACCAGATAAACCGGCCTCAATCCGAACAAGGATATTATTCAAATAGTTCAGTGACTTCACTTTCGGTGAAAGCACATCCGAGCGATTCCGTCTCGTCGCTACCGTGACAATCTCAATCCCCGATTCATATAGTTCTTTCGGGAAAAGTGCAAGCTCTTCCGCGATAATGATGACTTGCGGCCGGGCACAGGATGATGGATCAAGTCCCAAGTTCCCCACCCCTCTCGAGACAACCACGCGAATATAGCCATTCAACAGGTCATTCACCCTTAAAGTCTCTACTACAAGATCGCTTAACTCCTGTTTGCTGTAAGGAATGGACAACATAATTGACTTTGCCGAATCATAAAGTCGGTTAACATGGTCCAGAAGCCGGAAGACATTGCCTTCATACACCCTAATTCCCTCGAAGACACCATCTCCGTATAGAAAACCATGATCATACACTGACACAACAGCGTCTTTCTTACTGACAAACTGGCCATTCAAAAAGATCAATTGCTCCTTCATCATCCATTCCTCATTTCCTCTATGTTTTTAATTTATTTGGAAAATAAAAAAACTCGCCCCTAAAATAGGGACGAGTTTAGCTCGCGATACCACCCTAGTTCCGCTCGTGGATAGAAAAATCCACTTATACGGCACTCAATCAACGTACAATCATACGCGTTCCTTTTAACGGCGGACAACCCGGCAATACTTACTGAATCATTTCAGCATTGCATCTCGGAGATGATTTTCGGATCAGTTCTGAACATCGGCTTGCACCATTTACCGACTCTCTGTAGAACAGGGCACTCATCTTACTCTTCTCGTCATCAATTTTATTTTCGGAAAATTATTAATTATAAAATTATCAGCTGGCAACTGATTTGTCAAACTATTTTTAAGATTTTTTTAACGATCGATAATTTTTAGGTAAAAGGACCTAAGGAAAACTAGACATATACTTTTAGTCGTTCTATTTTCATTTTCAAGATAAAGGTTCCTTGTCCTCCATATATATCTTTAAAGTATTTGGAGCACTCTTTATCTTATAAAAATAAAGGGATTTGAAGGCTCTTTGAAGAATTTAAAAGGCACGATTATTGTTTGTACCCAGTGGCCAAGCGATCATCAAGGTGTGCCCTTAATTTCATTTTTTTTGTGGAGGTTTTTTGTTATGTTTACGGTCGATCATTATATTGATTCTATTAAAGCCAACCTTGAGAAACAAACAGATTTGTTAGTGGGAAATCTCAAACAAAGCTTTTCTTACAATTTTTCACCTGATATAGATTTATTGGATTTCTCCGCATTCATCGAACCAACGAGGTTCGAGTTATCAATAAGAATGTTCTCAATGGATAAAGAAGGCAATGAGGTTTTTGATGAAGGAAATGACCCACCCGTTTTTGCTGGTAGTGAGGAGATACTTTCAGAAGTCGAATATCATCAAATGAACGACAGTCAGTTAGATGATTTTTTTGAGTTTTATGAGCAAAATGAAGAGACATTAGTTCCACGCGAGCAAAAGGTTTTTATAGACTGGTTTAGTCAATGCTGGGAAAAAGCAGGCGGAACTTCATTGAAACTACCATCGTACTTCATTTTTCACGATGATTATAAATCATATGATTTGAAGAGTAATAAATGGATTGATGATGAAGAAAAATGGTCATAAACATCGAAGAATGCCTATATTTCAAGGCATTCTTTTGTTTACCGCAAGTTTTCAGCTGCTGATAATGGGGAAGTACTCGTACTGAACGATAAGTACTTGAAAAGCACTATAATGCCATGTCCCTGCAAAGTTAATCCTGGAATTCAGATAGTCCAATAACGGAACCATTTTTGTCGTAAAAAGTCAGTTCAGCTGGAAATGGTTGCTTCGTATTTTCGGGAAGTTTTTCAAAGGCAATAAATCTCTCTTCGCCTTTTACATTAGATTCGAAACTATACTCTCCTGAATACAATTCCGTTTTGATATGATCAATTTTCAACTTTGGATTTTTGCCAATCAAGATCCCATATATCCCTTTGTTTGTTTTAATTTTTTGATAGGAAACGATATTGGTTCCATAACCAGAATGGTCAATTTTATATTTTCCATTAAACCCCTTGATTAGATGAGCATAGCCCATATCGCCGTTTTCGGTTTGGAACAGAACGATGTAAGAACTTGTATCTTCTAACTGAATAGACTTAATTACGCTTGGCTTTATACTGCCCGAAGCCCTATTACTCCACTTCTGCAAACCTGATTGAATAGCAGCTTGGTTATCATCGATTGGATATTGATTAAAGTAATAGATCACATAGCCAATCGCCATAACCGCAACGAGTATAACCAAATACCCAGCCTTTTTCATACTATCCCCCCCAAACATGCCTCACTTTACTTTCATCTTAACATAGTGGAGGAAAATGCAGCTCCAACCCCGGAGAATCGTCTCCATATCTCAATATGATCACCATTAATCACATTTTTCTGAGTGATGAAACGGCAGAGCCATCTCCAGCTCCCGGCTTTAGCCCGTCTCCTGATCGCTCCTTAATTGGGTATAAATTTGCTGATAGGCTGACGCCTCATTGACCATACCTTTGTGCTGATACATTTTGCACAGCTGCCTGACCGGAGCTGGGTCCGCCGGGTTGAGCTCCATTTCCCAGAAGAAACATTCGATTGCTTGATCGTATTGATTGAAATCTGCGTAAAATTGCCCCAATTCCATCATTCTTTCTGGATTTTCCATAAGAGCGGCCATTTCATTGATTTTACGAATGCCGATAGAATGCGGAAAGTTTTTCTGAATCGGTCTCAGTTTTTCACAGACTACCTTCAAGTCGTGCGCCTCCATAAGCTTTGCTGTCAGCTGCAGAATTCTTTGTTCAAATTGCCTCGGGTCGTTATCCTGAGCAACTTGCTGATGGAGCAGCAGAAACTCTTCCAAATGAGCAGATACAAATTCAGCATCAACCTGATTCCAAATTTCATTTAGGATTTGATGAAACTCTCCAGGCAGATCCTCAATGAAAGGAAATAAATTTACTGCCGCTCTCTCATATTGCCCGTCTCTCATCAATCCTTCAATGAAATTGCGAGCTTCCGGTAACCATTTATAAGGATTTATTTCTGCATAGGATAGGACTAGAATCCAATTCTCGAGCGGGATGTACTTCAAGGCCAACTCTGTTTGGCTCTTAACCGACTCAGAAGTAAGGTTCCTTTTGTCATCCATCCAAAGCAGCAGACCTTCTGCATACCGTTCTTCAAGTTTTAAAATCCTTTCGAGCATTTGAAAATGTTCGGTGTTTTTTCGATTCATAAAGCAATGGAACTCTGCAAATAAGGGGTCCTTCTTTTGGATAGCCGGTAAAGATGAAGTAGTGTAAAAGCTGGAATATGAGCTGTATTCCCGAGAATGGAGGAGATCACTGATTTTTTCCAAAGAAGGAGATAAATCGGACAAAAGACGGACCGATTGATAGGCTTTGGAAAAACTGCCGTTTCTTCTGTAGTGGAAAAAGATATTTTCTATTGGTTTGGAGAGCTGTTCTGTTGAGAAAAATGAGTCGAGCGCTGCGGCAATACATGGTATTTCAAGGAGAGAATAATTGCGCTGGAGATGATTGAAGAGCTTGTTTTTAGCTGGTATGGTTAAAGCTGTCGTAGGAATGAGTACAGGCAGAAGCGGGTGCTTTTGATCTAAGACGATCCCTTCATTCAGCACTTTATCAAGAAATGAACCTTTTTGAACCTTTTCAAGTTGACCACCATAGATTAGGGCATTTTTGTAGAAAATCAGATAGTATTTTTCGGTTAATTCAGTTTGGACCTCGGCGACCATGAATCTCGCAAAGATTGCTGTCCGCACAACTTCTCCATTTACCATAACCCTATTAGATTTGAACGATATTTTTGTCGGCATTGTAAGTTCATTATTCATGAAACATTGAGCCTCCTAATGAATCGTATATTGTTTTCTATAGTTTAATTATACGTTACCCATTTTAAAAAAGCGACGACACTCGAAAAGTGCTTAGGGACATAGGTAGGGACATAGGGACGGTTCTTCTTTCCCACTAAAATACACCTACCTACAAAACACCAGAACAACCTTAATGTCCCTTGAGAAATGGGTAATCTATTCAGCAAATATAAAAAAAGCATCCCGAAGGATACTTATTTATATATTTTAAGCGGTTCAATGTTTATTTTTAATACTACGGTTGCGGGATCATGAACCATATTTATTTTATCCACAATATATTCTTTCTTGTATATCGTGACAGTATTACTAGCCCTCAAAGCAGCAACATACTGCTCCCAATGCTTTACATTGGCACTTAAGAGACACTTGTCTTTCAGATAATAATCCACTCTGTTAGCTACTCGGTTCATCTCTACACCCCCTTTTGATAGAGTTTATGAATCATATTATCTAATCATGACAAGCTGTTTATCGTTTCATCAGCTTCAAAGAAAAATCCATCTTGATTGTTACAGGATGGATTTGATTACTTGGTATGAATTGATCCGCAGAGACAGGAGACGGTTCTCCTGACCACAAAAATATGGGAAGTGGGAACCGCCTCCAAGTCCCACACAAAGTCACCATGCTTCAAATATTTAAAATTGATTTTACCTAACATATTCTTTATATTTAATTTAAAATAAGCCTTAGAGCATAAGATTTTATAATAAAATTGAGGAGAAAATATGACTTCAACTAACAATATCAAACTCTATGATTTTATTACTGAAAATCCCTCTATTCTCACTAACAAATGGTTAAGTATGAGAGCCAACAACCCAACAAGTGTATACTCTTGTGACAACCATCAAGCTGAGGCACGACTACGGGAGCAAAATGGCCTTTTTATTAAAACGGTAGCCAAAGTACTCGTTGCTCCCGGTAACGAAGTAAATGAAGAGATTAAAACATGGGCACAAACCGTTGCGATGGACCGTGTGGAAACAAGGACCCCTATCCACGAAGTCATTCATCAATTCGGGGTGTTTAGAGGTATTTTATGGGAACATATTCATCAATTTGTTGTGGAGAATAAAGGGGGAATTTCCGATTCAGAAATTCTTCATTGGAGCACATTGATCCATTCTACATTTGATACAATCATTGAAACCTTTGCTGAAAAGTATTATAACTATTACAATGATAGACTTTCTGTCCAAAGTGAATTGATCAATGAATTGAGCGCCCCAATCATACCACTCTCTGATTCTATTGGAGTACTGCCACTTGTAGGAGAAATTGACACCCAGCGTGCAAAATACATAACAGAATCCATCCTGATTCAAAGCAAGGATTACAGTTTAACCCATCTGTTCATCGATTTATCAGGTGTGTCCATTATAGATACAATGGTAGCAAATCAGTTATTCCAAATTATCGACATCCTGAAATTAATCGGTGTAAAAGTGTATATCAGCGGCATCCGTCCAGAAATAGCCCAGACAGCAGTCCAATTAGGAATCAACTTCAATAAAATTCCAACGCAAGCAACCTTAAAACAAGCATTAAAAGCGAATAAAATCCTCATATCAGATATTCATATGTCACAGAAGTAGAAGCAAAGGGTGCGCCCTTTGCTTTTTTAGCATAATTCTGCAGTTTAAGGACGACAAGAAGGCCAGCTATCATTGACTGGCAATCTTTGCATCTTTTATCAATCGCGAAATGATTTTAGGAGACAGTTCCGCTGCCTTAAAGAAATACATATATTTAACTTTTTCTCTCTTCCTATAAATTGGAAGAAGCATAATTCAAATTGATGCTCAAAGAACAAAAACAGCCTAATCCGTTAACCGGATCAGGCTGCTTCAATTTTAGTTCACCTTTATATAACTATAAGTAGCTATGCTTGATGGAGGAATAAATTACTTACTTTCACTAAGCTTTTTCTCAGCAAGCCAGTTTGCCAGGATCTTAGCTTCTGTTTCAGATACAAGACCGCTTGGCATCATGCCTTTACCGTTTTTGATGGTTTCAAAGATTTCTGTCTTTGTTTTTTGCCCGCCAATTGCATTCAGGGCCGGACCATTCCCTCCTTCAAGGTTGGATCCGTGGCAAGTAATACAGCTTTGCTTGTAGAGTTTTTCTCCCGCTTCTGCAACGGAATGCGTCCCTTTTGAATGAACTTCTTCACTCTTTAGGGCAACGTCCCCGCCAAAAGCGGAATACGGAACAAACTGGATTTCATGCGGCACGCCTTCAGCCGGAATTTCAGTGATCAATTCACCGTTTTCGGTATCCCATACCTGGACACCGCTGACTACCTCACCGCCTAGCTGGTAGCTGTACCTTTTGTCCATTCCGTGGTTAAGTGTCCATAGCTCTTTTCCATCTGGACTAACCCCTGTATGAGCAGGAATTGTTGTACCCGTAGAGTTCCAAATCTTTTCATAAGTGGTGGTGTCTACTTTGAAAATCTTATTACCTCCAGTTGTAACATAGGCAAATTTGCCGTCAGGACTGAAAGAAATATGAATCAGCGCTTGTTCAAACTCAATACTATCCTTTATTTCCAGGGTGGCCACGTCAATAATGATTGCTTTCTTGACTTCCCCGCCTACCGCTGCCCAGACATATTTTCCATCAGGGGTTAAATTCACACCATGGAGACTTGCTCCTACCGGGATATCCTTGACAACCTCATTCTTCTTCCAATCAATAACTGTAACCTTATCTTCTTGATCTACACTGACAAACAGGTAAGGCGAGTCAATCGCTTTGCCATCCCAATACATCGATGGTGAGATATAGTCCGTCCCTTTGCCTGTTGGAAGTTCCTTAATCTTCTTTTTAGCCTGCACATCTATAACTGATACTGTGTCGCCGTATTGATTTGCTACATACAGATACTTATCATCCGGAGACAGGGCTGAATGGTGCCCTCCCTTACCAACAGGTACCCTCCAAAGTTCTTCGAATGTTGCCGGATCAAAAGCAATCGCATAGGATGGTTCATCATAATTGAACCAATCAACAGTAAACATCAATTTGAAATCCTTAGTGAACGTTACTGCATGGGTGTCATGCAGGTTCGGATATTTTTGCTCTGTACGTTCGAGCTTAGGACCGCCAGCATCGATTGTCGTCACAAGCTTATGGTATTTCGCATCAATGACCCATAGTTTATTGCTTGATCCACCGCCGACAAAAGCCAGGCTCTCACTTCCTAGCTTGCCTCCAGCCAGCCTTAATTCAAGATCAGATGATTCATGTTCCTCTCCGTGCTCCTCAGTTGTTGCCTTTTTTGTTTTCTCTGCTGCGTTTGATTCTGCTTGGGAGCACCCGGCCAATAATAACAGAGATGCTGCGACAGTTGCGAAACCCATTTTAAAAAACTGTCTATTAACTGACATCCTTCTTCTCCTCCATTACATTTCACTATCTCATCTCATCAAATTTGAGAACTATACGATTGAATGAACCAACCATATTTCATATCTGAAGAATGCATTGGAAATGTGCAGATACTATCGAGAAAAATGCAACAATCTTTGAACAGCTAAAAACAGCTATAGAATTTGGCGAATTGGTGAAAAAATTATATTGTCGAAAACACACCCCATAAAAACGTAACATTTAGTTATATCAACAAAAAAGAGATTATATTAAAAGTTCTATTAATAGAAAAAGCAGGTACCCATTTTCAGGTCACCTGCTTCTAGAATTAAATCATTCCCATAAAATAGAGGGCATTTCTTCCAGGCATTCAATTCAATCATAACCCACCACAATTTGGTGAATTATTTTTGTCGCCCTCCATGTAGTCATTACCTTCTGTAACGGATTCCAACCCATATCCGGTTTGACTGATCTCCAGTACCTCTTCGTCTTGAACATTGTTGATTATTTGGCCATCCTTACGCTTTTGCTTATTGTCTCGCATCATTTTCCCTCCAAAGTTTATTCAGTATTTTTCTCCTGGAGGTATTTTCTTATTCACGCCAACGAATCTTTTCCATAGCCTTCTACCTTTTCCAACATTTCTGACAAAAAAAGAGAAGCACAGGGTAACGTCCCCATGCTCCTGAATGAACCAATTAAGCTCTTTTTCTCAAAGAAATAACCAATGCTAATATTCCTACAATTAAAGCTGCGATTGAAAGGTAAAGCGGTACGTTGCTGGTTGCTGTTTTTGCTTCCATGTCATTTTCGAGATCTCCAGCAGCACTGTGGTCATTGGAAGAATCAGCTGATGTTCCTCCGTGCCCATGACCAGATCCATCTGCAGGATTCACTGCTGTAACAGAAGCTGGCTTGTCTGCATCAGGAGCACCAACCCATTCCACTACACTTCCATCGCTGTATGTTTGATAAGCTTTCCAAATAATCTCTGTAGCTTCATCGCCAACTTTTCCTTGGATGTTAAATTGAACGAATTCGCTTTCTGTTAACCCTTTTCCTTCGGTTGTCCACGTAGCACTCGTAATTTTTCCAGTGTCATCTTTTTGAGCCTCGTATGTCCAGCCCGGCTCAGCTTCAAAGCGGGTGATATTCACTTCTTCAGGGAATTTCACTTCCACTTTCGTTGTTTGAACATCTTGACTCTCAGAAGGAACTCGGACAGTGAATACTTCATATTTCCCTTGTGAAGTTTCCTGTGGCTGAACGGTTACATGCGCGCTTGCCACACCGGCAAAAAGGGTGATCGCACCAATCATTGATATGGTTAATGTTAAAAGTTTTTTCATTTTGAAATCTCCTATATATTCATATTAATAAACGATAAAATCCTTATGAAATACCTTCTCATTGTCCTCTGAATCTACTATTCGAAGTTGTAAGGTCCAGTTTCCTTCAATTGGAAGATACGAACCATTGACCTTGAATTGCACATTTTTGGACTGTTCAATCTCGGAAAAAGGAACTTGGATCGGTTCGATTTCAAGGTTGTCTTGATAGATTAAAAATAGCTCAATCCGTTTAATCTCTATGTCTTCTTCAAGCGAATTTGCTGTAACTTTGAAATGATTGTATCCAGGTGTCCTTGGTGAGATCAAGGTTGTAAATTCAAGGTGATTGTCCTGATTTTCCCATTCCAAAGGTACGTTTTCCGGGAGTGGGTTCAAGAAAGTGATGACACCAACAATCCCTAGAATGATGATCATCAAACTGAAGTCGAACTTCACCAATCTGCCAATAGAGTCTTCTTTTTTCTTTTTCATCTTATAGCGTAAAATTGCCCCAATCACGAACACCAGCAGGACTAAGGTAACTTTGACCAGAAGCAGTTTTCCCCAAAGTGCATGAAGCAGATAATTCAGTTCTGGCACAAAGATTAAAGTGTAAGCTGAGCCAGTTAAAAACAACATAACCATGCTGATTAAGGCAAATTGCGAAAAGAAGGGAAGGAATTGTCTAATGTGTTCCTTCTGCTTTTTCCAGTAAGTTAGGATGTACAACAGGCCACCTGCCCAAACGGCGGCTGAAAGTAAATGGATGAAAGCCAGTTCAAGTGACATGGAGCGGATTTCCGATTCAAAAGCTGCAGCATGTCCGTTAAAACTCTTTGCTGTCAGGATCAAAAACACCCACACTAAATCGATCCATTTATAACGAAGTAAGATGAAAAAACCTAATAGAGATAAAAGCACTGAAGCAAGCAAAGATATACCTACTGTTGTACCTGTTAAAAGTGATACGACTTCGGTTAATGTCCTGCGATCAAGTAATTCTAAGATTTGGAGTGATGCCACTCCCACAGTTGAAATGAACAGCGCAATTTGTAAATGAAAGGTCCTCCGTCTGAAGGTTGGCTTCATCTCTTCTTTTAAAGAATAAATGGTCCCCCACAGAATCCAGCCAGTTGTCAGGACTAGCGCCATAAAAAAAAGCATCCTTACCAACGACTTGATAGAAGTTGCCGCAGCTGAGCTCTTTTGCGTTTCTAAAACTTGCTTGTTAATATCCCTTTGGAAGACCGTTTCTTCCCCTACGGAGATGACATAGGCACTCCTGATCGGGTGGCCATCCGCTGAAATAACATTATAGGATATAACATAATTTCCGTCAGGCAAGTCAGGTAAAGGTTGCTTAATGGTTGTTTGATCCTGGCTCATCTCCGGTTTTGCATTGACGATTCTTTCTCCATTTTCATTAAAAACCTTAATCGAATAGAGTTCGTCTTCAAGTCGTTCATCAAATACCAGAACAATCTCTTTCGGAGATTCATTTAACTCACTATCGGGGGCAGGGTCAGCCTTCTCTAACGTCGCATGAGCAAAGACTTCTTGCGGAACTATTAAGATAAAAATAAGAGAACATAGAACGAAAAAATTACTAATGAAAGTTCGCTTGCTAATTATAAATATCACCTGCCTCTTTCAAAACTCACATACCCAATAGTGTATCACTTAATTCTTTAAACAATCAATAAATGGTTAATGGAAAAAGAAAGCGAGGATGTGATGTGCGCCCCAAAACTTTCTCGAAAAAGGAGGGAATTAATTCCATATGAAAGAATACCTATATAAGGCAAAGAGGGTAGAGGAATAGTTTGAAGGTCTCTTTTCGGTAAGATTATGCTATTGAAAAAAGCTAATTGGAGGGTAACTATGAAAAACAATAACAAGATTGCACTTTTGGTTTCTTTAGTAGTATTGGTGGGGTTCCCCATTCTTTTTCTCTTCGTATCATTGATTACAGGGCAATGGGGTTATCTTGCGTGGAGTATCCCACCTTCCTTAGCTGCGGGATTAACTGGATTGATGCTCACTCTTAACCAAATAAAAAAAGCGGGGAAAAATGCGTAACGCTTCTCCACAGAGACAGGGGGACGGCTAGACCGTCTCTGTTATTTACATATTTTCACTATTTTTGAGACACTAGCACCGTACCCTTGTCTAAAATCACGTTCCTTACAACTGACTTAACGAGAATTCCAGCTGAAAATCCCTTGGATCACTTTCGTAAAATTCCTGCTGGATTTCTTCAGCCACTTTGCATCCGATTCCAAAGTAAAAGGCGACTGTTTCTTCCGCAGATCCGGCACAAATAAAGAGCTTATCAGCCTTCCACTCTTTCGCTTGCTTTGCTGAAAGGAAAAATAGCTTCTTGCCGATTCCTTTATTCCTGTGTTCGAGTGTGATAAAAAGCTGATCAAGTAATACATAGTTTAAGTTCTCGCCAAAAAAACCCCGATTAACGGTGGCCAATCCTATCAATCTACCATCCTGCCCAAATGCGCCAATCGCACTTCCACCTTGCCTGATCGTTTGTTTCAAATTATTGAAATGATGTTCATAACCATTAGGCCAATCAGGGTCCTGGTAATTAATCTCGACGAGTTGACGTTTGCCATCAACTTCCCTCCACGCTTTCCCAATATACTGAGAAGCATCCATGTCCTTCATCAGTTCACACTCATCCACCGATAACTGTCTAAACGTTAGATCTGTCATTTGATCGCCTCCATCTGTTCGTTGAATAATTAATCCTCCTGCCTTCTTAATAAATCTTGTTTATACTGAATCACGCTAAGCAGCTTGGTCCCTCTCAAATTTGGGATCATATTTTCCAGTTCAGCGAGCACCTTGTCCTTCTCACCATCATGGACCATTTCTTCTAATTCCAATAACCTTAGATAGAATGGATTCCTGACTTTCTCTTTGTACTCTCCAAACGATTCACGATCCCCCTGCTCAATCGCAATCCCAGCAAGAGAATACCATTTATACATATTGTCCTTTAACCCTATGGCCATCTCTTCCGCTTCATCATACTGCTCCCTTTTGACAAGCAGGTTCACATGATTCAGCTTTTGATGGAAAGGAGATTTAATTTTATCAAGTCTCTCCTCCGCTTCATCCAACTCATCATTGAATACATAATAATAAAACTGGAAGTGCGGCTGCTTCGAATTCTTCATAAAGTTCAACACTTTTTCCGGATCCTTTTCAAAAAGAAACGGGTAAAAACTCTTATACATATTAATTAAGAAAATAATAAGATTAACCACAATAACTGCAAATAGTGGTGCTTGCATTAATCCTAAGAATAAATTCACGATAAAGATTGCAATAAAGAACCAAAACATATATTAATACCTCTCTACAAATAAAGTATAATGCGAGTCTGCTTTTATATCGGAAAACAGGAATCATATTTCAAGTATCCGGGACATAAAAACCGTCCCTCTGTCACTTCTGAAAAAAAGATGCTGTTGCGGCATTTCAGCAACTAGTTTTAAAATTGAAATTTGGCTTCCAAAAACAATTACGGACAAGGAGCAAGAGGACGTCCCCTTGCTCCTTGTCCCTGCCTGTATTCAATTAATCTCAGAACTTAAATCGGTTTCCCCGTTCCATTATTCTGTGATTTCTTCCTGATCACTACATGCATAATTGGCAACAGTATGGCTTTTGCAGGAATGCTAATAATTTGAAACATGAAGAACATAACATACAACCAACCTACTCCCTGGCCGGTATAGTCGGATTCATTAGTGACCTGTGTACTGAGGAAAAGTGACAATGCCACGGCTGCAATAGGTCCCAAAGTCAGCAACAAAAAGTTCCCAAACGTTTTCCATCCAGCTTTCTCGGTAGAATATTTAGAGATTCTAATCTGAAGGATAAGACTGCCGTACCAAATCGCACCTATCATGGCCAAAGCCAACAAAAATATTAAATAACCCATTTGCTGCCTCCGTATGGAATTCTTCCTTTTATTATTAGGCGAGGGATGGTTCCGTGTTCTCACTAATACCTATTTTGTAAAATGAGAGCTCCCTGCCCCGCAACACTTATGCCTAAACAGTTCAAAGCTGAAAACCTATTCAGTTCGCCTTTTCAGTTTTTCAATTATTCAATGCCGCGCTTTTTTACACGGATCATACTAATCCCTAATACTGTAGCTGGAAAAAGAGCCAGGACAGAACCTATAAAAAACTGATAAGATTCCTTTACTGTATCTGGCTGGGCGAAAATTGTATATCTTATGTAATTAAGAGCAATAAATATGACCGAAATAATAACCATTGCTAAAATAGTTCCCATCAAATATGCCTTGTAACCATTCATTTTCCTTAATTTTGGGGAAGAGATTAATAGAGACAAAACAACATAAATGACAGCACTAGCAACATATATGACCAGGGTTAACTGAGAGTAGTTTACTTCCTCGATAATTTGCCCCTCTCTGACTCCTATTGTATACATTCCAGTTGAAGTCAGGAGTAGTTGAAAACTTATTACTAGCAGGAAAAAGAAGAGATTGAGCCCACCCTTAAACCAGGATGTGTACCTTCTGGAAAGTGATAAACCATATCCAAAGAGCACAACCGAACAGATCAATAGTATGATAATACTTATATTGCACCAACCTGGCAGAATGGAGAATGCCTGTAAATTTATCACTGATATGAACAGACTGATTATGAAAAACGCGATAGTTATAAATCTTAAATTTTTTTGCATCTCTTCTTTCGTTGTATGACCTAGTTTGGTTTTTACCGTCTTCATCGCAAACTCCTTTTTTACTTAATATTAACAGAGGCAAAAATTTCCGGAACATGGAAACGGCTTTTTTCCCAAAAACCCTTGTTTCCTGGTAATTAAATTACAGAAAAAACCTCACCTGCATGTCTTATCAAATTTAAAGGGAAGCCTTATTTAGCTTCCCTTAGTTTATCTTTGCACCATTCAGCTTTTATTTCGACTCCCGAATGGGACAAGAGAACCGTCCCTGAGTCTCACTTACGCTAACATTTATCTGTTCCAAGGTATTGGAACACTACTTAAAACCTTCTTCGGGTCCAAAGACCATTTCATCGAAACTACTCGTCAAGGCAACAGCCATTGCTCAAATACCAAATCGATGCGACACTAGCCCCATCTTCCTTGTTCCGCCAAAATGTCGCTTCTTCATAATCACCCTACTTAATTGGATGCAGCATTTTTTCAAGATGCTTAACGGTAGGCGTAAGATTCAAAAGAAAATAGGATTCTCTTAATCTTCTTGATGGGGAACTGTACTTCAGATAACCCGCTCCTCCTTGATGAAGCATACTTCCATGAGCAGCTTTTGCAGTCAGATAAGCAGTGAGCAGTCGCATTTGCAAAAGGTCCTTCCATTGATGCAAGAATCCCTGTCCGTCAGCGAGTTTATATACTTCCGTACGGATTTGTGCTAATTCTTTTTCAAGTTCTGCTGGCTGAACCGTAAGAAAATCATTACAGCCTCCCTGCTTATTGCAAACCTGGCGGATGGAACCAATGGATGCCTCTGTCACACCCAGACCAAGTGGTATTTGATAAAGAACAAATGCTGGCCTTATTTTAACGATGAATGAATCCACATCATGTGAGACGATCCATTTCTCAGGAATCGTCACTCCATCAAATGCACATGAGTAAGTTGCACTGCCGTTTACGCCTAAATACTCAAGCTTTGCTTTTAATGTAAGCCCTTCGGCATTACACGGAACCACTGCCATTATTCTTTGATCAGGGCTAACCTCAGCAATGATGCCGAACCAATGGTCTATTCCAAGATTTGAGACAGAAGGCAATTGCCCATCCACAATATATCCTTTATTCGTCTTCTTCGCTTTTAAATGTAAAGCTTCCAGCCCGGCATAATACTTCATTGGATTGGAAAGCCCGGTCCCGCCAAGAAGATGGCCATTTTCCAGCTGCGGTAAAATTTCATCCTTCAAATAGCTATTTTCACTATTACGGATATAAGTTAATGAAGCAAGGTGGCACCAAAGGTTAAAAGCAGTTGTCATGCAGACTTTAGATATTTCTTCTACCACATGGACTTCTGTTGAATAGTCCACTCCAGTCTCGGAATTCAGGAATCCAGCTTTGCCAATGCTTTTTAGAAATTCCTCCGCATAATAGGCTTCAGCGTCAATCTTCCGCACAAGCGGCTTAAGCTGTTCCTGGATTAATTCCTCCAAACTCTTCATATCTTTCAATGCTTCCCTCTCCCTTTTTATGCCGTTTTAAAAAGAAAACCTCCAGCGAAGGAGGTTCCATACTTATGATAATTCAGTAATTGTATCAATTGGCGCTTTAACAGCTTCGCGTGCCTTCTTGACTGTAGACTCATCTGGAGAATCATAGAAGCAAAGGCATTTTGTCATATCTTCGCATACATAGGTCCTTGAGAATGTTACTTCAGGAACCTCCGAATAGTGAACGGAATTCTTGGATTTTCTTTCTAGGTAGGCATCCATTGTCAGATTTTCTGGTAGGTTCCATTCCACAAGGTAGTTAACTTTGTCGGCCTGTTTCTTAACTTCCTCTAGATCTCTTCCAACAAGACGAACAGGCTTAATTAAAGTGACAGGAACACCTAACGCTCTCAAACCTTCATTTATTACATTTCGTTCTTCCGCTTCAAGAATAAAGAAAGCTCTGGATAAATCCTTTGCCACTTGGACCTCAATTAAAGTCGCATTCTGCTTGCCTAACTCATCACGGATTTCACTAGCCTTTTTTTCAAAGGATTCTTTATCCTTTATTGCACTGTTAAAAATTGATTCCACTAAATATAAAGATGCCATTTCTTGTTCCTCCTTATTATATATATCCTATGCGTTTACTTGGTATTACTTATAAATTATTTTATTACACTAAGTTATAAAAAACAACTTAGTTGTTTGAAAAATTTTATGATATGATTTACTTAACCAAGTTCCGGAGGTTGTACCTATGAGAGAATCTAAATACGATTTGCCATGCAATATCGCCCAAACCCTGAATATCATCGGAGATCGGTGGACTTTGCTGGTTTTACATGAAATCTTGGCAGGAAGCAGAACTTTTAATGAAATAAAAAAAGAACTGAATGGTATTTCTTCCAACATACTGTCAGACCGCTTAAAGCATCTGGAGCAGGCTGGCCTGGTGATATCTTCACTTTATTCAGAACATCCCCCAAGATATGAATACAATCTTACAGAAAGCGGTAATGAGCTTGAAGGAATATTCAATGCGATGATCCTATGGGGCAGGAACAATCTTGAAAAATGCTACAAAAAAATCATTCATACAGAGTGCAACCATGAAGTCGAATTAGCCTACTATTGTCCACATTGCAATCAGAATGTCGATGAATTGGAAGCAGTTGAACTGGACGCAGTAGACACAACTGGACTTAAATAAGATTGGATTGAGACAGAGAGCCATAATGCCCTCTGTCTTTTCTGTCTAACTTTTTCCAATCCCCCATTGTCGGTTAATCCATGCCTCGAATACACCAACAGCCTTATCCAGCAGCAAACCAGAAATCCCAATAAACACAATACCCGCCATAACAAGGTCAAGTCGCATAGAGTTTCTTGCATCAATAATCAAATACCCCAATCCTGATTGCGCCCCAACCATCTCTCCTGCCACCAGAAAGACCCAGGCCGTTCCTACGGCAATATGAAGGCCGTTTGCAATGTATGGGAAAGCAGCTGGGAAAATAATCTTCGTTAGTACCTTGAAGCCCTTAATTTCAAGGTTCTCGGATACCTTCAAATAATTCCTATCAACTTTTCGTACAGCCGAAACTGTTGACAGCAATACAGGAAAAAATGCAGCAATAAAGATAATGACAATGGCCGGGATATCACCTATTCCGAACCAAAGGACGATAAAGGGTGACCAGGCAATCGGAGAAACAGGCCTTAATACCTGAGCAACCGGATCGAGTACATTCCATAGTATAGGGAGGCGTCCAAGAATCAAGCCAAGCAGGACCGCTACTAGTACAGCAGATAAATACCCTGCAAGGAACCGGTACAGACTAACCTGAACATGAGTAAACAGAGTTCCGTCCCGAACAAGGGAAATTATGCCCTCCCACACCTTAAGAGGAGGCGGAAAAAGAGCCTCATCGTAATCACCGGTTACAATGATGAATTGCCATACTGCAACCAGCAAAGAAAAACCTATGGCCGCATTAAGAACAGTCTTGAATTTCATTTTATTCACATCGCTTTATCTATTAAAGAATGGTCTACAAATTCACTGTAAGTTGGAGGATTCTCCATCAATCCCATTTCGATGAGATTTTCCCTAAGTTCCTCAAACTCAGCTTCCTTGATTTTCAAATCATCATAAGAAATCCATTGGAATGAAAGGTCGAGCACATTCTTTTCAACCTTCATATATTTGGATGACATCTCATGGGTATGCTCATCCTTTAACTCTGCCAAATCACCAGCTTTGACATAGTGGTTGACAAATTCCTGTGCAACCTTATTTTCCTTTTTAATGAAATCATTTCGTAACACCAAGGTGCAGTCTATTGAGTCTTTCCAAACATCCTGATCCTGATAAAGGACCTTGCCTTTTTCAATCGCAACTGAAATGGCTCCAAACGGTTCTGCCACTACATAACCGGCAATCCTTCCTTCAGACAAGGCTGCCGGCATTTCAGCAGGAGGCATTTCGACTGCCTTTACATCCTCATATTTGAGTCCATTTTGCTTTAACATCTGATACAACAGAATATTGTGAGTAGAAAACTTATGCGGAATAGCAAACGTTTTCCCTTTTAAATCCTCTGCACTATTAATATCATTAGCCGTGACGAATACATTTCCATCCCGATGTCCCAATGCGACGGCACTTAAATCTATCCCCTGTTCCTTCGCCTTCATCGCTAATGTAACCAAAACAGAAGCGCCGTCAATTCTGCCTGTATTCAAGGCATCCATCAGTTCTGGCCAAGAACCAAATTTCACAAGTTCCAAATTGAAATTCTCGTATTCTTGCATTTCTTTTTCAATATAAAGAGGTACAGCGTGTGTGATTGGCAGATAGCCAATCTTAACAGTTTTTTTCTCGCCATCTCCTGTTGATTCTTGACTGCTGCCAGACCCGCATGCAGTGAGTGCCAGGGTAAGGACAGAAACCAGCATAAGCAAGATTAATTTTCTAATGGGCTTTTTCATTTTCAATTCTCCTTTATCTTTTAAAAGATTTATATATGATATTCAATCGATGAATTTTTACGGTTAAAATGAAATTCTTCAAAGATAATCTTCCTGTAATGCTGAAAATCACTGTGGCTTCGATCACGTGGTTTTGACAAGTGGATTTTGATTTCCTTGTGAATTCTGCCAGGATTGGCTTGCATAATAAAAATGCGATCTGACAAATAAATGGCTTCGTCAATATCATGAGTAACAAGGGCAACCGTCGTTTTTTCCTGGGATTGTATTCGAAGAAGTTCGTCTTGAAGATAGTAGCGATTGAAGGTGTCCAGGGCAGCAAACGGCTCATCCATGAGAATCATCTCAGGTTGCAGTGCAAGAGCCCTCGCAATCGCAATTCTTTGCTTCATCCCGCCTGAAACCTCATGGGGGAATAAATCGCCTTTATCCTCTAAGCCTACCAGCGCTAAATAATGTAAAGCGCGGTCTCTTCGCTCCTTTGCATGTAGGTTCAAGCCTTCCAGGCCAAGTTCGACGTTTTTCACAGCCGACCGCCATGGGAGCAGACCATAATTTTGGAAAAGCATGATACACTTGCGTGTCGGCTTGGTTACAGGTTTTCCCTCTAATACAACTTGCCCTGCATCTGCCTTTTCAAAGCCTCCAATAATGTTCAACAGCGTGCTTTTTCCACAACCACTCTCACCCAAAATAGAAATTGTTTCCCCATGGTTGATTTCAAGTGAAACATCTTCCAAAACCCTCATATTCTTATTGTTGTTAGGAAAGCTTTTACTTACTTGATTAACTTTAATGATTGGATCCTGACTCACGTTTAAACACCAACCTTCCTATCCCCTCACTAATATTTATATTATTCCTATAAAAATAGTATGAATTAACTTTTAAGTTATTTTATTATACTTTGTTCATTTTTACAACTTATAATGGCAGAATATTTTTTCTTCAGTGAAGTTTTAAAATTGCACCCACAAACTTAGCTCCCCTGAACAACAAAAAGCTGTAGACATCTCTGTCCAACAGCTTTTTTGTCCAATTGTATTCACCTCATATAAGACGATGAAACACTCTTTTTAAGCACTAGAAAAGATGCACATGGAATGCGACCCATGCTTCACTTAAGTTCATATCTATAACAGACTACGCCTTCTGCCTGCTCAAAGCCTTCCTGCAGGTAGAGGGCTTTCGCTTGTTCATTGTCCGCATTTACACACAGCACACATCTGCTGTATCCTTTTTCCTTCGAAAACTTGATGGATGCTCTTAAGAGAACCCTTCCTAATCCTCTCCCCTGATATTCTGGCAAAATAGCCAGTGGTCCGATGTTCATAATAGGTGAATCTTCATATTCATCGTCAGCGCCTCTTACGACTCCAACTGGCTGTTCGTTCTCATAAAGAATCATCATACCGCCATGCAGGTAATCAGACTCTGACGGCATTTTTGCTACCATCTCGGGTGAAATCGTTGTTTCACTTCCCTTTAGCGTGGAGAAGGCAGCATTCCTTACCAGGCACCAGGCATCTTCATCCAAGCCAGGCCTGAAACTCCTAATCTCAAAACCTTTTGGAATAGACAGTTCTCCAACCTCCAAGTCCTCCCTGACCAGTAAAAAGGTGTATCTCTCCACGTCAAAATTCAGATTCTCCATGACTGCCTTCAGTTTCTGGTTGAGCAAGGGAACAAATAAAAACACATGATTCAATGACGCTGTATGTTTCAATACCGCCTCGACCAGTCTTTTATACTCCTGGTCGTCATGTGATTCACAGTGAAAAATCCGGAATCTTGCCCTATTTCCCCTTCGATGATATTCATCCAGAATAAGAGAGGCCGCCCCCTTAATTCCCCCTGTAGAATCAGTTAAGATATAGGTAGGATTTTCACCATCAACCTTAAAATCTTCTAAGTCTTCATCATACAAAAATGAATCATCCAGTTCGTTTCGATGTTTTTTACAGTAGTCTCTAAATTCACCAAGTTGCTCCGTTCTTAGTACTTCGACCTTCATGGTGTATCCCACCTATCCCCAAAATAAAAGACGTTTGCCAGCTTCATACAACAAGATTTCGTATTTGGCTAAACACGCTTGAATAACAAAATCTATATTCTTTATTCCACAAAAATATCCTGCTTTTATGTTTAAGATTTTCAGCATCTAACGCAAAAGGAGCACAGGGTACTTCCCCATGCTCCTACGATGAACAGTCACTCTATAATTCATACTCCCATAGCCCGAGCCTTCCTTTAGCCGGAATGAAGCTGTCCAGCATCTTCATATTCCTGACTTCCCAGATATACCCTCCCACTTTATAATCACCGAGGAAAAAGTCATTACCAAATACGATTCTTCCAACCTCCAACACGGCCCATGTCACGTTTTTTTCCATCACCCTCAAACATTTCTCAAGCTGACAGACAGCGATGATCACGCCTGTTGGAAGATCAGCGGTCTAGTACCCATGCTTTGAAAGCAGTGACTTGATCGCCACATTTCTGCAGACCGCCTTATCGACTTTTTTGCTGGTGTGAATCGCATGAGGGCCACGAAACTTCGTACTCCATGACCTCGTTTCATATTGAGCCTCTCCCAAGACAAACAGACTCGCCCAGGGCTGAATCATCGACAACACCTTCACTCCAACCACCCCTGCCTCAACAACTATGTTGTCTATAGCATCTCCCGGCAATACAGCAATAAAACGGGGACGGTCTTCCTGTCTCATAAAATTAAACATTTTTCAGCTATTAATGGGACATCGGAACCGTCCCCATGTCCCACCCCAGGGAACGCCCCCGTACTTCCCAGTTCATCGTTTAGCTACAACGGTCTAACAGTATAAGTATTCCCCGCATTCATACCTACGACATTATAGTAAGTCACTTTATCGTTCGGGAATTTGACGGCATATGATATACCGCCTCCCTGATCCTTCAATCCCTTTACCGTCACTGTACTTGGAACGGGAATCGAGATAGCTGCAGGATTGTTGGCAAGTATGAGCTTTTCTTTCAGCGGCTGTCCATTCACCAGGATCTGGACTTCATCGTTGTCTTCACTGTTGAAATCCCAGATCAGCATTTTCGCGTCACCACCCGAGTCCCCGACGGTGACCTCGAAGTCTTTTGCGGTGATTCCTGCGTTCGTTTCATCTGTGAATGGGGTTTCACCCGCTAGTGTAGACTTGCTGATCCGATTGGCTACAACTTCCTCCGCGCTTCCTTCTGAAGTGTAGCTTCCTGACATCATACTTAAGCCAATTGCCAATACTACCGCTAAAATAGTTCCAAAGAAGACAGACTTTCTATGGCTATGTTCGTGGTAGATAACCTCCGGCTGCTGGTCTTCCTCCTCGAACCCTGTTTGATTGTCGGTATCATGCACAAGGTCTTTCTTTGTTTTTTTCAACATCGCAGCTCCTCCTTAACGAACCATCTTGTAGCTAATTGGGTACTTATAATACCAATACGATAGAAAGGCTCTTCCGACCAAAATGGTAAGCACCGATAAGCCGATGGCCGCAGTTTTCCCAATGATCATCCGGTCTGCCCAGAGGTTTGCGAAGGTCAGGCTAAGATCCATGACGATAAAACTGACGAAACACATCTGGAAGAATGGTAGAAGCACCGGAAACTTGCGATAGATCCAGCTCAAGGAATGGTACTTCATCGATAAAAACAGAATGAAGCCCAGAAAAGCGATTACACCTAAGCCCATCCCAAGTCTTGGAGCTCCCAGTTTATAAACGTCAAGGAGATCCGTAAAGGTCATCAGCGGCCCGAAGACAATGACCAGGATCGTGACTGGAAAAAGAAAAATATAAAAAAACAAAGCCCATACAAATTTGATGATCTTTTTCATCTTGCAACCCCCCCGGCTTGTAAAAAGTCCTCACGCTTCAGCACCGTTAAATCCTCAATAGTCGGCTGATCAATTTCGCTCAATCTCAGCGCGTGCTGGCGAATCGCTGCTTCACAGATATTCCTCGCCAGACGCCCATTACCTGAAGAAGCTCCTCCCTCAACTCGAGCACATATACCTCTTAAAGCCTCTGCACCGTCAGGACTCAACTCATAGCCTTTAGGTTTCAGAATGCGAATAGAGATTTCTACCAGCTCATCAACAGAATAATCCGGGAAGGTAATCACATTCGGGAATCTTGAACGCAAGCCTGCGTTTGAATCCAGCAGCTGTTCCATATCTTCCTCATAACCTGCTAAAATCACAATTAAATTCTCACGGTGATCATCCATTAACTTAACAACTGTATCTATCGCTTCCTGTCCAAAGTCCTGACCGTCACCCATAAGAGCATAGGCTTCATCTATGAACAAAATTCCGCCCAGCGCCTTTTCCAGAACTTCTCGTGTTTTAAGGGCCGTTTGACCAACATATCCAGCCACAAGTCCCGAACGATCAGTTTCCACGATGTGATCCAGCTTGATAACCCCCAGCTCCTTCAGCATTCGGGCAAGAATCCTGGCGATCGTAGTTTTTCCGGTTCCCGGGTTGCCTTTGAAAACCATATGCAAAGATTGGGCACCCATATCCGGCAGTCCCATCGCTTTCCTTTTATTCGCCACTTCAATCTGCGCGGATAGCGAACGGACGAATGTTTTCACCTCATCAAGACCGATGATTGCATCCAATTCTTTTAACGCATTCACTTTCGGTTGATTGTCGAGCAACCCAAAGTCATTAATGGTCAATAGGTTCAATTCTTCTGGGCTGACATTCTCAGCCTCAACGATTCTGACCGCCTGATTCCGAATCGCCGACTCCAGCGTATTCCTCACCAGTCGCCCATTGCCGCTGTCATTTTTCCCAGGAATCTGTTTTTTCTCATAAAATTGAGTCAACGCTTGCTGGACATCCACATTGAGATTGAATCCCTTTGCTTTTGCCTGGATTACCGTTATCATCGTAAGCTGTTCCGCTGTATAATCCGGGAACTCAATCTTCAATGGAAAACGCGATCCCAACCCCGGATTGCTTCGCAAAAACTTCTCCATTTCATCGGTGTAACCTGCCAAAATCACAACTAGATCGTTCCGATGATTTTCAATCAATCTGACCAGGGTATCGATCGCTTCTTTGCCAAATCCACCGCCCTGTACGCCTTCTTCTACCAGACTGTAAGCTTCATCGATAAATAGCACTCCGCCTAACGCAGATTGGACGACTTCAGTAGTTTTAACGGCTGTCTGACCCATATATTCTGCCACGAGATTGCTCCGATCCACTTCGATCAAATGACCTCTTTTCAACAGTCCCATCGATTTAAGCATCTCAGCAAGCATACGGGCCATCGTTGTCTTACCTGTCCCTGGATTCCCGGAAAAGACGATATTCAAAGTTTGTGATTGTTCTGTCAGGACCCCAGCTTTTTTCCGTTTTTCATTTGCACGGATTTGTTTTTCAAGGCTTCTTATAAAATCCTTCACATTATCGAGACCGATGATGTTCTCAAATGCCGGCTCCAGCTCGAACTGAGGCCGCTCTGCAATACCGAAGTCCCCGGCAGTTATGAGCTTATAATCTTTAGCACCAGTTTCCTGGTTAAGTCGCACTGCTTGTTTCCGGATAGCATCCTCCAGCATATTGCGGACAAGACGTCCATTCCCGGCATCATTCCGTCCGGAAATCTGCTTGGAATCAAACAACTCAAGGAGCTGCTCTTTAATCCCACGATCAATCGTAAAGTCTTTCGCCTTCGCCATTCCCTCCAAAATCTCATACATCTCTTCGGAAGTATAATCCGGGAACTCGATGATATATGGGAACCGCGATTGAAGGCCTGGATTCGTTCTCAGGAAATCCTCCATCTCATTGGTGTACCCTGCCAGAACCAGCACCAGATTGTCCCTGTGGTCCTCCATGCCCTTTACCAATGTATCAATCGCTTCCATTCCAAACGGATCCTGTTTATCTCTTGATAAAGCGTAGGCTTCATCAATGAATAGTACGCCGCCAAGGGAACGCTCAATGGCTGCATTGGTTTTAGGCGCAGTCGATCCAAGGTATTCTCCGACGAGATCCTGTCTTGCAGCCTCTACCAACTGTCCTTGTGAAAGCAGGCCCATCGCTTTTAAAATCCGTGAGACGAGCCGCGCCACGGTTGTTTTGCCAGTACCCGGATTTCCCGTGAACACCATATGTATCGCCATCTTGCCAGCCGTCTTGTACCCGGCCTCCTGCCTCATTTTTTCTGCCTTCACCGTTTCCAGCAGTTCATGAATCGCTCTTTTCACGCTATGCAAACCAGTCAAGCGGTCAAGCTCTTCAAGCAGGTCTTCTATTTTTTCCTCTTCCACCATTGGAATCGATTTTAATAAGAAGCTTTGCTGTCCTTTTGCTGCCAGCAAATCATCCTGCTGCAGCTGAATCTGGACGAAGTCCCCAGCCAACAAAGTTCCTCTCGATCTTAAATCGACAAGCCCCTGATAAAAATCCTTTTCTACCAGACTTTCAATTGCTTCACCATATTTCTTCGTCACCATAATCCGTTCGACCAAACCAGTAAAAACATCAGGTTCAAATGAAACATTCAATTGTGTTTGGCTTTCGAGCCTGCGGGCAGCAGTCTGAAGCTTTCCTCTTAAAATAGCCTCGACATCGGCCGGCATCAGCGGTGCAGAAATCGCATAGGATTGTATTCCCTTCAAAATAGGAGCAGGAATTTTATTCGCTACTTCAACAGGAAGCTGTCCGTGCACTTCCGCTTTCAAATCGACATCACTGTAAAATACCAGAAAATAATTGGAGGCATCAACCATAAGACTGTTTGATGTCCGGAAATAACCTTGCTGGACCAGCCTCGAAACAAACTTAAGAACCTCAGCATTGGCCTTCTCCAACCCTATGAAACAAACCGTCCCAATTCCATATTCAAAGGCTGCGGAACAGTCCAGGACAAAATTGCTGTGAATGTCCTCCTCAGTGTAATTCCGCAAGTCAATCGTCGCCACCCGTTTATAAGGAACAAGTTTTTTCTTATAAAGCTGATCGACAAGCAGTTGCAATGTCGTATATTTGCCCGTTCCCGCTGGTCCTGCCAGCAGGATCGTATTTTGAACCTTTCCTTTCTCTCTCTTAAAAAAGGCTTTCTTATAAGAGACCAGCAATTCATCAATGAATGCTTCCTGTCGCAAAATCTTGCTATTCAAATCCTTCTTGATCTCAGCAAAAATCGTATCCAACTCTTCATTGGACCGATTCAAGCCCATCTGCTTCATACCGTACTTAGCATCCTTGACTACTTCCCCGACACCACCAGCAGAATGAGGAACATGCTGCGGACTGCCACCTACCGATTCCGTTCTCAATGCACCAGGATGAACCATCGCCTGCGCCTGTCCACCCATCCGCTGCTTCTTGCCCCTGAATCCCTTCGCCTGCACATAATCCACCAATTGAAGCTCAGGCAGTAAAATACGAAGCCATCTTTGGAAACCCATGACCCAACCTCACCTTACATATGATTTACTACTAATAATTTTAAACCAATATATAACAATTACAATTAAATTTTCCAAACAATAAAAGACAGCGGGGTTGATTCGCTGTCTTACAAGTTCGTATTTTTATGTTTCTTGAGACTTACAATCAGGCTCCTTTATTTCCCATTCGCTTTTCCCAATTTAGCTTTAATTCAGGTGTCGCATGTGGAACTAGATATTCCTGTATAACCTGGTTCACCTTTTCTTCACCTACCAGGTTATATGTAGGAAATTTGATTTTCTTTTTGTTTGTGGTTTGGACAACAAGGTACTTTAAGCTGGATTCGCCCCATTTGATATCTTTGATTTCATTAATCGGAACACTATCTTTACAACCTTTTAGCAATCCAGACTCAATCGTTAATAATGTCTTGCCTGAAAGGATTACACTTATGAGTTTGAGTAAGATGGAGCCGGAAAAAATCAGTCCGATCAGTCCGATCACGATACTTAAAAAGCCTCTTACGTAACCTGAATCAGGCGCTACAACAAACAAAACAAAGGCGGAAAGCAAAGTACCAAATAACGCAGATGACACCATGCAGCCGGCACCTGGATTCGTGTAAACAATCTCGATTTTGCCCTCTGTAATTATAATATTATGTTCTTCCACTTCATTCACTCTTTCATACATAGTCTCCAATAAAAAAGCTTGCAGAGATAAATTACCGCTCTACAAGCTTTAGAATTACTGAAAGGATTAAGCACCTTTATTACTAAAACGTTTTTCCCAATTCCGTTTAAACTCAGGGGTCGCATTGGGTATAACATAATCATTGATCACCTGGTTCACTTTTTCTTCGGGAACGAGATTATAAGAAGATAACTTGATGGTCTTTTTGTTTGTTGTTTTGATTGCCAGATACTTCAATGAACTTCCAGCCCATTTCATATCTGTGATTTCATCAATCCGAACTGCCTTGTTCTTCCCTTTGAAATATCCATCCTGTACAGTATATACTGCCTTTCCGGTGAGTATAGCTCTTAAAACTTTTATCAACATTGTGCTGACAAACAAAAAGCCAATGCCTCCAATTATAACTCCTATAAATGCTCTTGCTACCCCTGATGTAGGAACTATGTAAAATAAGATGAAGAGGGATGCCAAGAACATGATACCGCCAGCAGTCAAAAGACAACCTGCCCCTCCGCTGGTATAGACTACTTCAACTCGATCATCGTAAACTTTTATATTATTCTCTTGAATTTCATTTTCCATATTGCACCTTTTCCAATGACTCTATGACATTTTCTTTGATTAATTGGTCAACTTTACTGCTATCGCACTGATTCATATAAAAAACATCCTCATTTTTTTCAATGATCCAGTGAGCAGCCGGACAGACCTTTTGCTTCCAAAATAATTACCAAAAAAGAGCAAAAGGTCCCCTTGCTACCTTATCTGGACTCCCGAATGGGACAAGAGAGTCCCCAGAGAACCGTCCCTAAGCTAATTTTCAATAATACTATTTTTATAATAGTTCTTTATTTAATTTTTCAGCTTTATGCATTTCACCTAACAATGAATTTTGATAGTCACTATAACTATCCATATAAGCCCTTATACCACCTATTATATTGATTCCTTCAATGTCATTATTTTTCTCTAAAATATCTAAAGCATTCTTATATCTCTTATATATAAGTTGTAAGATGCCACTGTTTAATTCAGATGAATAATCTTTTTCAAGAGTATTTATCACGACTTTTATTTGTTCGATTAACTGCTTTTTCTTATCCATTGTTTCCTCCTATTTACTCGGAACCTCTCTGGTTTCCTTTATCCAATCTGATGGCCAACCTTGAGGCAGCAATATTTGATCGCCATCACCTTCTAGTAAGGCTCCGGTTTTTGTGTATTGCTTTTCAACTCTGCCAATATTTAAAATTTGTCCTTTTGGCACTTCTATAACAGCTTCATATTGTCTTGAATTTTTCCAATCCGGTACTAAAGCAGTATTTATTTTTGCATTTATTCTATTTCCAGCTGGACTAGTAGTTACAAAAGATCCGTTAACTTTTGCACCACCTCCATAAGTTCTATAAAAAGTAAGTTTTTCCTCTGTAATAACGGTTCTATAATTACCATCAGTAAATGATTCACTGATCCAGTCAGGTAAATCTATTTTTTCAATAACTTTGACTTTATCATCAATAGCGGTTGAATACTTACTTAAGATTTCAGATTTTCTCGTTGCCTTAAAACCAGTATCTCCTATTCCCCCATTTCCGTCTATCTTCTGAGAAACCTCCTTCTTTTCAACCACTATTCCGCTTTCTTTCTTCTCAGGAGTCACACGTTTTTCAACTGCTGCTCCGCCGTCCTTCTTCTCAATAGTCTCCGGCTTAACAACCCGAACTCCCCCAGCTTCCTCCACAACCTTAGCCCCTTTAGCCATCTTCACGGCCTTGTCGACACCTTTAGTTCCGATAATCGCTAGAGCGACTTCTCCTACGGCGCGGCCAAACCACTGCGATCGGCTTTTGGCATCGCCGTTTATGACGTCATTTTTCCAGGAGTCTGATATCGACTTCCAGATACTTTTCGCAGTTTCCACGGGGTGGCTTATAGCATACACGATTCCCTTTGCGGTCTCGATTGGATGGGTGATGGCGTTCCAAATTCCCTCAACGGTAGAAAAGACGGCTTCAGCCAGCCCTTTGCGAAAGCCTGATACAACATCATTAGCTGTTCCAAACATATCTTTCATTTTATCCCAGACTGACTTCTTCTCTGGCTCCTTTAATCGGTCCGCTTTCTTATCGGCCTTCACATATAAATCCATGGAGACATCAACGAATTGATGAATTTTCTTCAGTTTCTTTTCTGCCTCTCTTACCTTTGCAGCTGCTTCATTTAAATTCCTCCCTATGCTCCTTCGGGAGGCAATCCTGCCATCAACCTGATGCCTGTCGGACGAAATCCGGTTTCCAACCCCATCGACCCGGGAGGATAGGTTGACCAAATCCTTGTTAGCCGCCTTCACCTGATTCACTTTTATATTAATCTTGGACACTCGGTAACCTCCTACTCAAACATCGTCCGAAATTTATCCACTGATTCGAGGAAATAAAACGGCCTGGTGTCTTCCACAATGGAACTGGCCAGCGGGATGGCATCATCAAGAATCATTACTTCAATCTGCTGTTCTACCTGTTGATTTATAGCTTCGAAAACTTCTTGAGTCAGGCCTTCTTCCAAGTCATCCACATCTAATGCCACTAGAGGAAAAGGATGTCCAGCAGCCGATGGGTTATATATATTGACCAGGTAAGCTTTTCTTACAGCTGGGAAATTCTTAAGGCAGGAACGCAGCCTTTCCATCACACCTTCCGGAAGCTCCACTATTTGTTCAGTCAGGATCCTTTTCTTCTCTTCGTCACTTAACTTTTCGAAAAAATAGTGCAGAATTCTGCCATCCTTCATCGTTTCAAGTTCTTCACTTGAAATTTTTTTACTCAAACCAGTAAAAGGATTCAACACCCATGGAATGTCCGTCCCCGCCATCTCCAAAAGCAGCTCTGCCGGGATTTTCACATAGGGATACTCTGATTGGATGATCGCATCGAACTTCTCCCAGCTCGTAAAAACTGGCAAGATCAGCTCTCCATCCTCTTCGATGTACTTTAAATTCAGCGTCTCATCATCCACAATCGACCCAATCACGACCAGTTCAAGTTTAACCAACGCTTTATAAAATTGAAAACGGCTAGAAGGCTCATCAATAGCCGCAGACAACAAATCATCAAAAGACTCACTCGTAGGATTTTTCATAACCACTCCTAAAAATTAGACATAACCCATATATAATTCCACAAATATCCAATTATCCCTCTTGAAAAAATATGAGTCTAAAGACTCAAAAATAAAATAAAAAAGCTTGCTATCTCCAATAGAGTTAGCAAGCAATGAGTACTTCCACTTAAACTGGGGTCTCTCGTTAATATCTTGAAATGGTTGTAATCCCATACTCTGTCACTAATGTCCGATGAGAAAGTTCTTCTACCCAATTCTTTTCTTTAAGCTTGAAGGTGCCGTACTCATTCTCATATGTACGACTACCGATATTTAAGATAGGCTGAGGATGATCCATCATCTTTCGGATTGAGTACTGATACCAGTTTTGTACAGGAATATGATATAACTCAATCACTTCTCCTACCTCCATAAAATGCTCTAAGTACGTCCAGAAGTTTTTATTCCCCAACCCTGCTGCCTCATAGAGATATGGCATCGTGAAAAATGGCTGCATGATCTCAATCCAATACGGATCCAGATCATTCACAAAAAAACCCACACCCCGTTCGAGAAAGAATCCATCATTAACTTCCATCTCCCGAGGAATACTAAATGGCTTCGATGAGGCCAAAAACTGAATTTCGGTCATAAGTTCACTTCCTATAGGGATTTAGTACAGCAAGAGCAATAATGACACTTTTTTTAAAAAAAGAGATGATACTCTTCAAAGGAAGTGTATATCATCTATTTGCATTAAGTTCCATGACTATCGGCATGTGGTCACTTAGCTTAATCCATTCTTCGTATGACCCAATTTCCAATTTACTTGTCTGTTTAAGAAAAGATTCGGAAGCGAATATAAAATCAATATGAAATGGGCTAGCTTTGTCCTTCCTAAAATAATGAGTTGGCAGTGTTTCAAGCCCATGTTCCTCATTATAAAAATGATGATAGGCACTCCTTACATTTACTTTGTCCAGGAGATTTACTACTTCCGAGTGAGTACCAATCCTTTTAATATGATCAAATATTTTACTACTGTTCCAATCACCCGCAATTATACATGGCTCATTCAGTAAAGACTCATAATAATTCAAAGCCAGAAAAATCTGTCCTATGTAACTATCAAATCTACTTTTGGTAAGTTGAGACCAAACTGCAAACAGAATGAAACTCTTCTTACCAGTAACGATTAAAGGAATAATATAACGAAATTCTTTGTTATAGGATGGATGTAATTCGATATGAAGGTTATCATTAATATTTAATATTCCGATTCCCTTGTTCAGATTGTCACCGAACCAGAGGAATTGATTAATCTCTTGAAGGCGGTTACTAGCTCTCCATTTCTCTGAAGCTTCACATTCTGGGATGACTAAAATATCTGCATTGAATGGGAGTATACTTTCAATTTTATCCCTAAATCTCATTGAAGCATTCCATGTAATTAACTTCATATTACAACTCCTTCAACACTATTTTAAAATGTACTTATAATTGTTCCTTTATCGATATTCCCACCTTATAATTCTCATTCATCCTGTTATGTGAAAGTATCGTTCATTTCATCCAAGTCAAAATTAGTTATTTTTTCCATTATATCAAATTAAAACTTAAATATAGCAGGTATTAGAACGAAAGTATAAGAGAGGATACTTAACAGCAAGGAGAGAGGATCATGTTATTATTTCTGAGTTTCTTGAAGAAGCAGAAGACAGAGGCACCTCCTGTAAAAGCGAATACTCCCGTTCCAAAACAGGTTGCCGTAAGAAAAGGAGAAATTGGAGAGTACAAAATTGATATACAGCTAGACCAGCTGCCAAAGGATTACCGCTACTTGAGTGACCTGCTTATAAAGAACCCAAAAGCAAAGTCAGGATATTCACAGATTGACCATGTGGTGCTGACGCCATACGGTATCTTTGTAATAGAAACGAAAAACTACCAAGGAATAATTTACGGCGGGAAAGACAGAAAAACATGGTCCGTCAATGGAAAGTTCAAAATGATGAACCCTTTTGTCCAAAACTATGGGCATATAAAAGCACTAGCTTCCTTGATTGATCGAAAGTACGAGGAGTCCTTTATATCAATGGTCTCTTTTACTAAGCGCTCTACATTCAAAGTCGATCTGGATTACCGAAAAATAGCATCAAACGAACTCATTGTCTATGATATCGAGCTATCAGAATTCATTCACCGGAAAGTATCAATATTAAAGATAAAACACAAAGAACCTCTCTTGAATGAGAGGGAGATTTCAATGATTTACGATGTCTTTTTAAATGCAGATATTAAAGACCCTGCAAGTAGACGAGAACATGAAGAAGCATTGAAGACGAGTATACTCGATAGCGATTCAGACGCGACATGTTCAATCTGTAATAAACCTGTCTCAGATAAAGTTAAAGCTTTTTGTTTATCAAATAATAACTTCAATAGGAAGATACTCTGTTATGAGCATCAGAAGAGTGTAGTTAAGTAGATTATACGAGGATTAGATAGGAACGGAAAAATGGGGAGTTCCGTTGCCCTGAAGTTTTAATACATTCACTTTTACGGGACACAAGAACCGTCTTCGTGTCTCGTAAAACTAATCCGATAGTGATCCAAAACCCTCTTTAACTGTTCAACGCTCTCGATAATATTAAAAAAAGAGGCACGGTTCTAGTGTTTTACCAAATCACCTTCCAATTGTGATTTACAGTTGCTTTGATGGTGTTATGTTTGAGAAAGTAGTTTGCGAGGAGTTCTGTCATGTCGGTTTGGATTTCTTTTATAATGGTTTTGTTCTTGAACATTGTATAATCGCCTCCGCCTCCCGCGCGGTAATTGTTCATCACTACCTCAAACTCTTCTTCCGGTTTTACTTCATGACCATTGAGAGAGAGCTTTACCACTCTTTCTCCAACTGGTTTTCTAATATCGAGGACATAGTCAATACCTTCCCACATATCATAGTTGTAATGCTGCGGCTTGGGCTCAGAGAAGTTTGGGTTTACAGCGATTTCACCTTTATCGACTATGAAATAACTGGCCGACCGCTCAAGAGCATCCTTCAGATCCTGCCCTGATATCCTAATCACAGTAAGCGTATTGGGGTATATATAATTCGAAACAATTTCACGCATCGTTACATGCTTGCTAAAGCCTGGTGCTTCATTATGGAACAGGGCGGTACTTGAAATAGCCGCGCCACTTGCCTCTATCTGAACTTTATTGATGAACTCAATCAGGGGATGTTCATTCGTCCGTAAGTCGAACGGGTCTGTGACTTCCATGTTCCCTAAAATGGTTCCAAGTGTCTGATCAAGCCAGTTCTGTGTTTCCTGTTCATATTTTTCAACAAGTTTCAGAATGCTCTCATCCGACTCTTCACTTTCAAGCTCCATAATCTCGGCTATCTTATCGACAATCTTCCATCTCCCGTCATCTTTCACGAATGAAATAGTTGCCTTGCCGATTTGTTTGCCGTTAAATCCCGGCTGCAGGACGGTCACACCATTCAATTCCCCGGCTATTTTTCTATGCTGATGCCCTGTAAGCAGGAGATCGATTCCTTCAACCTCATGACAAATCTGATACGCCTGGTTCTCCCCTGTTAGGTTCTCCGTTTCCCTGCCCGTTTCAAGGTCCCGCTCAAAACCGCCATGGTAAGCAAGGATCAATATATCTGGCTTTTCCTTTTCACGTATGTAATTGACCCATTTTTTCGCGGTCTCAAGTGCATCCTCAAACTTTAATACCTGAATATGTTTAGGGTTTTCCCAATTCGGGATATAGTGAGTCGTCAACCCAAGAACCGCTGCTTTCACCCCACCGTCAAACTTTTTCACCATATAGGGAGTCCCGAATTTTGGAGTGCCCGTTGACGAGTCAACAATATTGGCTGACAGCCATGGAAAATCCGACTCGCTCACTGCCCGATTCAGGATTTTCATTCCGTAATTGAACTCATGATTGCCGATGACGGCCGCATCATATTCTAGCTCATTCAGGATCTTGATCATCGGATTAGGGAGATTGCCTCCAAATTTCACATAATGATAGGCCAGCGGAGTTCCCTGGATTAAATCGCCGTTATCAATCACAAGGAGATTTCCCTCCTGCTTCCGATGCTTCTTAATAACTGTCGCTGCATGTGAGAGTCCATGTGGCACATTCTCGTTCGTCCCATAATGAATCGGAAAAATAGAACCATGAACATCACTTGTCTCCAAGATAACTAGCTTCGTCCCTGCCTTTATCTCCTTCATAAAAAACCTCCGGGTAAATAGATCAGTTGATTGAATACATTCAAATTACCACTTTCTTTCCAGCAAACAAAATTAATTTGGCAAAAAGATGATTCAATCTTGAGATACAGGTGAGACGCCGGTACCGTCCCTATGTCTCCCAATATAAAATTGCTTATTGAGAAAATACTGTATTATTTTACAAGTAATAAAATTATAAATTCTCCCCCTTTTGTACCGATAAATAAACAAGAAATTCTTTTTGAAAAGGTACTAGGGGGAAAAGGGATGTTTAAGAAAATTCAAACCAAGATTATGCTTACAATGAGCGTGCTAATTGCAATCACGCTAATAGGTGTCTCGGCACTAACGTATTTTCAAACGAAAAAAGAAATTCTATCTAATGTAAATACCAGTTCAACATCGCAAATCAATAATTTAAAGAGCAATATTGATCTTTATCTTAACTTTTATGGCAGTACGGTTGACCGTTACAGCAAAGATAACCGGATAGTTGAATATTTAAAAGAAGTGAAGCAAAACGAACAAACAGGCATTGAAGCATTTTGGCCTATTGTGAGTAATGATTTTGAGAATTTTATGGGACTTAATCAAAACGTAGCTGTTATTTACGTTGGGGCTGAAACAAAACAATTTAAAACGACTCCAGTGATTGATTTGCCGCCTGACTTTGATCCTACTGGAAGGCCATGGTATACAGCTGCTCTTGAATCACCAGATAATGCCCTTTGGACAGAACCGTACCTGGATGCCAGTTCGGGTGAATACGTGGTTACGGTTGTTAAACCTGTTTTAGATCCAGCAACGAAGGAAGTTCTGGGGGTTGTAGGATTGGATTTGAGCCTAACGGGTTTGTCAGAAATGATTAATAAGACCGCAGTAGGATATAACGGATACTCCTTGCTTTTGGACAGTAATGGAATGGCCCTCGTCCATCCGAAAGAACAAGGCAAGGATTTAAGTAAGAAACCATATTTCTCCGTATTGAAAGAAAAGAATGCTGGTTTTACAAAATATGAGGAAAGTAACACGGAAAAACAGCTATTTTACCAAACCCTGGATCAAACAAACTGGAAAATTGGAATGGTGTATGAAACCAATGAATTATTGGCAAGTGCACAAAAGCTGAGAAATTTGATCCTGATCATAGCATCATTAACGGTTTTCGCTAGTCTTGCCATTACCTATTTCCTGGCAAGAAGTATAGCCAATCCGATCACTTTGTTGAATAGCCAAGTCCAGAAGGTTGCTCAAGGTGACCTGACCGTTAATGTAGCGGCAAATTCTAAGGATGAAACCGGCCAGCTTACCGAACACTTTAATGTGATGGTTGAGAATATGCGTACATTAATTACATCTGTAGAAAATTCTGTAGAGAGCGTCAATGATTCTGCTTCGAATTTAACTGCAGTAGCTGAAGAAACCATCGCTGCAAGTGAGGAAGTGGCCAAAGCGATTGGTGAGGTGGCGACAGGAGCGACACAGCAAGCTCAGGATTCTGAAGAAGCAAATAATCGTACTGTAAGCCTGTCTCTACAAATTGAAAGAGTTCAGGAAAGCATGGATCAGATGACAGGACTATCAAGACAAGCGGAAAAAACAAATCAACAAGGACTTGAACAAATGAAGTCCCTTAGGCATAGTACCGGAGAAAGTGATGGAGTCATTAAGAATGTGGGCAATGTCATTAACAAGCTAGCTTCAAAAGTCCAAGAAATAGAACAGGTTATACATTCTATAACGGAAATTTCCGAACAGACCAATCTACTTGCTTTAAATGCAAGTATTGAGGCAGCAAGGGCCGGAGAAAGCGGAAAAGGTTTCGCCGTTGTGGCAGAGGAAGTTCGAAAACTGGCAGAGCAATCTGCAAAAGCGGCACAACAGGTTAAAATCACCATATCCTCCATAGAAAATGAAACCAAAATTGTTGTGAAGGAAATGGAACAAACCCTTAAAATTTCTCATTTACAAAACGAAGCAGTCAGCCATACTGAAGTTGCTTTTAATGAAATCTCCCAGACCATTCATACTATTGTACATTCCATTGATACAATAAAGGCGGATGTAGCAAACATCAATGAGCTAAAAGATGATGTAGTCGCATCCATTCAAAGCATTGCATCCGTTGCAGAACAATCGGCTGCTTCATCTGAACAGGTTAGTGCATCCACAGATGAACAGGTACGAGCGTTAGGTTCAGTCACCCAATCTGCAATAGAGCTAAATGAGTCCAGCACCAAATTAGCGGCATTGATAAAACAGTTTAAAACTTAATGGCTTTCATCGTTCGGTGTAAGCTATAAAAAGACCAAAATCTAGAAGTAAAATACACTAGAGGAAGTCATACTTCATAAAGAAGTATGGCTTTTTTTTAATGCGAGAAAGCGTGACGGTTCTTCTGTCGCACAAAAATGCAGATTCACTATTGGAACCGTCCCCGTGTCTCTTTAAATGATAACCCCACCTGACCGTGATCACTTTACCCGTTCAAGCAGTTTTTAATATTTTTTGTATAACACATGTTTTTTCTCCTAATAATACTTTTATCTTCGGTGTCTTTTTTAAAAGGGGGTATTCTATGAAGGACCGGACGTTATTAAACCTTTTTACTTTAGCTGGTGTTGGCGGAAGTTTATTTTTTTTATTGAGGAGAAAAGGTGATACAAAAGACTGGTTTCTCATTTTTTTCATTAAAACTTTAGTATCCACGATGATCGATGGACCTATAATAAAAAGAAAATATGTGAAATATCCTCACCGTTATTTTCCTAAGTTTTTTGACTCTAATATAGTGTTTCTATACATACTGTTCCCTTTATCATGTGTTATGTACAATCAATTTACCTATAAAATGCAGATAGTAAAAACGGTCTTAAGTGTTTTTCTCTTCAGTGGGCCAATGACATTGATGGAGAGCTGGCTTGAAAAGAATACGAATTTAGTCGAGTATCACAAGGGCTGGAACAGCTATATCACATTTGCAGTCCTTTCGTTTACTTTTTTCCTAGTCAATAGAACCATTAAACTTATTCGTTTCTTAGATGAAAAAATTGGTCATACTGCAGACACGAAAAGTGAGTAGGACTTTTTTGAAGACCAATTTATTGGTCTTTTTTATTGATTAGAACTAGCACAAAAAAGCAAAATCAAGGTTTTTAAATGAAACAGAGTGACGATTCTTCCAACATAAGAACCTCAGATTGGTTCCCCCGTTCCATTATTCTTTAACTCTTTCTTCCTGATTACCATATGCATAATTGACAACTCTTTTTAACTTTCCAAATGAAAACAAATCAAAACTATGCAGCTTTATATGAAGCTGCATAGTATCGGTTCTAAAGTTTTATGTTAGGGATTGACCTTACCATACCTTTCTAATTGAAAAGGGCAGGAAACAAGAATATAACGAAAGCCGCCCAAAGTCCGTAGACCGGCAAATACTTGGTAATAGCATCTTGAATATCAGAAGGTCCAGATTTGTTTTGCAGATAACGCATATAGGAGAGCATGATCCAAATTAGATTGGCCCAGATAAGTATGTTTACTCCTAAGACAGCTACTCTATTAGGCGTAACCCCCAAAGTAGAAAGTCTGAAAACAATGGCTGACAACGCCACACTGTCAATGATGAGTGCAAGAGCAATTAAGGCGAAATTTATATAATGAGAAATGTTCTTTTTCTCGTCTGATTCACTTTCCGTAATGGAAAATATCGTAATGGCTAAAATACCAAGGAGAATTCCGTTGAAGACTATCAAGAAATTCCGATCCAAGAATGGATTTTTTCCGACCCATATAACCGTTATAAGATAAACTAACAATGTGATCAGGACAAGAGGACTAAAAATCTTGGCTATATATGGCGTAATATTCTTAGCAAGCTTAAGATTCATTGATACCAGGTATATAGCCACAATAGCAAGAGCAGCAGCACCGAATAAAACGACATTACTAAAATAGAAGTCCTCTATATCCAGGCCAATAAAGCTAAATAACTGCATGGTTAGTGCTGCTAGAACCATTCCGCTAACTGCCATGCTGGTATAGAGAATACCAAATTCCAAATTAAATTTAATATAGGCTAATCTTGTACTTCCTTTAGAGTATTCATTTCCTGTAAATGCAAGCCCTGCCAAGACCCATAAAAATACGGGAACGTGTAAATAAACAAGTATGATACTGTCTTTATAATTTAATGGAAGCATATTAAGATAAACCCCGGTAATTAGGAACAACGCTGCAAGGGAATAAATAATACTTTTTTTGGGAGTATTATTGTAAACAAAATAGGCAGCAATAAAGGGGATTATACCAAAAGCCAGGTTAATTGGAGCAATTGCTTCCTGTTCGACAAAGTAGAAAATGATCCTGGTACTGATTCCGGCCAAAATGGCCAGCATGCCCATTATGAAGAAACCTTTTTGAAGAAAGAGAGATTTTTCTGTATTTGCCGTCTCCCTGAAATGCAATCTTTCATACCAAACACGAAGAATATGAGAATCAGGATTTTGTTCCCATGCCTGAGAGAATGACTTTTTGAAGGCTTTAGGATCTTTTCTATACATTCTCTCCAGCTCATGAGGATCAGCCATATTTTCAATAATTAAATTGTTAATGTCCACAGTTTTACCTCCCCTAATAACCTAATTGTGTAGCAAGTTTCCTCCACATTGATTAAACGTCTTCATCACTTTTGTATTCTAAAATATCTCCCGGCTGACAATCCAAAGCCTTACAGATTGCCTCTAAAGTGGATAACCGAATGGCTTTTGCCTTTCCATTTTTCAATATAGAAAGGTTCGCCATTGTGATCCCAACCTTCTCCGACAGTTCTGTTACGCTCATTTTCCGTTTTGCAATCATTACGTCAATATTAATTATTATTGCCATTGTTTACACCTCACACCGTTAAATCATTTTCTGATTTAATATCAATTGCTTCTTGTAAAAGTTTTTGGAGAACAGCAGCAAAGACTGCGATAACCATCGAAGCAAAAGGGACAGCCAATCCGACAAAGATAACTCCTGGTGCATCGTCTATTTCCGCAAAGATATAGAAGAGCGGCAAAACGAGCACATGCAAAATGCTAATTGTGATTGCAGAGTATTTGATTTTCTTTAAAGCCTTTATAGATAAATCAGAGAAAGAGATATTTTTATCAATATAGCGCAAGAGTTTGAAAGCCTGATACAAAGCAAAGTAATAAGGTATTGCCGATCCATCAAAAATGATGAAAACAAAATATTTTATTAAACCAAACTCCGGAAGTAATCCTGATGAAAGATTGGCCAGCTCAGGCACCAAAAAGATGCACAGACCGAGAACTGGAACTCCTAAAAGAATAACCGCTATTTTTAAAAACAACGTTGTAACCTTTTCCATAAAGCACCTCGCTTATATATTATGATTTTGATTCTAATACAATATTTATCGTTTTACAATAAAAATTTATTAAATACAGTAATTTTTTTATTATAATTCAACCTAAATAAAAAGCACTCCCTATCTAAAGAAACGCTCAATTGCTTCTTATTGTTCAATTTATTGCTTATACATCAGATTGGTAAGGATGTACTCACAGTCATTTTCTTTGATCAAACTTTAGTTTCATATCACCCCAATCCTGTCTTATTTCTGTCTGTTCTTGTGAGCTCACCTGCTCCTTTTTTGTTCAATAAGAACATCAACAAAAAACAGCCAAGGGAACCCCTTAGCTGTTATAAAGAAATGCGGGATATTTCGTCCGTCTCTCAAAGTGGCTATTCTTTGATTTCCAAGACAGGGAAACCGTCCCTTTATCACACAGCTATTGAAACGCCAGACCCATGTTGTATCTCATTCGAGTCTAAGAACAATGCTTTTTGGAGAGAATTCTAGTAAAAGTCAGAAGAGGTTTATAGACATGTATTTATTATTCGTCATTGTTGTATATATTTTTTTGCAAAAAAATTCGTTAAGTGGAAAAAGTGGAAAGAATACTACCCTACGATCCAGTTCTATATCATATGTAATTTATTGTATAACTTCCTGTTTTACCAGCATACTTTATGGAAGTATAAAGCTGTTACAGTAGCTTGGTTAAATCACACGCTGATCGAGATTGCCTTCACATTTTTCATTGTCCCTGTCGTATTGATGCTTTACCTTGAGTATTTTCCAAAAGGCAAGGTGAGAGGGTTTTTATATTTATTAATCTGGGTAGCCTATTTCTCTGCCTTAGAATATCTCTTTGAGGCAAAGGGTCTATTTGTTTATGAAAATGGCTGGAACGGCTGGTGGTCTTTATTATTTAACCTCATCACCTTTACCATCATTAAAATCCACTTTAAGAATGCATTAGTAGCATTCGTGGTGTCGGCACCCATTATCGGGGTTCTCCTATTGATTTTTCACCCAGCGTTACACGAATTGAAATAGAAGGTGAAGCGATGGACTCACTATCTACTCCATTATTCATATTTTTACTCTTAATCATATACATCGGTATGGCTATGTACTTAGAGAGACTACGGAAAAGGAAATAAAAAGGGCTTCAGGTAAGTTGCCATTATCCCACTATACGCCATTTGCACATTTCGGGGAGTGCTGGCACTGTGCCATAGCCATTCCTAAATCGCCTGCATATTTAAATACATCGTAGATTATTGTTGACTAATTAGTGAAATGATTTCGGTCACTTTAGCTAATTTCAAGCAACCTGCAGATCATAAAGCTCTTCAAAATATCGCTCCTGATACTTCTTGTTCAGAATCCCTGCAAAATAAGCAATCGGATTCTTCACTTCCACTTTCGATTTCAACTTACGCACGAGCTGCTTGAAGGAGTCAAGGGACAGTGATAACAGGAGATCTGTTTCTTTTTCATAGTTGTTACGGTAGGCAGCGACCTTGCTCATCCGCCAGAATTCCTCGATTGACTTTGCGGTTGGGTAAAAGTATTTTACAAGATTGACGAATTCACTTGGAACCCGGTTGCTGACAAAAAGATGCTCTTCCGGTACTTTTTCATCACCGGATTTTAACCTCTGAATTTCCGATGATTGTTCTTCAGCAGCCTTTTCTTCACGTTTATTATTCTTTTTAATGATAGTTTCAGAAGGAATGATCGTTTTATATTGGTGGCTCAATTGATTGCCATCCGGTAGTTCATTCATCGGGAAACGATTGAATACATACAGGTTGCTGGACTGTGAGCCGTTCTTGCGCGCAGTTTCATATACAGTGAAAATACCAATCTCACTAGCCTTCAAGATCATCCTTTTAAAAGTAGACCGGGAAATCCCTATCTCCCCATACTCCTCATAAATCGCCTTTAGGACCGTCCCGATCTTGGCATTGGCCACCCCAGGAACCTTCGCAGCAAAACGAGCCAGCCGCTTCAAACCAATCAACTCACCCTTACTGAAAAAACGCTTCTTATCCGCCATCCACATCTCAAAATGATTGTTAAACTCTTTCAATGAACCAAACTGTGAATACTCCGAAAAACTCTCAACAACCGCCGATTTAATTGTCATGCTAATGCACCACCCTTTCACCCTTTATATATGGATGAAAGGGTGGAAAGGACAGGGTGGGAAGCCGGGCATTGTGGCGGTTTTGTGAACAGTTAGATAGGAGATTTTAGAACAAAAAAAATACGATAAGCAGCTTGAAGACTGCTTATCGTTCTTTTGGGATTTCTAAGTAATTAATCATGTACGATTGCTATAATTGCCAACAGCTATTTCTTCTTCCCTTCAAAAGTCCCCTGAAGAGATTGGGATTTCCAAAGTTATTGGTTTAGAATTATTAACAACAACATCGTACCAATAAACCCATGCCTTTAAATACTTGGGCAAGTCTTTGGGATGGTGTTTAATACATCTAGCTATCCGAAAATATAATCCGATAATGACTTCTTGGTACAATGTTGGTCTGCTAATTTCCTTGCCAATCTTTAAAAAATCTGCTGCATGTTCAATTGTTTTGCGGTCCAAATTATTTGGGGTGGAACAAAATGCGTATACCAAATCGTAAATTGGATATCCAATTACGGGCATTGGATCAATAATGCCTTCTAGGTTGCCATTTTTCACTAAAAAATTATGGAAGCCGCAATCCCCATGTAATAAATAAGGAGTTTTACTTGATTGATCTCTAGCCGAATCCTCAATTAGCTCATATATAAGCTTCCGTTCCTTTTCTGGGATATATGAACCTATCCAATCATCTGCCTCTGCGGTCCATTCTCTTAAAAAGCCTGACCACGAATTCGTTGCTCTTTGGACCCAGCCCCAACCATTATCTACTCCAATTGGTTCATAGTGATTGATTAATCTCTCAACTATAATTTGAAGAAATTTATCTTTGCTGATGCTGTACGGATTTATTTCACCTGGAATGTAGGAGTAAACTATGTACTTATTATTCAGGTCAGTATAAAGAATATCAGCCAGTACATCAAGATGTCTGTAATTCCTCAAGAAAAACGATTCAGCTTTGAGTACTTCCGGTGCATTTATTTTTATTACATATTTTGAAAGATTTATATCCTTAATTACATGGATATCACTTAAGGTTCCGCCGTGTAACTTTTTAATTCCAATTATCTCCGCTGAGATTGCCTTTTCTTTAATTAGGTCATTTACAATTGATTCAATATCCATATTCACTTCACCGACATTCGATTGTTGTCTCCTTAATTCATGATTAATTCTAACTCTTGATATATCTTGTCCCTGGCTTGTTCACATTCCACTTTTTCATTAAATAATTGTTCTAATAATCCTAAATCACTCTCTGCAGACAACTGTTGTTCGATTGAATCAATCCGATTTTCGATTACCTTCAAATCCTTTTCGATTTTATCAAAAGTGGCTACGGCTGGTTCTTTCTTTTCTCTAGTAGGAATGTAATTTTTTATTTTTTTCTCTTTTACAAGGGTTTCTCTTTGATTCATTTTACTTGCTAAAAGGTTTCTCCTGGCTGTATCATAACTTCCTTCAAAAAAAGTTAACTTTGAGTCTTCAATCCAATAAACTTTATCAAATAATTTATTTATAAAATATCGGTCATGAGAAACAGCTAAAATTGTACCGTTGAAATGATCCAGTGCTTCTTCAAGTACTTCTCTCGACTCTATATCAAGATGATTAGTTGGTTCATCTAATACCAGCAGATTAATATCCTGATGCATTAATTGGGCCAAACGGAGCCTCATTAGTTCTCCGCCACTCAATTGTGAAATTTTCCTAAAAACTGCATGACCATAAAACAGAAATCTTGCTAATATATTTCTGGCTTCCCCTTCCGTAACTGAAACATTTTCTCGGAACGATTCTATTACTGTGTTATCCGAATTCGCAGCAAATATTTCTTGAGAAAGGTAGCCTATTTTCACATTGCTGCCAATTGTAATCTGCCCTTGACCAGGTTTCACTTCACCACATATCATTTTTAGAATTGTTGATTTCCCAGCTCCATTATTACCAAGCAATGCTGTTCTATCTTGATAGCGGATAAACATATTTCCGTCGGTCAGGATTGTCTTATTTCCCAATTTCTTTGCCACATTATCCATAACGACAATGTCATTTCCACTTCTCTCTGCTGATTCAAGTTGCAGCCCCATTTTTTTTCGATGGAGTACTGGGCGGTTAATTTTCTCCATTCTTTCTAATGCCTTTTCCATACTTCTGGCTCTTCTGTGCATGTTTGCGTTTGGGGGATTAGCCCTGTTCGCCCATTCCTTCAGTGTTTTAATCGTTTGCTTCATTTTCTTTATTTTTTGCTGCTGTAATTTATAGTTTTCAAATTCTTTCAATAACCGTTTTTCTTTTTCAACAACAAACTCAGAATAGTTTGTTTGGTAGATGGTTAACTCCCCATCCTCCATATCGAATATTTTTGTATTTATTTCATCTAAGAAATATCGGTCATGAGATATAACAATTACGGTTCCTTCATATTTTTTCAAATAACTGCTTAACCACTCTACTGATTCAATGTCCAGATGATTGGTTGGCTCGTCCAATAAGATAATATTGGGATTTTGCAATAATGTGAGACCAAGACAAATCTTTGTCTTTTCTCCCCCGCTTAAATCATTGAAATGTTTTGTTAGTAAATCCTCCATGTTTAGACCGTTAGAAATATTTTCGATTTTTGCTTCTATTTCATATCCATTCTTCATTGAAAACTCATCTTGCAGCAGTCCATACCTCTTCATTACTTTATTCAAGTTGGGCGAGTGACCTTCAGCCTCCATCTGCTTTTCTAATAATTTCATCTCTTCTTGAATCTCTAGTAAATCTTCAAATGCCAGTTTTAGAACATCTTTACCGGTAAAACCATCTGAAAAATTCGGAATTTGCGCAAGATAACCAATCCTTGTATTCTTCTTCCAATGTATTTCTCCAGCATCTGGTCTATCGTGATTAGCCAGCAACTTTAATAGAGTCGTTTTTCCTGAACCATTACTTCCAACAATCCCAATTCGATCGCCAGCATAAATATCAAATGCCAATTTATTCAGGACTACAGAACCGCCATACATCTTGCTTACTTCTCTTCCACTGCATAAAATCATTTTTTGTTGACACCCACTTTTTACGAACAACCATATTTTAGTTGCTGCTTTTATACTAACTCTCTAAAACTTAAACATAGCTTTCTGCCAGCTTAACCAATCTATCAGGTATGATATTGTTATTTATTACTGGCCGCCCCACAGAATGGTACTCAATACCCGCTTCCATTGCTTCATCTAATGTGAAACAGTTTCTCCCATCAAAAACAATTGGAGAATTCATTAATTCAACAAAAATAGATAAATCCAATTCTTTAAAAACATCCCATTCAGTCAAAATCAGTGCAATATCCGTTTCTCTTATGGTCTCTTTGATTGATATTCCATAGTTAACCTTCGGATTTAACCACTGTACAGCATTTTTCATAGCTTTCGGGTCATATACAACTACTTCAGCACCTTGCTCAATTAATTTATCTGTGATTATGATAGAAGCTGCTTCTCTCATATCATCAGTATTTGGTTTAAACGATAATCCGAGAACCGCAATTCGCTTTCCCTTTAAGGAACCAAATCTATGTTTAAGTTTATGTAATAGCAATTTCTGTTGTCGTTGATTAACGCGAATAACTCCCTTTAATAATTCAAAGTTATATCCAACTTGATCAGAGACCTGAACTAATGCATTCGTATCTTTTGGAAAGCAGGAACCGCCATAACCAATACCTGCATTTAAAAATTCATGACCAATCCTTTTATCCGTCCCCATCCCTAAAGCGACCTCTTCAATATTTGCTCCTAAACGTTCACATAAGTTTGAGATTTCATTTATAAAGCTGATTTTAGTAGCTAAAAAAGCATTCGATGCGTATTTAATCATTTCTGCACTGCGAATATCTGTTATTAAAATATTCATCCCTAATGGCTTATACATTGTGGCCACACATTCCGCAACCCGGTAATTGTCCGATCCAATGATGATTCGGTCACCATGATATGTATCATAAACAGCAGAGCCCTCTCTTAAGAATTCGGGATTGGACACTACTGAAAACTCCACATTATGGCTTAAATTTGAAAAAATAATATCTCTTATTAATTCATTTGTTCCCACAGGAACTGTACTCTTGATAATGATAATGGTATCTTTCACAATCGATTCTGCGATTTGGAGGGAAACCTGTTTGATCTGAGATATATCTGCAGATCCATCATCTTTCATTGGAGTTCCAACAGCGATTATAACGATGTCCGCATTTAACAACCCCTTCTGGATTTCAGTTGTAAAATGCAGTCTGCCAGATACAATATTTTTCTTCATTAATGGCTCTAACCCCGGTTCATAAAAGGGAGATTTCCCCTTTGACATCAAAGAAACCTTACGCTCATTAATGTCTATGCATGTAACATCATGACCAATATCGGCCAAACTCACTCCGCTTACCAAGCCTACATAACCTGTACCAATTACTGAAACTTTCATATTTGCCACTCCAATACCAGCTATTTTTTCAATATTCAGATTATTAAACATGTATAAAGTGTTAAGAACTGATTTATTTTTGTTAATTCATCTAACTAAAAGGGAAGTTTGCAGGCCTTCTATACAATCACCAATGCGCTCAATCCCAGTTTTCATTTGTGTAATCTCCGGGTTAGTAAAATTCAACCTAATGTAATTCCCTGTGTCACTTTCAGAATCGGCACAAAAAACAGGTCCAGGTATAAAACTGATTCCTCTGTTTAGTGCAAGGTCTAATAACTCAGATACATTAATTTCTTCTTTCATAGCAATCCATAAAAACATCCCGCCAGCTGGTACGGTGTATTGAATATGTTTATTCAGGTAAACATCCAGATAATGCATCATGAAATCTCTTTTAGTCTTATAATGACTTCTTAATTTGTCCAAATAAGAATCAAAATCTCCTTTTAAAACTTCAAGAACTATGAACTGAGATAAATTGCTCGTGTGAATGTCCTTATTTTCTTTCAACTTCCTGATTTTCCTAATGATCTCCTCATTTGCGATGATATAGCCCACTCTCAGTCCAGGGGAGATAATCTTGGAAAAACTTGATATATATATAACTTTGGAATGCTCCAATGATTTAATCGGCTTAATAATTTCATCATTATAATAAAGTTCGATGTATGGGTCATCTTCAATAATGATCGTATCGAAATCTTTAATGATTTCAACCATCCTCTTGCGTCTTTCCTTACTTAAAGAGAAACCCGTAGGATTATTGTAATTAGTAACAATATATATAAATTTCGGGCTATATTTTTTAAGCTTGGATTCTAAACATTCTATAATTATCCCATTATCATCTGATTCAACTGGAATGACATTCGCCTTATAACTTTTAAAAATTTCAATAGCTGATACAAATGAGTATTGATCTACAAGAATATAATCACCTGGATCAATAAAAAATTCTGTCATGATATCTATTGCTTGAGTGCCTCCAGAAGTTATCAGAATTTCATGGGCATTTGTATTAATCCCGTATCTTTGAACCCATTTACTTAACAGCTTTCTAAATTCGCCGTTCCCTTCAATTTCTCCATATTGGAAAATGGATTGGCTTTCTTCACCGAAGACGCCTTTCAGGACATCTATTACTAATTCTGTGGATGGCAATCCACCAGCAAAAGAGATTACCCCTTCTGTTACATTGAGTAATTCATTAACAGGATTCACTTGTTTTAATGTGTGTTCTGCCTTGAGGGAAATCATTACATTACTCCTGTTCTATAGCTAAAAGCCATTATAATCAAAATCATACACTTCAAACATCAACGCAAATACTCACATAATATTCATGATTTATTGTGAAAGATATTATCTTCGGAGTAATACCATCAATATCTGTCTCAACATGACATTGGCCAGGCTTTAAAGGGATTGAAAAAGAATCCAAAGGTATTCTTAACCCCTTGCCCAGATACTTTACGAAACTTTCCTTACCAGTCCATATTCTATAGAACTCTTTTTCTCCTATATGAGAATCGACCGTTCGCAGGTAGCGCTGCTCTTCCATACTAAAGTGCCTGGAAATATTCTTATAATCAATTGTCCTTAATTTTTCAATATCAACACCAATAGATGAATTTGATATACCTATCAGGATCCATTCATCAGAGTAGGATATATTAAAGTGAATCCCATGTTCTTCATCCACAAACTTTTTTCCATACTTATCTATCTGGATATTAAATTCATTCAGGTTTAAATTGAGTTTTGATGCAATAAGTGACCTAACAATTTCACTTGAAGCTTTTGATAACAGAGATCGGTCTGACTGGTATGATCTTGTGTCTTGATCACAATAGAGATCTTCTGAACTCTTATGAATTAATGAGGAATTAATTATGTATAATTCAATCATCATCCAACCCTCATTATGTTTATTGGTTTGCTAAATAGTCTTAACAAATTCCAAAATATCTTTAAACTGATATCCTAAGATTTCAACGATAATTCCATCCAGCTCTTTAATACTTTCAAATGATATTTCATCATAAATTGCAGGAACATGCTTGCTATCTACCAATAGGCAGTTTTCGCTTGAGTCGAAGGACGGAATCGGTAAGGTCGGGATGAACTTAGCCTGTTTTTCAATTCCGGTAATAACCGATTTAGACAAATGGATACCGTCTACCACCAAATCGTTCTCTTCAATGGCTCCATTCGGATATCTATACCTTAAACAATAGCTTTCATATCCCTTTAGGATTTGATCTTCGTTAAAAGTACCCATTGGATATAGCTTTAACTTTTGGTTAGTTGTATATGGCTGGAATAGCCCGTACAAATCTCTTTGGTCGACTCCTCCCTGAAATAACTTATCAGCATGTGTTGCCAACATTTCAACCCCTAAGAAATCTGAAAGCTGCTCAACCAATCGTTTAATTTTAGAAGACAACTTCAGGTATTTTTCCTTGTACATTGGATAATTGTGAGCTTCTTCCATGATCGGCACCAATATTAAAGCTTCTACCTTGAGTTTTTTAGCAAACATGGCAACCACTAATATCTCCCACAAGAAAGACAGCGGTAATTGGGCAAATTCTCCGTTACTTTTGTAAATGCATACGCCACCTATGACCCTATCAACTTTTGTATTCGAGAGGTTATAACCTCCAATAGCAATATTAGTAAGAGAACCAAGCTCATTTTCCCAATCAGCCGACAAAGGAAGAATCCCTTGTTCTTTCCAGGCAAGAGGGCTACCCTCATTTAAGCCCATGGCTCTCTGGGCACCAACTGGGTATTCTTCAGTTAAAAGACTCAATCAATATTCACCTCTATCTAAAGACTCATACAATCTTTCAATTCCAATTCCAAAGCAGCAGGAAGTTCCTTCTGCATTCTTTCTTCCTGAAAAATGTTTTCCGTGTCTGTTTGCTGAGGCTATTGAAACTTTTTCTACCCCATTCCCCACTACCCATTCTTCTTTTTCATATTTTTGTATAAATGAATCATCTGCTTCAATCCACTCACCTTTTGTGTACTTGCTTAAGAGTGAAGATAGAAGTTCCTTTACTTCAGAATATTTATTTGTTGTGTACTCCTCTGATCCAGTAATAATAATTTCTGCCACTTCAAATGATTCTAATCTGGTTTGCTTATTCAGGTTGCGCAATGGCTCTAACCGGTGGACACGGTTGAATCCAAAGTAAATATTATTAGTATAATCTTCAATCTGATCAAAGAAAGGCAGACAAGCAGCATGCACAAGGGTACCTTCTTTATGCCCAGAGTCCACATTTTGAGGATGGAAGAAGGAACTTTCAACAAGTGATGGCAGCCATAGGTGGGTATATTCGAGCACCTTAAGAGTTTCCTCTATCTCTCTCTTTATATCGAACAATCGTTTTGCCTCTTCTCCACAAACAAAAAGAGCACCTGATTTAGTTGATTTGATATCTTTCAATATAGTCAACCTCTTTTTCAATTTTTGTGATTATTTGGTTAAAATTTTCCATTTCCGCAGGAATTCCTATCAAGATTTCGCTTTCATTTAATTTGAATGCTATCTTTCTATCAAACTGAAATTCAATCCACATTCTAAATTCAATAAGATCTTTGCTGGTCTTGACCAAATACCATCTTCTTTCTGAATCCTTGTTGGAATATTCTTCAACTGTTGAAAGTAAATCGAATACAGTCCTAAACGAAGAAGGCGGTAAATGAGTCAGTTGAATTTGTATATTTAGTTCCATTTCAATAAATGTGAGTAACTCCAGAAGTTCTAAAGAGTTTATTAATTCACCATAGAGAAGATCATCACTAGCAATTTTTTTTTGGCTTTTATCTTCCAACCAATCCAACACTACATTTGATAAAGTTTTCGTTTTCATGTGGTCACCCCATTGACACAAAATCTATAATTACCAAGACAAAATTAAAAGCAGGGCTCTTTCTAGAATTTTATTCAATTCTATTAAGTTGCCCTGCTTATATTAAGAAGCTAATCGGGTCGATTATTTTGCAAGAAGTTCACATACTTTTTCTGCGCACCGCACAGAATCTTCCTCACTCATTTGAGTACCTACCACAAAAACCCTGTCCCAAAGTTCTTTTTCTGTTCTGAGTAATTCCTCTTCTTCTTCTCCCCACCAATTTTCTTCTTGCATCCATGTCTTGACCCACGGAGTTTCAATCAAGGATGGATACACCCAGGCTGGAACACCTTCGAGATTTAGAGCTTCCACTAACCAATCTCTGTCTTCCTTTGTCCAATATTCTGGCAAGATAACGGCAGTATCGAACCAGACAACCTCACAATCCAGATGTTTGTGCGGCTCTGCCACTTCAATACCTGCATTTTTGAGAATTGTAGAAAATGCACTTGCAGATTTATTCCTTAAGATCATCTTTTCTTCCATTACATCCAATGAGGCATGGCCAAGTACTGCTTCCATTTCTCCACCTCTAAAGTTATAACCCGGAGTGACTGACCAAACATTATCGCTTTTCCCATGGTGGCCAATTGTCCTCATTCTCCTGCCAACTTCCGGATCATCGTAGACATTCATTCCTCCCTGTCCTGCTCCGAATAATTTACGATTGGAGCCAGCAAAGGTTGAAACATCCCCTCTGAACCCTACAAACTTACCATCTAATTTACTGCCAAGTGCCTGGGCTGCATCTTCTATTAGATATTGAGCTTTCGTCTTTTCCATAACATGATCGATATCAACTACATTCCCGAAAAAATGAGTAACTAGAGCAACCTTGATATCATCCTGGACAGGATAATCCTCTGGATAATGGCTCATTAGTGTTTTTCTGTCTGTAGGAATAAACACCGGCCGAGTCTTTGAGTGATATATTGCATTAAGCGAAGAAATAAAACCTGATGAACTAATGGCAACCTTATCACCATAATTCACATTCAAAGCTCTTAAACCCGTAACTAATGCAGCACTGCCAGAGTTATGAAAAAATGCTCCCTGTTTGTTAATTAAGTTAGCGAATCGTTCCTCTAACTTTTTCGCTACAGGTCCTCCTCCCCAATATGAGGTTTTACCGCTTCTTACAATATCAGCTACTTTGTCCGCAGCTTCCGTACAAATTCCAGTATCTTCATACGGTAATTCAATTGGATCCTTGCCATTATTTATGATTAAATTTTTATTTTCTTTAACTTCATTAGGAAGCTTTATCACACGATTTTCTTTTACTTCTTCAGGCAGCTTTATCATTCGTTTGTCCCCATTCCATACTTTTAGTTTTAATAACATATAACAATGCTGTCGCTAGATTGATAATACCTATGGCTGCAGTAGTAATATTCAAAGTGGTGGCGTCCAGCAGAAAACCAATGATTAAATAAGCCAACCCTAAACTGACACTCCCAATCATTGATCCCACCGACATAATACTTGCTCTAGTCAAAGATGGTATTTTACTATGGATAAAATTCACGTTTAGCACGTTCGAAATATAAGGTAAAATTACAATGGCAGCAAAAGAGACATAGTAATAAAAACTAAAGTCAAATACATTTAAAACAAGGAAAAGAGATGTACCTAACATTGTAGAAATTATTACCTTTCTGGATGAAAATTTCTTTGCCAGCTTCGGGGCAATAAAATAACTGAATCCCGATAGTAATCTTCCTGCCATAAAAACAATTGATATCACAAAAACATTTAGTCCTAACATATGGAAGAACTGTTGAGAGAACATAAAATAGGCCATACAAGTTGCTTCAAAAGCACCAAGGAGTATGAATACTTGCAGGATTTTACGCCCCTCATAACTTTTAAAATACTCAGCCGTTTCACCAATAATACTTTTCTTCTGGGTAATCACTTTCTTTGTCAACAAATCGATACTCTCTGATTGATTAAAGGACAATTCTTTGATAGATACGAAAAAGAGGATAGACCCCAAAATTGCAATAGAGCTTAACCCATAAACCAGATTCCAGGATACTTCTTGTATTAACCCGCCAATAACAGAAGCTATTGCCAATGAAATATATGACAAACCTAAAGAGGTACTCATTGTTTTTAAGAATTGTTCTTCTTCATTCATTTGCTTTAAATTATCGTAAAGAAGTGATTGATCTGATCCAGATATAAAGGACATCCCTAAACCTTCTAAAAAGAAGAGAATAGCTAACACCCAGAAATGCTCAAAGACAATAAACCCAAGAGATGAAGATGTTAAAAGGATAAGCCCGGTTACAACACTGAACTTTCGTCCAAACCGATCACCAAGTATTCCGGTCGGAACTTCGCTTAAAAACATCCCCATCAGCAGGCTCAATTGCAAAATAGCAATCTCTGCGTTATCAATTCCTCTTTGGGTGGTAAGGAATAACATGAAGATACCCTTTTGAAAGACTAGATTAGATAAGAAATAATATGAATTGTATTTAAAAACGAGGGATTTCATCATATTTTCCCTTCTATTGTAAAGAAGTGTCGATTAATAGTGATTCCTAAGTTTTGAACAGTAAAGACTGTAAAATAGTATCCTTGGGCAGGGATATCTTCCCTGAATTGAAAATCTAACTCCACTTCAATTTCGTCTTTATTTTTATTTTTAAACCTTTTTAAACTTGGTTCTCCGATTAAATATTCTTTAATATATCCAGGTACAAACCAGCCAAATAAAATTTCCCCATCCTCTTCCGGGGTAATTTTGCATACTCCTTTGATTTTTTCCCCTGTCTTAAGGTCAGAAGTAACATCAACTGAAATTTTAGGCCCTCCTGCCATCCCGATACTTTTATCCCCGCATCGGAAACAGAATTCCATTTTCAGGTCAAAAGTATGAGAACTATGACCTTTATACAAATATGACAATCCTTCATGTCCACAATTGCAAAGGTTTGGTGTAATAGTTTCTGCATCTACTTTTGATCGATACACATTATATCCATCAAACTCCAGGATCGGATCATCTGGATTTTCAATAATAGTGTTACCGATGATATCATTTAGAGCTTGAATCTTCTGCTTCCAATTGTTCTCGATATTCCGTTTCTCTTTAGCATCCAGGCCGTACTGTCCCCTCAATAAATATTGATTGCCTTTAGTAATGAAACTTGGCAATAATTTTTTTAGTGAATGATTTTCATCTATAAAATCATTTGTATAATATTTTTGAGCTCTTTCCAACGTTCTGATAATTCTATTGCTGGGTTCAATGACTTCAATATCGATCGTATTCTTATTAACTGGTAATCCTATTTCTATCATGCTAGGGAACGGCTGCATATAATCTAAAGAATCATTTATGATTCGAGCAGGATTCCAATTCGGGTTTGTGAAACTGACTAACCTTTTCAGTTCCAATAAATCTGAATCCTGAATTGTAACTGCAGCAGTAATGTTTTGGGCTGTACCATCGATCGCGTTCAACAATAAGTTGAATTTATCATCATACAACGCCAGGTCGGAAAAGGGACCGTTATTACAGGATGCCATTATGACGTTTGCTGCCTTAACTCTGTTTAAAGGCACTAGTTTTTGATCATCCTTAAAGCAGGATTGCTCACAATACCCACACCTAGGCAAGATATTGGTTTTGTTGGTTAACTCATCATTTCTCCCACAAATCGTATAATCCTCAAAATTTATATTGTCCTCTTTGCCATGTCCATGAAGAATCAGCTTACTCCAATTATTTTCCAACAATTCCGCTTGCATATCATGTTTCTTTAAAATGGCTTTATCATAAATTAATAAGTCTTCAGCTATATCGACCATTTCCGTTTTTATGCTATGGTTTATTTTCCTATGAGTTAATAAACCATTATCCAGACCTGATACTTCCTTCAAAAATTGTTTAGCACACAACCAGGATAGCGAACTTTCATCTCTTCCAATCAAATAGGATACTTGCACCTTCTCTTGGTAACATTTAAATACAAATTCTTTGAGGCTATCGAACTTAAATTCCTCATACAGTCCAATTACTACCACAGATTTATTTTCAAGGTTTAAATCCTTCATCTCCTGGAAATCATGCCATTCGTCAGCAAAGCTTTTCTCAAAGGAAGAAAAAATTCCAATATTCTCAACAGGAGACAGACGAATCCCCACATCTACTTTATTAGGATTTTTTTTCTCCTTATAGATGGATTCTGAAATACGAATGCTTTCTTCCAGATCTTTTCTGTCCTTGACCAATACCGGAATAGATGGTTGAAACGCACTTCCTAAAAACTCTTCTACTCCTTGCATATAAAGTTGATCATCTTCAAAGATTTTGACTAGTTTTGTTTTTAGTAATTCCACAATAAAAACCCCATTTCTGTACTTCCTGATTCAAGTCCTCTTTATGGCCCAGCCCCTTTAACCAAATATGACTTTAATTTCTTAAAGTAGAACTATTAATACATAAATTCGAACTCTTTCTCACCCATTGAAAGCATGTCACTACATCCTGACGCCGTTGAAGAACAACCGTGACAAACGGACGGCCCATTATGGTAGAAATACTCTGCTACCTCTTGTGTCTCTTGGTCTATCAAGCTGAATTCCTCAATAGAGTTAAAGGATCGATAATATTTTTTATCCAAGCCTCGATGCGGAAGCAAACTGCATACATATAAGTTTCTATTCTTTGCATCGTAATACCTTACCAGATTAACCATTTGGCATTTTCCTGCAGCACGAGGAGGCAAGGAATGGTCAAAGTAATTCGTTTGTTCTTCTTCCGTATTGCCGCACCAGTATTTCCCGAACGGAACTAATTTCCCCTGTTTCTTACCATCCAGATATACACGCTCAACGATATTATTGACTTCATCTAATCCATCTTCGTAAATGATTTTTTCATCCAGTTTCAGTGCCGAAAGCTCCCAATAGCTTACTCCTGCATCTGTAAAAATCGATTGCAGTTCAGGCATGGATTTATAATTATGTGGACCGCATACCGTGTTTACTCTTGTCTTCACACCAAGTTCTCTTGCCTTTTCCAGTCCTTTTAAAGCTCTTTCAAATAGCATAGGTAAACTACGAATTTCATTGTGCTTATTACCGACTTCATCTAGACTCACTATTACCTGATTTAAACCATTCTCACTCAATTCTTCTATCTTCTTCTCTAATAAAAATCCATTGGTGATCAAAGAGGTTTTCAGTCCGTTTTCATTTGCTATTCTGACAAAATCTACAATATTGCTGTGGAGAAGAGTTTCTCCTCCGGTGAATCTTATATATTCAACATTGGCCTTCTTTGCCTCTTCAATGATTTTTTGGTATTCATTTAGCCCAAGCCTATAAGAGTCCCCAGATTTAGCAAATCCGCAAAACCAGCAACCTGCATTACAGGATTCCAATATACGAATAAATAAGTACTTAATATGCATATTGATATCTCCTTTCCATTTGGAGCATCTCATTAACTATTTGATCTTGACCCAAATTTTCAATCTCCTGCTTTTCATATGGCAAAGCGTTATTTACTATGTCTTTAACCATTTCTTCTATTTGCGACTTATGATTTCTAAGTATTTCCTGTACGGCCTCATTTACCATAGGTACCGCAATCGATTCTGGTAATTCTTCCGGGATGGCAAAAGACTGATCGAAGGCTGTGAATTTCATTGTCTTGCAGCTAGGGTTCATGTCATAATACTTCTCACTTAATAACACTTGACTATAATTTGATGGCAGCAAATAGCCCATTCTCTTACCTAGCATTTTTCCTTCTAATGTTGCGGTAATCCCTGGAGTTGTTAAAACAATTCTTGATTTCTTCATTGCTTTTATAAACTCGTCATGAGACAGATATTCAAAATGGATATTTGAATATTGGCTAAATTCAGTTTGCAACTCATCAATTAATTGCGAATTCGTCGTAAAGACTATTTTTCCGAACTTGTCACTGAACTTTTCGATAATAATTTTTGTGAGAGTTCTGGTATAAAGACTAAAGAAATCCGGACTAGTAAATGGATTACACATTCCCGAGTAGTTCACCAGCATCCAATCTTCTTCTTTATAAACTGATTTATCAATAACTGTTATTGGATTAACAATATATGTATCAACAACACTTTCATCTATATTCTTGTGATCAAGTAAAAAGTCTTGTATAAAATACTTGCTAGCATTTTCAATACCTTTTGGAATTTCATCCCACATCCAATTTAGACTATCGACTAAAATTAATGGTGGATATTCTTTTTTCCAAATCGGTAATACGTCCATTTCCATAACATTTACAACAAAATCATAGTTCTTTATGACTTCATCAAGAGCAGCAATTCCATCCTCAGATTCCCAAGTGTATACATTATTTATCGGGCTATTATTCAAAATAAATTCTCTGGCCACTCCCGATCCAAAAAAGTCAATTATTGCTTGGGGGGATTTCTCCCTTAAGGCTTTCATAATGTAATTTGTTTTGGAAACTGGGCCAAATCCAAAATTTGTTGTAATAAAAGCTACTTTCATACTTCCACCATAAGAGTTTTATTTGATGTATTGATCACTTCTTTTAACTGTGGAAAGATTACTTCGTCCCAAACGTCCTTGCTTGGGAAGTCTTCCTCACAATAATATTTAATTGTTTTTACATTAGTTAATTTGTCCAGACCTTCTAAGAGTGGAGATTTAATCCCAAACTTTTCATTAATTAGCAATACAATGTCTCTATTAAGCGCACTTGCCCAGCCTATTTCTACATATACTCCATAACTTTGATTTGGAATAGCAATGAAAACATCAGTATCGAGCATCTCTTTATGATCCAGCCAAGTACATTCCTCGCCAGAAAGAAGTTCATCTCCCCATGCCTCTCTTTCAATAGCACAAAACACTGACCGTTCATCTTTTCTTAAGGAATTAATGATGTATTGCAAATTACTTTTATTTTCACTATTGAATTTATTGTTCCTATCCAGCAAACAAGTAATTGGTGTACCTAAGAAAATCTTCAATTTATTTCCCCCTAATATCTCTTAATTTTTCATTTCTACAATTTCTCTAATTCTTTAAATATCTGACAATTCAATTGAATGCATTGAACCTGGGTCTTTCTCAGCCGCCATCTCAACCACTGGATTAGCGGTGTTCATCTCGATACCTGTTAATGTTGTAAAGATAATAATTAGACCAAGTAGTACTTTTTTCATCTCTATTTCCCCCTAAACTTAGTATATTTGTATATTAGCAAATATTTATTTGGAATAATTTTGTCATTTTATCTGGTATAATGTAATCAACTAGCAAAAAAGGCCCAAAATCGTCTAAATCTTCGTTTTAATATAAATATAGTTATATGAGTAAAAAAGGGGGGGGGGAAGACCTTGGTCAACTTCTTAGGAGACAGGATAAAAGAGTTAAGGGAGAATTATGGATTATCACAGAAAGATATCTCTAAAAACATATGCTCACAGGCTTTTATCAGCAAAATTGAAAAAGGTAACGTCTTTCCTTCTGCTGATATTCTATTAAAATTAGCAGATAGATTATGCATTGATATTTCCTATCTATTAGATACATCGAATACACCAAGACATGAATATATCGTAGAGACATTTTCCCAGATTAGGGAAGCAGTAAGCAAAAGAGATTATAGAACGGTGAGAGAAATTATTAATGGGGAAAAAGATAATAAGCTCTTCTCGGATAATAAGCTACAACAGTTTTTTTTATGGCATGAAGCTATTTGCTATTTTTTTGAGGATGGTAATTTTAATAAATCCATTACCTTATTAGATCAAGCTTTAAATCTAACTTCACATGATAAAAAGGTTTTTTCTGAGAGGGAAATTGAAATCTTAATAAGTAAAGCAAACATATTAACGGACTATAAACAAACTCACGAGGGACTCGCAGTTTATCAGGATGCATTGAATCATCTCACATACTTGCCTAATATAGTAAATAAATTCGTCCCAATTCGTCTCTATTATAATTATTCCAGGGCTTTAAGAGAAAATGAAGAATACCTAGAGTCAATCCGGGCATGTGAAAAAGGTATAGGGTTAACAGAAGCCCATAGCCTCCTTTATCTCAAAGGTGACTTGTATTTCCAGATAGGATTAAACTTCAAACTACTAAATGATTATAAAAAATCAATAGATAATTTTAAACTCGCAGAAATGATATACAGACTTGAAGGAAATAAACGTTCATTAAACTTAGTGGAATTAAACTTAGAAGAACTAGAGGCTACTCCCAAATAAGCAGGGGAGAATACTGATAAAATTCATTTTTAAAAAGGAAGGCACTTTGCAAAAAAAGAAGCCTTCCAAATTATTTTTATAATCTTCCCTATCCTCCGCCACCCTAGGCACCTCCCTAAAATACTCATTCTCTGCATAACTCTGCTGAATCTACCTAACTCGTTCGATGAAGGCCTCTAACTCCTTATCCGTACAATAAAGTATCCCTTCTGTCCTCGGGTCAATAAGGAGCGATAGAGAATTGAGAATTGGTTAAACCAAAGCTAATACTGATAACTTTTTAAAAGGGTTGAAGAAAATGTTAAAGGAGAAAACTGAAGAAGCTGAACAGCTTGCTGATGACATTTTCCTGAATACATCAGGTCTGTTTGACAACTCAATATTTTATTTCGACTCCGGAATGAGACGCTGGAACCGTCCGAATGTCTCACATGGCTTAATTCAACAAACCTGCATCTCATAAAGCTCCTCAAAATAACGCTCCTGGAACTTCTTATTCAGAATCCCGGTAAAATAAGCGATCGGATTCTTCACTTCCACCTTCGATTTCAGCTTCCGGACGAGCTGTTTGAAGGAGTCTAGTGATACCGACAACAAGGGATCTGTTTCTTTTTCATAGTTGTTACGGTAGGCAGCGACCTTGCTCATCCGCCAGAATTCTTCGATCGACTTTGCAGCTGGGTAGAAGTGTTTTACAACGAAATCGTTCGGAACCCGGTCACTGACAAATAGATGATCTTCCGGTGCTTTTCCAGCAAAGAGTTTTACCTCTGTGATTTCGGATAATTGTTCTTCAGCAGCCTTTTCTTCACGTTTATTATTCTTTTTTATGTTAGTTTCAGAAGGAATGATTGTTTTATATTGGTGGCTCAATTGATCGCCATCCGGTAGTTCATTCATCGGGAAACGATTGAATACATACAGGTTGCTAGACTGTGAGCCGTTCTTGCGTGCAGTTTCATATACAGTAAAAAATACCAGTTTCACTAGCATTCAGGATCATCCTTTTAAAAGTAGAGCGGGAAATCCCCATCTCCCCATACTCCTCATAAATGGCCTTCAAGACCGTCCCGATCTTGGCATTAGCCACCCTAGGAACCTTCGCAGCAAAACGAGCCAGCCTCTTCAAACCAATCAATTCCCCCTTACTGAAAAAACGCTTCTTATCCGTCATCCACATCTCAAAATGATTGTTAAACTCCTTCAACGAACCAAACTGTGAATACTCCGCAAAACTCTCAATAACAGCCGATTTAATTGTCATGCTAATGCACCACCCTTTCACCCTTTATATATGGATGGAAGGGCGGAAAGGACAGGGTGGGGAGCGGAAGATTATGGCGGTTTTGTGAACAGTTAAGAGAAGATTATTGAGGGGGATTTGCTGGATGAGCAAAAAAATACGATAAGCAGCGTGACTGCTTATCGTTGTCTTTGGATTTCTAATGATATATTGGTACTCTACAAATATACTAAATACTAACTCATAATCAGCAACGGCCAGTTCAACCTTGGAATGAATTTTACTTTTCCGTTTCTTTTTTTTCACCAAGAACAGCTTCTCTAGTTTCTTCGACTCTAATAGTTGATTCTTGATTGGACTTTTCAAAAACAATATCTTTGACATGTTTTTTTAACTCTGGTTTGTCGAATAATGTTTCTTTAAGAGAATCATTTGTTAATTTATATCCTTCACGAACTTTGCTTTTATCATCAAGGATAGCTTGGACGCCTTGATTTATCGCATCTTCATAAATCAACTTTCGGTACTCCTCAGTGTATTCCTTTCTAAATACTCCTACAAAACTATCAAAATAACTCTTGTCAAACATAGGAATATAAGCTAATTCTAATGCTGGTACTTTAATGTGTAAAATCTTGGATTCTTCATCAAAATAAAAATCTTCTTTTTCAATATTTTTCAAATCATAACCAAGCATAAAATAACCAAACAAATGAATGTTGTATTCTTTTCCGAAAAGATACTTACCGAATTTTTTGCCTGTTGTTTCAAGCCAAATATCATCATCTTGATTCTTTAAAAATTCATAAGTGTCATCTTCGGTGTAATCGAAGTCTTGAACATCCTCATATCCGAAATGTTTGCTGATTTCTCTCACCTTATCGTATGCGATATTTTCTATGATGACCTCACCTTCTATTGCTGTCGTTGGTTTAACTACTTTTTTATCTCCTTTCAAGATCATATATGTTCCTGCTGATCCAACGGAGGCACAAAGCAACGCAAAAATAATGGTAATAACAATTCTATTCTTGGGTGATTGCTTCTTATTAACTCTATATTCAGGCATAATTTTTCCTCCATTATTCTTAAATACTTATAAAACAGATTTAGATTTGGTCAAACTCATTTCTTGTATTCAAAGAGTTTGATTTCCATAATACACTTTATAGTAATCTGTATTATCATCTTACCTAGACTAAATCGTATCCAGTTTTCTTCTTAATAGCTTCTTTATCTGTTGTAAAAAAATAAGTAGCTCCATCTTTAGAATACGATTCACCGTACCAAATCTCATTATTAATAGCAGACCAATTGAACTGTTTAGAATTTGTTTCTTTTTTTAAAAATCTTGCCGCCGCCTGAATACTAGGACATTCAGCGATTAATTCTTCTCCTTGAAAATATTTACGGGGATTTCGACTTTGTTTTGTATTGTTGGTCTTCTTCTCTCCATAGGACACCTGTCTTTTAGTTATTTTTGTAGTTTAATCCCTTGATATTATTCATAAAACTCTAAATTCCAAACCTAGCTTTATAGTATAATATTACCATATCCCCTTGGAAGAAAGGTGAGTTGAATTGTCTAAAACAAAATCTTTAACACACGACTCAATAATGAAGGCATTAGATTGGTCTTATGATAAAGCAATTAACGGTGGTGTACCTGGAATGGACACCGCTATAGAATTAGCTGATAGTTATTTACAAAAGAGTGGTACCTTAGACGAAAAAGTTAAAAATTTAATACTTTGGCAAAACACCAAAAGTGCTACTAGTGGATTTTTAACAGGTCTGGGTGGACTTATTACATTACCTGTGGCTGTACCTGCCAATATAACCAGTGTGATTTTAGTTCAAATGAGAATGGTTGCGGCTATTGCACATATGGGTGGTTATAATTTAAAAGATGATCAGGTTAAATCTTTCGTTTACGCCTGTTTAGCTGGGAATGGAGCTAAAGATATTCTTAAAAATGCAGGAATTCAGATAGGAAAAAAACTTGCAGTAACCGGTATTAAAAAAATCCCTTTTGAAGTAATAAAAAAAATTAACCAAGCTGTAGGATTTCGTTTACTAACAAAGTTTGGAGAGAAAGGAATCATCAATTTAGGTAAGATGGTGCCTTTAGCAGGAGGAATTATTGGCGGTACCGTAGATGCAGTTGCTACAAATACAATAGGAAATGTTGCTCACAAGCTGTTTATTCACGAGCAAAAATCTAAAAAAATGGATGAACCTGAAATTATTGATATGTTATAGCATTACATTTTAAGATTTCGAATAACTGAGAGGTTCCAAAGAAGCAGAGGGACGGACCTTTCGTTTCCAATTAACAATCACGAAAAAGAAGCAAAAGTTACGTCCACATGTTCCTCCTTGTCAAAAGTATTGAGACAGCGGAACGGTTCCACTGTCCCACAAAACGAGACATTAGAACCGGCCCCATGTCTCACTTCCCTACAATAGTACCTATCCTCACACCACCTATTTAATAATTAAAAACTCTACTGCTCCTATGTTTTCCCCGTCTTTTATTTCGCGATATTCTAAATAAACAAGTGTGTATCCTGTTTCTTCAAGTTTACCCACATGAAGTTTTACAAGTTTCATATGAGTGTTTTCATCTATTGTTTTAATATCCTCTATATTATTAATATCTCCTTCGGATAACTCCCAACTCTCTCCGGACCATTTACCGGTTACTTTTTGGTTATCCGATGCTTCTACTTTCCCTTTATAAGCGAGCTCTCCGTATTCCGTTTGTACTGTGTTGCTTTTCAAATTGAATGTTAGGTTCTTAATGACCTCTGACTGGTCGGCAGCAAGAGTTAATTCATTCTCCTCATTGGTGATCAGTACGGAGGTTTCCCCCTTCTTCATCAGCCTCATATAATCATCAGAGTTGAGAATAATTTCATATTCCTCTTCTGTTATCCCAAAATTCGGATGATAGGGCATCCCCTGACCTTCCTTAATTTGTGCAGCGTATTCAAGAAACCACTCTCTTTTATCCTGCAGGTTAGCTTGCATTTTATTGGTTATTTCCATTACCTTATATGCAGATTGGGGATCCATGCCAACTTCCATAATTTCTCCTGTAGAAAGACCTTCTTGCAGAAGTTCTAAAACAGGAAGCTCGGTTGTCTGTTCCTGTGTTTTTTCGGTTTTTGCACTCGTTTCAGCTGCAGCTTTTTTAGTTTCTTCTGCTGGTTTTGTTGAGCTTGTACATCCAGATACAATAAATAAAGAAAAGAATAATAGTATAATAGCTTGCTTCATGCTTACATCTCCTTAGTATTCCACTTCAGCTTATATTGCGCTGCAACTGTTTTTTATTGGGGTGAACCGCTGAAATAACTGATCAATCCTGCCAGTACTAAAAAGACCATTAAGTAAAGAACCACTAAAGAAAAGACCTGATATTTACTTTTAGGTTTTTTATTCTTTAATACTGGTGGAATAAAACTTTTGAATTTTTCTATCTCCTGCTCTCCCTCGAAACATCTCACTGGAAAAATCAGCGAAGACTTATCCCAGAAAAATAAGAAAAGATAGTTTTTATTCTGCCGGAATTCTTGAAATTTTGACCACTTATTGGTCGTTTGAATTGTTTCTGAATCAAATGAGATTCCTTTTTCATCGACCATATATGTTCTGGGTTCTCCATACTCCTTTTCGTGTTTCTTGGCATATAAATACACACTTAATGGAGTGATTGCCAGTAAAAATGCCGGAATAAACAAAAAGAAGTTTTGTAAAAGCCCACCTCCAGCAGAGAAGATAATAGTACCAACGATTAATGTCATTAAGCTGATGACTATAAATAAGCTCAGCTTTGATTTTAAGAAAAATAAATTATAGTGGTAGACATCCTTTGGATTCAGCTTCACTTCAAACTTAATTGCGTCACTCCCCTGGCTTAATTCCCTTTCCATCTGTTCTCTCTCCTAGTCAGTTATTTTATGTTTTTATCGGCATAATTTCCCTAATCTGAACTAATTCTTTCCCCAGGCATAGAGCCGATTTTAAATCAATTACCTAAAGTATGAAGCTTTTAGAGGAAAGTTGGCTGTTTCCTGTAAAAAATACGATAAGCAGCGTGAACTGCTTATCGTGCTCTTTCAAAAAACAGAGGGACGGTTCTACTGTTTCAAGTAGCAATAACTACTAAAACACAAGAACCGTCCCTCTGTTTCTACTCCCCTCTTCATGAATCAGTTCAGCCATGTCTGGATCAAATATTTTGGCTAATTGCTCATTTCTTTCAATGATCGTTACCTTCTTGCCGAGCTCCGCAAAACTTTCGGCCATCTCAAGCCCAATGTATCCGCCACCAATCACGGTCACATTATGTTTATCTCTTTCTAGATAATCCATGATTGCTTGTGCATCAGGGATGGTCTTTAATGAGAAAATACCTGGAAGTGTCACACCTTCCCACTCTGGAATGACCGAACTTACACCAGTCGCAATCAGAAGACGGTCATATGGAAGGCTAAATGTTTCACCATTACTATGGTTTATTCCATTTACCATTTTATTTTCTGCGTATACCTTCTGTACTTCATGAAATACCCGTGCATCAATGCCATACTTCTCTTTAAAAGTAGACGGAGTCCGTGCGATTAACTCATCTGTGGACTCAATCTTTCCACTAATCACATATGGCAGACCACATTGTCCGTATGAATACACGCCACCCTTTTCCAACACAGTGATCTCATGTCCAGAGCTGTTCCGTACCATTTGCATCGCAGCACTCATACCTGCTGCATCTCCACCAATAATAAGTATCTTCATCTTCATCCCTCCATTCCTTGTGTATCCATTTATTGCTGAGTTTTAAACATTTATATCTATATATAGGTAACTTTAGAAAAATGATGATTAACGCCTTATTTATCTTTCGTGGAAATAACTCCTCCGTCGCATCAATGTAACGGATTGGAGTTCTAGAAACCCTGACACCCAGAAACAGCGTCACTGTCTCCAAGCATTTTACGAGACAATGAAAACCGCTTCCTTGTCCCGCGAAAAAGCTTGGCTAACCATCTCAGTTGATGGAAGTTCTCACGATTCAAAAGGATATGAATCCCATTTAACAAGGGTTATATCAATTATGATAATCAAATTTTCTTCAATAGATAAGATTAAAAGGATTGTCTAATCTAGTATCAGTATTTTAAAGCCATCATATGAAAAATCGTGTTATAGCTAATTTCAGGTAATCAAATATAAATACAGGAGTATACCCGCTTCTTTATAGTCAAAATAAAAAAACGGCCTTAGCCGCTTTATATTATGAATAACTATTTTCTACTTCCAAGTATGAACAAATTGTTCAGATACAGGAATTATGGTAGTTGGGGCATCTACAAAAAAATTTATATGGTAATGATCATATAAATCGTTACCCGACTTCAAACAGCACATTTTGTACTTTTTACCTGAGTTACAAATACAGGGACGATTTTTTCCTGCCCCTTCATACTCCACCTTTAATTTTTTTGTGATCGATAATTCCCAAATTTGAAAAGGGTCTTTGAAATTGACCATCAAACTCTCTAACATAGAATAATTATAATCCAAACCTTTTGGGAAAATAACTGTGTATTTATCAAATGGATCTGTGACCAAAGCAATCCCTAAAAATTCAATATCGCCTGCAACTCTACAGCATTGTTCACCGTTGTATATTTCCCCCACTTTATGTCCACATGACTTTCTTAAAGAAATTTCTTCATTACAAATAGAGCAATACCATTTTTTTACTACCGATTCTCTACTGAAAAAATATTGATAAGGAAACATTTTTTGTAATTGGAGAACGTGATTTTCAATTATCCCCAAATTATATTTGTTTCCGGAATAATCAAAGTGTCTCCTCAAAAAAGATAACTCAATTTCAGCCCTATCAAGCTGACACCATGCTTCGAAAAAGTCTTTCTCATGTAGATGTCGGAATGCATTTAAGTAATGAGCTATTACTATATAAACTTGTTCTAGGCACCAAATATTTTTTGCTAAATCTTGGTCAGAATTATCTAGTGCCTCTTTCTTTAGATGCGAAAGAAGATCCGGAATATCTTTCCGCAATTCTGTTCCAGTAAAGTTTTGCAAATAATTATTAATCTCTTCAAAATTCATTCTACTGTCCCCTTTAATTCATGAATTAAATAGATTATCACTAGCTGCCTTTACAGTCTCTTCGAATTGATCAACATCGCCCTCGTAAGACAGGCTTTTTGATTTATCTCCATCGACAACAGTTACATTTACCTTAACTTTTAAATCTCTTTTCCGCGCAACCTGTTTTTGGGTTAAGTAATGAGTAATTAAACCTATAGCAATTGGTAATACTACCTTATCTAATAGTAATAAGGGTAGAGTAATTAAGTCGGCATGCAATTCAAGCTCATGGTAATCTTGATCGGAAATACAAATATCAGGAATCAGTTCATTATTTTCATACTCCCTAATATAATTATAGAATGACATTGTCTCTTCTGGAAAAACTGGTTTTTCAAATCCCCTCATACCTTCAAAAGGTAATAATAATAAATTGGCTTTTTTAATGCTCTCCTCGTGCTCATGGGGAAAATAAGGCTTTCGATATATCTCTGAAAAGGATAAATTGACATCATTAACTTTTAATTCTTTTGTTTTATGGCTTTCATGTAACATATTAGAATCCTCCTAGAAATTTTAATACTAGACTATACGATTGGTTTATAATAAGGTTTCAAATAAATACAATTTCTGTATGTTCAATATTGCTGCTTCATTCAACTTTTGCAACTGAGGAATAACAAATGATGTACTATTTTGCTGTTTGTCTTGAAAACGCAGTGATAGAATCTTTAATTGACATACCGCCCTCATATCCATTGAGAAAACTTTGTATTAATTCAACAAACCTACAGATCATAAAGCTCTTCAAAGTAACGCTCCTGGAACTTCTTATTCAGAATCCCGGTAAAATAAGCGATCGGATTCTTCACTTCCACCTTCGACTTCAGCTTCCGGACGAGCTGCTTGAAGGAGTCAAGGGACAGTGATAACAGGAGATCTGTTTCTTTTTCATAGTTGTTACGGTAGGCAGCGACCATGCTCATCCTCCAGAATTCTTCGATTGATTTTGCAGTTGGGTAGAAGTATTTTACAAGATTGACGAAATCGCTAGGAACCCGGTCACTGACAAAAAGATGGTCTTCAGGTGCTATTTCAGCAACGGGTTTTACCTCTGTGATTTCGGATGATTTTTCATCAGCAGCCTTTTCTTCACGTTTATTATTCTTTTTAATGTTAGTTTCAGAAGGAATGATAGTTTTATATTGGTGGCTCAATTGATCGCCATCCGGTAGTTCATTCATCGGAAAACGATTGAATACATACAGATTGCTAGACTGTGAGCCGTTCTTGCGCGCAGTTTCATGTACAGTGAAAATACCAATCTCACTAGCCTTCAGGATCATCCTTTTAAAAGTAGAACGGGAAATTCCCATCTCCCCATACTCCTCATAAATCGCCTTCAAAACCGTCCCGATCTTGGCATTAGCCACCCCAGGAACCTTCGCAGCAAAACGAGCCAGCCGCTTCAACCCAATCAACTCACTCTTACTGAAAAAACGCTTCTTATCCGCCATCCACATCTCAAAATGATTGTTAAACTCCTTCAAAGAACCAAACTGCGAATACTCCGCAAAACTCTCAATAACCGCCGATTTAATTGTCATGCTAATGCACCACCCTTTCACCCTTTATATATGGATGAGAGGGTGGAAAGGACAGGGTGGTACGCGGAGTATTGTGGCGGTTTTGTGAACAGTTAGATGCGAACTTTTTGAGGAAAGTTGGATGGTTCGGGCAAAAAAAATACTATAATCAGGTGAACTGCCTATCGTTCTCCTTTGGATATTTGATGATTCACTTAAACTTTGGAAGTTGCTAATTACTAACTTATAATAGCCAAGGGCTAGTTCAACTTCAGACCCGTTTGACAACTTAACATTTCATTTCGACTTCTGAATGAGACGCTGTAGCCTTCCCTAGGTCTCTCAATATGTTTGTATTAGTTTGTATTAGTTTATATAGACTAAACTTATTTTTTACTATTTCTTGCTTCTGTTTATCCTTTATCCAATCACTAATGGAAACCATACCCATATTCGGTTAAAATAGTAGAGTATGTTTTTAATGATTAAGGGGGATACATTATTGGATTACACAACTTGCTGGCGTCGGCGGTCTATTAAATTTAAACTCAGACCTAGATGCATTTTTAAAGGGTGTTAACCCTGAAAGTTGCATCCAGGAAATAGCTCCAGGTTTTTTCACGGGCGGATGCGGTGCTACATTTGATCTTTCCATGTCAGGAATCGGACAACGCATCAACGATTCAATTTCATTAGGTGCACTAGCTTGGGGTATTTATATTTATATTCGGAAATAGAAGAACATAAGAATAGGAACCATTAAAAATTCCCGTCTTAAATATCAAGGGAGATAGCGGGACGGTTCCGTTGTCTGGTGAATTTTTATATCTTCACTTTTTACTAGACTTAAGAACCTTCCCATATTTCATTCTAAGGAAATAAAAAAAAGCAAGAGTCGATTCAAAATCTCTCTTGCCTGCAAATTGCCTGGTATTCAAGTATTAAACTTTTTGGTAAAGATAAATCAGGCTAAATATTACTAAATTAATGCATCTTTTCTTTATGTTTATTTAAGATCTTGGCTGCTTTACTCTTTTCTTTTTTAGATTTTGAAGTAGCTAGTGTTTTAGCTGCTTTTCCAACTTTCCCACCGGAATGCTTTGCCATTAAGCTCCCTCCTATAAAGAGTAATTTTGTGTCCTCAACAACCTCGAACACACATTCTATTATATCAAGTGAGCAAAAATGGAACTAGTATCTTCTCCCTTTTCCTGCTAAGATTTTTCCAACTAGATTCTTCATATGCGTTGCCAGGCCTCATTATAATAGCTCATAATATTATTCCTAATAAGCTCACTTTCTATTGGAATAATGGTTGTAGCTTTGTTCCCTAAGGAATTTATGGAAGAGCCAAATAAATAAACCCACTTATCATCAACAATAACGAATCTATCATGATTACCTTTTGTTGCATGTATTTCTATATTATTATGTTCTTTTTTATACTTATCATATACAAGTTTAGAGTCACCTTGAAACTTTTCCGTTATAACATTAATTTTAATCTTAGTGTCTATTTCTTCACTTAGGGTAAACAAAGTGTTATCAATATAAGGGTCAATTAATAGAATACTCTTTTTTGCCGTCTTAAAAATCTCCTTAACTTTTTTATAACCAGTATATTGTTGGTTCTTCTCTAAAAAAACTGGTTCTTCAATATAACTTTCATTCTCTCCTATAGAGTCCCAAATATCTTCATACCAACTGCTATCAATCAATGTCCATTCCGGATTTTTTAATCCTTCTTTCAAAGTAACTTTACAGTATTCTATTGGCACACCATCAATAATAATATCTCTATAAAAAATTGAGATGTTATCACGGATTATGCTGAATCCAACATCATTCAAATAACTAAGTTCAATTTCTTTTAGTATTTGTTCGATAAAATTAGTAATACTTCTGAATCCATATATATGTTTAAGAAGCAATGTTGTCTCTCCTTCAAAAACACAAAATTTAAATCTTATATATGTACCTCTAAAATGAATCTCATCTTCTACCACTAAATTATGTTCAATGAATAATTCCTTGCGAGAAGTTGATTCTAAACCAATCCTCGCTTTGTATAGGTTTGTAAGAATATAATGCTTTGAAGACGTATCAACAATTCCCTTCCTCTTAGTTAATTCATACGTAGCTCTAGTAATGTGATCAGTAGATTTAATTAATTGGCTCTTTTGTAAAAGGTTCAGTATTAAATCGTTACCTGAATATTTATAGTTAATTAATTGCACTAATCTAGTTAACTCCTTATCAGTAACACTTTTATAATTTACCGCTATTTTACCGAACAATTGATCTAGCTCTCGTTGGTCATTCATAAGTGTAACTTCACCCGCCAATCTATTTTTTGCACTGCTGTATTACAACTTTTGAATCCTGTTCGAGAAAGATTCCATTGGATAGTTATTTAAGAAAATCAATGCTTATTTAGCAAACCTTCTCATCCTTTATGATATTATATAAAAAAACTGGATATTATGGGAGAAAAAGTATGAAGGAGCTTGTTTTTGAAAAGAGGATGTTTAGTGGTAGTAATTTAAATGAGATTAGATCAGTGTATATAAACAATTATCCCATTGTTTATATACTTTATAATAAAAAACGTCCAACAGCATATATTGGGCAAACAGTCCATGCTTCACGGCGCATGAAAGATCATTTAAGCAATCCAGAGCGTTCAGTGTTTGACAACACGATACTGATTGGCCATGAAGAATTTAATCAATCTGCTACTTATAATATTGAAACTAATCTCATCAATTATTTTATTGCAGATAATCACTACAAATTACAAAACGTCAGTCAAACTGTTAGAACTCAAATGCATAACTATTATCAAAAGGAATACTACAATGAAGTCTTATTCGAAAAAGTTTGGGAGAAACTTCGAGAAGAGAAAATCGCATTTGAAACAATCGAACACCTTAGGAATAAAGACATTTTCAAGTTGTCCCCATACAAAGCTCTTTCCGAACAACAACTTGAGATTAAGAACAAGATTATTGATTTTTGCAAGAGGAACATTGATCAGCCAGGCCATCATGTTTTATTAATTGAAGGAGATGCTGGGACAGGTAAAAGCGTCTTGCTAAGCTCACTATTTAACACTATTCAAGATTTCTCTAATGATGCTAGTTCCAAGTTAGCTAGTACTAAAAACTTCTTATTGGTCAACCATACGGAAATGATAAAAACATATCAAAGCATTGCGTTTAGCTTACCAAATTTAAAAAAGAAAAACTTTTCAAAGCCTACACCCTTCATTAACACAATGGACAAAACATCCAGCAGCGCTGATATTGTTTTAGTTGACGAGGCACACCTACTTCTAAGCAAAGAAGATTCCTATAATAATTTCAGATACGATAATCAACTTGAAGAAATTATTAAACGCAGTAAAATATCCGTCGTCATTTTCGACCCTAAACAAGTGTTGAAGATTAAAAGTTATTGGAATAATAATTTGTTAGAAGAAATCACTCAAATGCATAATGCAGAAACCTTCAAATTGACAAACCAGTTTAGAATAAACGCTGGTCCTGAGGTAATAAACTGGATTGATCATTTTGTTTCAAAGGAGTTATTACCGATTCCTAATAAAGACGATAAATATAAAATTAAAATAGCTCAAAACAGTAAAGAATTTAAACAGGCAATCCTGGATAAAAATAAGGAACACGGACTCTCTCGTATCGTTTCAACTTTTGATTATCTTCATAAGAAAGATGGAGAAATATATTATGTTGATGAAGACGGGTTAAATATGCCTTGGAATATTACTAAAGACAATACAACTTGGGCAGAAGAAGCCCATACTATTAGAGAAGTTGGCTCCATTTATACTGTTCAAGGATTTGATTTAAACTATGTAGGAGTCGTTTTAGGACCATCTATTGGTTATGATGAGGAAAACGATCGATTGAAGATTGATGTTGCAAAATATAAAGATACCGAGGCCTTTCGTACCAGAAAGGATTTAACAGATGAGGAAAACCTAAAAGTAAAAGAAGAAATCGTTTTGAATTCTATTAATATTCTTATGAAGCGCGGCATACATGGTTTATATATTTATGCTACTGACCCAAAGCTACGAGAAAGACTTTTTGAGTTAGAATCGGAAGGGAAAAGGCATTAGTCACATTCAATTTTAAAAAGGAAGGCTTATTTAAAATAGAGCCTTCCTTCTTATTTATTATACTTGCTTATATCCTCCGACCCTATCGTCATCTCCCTAAAGAACTTCTTATCGTAAAACCAACAAAGCAGCCTCTTGATTGAACCTGTCACTTATCCCCCCAAGATATGCTCATTTCCCTATAAAGCTTTCCACTTATTACAAAGGATTCTTAAGAATATGGGTCTATCATTGAAAAAATAAAACAGAAAAATGTCGATAACAATTTCAAATTAATTTGGTTTAATTGAGTTTTTTATTATTAACCTCTTCAATTATGGTTATAATTTCACTTTCTATTTTACTTAAATATATTATTTGTTGATCTTTATCCAATTGATTACAAACCCATTCACATAATGCAACTTTATTCAGTTTTCTAGTAAATGTACTTCCACCATATTCATCAATTTTTTCATTCGATATATAAAAGTCGTTACTTGGAAAATCAGAAGGCAGTGTCAATAAGTTCTCTACTCCAATTTTAAAGAGTTCATTTTCTTCATTTTTAGGTGATTTACGTACATAGAGATTCGCCTCTTCAAAATCCATATCTTTCGTGTTGGTATCTGAATCATATAAAAGTAAAAATTTATTATTAAAAATATTGGCATTAGATAATACATATTCTTTTGTATGATTCAATGCTGAATCCCCTGTAAACTTATCTCCAGCAACATCTTTTCTACCCACCCATTGAACAATAACAGGTAGATCCGATTTCTCAAACACTTCTAATGCTTTGTTAATATATTTTTCATCTGTAGGTCCTTCAACAAACACCACTAATTTATCTCTTTCATAATCTAACTGGATATCGAAGGCTTGAGTAATAGCTTGTTCTGGGGTCCATCCATAGAAAGTGGGTTCTTGCTGTACATAAACTCCAGATTCATTTTTTCCTAAAATGATAATTTTATCTTTTTCTTGATTTTTATTGTGAATCACAAATGGTGAATGGGTGGCTACAATTAATTGTGAAGTTTGAATATTATCCTCATTTAAGAAAAGTGTTTTATAAAAATCTAGTATTTTTAATTGCCAATTAGGATGTAAGCTTATTTCGGGCTCATCTATAAAAACAACGGCTCCTTGAGTAGAAAATTTATCCTTTAGAAGAAAGCTGCCACGAAACACTATTTGTTTTTCACCTGAACTTAGATTATTTAATGAAATTTCATTTCCATGCTCTTCGAATAATACCATCTTTCCTTCAGGTGTATTTAATACTTTTTTAAACCTTTTGTTAGAGAACATGTAGTTAAAAGCATTCTTAAATCTACTCATACGTTTGTCTCTAATACCTTCAGAAACTACTTTATCTAGATTATCTCCGGCCCATTCTGCAAACTCACTACTATCAAGAGCTTCAATATCAATTAACAATTGGGTAATTTCAGTTGCTAAATTTGAAGATGATTTAACATTTAATTGGGTTGCAACATCAACATCTAAGGAAGAAGTAGTTCTTATTTGGCCAGGTGTATAGTTAACTTCTACATCTGAAAAAACACTCTTAAATATGGTTTTGGCACTTCCTTGAGAAAAAATAAAACCAGAAAATTCAATTGGAGTACCTCCTTCACGAGAAATACTCGGTTTTATTGAATTCCAATTATTAACATTGGAGTGATCAATTGTAACTGTTAGTTCATTTGTAAGGCTAAAGCCTTGCATTCTTTTTTTGAAATCTTCAGAAGTATAGAGGGTATCTAATTCTTCTTTATTTATTTCAAAAACGAAAGTTTGTTTTTCATGGGATACTTTATTGGGGATTGGTAAATTTAGGAAATTATAAATAATATTTAATAGAGTTGATTTCCCCGTTCCATTTTCCCCAGCCAGTAGAATTGTATCAAATGGAAGACCATTGGCATCACAAAAATTTAGATTGAAGTCTCCTAAGATTGGATGTTTTTCTAAATTAATTGATTTTATTTTCATGCGAATCTCCTTAAAAATTGTTAAGTATTAAAATGCAACTTCATCCAAAATTCATTTTCACCTTGTTATATAATAATTTCTTGAGTTTTTGTTTAGAATTAAAGCAATTTTATACGATTAAGTATTTATGTTCAGAAGTACTTTTGCACTCATTCAATATGTAATTATTTATATCCCTTCTATTTAATCAAACAGTTAGTCATAAAGGTTGCGGTAAACAAGGGGACAGTTTGCTATATTTCAACTAGCTAGCGATTATGGAGAATATAAGTTATCTTAATTCTCTTTCTCCTCCATCACCCTCGGATCTCTCTCCTTATTCATTCCTACTGAATAACCATAATCTGGTTATAAAGATGCCGCTCTACCTCTTGTCCACACTTTAAACTAAGCAGTCGTGCATTCTGATTCGAACCAGAAATGAGAAAAACCACCCGCTTCGAAGTATGAAGAATCTTGAACTCAATCGCAACACAAGCATCCTTAGGAATCTCGCTGTCACTCAACACCCTATACATATATTGCTTAGAGTTTTCCCAAGACTGAACTTACCGCTCATTAATCCAGCCAATCTTGCTGTTATAATTGCTGACATTATTATTCACCAGCTCATCATCAAAACCATCCTTCAAGAACTCATCCGTCGTAGCCTCATAAACGATCAACTACCCTCCCCCCTTCTGCACGGGATACTTAAGCGCATTTTTCTTCATCTTCTCCAAAACCTCCTCTTCAAGATCAATATCCAACTTATCAGCCAACTGAACAAGATAAATCAAAATATCAGCCATTTCCTCTTTTATATTCTGCTTTGAATCCTGGACCGCTTCCTCGCTACTTTTCCATTGGAAGTTTTCAAGCAATTCGTTTGCTTCCAGAGAAATTGAAATCGCAAGATCTTTTTCATTGTGATAAGGCTTCCAGCTGCGTTCGTCACGGAAGTTTAGGATTATTTCGCGGATCTTATCCATAGCCAGGTCCCTCCAGTGGTTTACTTAATTTGTAAGTTTCTAATTTGATTCTATCATTCTTAATGTTGAGAAGAGTATTGTTAAAAATTTCGAATAGAAAAAGAGCCAAAGCCCTATATTGGATTTGACCACTCAACAAATATCTTCCTGAGACGCTAGAAACGTTCAGGTGCCTCCCTATTTCTTATAGGAATTTATCGAGCTCAAATCTATAAAAACCTTGCATCGATTTCTTATAGATTTCAAAAGCTGGATTAGTTTTTAAGTTGTTATTGCTATCTAATGAGATATTATTAAGCTGATTATCTTTTTGAAGCTTTGTAATAAGACTCAAAGACAACCCAGTTTTAATCAAATTTATTTTATTTTCATCGTTAGTCCCGTAAACAGCAAGGTTATATTCATCTTGAGTTATTAGTGAGAAATCATACAGTGCAACAACTAGTTTATTTAGATGATAATTAACAAAATCATCCTCAATTTTTAGTTTAACAATCGCTAGATTAATTATTTCTGAATCAGATTTCCGAGATAAATCAACATAGACTTCCTTACTATTCTCATCGTAATTCCCAGTTTGCCTTCTTACTTCTCCATAAGAAGCACCCATGTAAAAAAGACTATTACCTTCCCTCACTCTTTTTTTAAAGTAATTAAAGGTTAATGTTATATTCTCCTTTAATGAGTTGGTCCTATTAACTTGAAGGTACATCTTATAGTATTTTCTTGCATGTTCGTTAGTTAGGCGTAAAAACGCATAATCTTTTATATAGTTACTAACATCCTTTACAAACACAGTATATATTTTATCTATAATAGTTAACTCCGGCCAATTTTCTATATTTCCGTTGGCAGCTGTTTGTATCTGATCATGTAATCTTGTTAAAAATTGTGAATTTGTAGTATCATAAACATTCTCTAAACCAGAATTAATTAAATATCTTTTCAATTCACCATTTTTGTCATTTCCAGATGTCATTATTAAGTCTTCATTCTCTTTTATTAACCTAAACCTTTCCTCCGCTGCCTGCTTACTTTGTTTTTCAATTTTTAAATTTTCTAAGTTAAAAGAATCCAAAGTCGGATTTTCAATTCTATCATCAAATATATTACTTCTGAGAGCTTTTATCTTATTTTCCATTTTCCCATTGGCCCGGTTATAAATATCATTGTTTACAAAGTGAACTTGTGGAAGTAACTTATGCAATTGGTTTGAATAACCATTAAAAATATTATTAAGTCTGTTAACTCTTCCAATTAAATTTGTAAGGTTTTTTCCGGTCAAACTATGTGTATTTAGAATGAATAATGTATCAATAGGTAAATTTATCCCTTCTAAAATAACTGAGTTTGCAACTACGTATTTTAAATTATTGATCTCCTTGAATTTAAACTCTAGATATTCTTTAACAATATCAGGCATTTTCCCATGGAGATAAACCATACCCTTTGTAAGCAAATTAATCATATAAAAGTCTTTATGTACAAGATCGCTCAATTCTTCTTTAAGGTTTTGAATGCTCGAATCAGGATCATCGACTATATCTACTCTATTAATAAATTCTTTGACAAACATTTCAATTTTTTTTGGAGACCTAATATATATAAAATTCTTTTGCCCTTTCTGGGAGGTAATATATGAAAACATATCTCCATTAAAATCAAGTTTATAAAACGCATTTACAAACCGGTTGTATTTGAAAATTTCATTCCAAGATCTATATTCGAATATTTCAGGTTCTTTTAGATTATTTGAAATCTTTTGTTCACTAATCTCTTGTTGCTTGTCTAGCTTTAAATTATCACTTTCAGAAATTAGAGGAGATAAATAAACTATCTTTTGATTAGGATTAAGATTTCTGTTTCGCCTTATTAATCTAGATAATAAAATACTTCTTGGGTCTTTGCCGAATAAGTTATGTGCTTCATCAATATACAATAAATCGAAACTTATATCATGTTTGTCTAATAATCTTAAAGCTCTTTCCTGAGTGAAAATAGCTATAAATTTTTCATCACCTTGATACATTTCATCATGAATAATTATTCTTCTATTAAGGTTGGATTGTCGTATATTTCTATATGTTTGTACTAATAGAGATTTAGTTGGAACTATTATTCCAATATTATTTCTGGAGTTATTTTGAATTATATGGTCAATAATGAGAGAACTTTTCCCAAATGATGTTGGGGCAATATAACTAACTTCTTGAGAATTATCATTTAGCAGACTGTTTCTGGCCTTTTTCTGTTGTAATGTCTCAATATAGTTTTGTTTTTTGTACTTATCAATCTTCACTTCCATTAAACTATCATTTAGACTTAATTTTTCTTCAAGTAAATTATAATTAATAATATCTTTTGCAATAGGATAATAACCAAAATTTATAGAAAAATCATATAAAGGTAAATAGTCTTCATAGGTAATTGAATATTTTAATATGATATAATATGCAATATCCAAGTAGCTCTTGTAACGTCGATCTAATTCATAATGCTTCATGAATAAGATTGCGCAACCTAGAATATAACTCTTCTCTTCACTAGTTAGTTGCTCATTTATTGTAAGCTTTTTGATAATCTCTCTAAATTCCTCTATCTTATTTATATTTGTTAAAGTTGTTTTCTCAGTACTATTCATAACTATCCTCCTTTAGGATTCTAAAAAATCCAAAAATAATTCGATTGATTTTTTCGTAACACAAATTACAATAATATCCTTGTATTCAAATTTAGAAACAACCTCTTCTATATTTGTTTTAAGTTCATGAACATTATAATTCTCCCATTGATCGTTAAGGAAAATGGTAGATTCAGGTATAATGTTATATTCGTTAATAGAAGAAAATATTTTATTAGTAAAGTTATTTGATAATTGTTTAATATTATTTCTTATATTCCTGTTTGTCCCAACATCGATATTTGAGGCATGGTTATATGCATTTTGCCAAGGGTTATTCTTTACATTCCCACTGAATTTATTAGTTAGGTCATCATAAGCTACCTTTACTTTGTTCCAATGTGTGCTACTTTGGCTATCTTTCTTACCAGATTTACTCTCCATAATCCACTCTGTCTGGTCCTTAGAATAATAACCATCAAACCCTTTTTTAATCGACCCTTCCTCTAGGTTAAAAAAAGTACATTCTTGTTTAAACCCTTGATGCATTAGATATAGATGAACAAAGAACTCAGCGACTCCACCCATTTTTGTATTTTCAGATTTACTCTCAAAAAACTGCCTAGCTCTCTGCTTTACAGTCTCTATTTCATTTCCACTATCACCTTCGCATATTGTTACAAAGTGACTATTAATATACTCTAGGAATTCCCCTGTATAATCTTCAACATCAATTATATGAATTTCAAATTTTTCTTTTTTGAAGAATTCAGCATTAAATATGCCAACTGTTGCTTCCATAGTATCACTTCGCCTTATTATTAATTTTTTCCGAATTATCTATTATCTTAATAATACCATAAAACCATTTTTATCCACTTACATATATCCATTTTCCAACTAATTAAAATGTCCTTTCTTATATTATCCTTAAACAACTTTTGGTTTTAATTCATAGGGATTTACTTCAACTCATAACATCCCCAAAAATAAAAGCACCCACTTTTAACAGATAGGTGCTTACAAACCGTGATGAGTTTTCAATACTTTTATAAAAATTCTGCTTGTTCAATACTTCTTTAGAAATTTATCTTTAATTGAGCTTTGTTATCTACTCTAGAATTCCATTCAGTATATTGGTCAGCCATATCTCTTAAAGAGCACCATAAAATGCAAGAACTTGGGTTTCCTCCTTATGTCCAACCAATTACAAAATAATCTCCTCCCCCTCATCCATTTCCTCTGCCTTCTCAAAAACCCCCTTAGCCACAGCCAAATCAAAATGAGCCGCCCCAACAGATTTAAAAATAGTAATATCCTCAACTCCACGCTCAACCGGATTCCCATGAAGTTCAGCTAATGTCCCAGAAAGCTGCTCAAATGACCATTTCCCTTGTTGTACGGCGTCAATAAATTCTCCCGCTTCTGCTTTCATCCCCTCATAATCATCTGCATAGATCAATGCTGCTTTTTCAATCGCACCTAATGGGATTTCACGCATGTCGGGTAAGTAACTGCCTACGCCGATGATATGTGTGCCTGCTTTTACATAATTGGCATCAAATACTTCTTCTGTTGACCGGGTCGCACAGCAAATAACATCGGACTGGGCGACGGCTTCGTTCCGGTCGACTCCAGTATGTATAGTCGCTGTCACACCTGCCTCTCTTAGCTTTTCTCCGAATGCATATGTCTTTTCAACCGTACGGTTAATTAAATAGATGTCTTGAATTGGCAGCACGTTCACGATTCCTAGTACTTGCTCGAACGCCATTCCGCCTGTGCCAATGACGGTCAGCACTTGGCTGTCGGGCCTGGCGAGATGGCGGGCTGAAATAGCACTTAATGCTCCGGTTCTCAATCGTGTCAGATAGGAAGCGGACAGTAAACTCATATGTTTTCCTGTTTCGAGTTCTGTGAGTAAGATGGCTCCTTGTGTGGTCGGAAGATTAGCTGAGCTGTTATCAGGAAAAATCGAGACAATTTTGGTTGCTGCCATTGATGTTCCATCCGAACTTGGCATATAGAGAACCGATCCGTTGCGTTCCGGGACATTCAGTACTGTCCGATGAGGGTTTTCGACACGTCCTTCATGAATGGCCACCAACATGTTTTCGACATCTCGAATGGCATCTTCGATTTTATAGATGGATTGGATTAGTTGTTCGTTCAGTATAAGCATATAGAATCTCTCCTTTTAAGAAAAAACTCGGCCAATTATTTGGCCGAGCTAATTTTTCCAGTAACTACAGTTGGTTCCACGCGGCTTTTCACTGCCCAGATGGCAATCAGTGACACCACTGCAGTGAACATGATGTAGAGTGCAACTGGGATGTAGGAATTATCGAATGATGCGAGCAACGCAGTGGCAACCAGCGGCGCTGTACCACCAGCGACTGCGGCCCCGATTTGATATCCTAGTGAGACCCCAGTGTAGCGAACCTTGGCATCAAAGATTTCGGAGAACATTGTTCCAAGTACTGCCGTAATCGGAGCCCAAATAATCCCCAGGCCGATAATCGTCGCCAAAACCAGCATGAGTACACTGCCTTGATGAATCATCCAGAAGTATGGGAAAGCGAAAGCCATCATCGCTAATGTTCCAGCGATATACATTTTCTTACGGCCCACTCGGTCTGACAGACTTCCCATGATTGGAATAAGGATGGTCGTAATGACGGTTGAAATCATGACGGAACCTAACACTGCAGAGCGGCTGAATCCTAGAGTACTTGTCGCATAGGAAACAATGAACGTACTGAAAATATAGAATGGAGCGGTCTCCACCACTTTCGCACCGATGGTGATCAGCACTTCTTTCCAGTAATATCGAAGTGTATCGACGATTGGCAGCTTTGGAATTTCACCTTTTTGCTGAACATCCTTGAATTCTGGTGTCTCATCGATTCCTTTTCGGATCCATAAACCAAAGACAACGAGCAATGCACTAAAGATGAATGGCACGCGCCAGCCCCATGTCATGAATTGCTGCTCCGGCAATAAGCTCATGAGCCAAAGAGCGAGTGTACCCATCACCATTCCGATCGTTACACCCATTTGTGGAATAGAACCAAAGAATCCTCTGCGTTCTGGCGGAGCATACTCAGTTGCAAGCAGCAGAGCTCCTCCCCATTCCCCGCCGATTCCAAGTCCCTGAATCAGACGAAGGGTTATCAAAATGATTGGTGCAGCTACACCAATTGCTTGATATGTAGGCAAGATCCCCATTGCGAATGTTGCAGCACCCATCAAGCTCAATGTTAAAACGAGTGTCTTTTTCCGGCCGATTCGATCACCGATATGACTAAAAATAATTCCTCCAAATGGCCGGATGAAAAACGAAAGTGCGAACGATGCATACGCGAGTAGCAATCCTACCGTTGGATCTTCGTTGACAAAGAATAATTGGTTAAATACAAGTGCGGCCATTGTTCCATACAAGAAATAGTCAAACCATTCAATGGAACTGCCAACAAGGCTGGCAATCAATACACGATAAGTCGTTTTCTTATCCAATTGTTGCATTTTCCCTTCCTCCTTTTTAAAATTGAAGTAGTACTTCAATTAAATTTTAGATAATGGTTAATATTCTGTCAACTTTGTTCAAATTGACACAAACTTCTTTTATAGATAAAAATGGTAATTAGGAAGGTGGGAGTTTTATGATCGGTGTACGACTGAAGGAAATCCGTAAAGAGAAGAAAATGACCTTAAAGGAACTTGCAGAAGGGGCCGGTGTTTCCATCAGCTTTCTATCACAAGTAGAGCGCGGGAAGTCCAGCGTAACACTAGAGTCGCTTCGAAAAATATCCGAAGTTCTTGGCGTCAATCCAAGTACCTTTTTTCCAAGTAATAATGAACCTATGAGTGAACCTTCATTCCATTATCAAGACCTGACACAACAAGTCCCAAACCCGGACTTTCATCCAATACTCGTCACTCTCCCCGCAAACCAAAGTGACGGACAACCCTTTTCACACAGCGGACATGAATTTGTCTATGTAATAGAAGGAACCTTAACACTGCAAATAGGAACAAAGATGATTGAACTGCAACAAGGAGAATCCTGGTTCTTTTCCTCCAGCGAAACGCATTATTGGTACAACCATACAGATCAAACGATCAGATTCCTCGTCGTCTCATCCAGATAAACACACGGACGGTGAGAAACACAGGGACGGTTCTGGCGTTTCATAAATTGTTACAATATGCTATCCACTGAAATGGAAGAACCGTCCCCACGTTTCCAAGGTGGAACATTACATAGAATGTATCTGATTTTGCTCCGGGAATACTTTGTTGGAAGCAAGCTTCTTTCTAAATGCCAGTATGAATATAAACATGAGGAAGGGGATGATGTAACTTACCGATTCCAACAGAAAAGAATACTCATCTATCCCTTTTTAGTATAAGGATAATATTTTTGAAGTTTTTTGCTCCGCTGAGAGGATCTGTCACCCCCGCTACACTAAACCTCCATCCTCCACCCCGACACCGCGAGCCAGCGCTCATACCGTTCATATTCAGGCATGATTTTTCCGACAAGCCGCCAAAATGAACGGTCGTGATTCATATGGACCATATGGCACATTTCATGGACGACAACATAATCAATCACTTCCATTGGTGCCATGGACAGCTTCCAATTGAATGTCAAATTCCTCATGGAATCACACGTTCCCCAGTTCGCCCTACTGTCCGTGATTCGAATCGAGCGCGGCTTTATTTTGAATTCGCTTTGATAAAATTTAACCCGTTTTTCGACTAATGCCTTGCACTGCTGATAGTAAAATCGCTTCAAAGCCTGTTTAATGCTCTCTTCATTTTGCTCTTTCACATAGACGTGGAGCTTGTCAGCCTCGAACACGGCATTGTCTTTTTCGATATCTGCATCCTGGGAAATCAGAATGTGATAGAGCCGCCCCAAATATAGAAATTGTCCGCCTGGTCCGTACTCTTTTTCCCTACCGGCTGAGGCCCGCTCTTTCATTTCCTTCGCCCTTTGCAGGATCAAGTCCCATCTGCCTTCTAGGATTTGAAGCACACTTGCATCTGAGGTCCCCTTAGGAGCGTGGACTTCGACATGGCCGTAAAAATCCATATAAATGCCGATTGTTGTCCGATTTTTATAAATCAAATCATACCCGATTGTTTCACCTAAGAATGTATGAAGCATGTCATCACCTGCATTTTAATCTATAAATACGCCCCAGCCATCAGAATGGCCGCCGTAAGGCTTGCTTATTTTATCCAGCTTTTCCTGCACTTTTTTTAATTCGCTATGGTTAAGGAGCATCTTTTTCGAGCAACTGCAAGCCCACTCATCTGTCTCATCATCCTGATCGAGTAAGCCATGAAAGCCTTCTTCCTTCAATACGGGCAGAAGCTTCTCCCCAGTTGCCTTATCCGGCACAGCTATAAAAAACTCGACTGGCTGCGGCTTTTTAAAACTGACACCTTCATTAAACAAACTGCGCAATGCTTCTCCATCCGCGTCGTTTGGAAATTTCATCATCCATTCCTCCATTTGTGTGCCTTCTATGTTGTCATTATCATGCACTTGCTAAATTTCTGCTAATCATTTGATTATGAGATTGTTGTGTTATAATGTAAATAACCTTTTGCTTTAAATTTTTTACTTACCGGTACCATGCCCCTGCTCGTTCGTTGAGCAGGGTTTTTTATTGCTTTATTTTTGAAAATAAAAAAACAGACCCTTTTGGAGTCTGTTTCGGTATGCTATATCAAAATTAAGCTTTTTGAACGTTAGCAGCTTGAGGTCCACGTGCACCTTGCTCAACGTCGAAAGTAACTTTTTGACCTTCGTCTAATGATTTGAAGCCTTCAGATTGGATTGCAGAGAAATGAACGAATACATCTTCTCCACCTTCGCGCTCGATGAATCCGAAACCTTTTTCTGCGTTAAACCATTTAACTGTACCTTGTTCCATGTTTGTTGCCTCCTAGTGCTAATGCACATTGTATTACTATCCTTGCCCAAAGTGATCATTAGAACGAAGAGTCGAACTTTACACCGAACAAAAATAATTCTACCTAAGAATAACAAGATTTAGGAAAAATTGCAAGGGACTTTAGTAGGATGAGAACGTTACGGTTCAACTGCGATGAAAGTCGATCGCAATAAAAGAAGCAGTGGATTCAAAAACTGAATCCCTCTGCTTTTAGGTTGATATCACTATTTATTGGGCTCTTTTCTCAAACTTTGTTGCTATTGACTACAAAAATAGGATGGAATGACCTATGTTTCCTCACAAAATGAAAGCTTATTATGAGAAAAGAGATTGCACACTTGATACCGACCTACAATATAGCGTTTTACCACGTTAAAATCGGCTTTAGGATTATAACAACAATTTTTCAGAAACAGCTATTCATTAAAATGAATTCTCTCTTCTGACTGATCTATTCGAATTGATGCTTCACTCCCTTTTTGTAGTGGACCATATGGTGATACCCATTCGTTTTTCTCTTTTACGCAAGGAAGCAAAACAATTGATATTCACTGTCTCAGTAGATGCAAAAAATCCTTAAAGATAGAGGTGAGATTGATTGTTTTTTCTTCTTAAAATAATGACTTAAATAATAGAGTGTATACCTAAAACAATGAAAGCCCTACCTCTCTTTCATCCTTACGGCTCCTAGTCCGTGCCAGTGTGAATCAGGATTGCAAAAATCAAGTAACTATTTTATCGGGTTATTAAATGAAACTTCAAACATTCGTATAGGAAATTCAAGTAATAGAAATGGATTAGATTGTAGAAAAAACAAAAGTGGTAAATGTTCTAAAGGTGAGTTGGAGAAGTTGAATGTCTTGGAAAAGATATTTTTCAATAAAAAATGCAGGTTATTTGCGGGAAATTTATTAAAGAAAACTTAACAGAAACTTTTTATTTGATTTTCAGTAATCCCTTTAATTAATCCCAGTTCACTAATCAAAAATTTATGTGCGTTATCTAACATTTTCTTTTCGCTTGTATTAAGTACTTTTTCTTTCTTCATACGCATTAAATCACGTACAACTTCAGTACATTCTTGTATTTTACCTGTTTTTATTTTGTCCGTGTTCACTTTATACCTTTGTTTCCACGGCAGTAATCGATCAGATTCTCCATGATGAAAAATGTTAATGATGTGTTTTAATGCACTTATGTCAGTAACAGGTCGTATATTTGAACTCAATATTTTACCCGCAGGAATCATGACCTGCATATTACCGATTAACATTTTTATGACATAATACTGTTGTTTTTCCCCTGAGATTTCCTTTTCTTCTATAGCTTTTATTATACCTACTCCGTGCATTGGATAAACAATGTTATCGTCAACTTGGAACAAATAATCCACCTCCATATTTGGTAACCTTCTTAACCTTAACATTCATTTTATTTTTTATCAAATTTTTAATAATATCATAAATTTATTTTTAGTGTCAACTACTTTTTCTTTAAAATTAGAAAAAGTAAAAACAATTAGATTCAAGCAGAAACACAGGGACGGTTCTGGCGTTTCATAAATTGTTAAAATATGCCATTTGCTGAAACGGAAGAACCGTCCCCTCTTATCCAAAAAAAGCACAGGGCAAAAACGTCCCCATGCTTCCTAAAGCTTCCTTACCCATCCTATTGGATGCGAAATGTTTTTATCAGCCTATCAACTTTATCCCTAGTCGGCAATGCGGAAATAGCACCTCTCTTGGTGGTCGTCAGTGCTCCACTTGCATTGGCAAACCGCAGAATGTCTGCGTGTTGGTCATGCAATAACTCGATCAGGTTTTCGGATGTCGCCCCGAGTTCAAGCAGTTTATACAGGAAGCCTCCTATGAAGGCGTCTCCTGCGCCGGTGGTGTCTTCAACTTTAACCGTAAATCCATTAGATCCATATTTTTCTTTTCCGACATACAGGTCGGCTCCTTTGGCTCCTTTGGTGAAAACGACCGCCTGGACATCGCCCTGGAATAAGGATTGGATTGCTTCTTGTTCATCTTGGATGCCTGTTATGAACTCAAGCTCTTCATCGGAAATCTTCACGATATGGGCACTTGGCAGGAACTCAAGAATCGCACTGCGGCAATCTTCTGCGCTGTCCCAGAGCGGCAGCCTTACATTTGGATCAAAGCTGATGATTCCGCCCTGCTCCTTCATGCTGTTAACTGCTTTCCGGTGTGTTTGCTTCATCGGACTTTCTACTAGATCGACTGAGCAAAAATGTAGGATATCGCCTCTTCCAAATGAAGAGGCATCAAGTTCTATTTCTTCCAGCAGTAAGTCTGCAGATGGCTTGCGGTAAAAGGAGAAATCGCGTTCTCCATCTTCTCTAAGGGAAACGAAGGCCAGCCCGGTATTGGCTTGCTTCGTCCTGACGATCATGTCCGTCCTGACGCCAGCCTCCTCCAATTGTTCGATCAAAAAGTCGCCAAAAGCATCCTCACCTACCTTCGTGATCATCGAAGCTGCCTGGCCATACCTGGCTACCGCTGCCGACACATTCGCCGGTGCACCTCCAGGCATCCGCTCAAAGGTCACAACATCCTTCAGTGCCTTTCCTTTTTGCTGTGGTATGAAATCAATTAAAACTTCACCGATTGAATACAGCATGCCCATTGGCTTCACTTCCTTTTCCCATCTCAGCTTGAAAATCCCATTTTACCGCCTCGAAACGGGCAGTTCCCTCTTTTGCGAAAAAGCGGATCCCATCGCTGCCCTCTCCAGGAAAAATGCGGCAGGTAAAAACTTCTTCGCCGTCATTCACAAACAGCTCGACAGAGGAGACATCTACAAATAGATGGAACTTGATCTTGCCTGACTCCACCTTGCATTTTCGAGTCGTACCATATTTCTCTGCAAAAGCTTCACCAGATTCACTTCGATCCACCACTACTTTTCGCGCTGCGTCATCATAGGAAATCACTGTTCTCTCCGTCTCACCCGTCCTGATCTCAACCCCGAACTCAGAAGCATCGACATTATCAAACTCACTAATCATTTCATAGGTAACTCCATTAAATCCCTCAAACGTCCGTGTCTCATCCCTGAGGATACCCGTTGCCTTTTCTTCCTTTCCCCGCAAAATCGCAAGCTCGTGAATCGGCTGCTGGATCAGTTTATTTCCTTTGACCGTCAGCTCGCGCGGAATCGTCAAGCAATGAGCCCAGCCATGTTCATCCGTTGGATACTCAATCTCCGGCAAACCCATCCAGCCGACGAGAATCCTTCTGCCTGAAGGATCTTCCATTGTTTGAGGGGCATAAAAGTCAAAGCCACAATCAAGTTCGTTAAATTCTTTATGCTCGAAAAGTCTATCATCCAGATTCAACGGCTTGCCCAGGAGATAGCCTGATTGATAAATATTTTGATAGGAATCATCCTGCGGTTCGATTCCTTGCGGGGAAAAAATAAGTACTCCGTGTCCATCCTGCTCAAAATAATCCGGGCATTCCCACATATACCCGAACGAATCTAGCTTCGTTTTTAACTCTCCTTCAAACTGCCAATGGATGAGATCAGTTGAACTGTATAAAACGACACAGCCTGTTTCATCTGTCCTTTGCGCGCCGATGACTGACCAGAAGCGGTCATCTTCCTTCCAGACCTTCGGATCACGGAAATGATCGGTATATCCTTCGGGAACTTCGTCAATGGCTGGGCTGGCTTTAAGAATCGAGCCATCCTTGCCCATCACGGCCAGGCACTGATAAGGATGACGGACCCAGTTTTCATCGCGAGTATTCCCTGTATACATTAAATACAGCTTGTCGTCATGTTCGATTGCACTGCCGGAATAAGCTCCATGGCTGTCAAAATAGTCTCCAGGCGTGATGCCAACTCCGACATTCTCCCAATGGACAAGGTCTTCAGACTTTGTATGATACCAATATTTCAAGCCATGTACGGGACCGAGCGGAAACCATTGATAAAATAAATGATATTCCCCATTAAAATAAGAAAATCCATTAGGGTCATTTAATAGCCCCGTTTCCGGCTGGATATGGTAGCTTTGACGCCACGGACTTGCATCCACTTTATTTTTCAATATTTCCAGATCTTCCTGGCTTACATCTTCCATCTTGGTATATCTGCTTTCTCTCGTCCATTCCATGATGTTCTTCCTCCTGAATGAAAACGATAAAGGAGAATCATCCGATTCCCCCTCATCAGTTTTTTATACTGTAGCGTTTCAAATCACCGTTGGTCATCCTTTTATGTTAAAACGTTATTCGAATAGCTTTGATTACATTTTTTATGCTGCGGCGTCTTTCGCCCCACTGTTAGTCATCTTCTTTGCATCCCTTTTGGCAAGCACGATCGTGACCACGAATGCCACTGCAAACGCAATCCCCATGCCAATGATATATGGAAGGATGGAAGCTGGGCTGATGGAAATGACCCCTGGCAAACCAGCTGCACCAAGAGCGACCGCTTTTACCTTGAAAAAGGTGACAAATGCCGACCCGATCGCTGCTCCAGTTATCGCCCCGATAAATGGATATCTTAGCTTCAGGTTAATACCGAACATCGCAGGTTCCGTAATTCCGAGTAAAGCAGAGATTCCTGCTGCAGAAGCTGTTCCTTTAAGCTTTTTATCACGTGTAACGGTTAAAACTCCCAAAGTCGCTGCTCCCTGCGCCACATTGGACATAGCAGCGATGACAAATATGAAAGAACCGCCCGTTTTAGCCATATCGGCCAATAATTGTGTCTCCACCGCAATGAAGCTATGGTGCATACCCGTAATAACGATTGGCGCATAAGCGAGGCCAAATAGTGCACCGCCGATGAAGCCCGTCGTATCATACAGCCAGATCATGCCGTCAGAAAGCAGATTCCCCGCTGCACGGGTAATCGGTCCAACCGCCGTGAATGTTAAAATGCCCGTGATAAAAATTGTCAATAATGGTGTTAGAAGATTATCCAGAGCAGATGGTACCACTCTTCGTAAAAAATTCTCTGTTTTTGCCAGGATAAAAGAAGCAACTAATACAGGAAGAACGGTCCCTTGATAGCCAATTTTTTCAATCTCAAATCCAAAAAACTTCCACACCGGAATCTCGCCATTGACCAGTGCGCCACCATAGCCCCAGCCATTCAATAGATCTGGATGGACCATAAGCATTCCAAGTGCCGCTCCAAGATAAGCATTTCCCCCAAAGCGCTGTGCTGCCGAGAAACCAATCAAAACGGGCAGGAACACGAATGCAGCATTTGCAAATGTATTGATCAGGGCCGCCAAGTCAGCCATTTCCGGATAAGCCTCAATAAGCGACATTCCTGAGATGAATAAATCCTTTGCTGTCAGTAGATTATTGATTCCCATCAGCAAACCGCCGGCCACGATCGCCGGGATGATTGGCACGAAAATATCTGATAACATCTTCACAAAACGCTGGATTGGATTGAGTTTCTTCGCACTCGCATCCTTCACATCCTTAGTGGACATTTCCGATAATCCAGTCAGCTCCGTCAGTTCTTTATATACCTTATTCACAATCCCGGAACCGAGGATGACCTGAAATTGGCCCCCAGTCGAAAAGGTTCCTTTAACCGCTTCCATTTCATCGAGTTTTTTCTGATCCACGATGGACTCATCATTTAATACCAGGCGCAAGCGGGTTGCACAATGCGCTGCTGCTGACACATTTTCTTTTCCACCGAGGGCAGTCAGTATTTCTTTGGCTACTTCATGGTAGTTCATTGTAAATCCTCCCTTATTTGGTCTTACCGGTCCGTTTGGAACCGGTTCCAAACTACGGTAATTTAAAACCGGTTCATTCGCGGAACCGGTTCCATTAATTTAATTTTATTATAGCAAGCTAACTCAAAATGTCAACGCTTTCTCGCTCAATTATTTTAAAATCGGAAACACTCAACATCTGAATTTCCTCTTCATTCACGAGTTGGACGATTTTATCTGCAGCCATTCCCCCGGCTTCCTTGTAAAAGAATTGCACCGTGGTCAGTCCAGGATTCAGCATCTCAGTGATCTCATACCCGCCAAATCCAGTTATCGAGAGATCCTCTGGAATCTTCAGCCCCTTCGAATAGGCAGCTTTCAAGGCGCCGATCGCTATATTATCGGTGGCACAAACAATTGCAGTAGGACGAAATTCCTCTAAAATAGAAGGAACTTTTTCTAACGCGTCACCGATTTTAAAGCTCGTCTCGTAATAACGGACCTTAACCTCTTCAGCTTCTTTTATCGCCCCGGCAAAGCCTTGCTTCCTTTTGACCCCTACCGCAATATCTTCTTCCGAGACACCTAGATAAGCGATCTGCTTATGCCCTTTTTTTGCCATGAACCTGCCAATTGCCTTCCCCGCCTCAAAATCATCGTGAATCAGGCTGTAGATTTGTTCATGCTGCTGCCCGACAAGCAGAACAGGAATGCCGATTTCCTGAATCGTTTCCAGGTGCCGCTCGGTCACCTTTGTCGCGAGCAAAATGATTCCCGCAACTTTTTGCTTCGCCAAACTGTACAGACTCTCAATTTCCCGGTCCAAATCCTGGCTTGTATTGGATACGAACATTTGATAATTCAGTTCCCGCAGCTTCTCATCAATCCCAATCAATGTCTTTGAAGTAGCATAAGAATCAAGACGAGGAACGACCGTACCAATGATATTCGTCTTCTTCGCCTTTAGACTCTGAGCAAAAGTATTCGGAGAATAACCCGTCTCCCCAATCACTCGCTCAATCTTCCTCATCGTCTGCTCGCCGACAGATCCCCCATTCAAATATCGGGAAACCGTACTCTTCGCCACACCTGCCAAACGAGCAATATCCGCAATCGTCGTCATACTTACATTCACTCCAAAAAGCCCGGCACCACTTGTCCAGACAATGTTTTTTTCATTATAACACGGGGACGCTTCTTCTGATTTACATAATAACCCCCAGAACACGGGAACGGTGCCCCTGCATTTCTGTCCCTCGCATCTCATTTGGGTTGCGCAATTTAAGAAATGCTAGTTTGCCCAAGTCCCTCTAAATGCAAAAGGGCTTGTCAAACTCCACAGAGACACAGAGACGGTACTCTGAACAAAAAAAAGGAAGCAAAAGGTCCGTCCCCCTTGCTCCCTGTTTGCTTTCTTTTTTTGTACACGCTCCATCTTTCTGGACAAGATTAGCTCAAGTCGTCTCTTAAGTTCTTACCCATGCATCGGTATCATATCCCCTAACTTGCCAGTAGCCTTCGTGAACATGATCAATGGCTTCGATTCTGACAAGCCATTTCACGGATTTATAGGCATACATTTTGGGAACAATCAGCCGGACGGGACCACCATAGTCTGACGGGATCAGCTCTCCATCCATGAGCACAGCGACCATGACATCATCCAAGGCTGCCTGCTCAAGGGATAATGAGTCCGTATAGACACCGTCGTCCGAGTAAAATTTTAGATGGGAGGCGTTCTCTTTCAGCTTTACCTTCTTCATGAGATCTTTCAGCAGGATGCCTTCATACGTGACATGAAGCACGGACCATCCCGTAACGCAGTGAAAATCACTGACCTGGACTGTCCTCTTCAATTTGACGAATTCTTCCCATGACAACGACACTGGTTCATCAACCAGTCCATCAATCGTAAAATTCCAATTTTCATTGTTAAAAACCGGTGTCTCCGTTACTGTATAAACACGGAATTTGCCTTCATACCCTCCACCAATGGGAGGGGAGGATTGCGTAGCGGGTATTGGCAGGGGCGAAAGCTCATTTGTGCTGTTCAGCGCCACTTCCTTTAGTGTCGATCCCCCATCATCCGTCACTTGTTTCAGCCATTTAAAAATGGATGGACCCAAAAAGATCGCAAGCAAAGAGACAATGCCGTATTTGAAAAACCCTCTGCGGCTGAAGGCATATAGTTCTTTCTTTTTTTCTGGCAGTTGAACTGATCTTTTCCGAAACCAGCCTGACCTAGTCACAGAGTGGAAAAGGAGAACCGGCAGACCAATCCAGGTGAATACATCATGTACGATCAATGAAGCTTGAACGAGTTCTTCTGGAAGATTCCTTTGAAAAGTTAGAACCGTACCGCTAATAATCCAGCCGATGATCAATCCAATAACCATCGCAAGATTCCGTTTCTTCCCTTGTTGTTTTTCTATGACTTTGTAATGGAAAGCAAAATAGCGGAAATAAAGCAGAAGGAATGCAACAGTTGCAAAACCGACCCAAATATGGGCATCCTTCAACATGACACGGTATGAAGCCAACGGCCCCCTTAAAGAAGGAATGAAAAGCAAAATCCCGCTTATGAATAAAAATAAGGTAGCATATCCATTCAGATGGTGAAGTCTTTTTAATCTTTTCCACATTTCGCTGTACCCACCTCTCGCTTATTCAGAAGCCTGAACCTGAAGCGTCTTCAATACTTTCTAGACCGATTGCCCCTCCTTGGAACTGAACAAGAGGCACAGGGACGGTTTCCTTGTGTGGAACCAATATTATTATGAGTATTTTGTTTATACCTGCTTAAGTCTTTGAACAACAAGACCATTTAAAATACCATTCAAACAGGACGGGCATAAAGATAAATCACACCAACATCTCACATGATTCATATTCCAATAATCTATAATTATAGACTACTAACTTTAATATATTCTAATTTCAATGGGCTGGAATGTACCGATGGAAGACATATGGACAATTCAAGAATGATGAAAAACAAAATAAAGGCCTTCCCTGCCAATGGACATAATTCAGTCTCTTTTGCAATGCAAAACGCGAAAAAGGGAACACAAAAATCCCATTTTCATGCTCCTTATCAGTGTGCTATTTACAGTGTTATTCTTATGATAAAACAAAAAAAGAATTAGACCCATTTAGAGTTTGCTATTTGGTAAAGAAATCACTTATACGGTGCGTTGATTCAGGAAGGATTGATGCACTTTTTTGTTGAATTCCTTATTGAACGAAGCAGGGGTTAATGGAAGAGTGCTGTAAGAGACGAAATAATAGCATTTATAGTGTATTTTAATATTGGGATTCGTAAAAAGGAGGATTATACTTTTGAATATTTTAATTTTAGGTGCAACTGGACGAGTTGGAAGTCAAATACTAACTTATGCCCTTCAGGATAGACATCATGTTACTGTATTAGTTCGCACTCCAGAGAAGATTCAAATAAATAGTGGAAATTTAACCATTATTCAAGGGAATGTTTTAAATAACAATGATATAGTACGTGCAATGCATGGGATTGATGTAGTTATTAGTGCACTAAATACTGATGGCACAACCACTCTTTCAGAAAGTATGCCACTAGTTATCAATGCAATGGAAAATGAAGGTATACAACGAATTATCAAGATAGGAACCGCAGGGATCTTACAAAGTAGAACTACGCCAACCGTAATTCGTTATCAGTCAAGTGATTCAAAACGTAAATCAACCCGTGCAGCAGAAGAACATCATAAAGTTTACGATATGCTGAAACAATCAACACTCGATTGGACGATTGTATGTCCTACATATTTGCCAGATGGAGAAAGAGAAGGTCAATATCGAATTGAACGTAATTTTTTGCCAGAAGGTGGTATGAAAATATCAGTTCCGGATACAGCAGAATTTACTTATCGTCAGATAGAAAGTAGCGATTATTTCCATACACGTGTAGGAATCGCCTACTAATAATATTCTCTTACATTATTGCTTGCTGTCCAAGGTGAAATTTATGGTTTTGAGAAAAATTGTGCGTAAACTAAAGGGGACTTTACTTTAACACAAAGAATACAAAAGAAAGGAGCTAGGATTTTTCAGATCTAGCTCCTTCTTTATTGCTAAATAGTTTGCGATTTGGTTTGCTAATTCATAGACAGAAGCATAGGGACGTACCTTTTGCTTCCAAAAACAATTACAAAAAGAGGAGCAAAAGGTCCGTCCCCTTGCTCCCAGGCGTTATTTTAAGTTTCACCCTTTATATCCCTGACCGCCATACCTTTTCGCCCAGTTCTCCTTTAATTCAGGGGTGCCGTTTGGGACAACGTATGTATCAAGGACCTTATGGACTTTTTGTTCGTTGACTAGATTATAAGTAGAGAGTTTGACTTTTTTGTTATTCATGGTCGTGATTGCAATGTATTTAAAACCGTTGCCACCCCACTTGATATCCTTGATATCGCTGATCCGGACACTTTTTTTCCTGCCTTTTAAATAGCCATCCTGTACGGTTATGACAGCTCTGCCGGATAACAGCATGGACAGCATCCTGATGAGCATCGAACCAAAAACCAGCAATCCAAACACACCGATGAGGACTCCGAAAAATCCTTTTACAAAACTTACGTCTGGAACGATAAAGAAAATTAATAGTGAAGCAAGCGTCATCAGGCCTATGCCAGTAATCATACAACCAGCCCCGACGTTTGTATAAACGACCTCTACTTTATCGTCTGAAACGATAATATTATGTTCTTCCGTGTTATGCTCGATTTTATTTTCCATCACTCACCGTTTCCTTTACTTTAACCTCGATACTGTTCTCAATGAGAGTTTTGACCATTTCCCGGTTGCACGGTTTTACATAAAAGCCCTCTTCCCTTTTTTCAATCATCCAGTTGTTTGCCTGATTATTCGTAAACAAGACAAGATTTGTGGCTTCTGGCTCTTTTACTTCATTGAATTCGAAAAACAGCATTGTATTCAATAATCCGTTTGACTCTTTCAATGATTCGTAGAAATTATTCTTTGTTCCTTCGTATTTTGGGAGCTCAAATAGCGCAGAATTGTCCTCCAACGAATCGATCATGACTTCAAATTCTTGCTGGCTCAATGAAAAACCATTTGTTCCTGTTTCCCTATCATTTTGTATATAATAAAAATCTGAAACCAGCTCGCTTACTTCATTAAGCGTAACAATAGAGAACACATGGATTTGCTCATCATAAAAGAGAGAATGCTGGATAAAACCGTTTCCTGTCAAATGGTAGGATACAGCTTTTTCTCCCCCCTCCCCATCATGCCTGGAAACCTTTATTGATTGATCTGAGTAATTGAGGGTGGCAATTATGTCAGCCAGTTCTTCCACAAGTGTAAATTTATGATTTTTATAGCTTACTAAGCTTTTAGACAACAATGAACGGGTTGAGATTTGCAGCAAGAGATCCATTTTTTCATCATCCAGATCACCGAAGTAAACTTGCTTCAATGCGTTTCCCTGTTCAAAAAAACCTTCGCTGTAAAAGCAATAGATTAATTCCTCAATCGAAAGCGAAATTTTATCCATACTCTCCTCCTAATTTCCAAATGATAGTTTTCCGAAAAAGGATTTCGAACTATCCAATAGGTTTGCTGCATGTGATTTTACATCACTAATGGCTTCTTTCGCATTGTTGAAGCCCTCCTTGACATTCCTTACGCCTGAAGCAACTGCCTCTGTACCTTTGTGAATAGTGTCCTTAAACCGCACTGATTGTTTGTCGGTCCAGGCAGAGGTCATTGAGGCCACTTTATCTCCAAGCATACTGCCGAGATAACCCCCAACAGTGGCGCCCGCTACTGTACCTAAAGGACCGCCCAAGCTTCCAATAATACCGCCAATTACCGCTCCACCAACTGAACCAGCTGTTACTGTACCGGTCTTGACAACAGCCCTTCCTACCACCTTAGCATTTTCCTCTTTTAATTTTTCTCCACTGTACATGCCATAGTTTTCGGTGATTTTAATGCCTGCTCCTACTGACTCCACACCTGCTGTAATAACTGTTGCCAGAAGGGCATTGGCTCTGATAAGCTTACCGCTGTTTTTCAGGATACTGCCTGCCTGGCTTTTTACAGCCTCGAATCCGCTTTTAAAAGTGCTTGAATCTCTGAGCACTTGCTTTAATGTAGAAACGCTATTGCTTAGATTCACCATATCCTTAGGATAATAACTCGCCATCTTTTTATATAGCAGATCCGCTAACGGCTTTTTCCGATTATAGACTAAATATAATGGGTTCACCATCATCCTCGCCATGAAGTTCAGCGGGCGTGAGTTTTCGATTCGCTGAATCGTGCTTGCGAGTGGGATATTAAATTTCCCCGCCTTTATGTACTCTGCTACATGGAACTTCTTAAAGACATCATCAACATCGGTGAACCTGAATCCGAGCAGATGCATCAAGCCTGCTCCTGCCGAATATTGGGCTCCATGTAATATATGTTCCAGATGCCCGGCTATAGAATGGTATTTGTCATATAGTCCGCTCGCATACCGATCGTTTATCATTTTATCAAGAGCTAATGCAAATGCTTCTTTGACTTCCTCTGCCTGGCCATTTACACGCTTTTCCGCTACTGAATATTGGTTTATTGTATTGGCGGTGTAGGTTTTCAGCTGAACCATCTTTTGTTCAATGCGATCTATGGACGCTGTTGCCCTGGACAAACTTCCGCCTATTCCTCTTCTATTTATAATTCTTGGATCCATACTGGATTTCACACTGGAAATACCACTCTCAACACTGATCAGCCTGGAAATATTTTGACTCAAACCCTGTAGGGAGGAGTTTACCTGTTTGGGATTAAAAACAATTTTAGAATACAAATTAATCACTCCTCTGAAAATTTGGTGAACTTTTCCACTTTACACTAATTATAAATGAGAAATAATCTTAATTAAATAACTACATTTTCCTATAAATAGGTGTAAAGGTGTGTTTTTCCGGCTGTCATTCAGGTCTTATCACCCATTCCCGTTATGTTTTAAACCAGTTTAACTTGTGACACAAAGAGATCAGGGACGATTCTCACGTCGCATTCGGGAACCAAAATAATTAAGAAAAACGGCAAGCTTAACATCGTAACTAACGTTTAGATTGGTCAATTAAAGAAGATAGCGTAATTTTGTCTATCCCCCTTCTTCTGCAAAGTTGCCACCATCATTCCAGCAGCTTTCTGGAAGTGGGAATTTTTCAACAAAAACACTTACCCGTTAATTTCTGACCGTATTGCTGCCGAATAAATCGAATGAAACTCTAGAATTGCCCCCTTATCTAAAAATCTACTCGAAAACTTTCTATAATGATAAGATGGTGCTACACTGAACTATTTTGTTGAAATGAGGTGTGGCTTTTGCTTGTATTTGAAACGGAACGTTTGAAAGTCCGCTGGCTAGAAGTCAGTGACCAAGAGTTTATTTTTAAATTACTGAATGAACCAGGATGGCTAAAATATATTGGAGATAAAGGCATTCGGTCGCTTGAGGATGCTAAAAATTATATTTTAACCGGGCCAATAAAGATGTACGAACGGTTTGGGTTCGGGCTTTTTGTGGTTGAACTAAAAGAGAGTCAACTGCCGGTTGGTTTATGCGGCTTGATTAAAAGGGATGGGCTAGAGGATGTCGATATTGGATATGCCTTTCTTGCCGAATACCAATCAAGAGGATATGCCTTTGAATCAGCAAAAGGAACATTGGAATATGCCCGTAAATTAGATTTGAATCGGATCGTTGCCATTACAACCAAAGACAATGCTTCCTCCTCCAAACTCCTTGAAAAGCTTGGTATGTCTTTTGAAGGATACGTGACTCTTCCTAAAGACGATGAGGAGCTTAAGCTCTATGCTATAAATGAAACAAAATAATAGATTTGGGGAGGTACCCTTTGCTCTTTTTTGGCTCATTGGAAATGAATTGAGTTACTTAACAGAAGCATCAGGTACGTCCCCATGCTCCGTTCGGAGAATAGTCTTTTAAAAGTTAAACACCTGGTTTTACCAACCAGGCGTTATTTTCAGATAATTATTTAATTGTTTATACTAACTAACTTCCCCTCCAAAGCCTCAATATACCTCTTAGCGGAATTTTGAACAGACTGATGGGCATCTTCCATGATGACACGATGAAATGCATTATATATTCTGTCAAACTTTAGAACGCTGACTTTAGCTGCCATCTCCTGAACCTTGTTAGCTGGCAATGGAATAAGGTTAGGATAACTATACATGAAACTTACCCATTGTCGATCGGCCACTATTTGAATAATATCACCAGTAAGAAGGACCCCTTGCTTGCTCACATCATTTTCCCAGTGTAATACACTTCCCCCACTAAAATGACCACCCAAACGATACAATGTTATACCCGCATCAAGCTCCAGAGAATCACCAGACCAGAATATGATCCTGTCACTCGGCCTAGTGACCCACTGGCGATCAGCTTCGTGGATATAAATGCTTGCTCCGAATCGTTCAGCCCATTCCACCTGTGTCGAATAATAATGCGGATGGGATAATGCGATGGCATCAATTCCTCCTAGAGAATAAATATCCTTTTCTGTTTTTTCGTCCAGGTAGGTGATGCAGTCCCATAACAAGTTGAACCCATCATTCCGAACTAAATAAGCTGTCTGCCCAATAGCAAACGAAGGAGTAGTAGTAAGGCTGTACAGTCCTTCTTCTTCTTTGATAATGGTATTTTTATATTTCCCTGAATCTGCGAGCTGTTGAAGCGTTGTCCACGACTGTCCATCCGGATGGATGTACTGTCTTTCGTCAGCGCAAATCAAGCAGGTTTCAGGAGCATGAGCAGAATTGGAATATTGGACACCGCAAGTATTACATATATAATGGTTCATTTTGAACACCTTCCTATGATTTTTCTTATCTTTATTATAAGAAAGCCATTAAGCGATCTCTTCGGAAGAATGGTGTAACCTATCTACAACTTTTGGCTGAGATTTTTTTCTTTATCGGATTTTGCTCTATCCAAATTTAAAAGAGGCATTAACTAACCTCCCTTTATTAAGCTAGCACTTATAAGCTTCCACAGACTTTATTTCGACTCCCGAATGGGACAAGAGAACCGTCCCTAAGTCTCCAAAGACGTCGGACCATCCCCTTGTAGCAGAACGTCATTTAGTTCATTATTCCTAACTTTTGAGAATTCAAAAAATTTTTTCGTGAATTTTAGGTAAATAGGTTTATAAAAATGTCTAATAAGGTATGTAATATCAGTTGTAAAGTTATTAATTCGGGGGTAAAAAAATTGAATAACATCAATGATTTAAGAGAAGAAATCAAAAACTACTTTAAAGATAATGGTGGAATATTTGATGAGACTTTACTCTCTCAAGCAGTTAATGTTTCGGGGAAAATCACTGAGATTTTAGAAAAAGGAAACATTGACCTTTTAAGAAATGCCAGGAAATTAATTTTCTTCATAATTAATCAAAATGATAAGGATCTAATCGCTTTTGCAGAAGAGGAGGGAATTGCCTGGGCAGGACATTCTCTAACTCTGTCTTTAAAATTAGAATGGATTCAAGCAATCAGAAGAACTTTGTGGCAGATTATTGGTAAAATTGATGAAGACAAGAACCTAACTGATGGAAAAAAGGATTTTTATGAAATGGAAGAATTCATAAACGAACAAATAGACCAATTCCTTAACAGTTTCTTTCTCAGTTACTCAAAATATAAAGATCAAATGCTCCACAAGCAAAGAGAAATGGTCGAACATTTGTCTGTCCCAATTATTCCAGTAAGTGAGACCGTTTCTGTTTTACCTCTAATTGGCACAATTGACTCCTTTAGAATTGTGATAATTGAAGAGAAAGTTTTAAACGAAATAGCTAACACAAGGTTCCAAAATTTAGTTATCGACCTATCCGGTGTAGCCATGATGGATAAGGATGTTATTGACTACTTCCAAAAGATCCTGACTGGAGTGGCCATGATGGGCTGCAAAGCTATTCTAACCGGACTCCGACCGGACCTTGTAAGAAAAATGGTCCATGGAGGTATTCTTTTTGAAAAAGATACACAAACAAGAGGGACTCTTAAAGAGACATTAAAAGATTACCTTTAATTGCAGGAAAAAGACCATTCGTTGGTCTTTTTCTTTTATTTTGACATTATAAGAGACACAGGGACGGTTCTGCTGTCTCATACATTTACATATTTTAACTTCTTAAAGATATCCCTACTCCCTGATTTAATTGTGAGATTACGATGTTTGCAGGAAAATTATAAAGTTAGAAGGTAAGTATTCCGTCAACTGTAAGTTCATTTCAATTTCTGCGACGTGAGAACCGTCCCCTTGTCGCAAAGCCTTCTCAATCATATTAAAAGAGGATAGACAAAAGTCTATCCTCTTTTCCACATAGAGACATTATGCCTTAGACCACTTTATCTTTTGTAAGACTAATAAGGACTTGTCGCTGTAAAGGTTAACGGTACATTTGCTCCTGAATATAATCCAACATATACATAGCGTGTGCCGCCCGGGATGACTCCTGCTTCGTTCGCCCCAGAAGTCGCGACACTCCCAATCAGTTCAAAGTTCTTATTATAGAAGTAGACATCGTAGTCATACGATCCGTCATTGCTTCCTTTTAGTGTGAAGTTATGAATCCCATCGCCATATTGCTCTGGAAGGGTAACAACATATCCATCTACACCCTGGGATGCCGGCTCTGGATTTTGCGTCGTCACGAACTCGTTCTCTGTGACGGCTAGTGTCGCTGGCACACCTGCCAGGCTTCCGATTCCTGTTCCTGCATTCCCTGCCTGCACGGTACCTTCCGCAACAAACGGTTCTTCTGGTTCTAGTTCTAACGGTTCAATCTTTGATTTTTGCTCAGAGAAGGCTTGAACCTCAGCCACTTGAACAAAGCCTTTTGTATTGTCTTGTGCATCATGCGCGATAAATTTTAGATATTTTGCTTCTACAGTTTGCGGAAGATCGATTCCCTGGTAATGAAGGTCAGCTATCGTTGGCCTTGGCTTCCCGGCTTCAAATTTCCCTTTCCAGACAGTCGTGAAGTTTTCTCCGTCCATTGACGTTTGCAGACTGAAGTTTTTCAGTGTGGCAAATCGTGAACCGGAAATGTCCTTCATGGCACTTACTTGAACATGGGAAATTTCCACTGGTTCATCTCCTGCAAGGTCTACGATGAAGTCCGCGCCAAGGAAGCCATTTTCTTGCGTATTTGAGGCGAACACACTTGCTTCTGTGTCGTCAATCGCAAACTTAACCGGGTTGCTGTCCGATGATCCGGATACGCTGGAAATCGATGCTCCGTTAAAGGATGATGCAACGTTTGGTCCAATGGTAAACGTCAAGCGGTTCTTCTCCCCTGCCTTGATGGCAACATCACGAATGGTCCTTGATCCAAAACCTTTTGCCTGGATCGTAATGTCATAAGTTCCTTCTACAATATATGCCCCGAAGTCGCCCTTTTGGCCCGATACGGCAAGTGGACTTGTTCTTGCTTCGAATTCACCAATGATGATTCGTGCATCCTGGATCGGTTTATTTGTAGCAGCGTTAACCACTTTTCCAATCAGCTGGCCATTTCGCTGTCCAACTGGATGGTTGAATCCTGGAACCGGGTCTGTATCGTCTCCGCCTTTGGATAATGCATTTGCTCCTAACCCGCGCTGTGCGAATGCAGTCCATAAAGCATCATAGTGCTTTCCATCGAAGCGTTCAAAATCGGCGGCAAGTATCGCCGTTCTCATGTCTTCCATCGATGGGTTCGGAACGGAGATTGGCATGGCATCCATGACAAGATGCTCGATGACTGATTCTGCTTCCGTTTTTCCAAGTTGATCAATTAATGCATCTCTTACATGCCATAAAATAGCTGCCCAAATGTCGCCGTCAGAGTGAACCTCTGGCCCTCCAACATCATAGCCAACATCTCCATAGTTGTAAGGCGCTTCATCAAGTGAATAACTGCGGATGCCTCGTTCAACATTCCCTGTCACATAGGCTCCCACAACTGGCTTTTCCTGAAGGCCTTTTTTCGCCAGATAGTGCATTCCAAAGAAGTCTCCCCAGCCTTCGCCCATCGAACCCGACTGATGGCTGCCGAGTGCTTCTCCGCCTGCTACGAAACGATTCGTCAATGCATGGGCATATTCATGATAAATAATCCCAGCATCAAAATCACCATCTGCATATTGTCCTTCAAATGCGCCTGGTATCGGTTCCCAAAGGAACATTCCACTCCACGCAGGAATCCCGTCAGGCAGCGTCAGCATGTAGGCGTTATCTCGTCCTGTATACGTTGGCGCACCGCCTGACAGTGCTCCTGCCTGGACAAGACCTAAGATGGCATCGCCGTCCAATCCGCCTTTTCCGTAGTTTGAAAGCTGAAGGTTCCCGGCTGCTTCTGTCCATCCAAGGTTGTAGAAATAGTCGTGGAATAGATTATGATGATAGAACAAGTTCGTCGCAGCACTGTTTAAATCCTCTGCATAGGATGGCGGTGTCGTTTGCCCGTTTGTTTTTTGCCACGCGTTTTTAAATAAGTAGCTAAAATCGCCGTCTAACGCAAGCGGACGAACAGCCTGATCGGCCGGGACTAAAAAATTGCTCCAGTTCGCATACGAGTTGGCGTTGTTTCCAAATGTCGTCAATCCCAAGCTTGTGCCAGGAATGAGCCAGCCTTTTGGTGACGCCTTTGGATCCCCTTTAAACGACTTCACAACTTGAGTTCCGCCAGCCGGTGCACCAGGGTAGTTCTCAAAAATGAGCCCCTCTGTTTCTAATAGAGTGTCAACGAGGGAACGCTGGTATAAAAGCTTGCCATTCGCTGCATCGATCACCATCTCAAAGCCCTCGTTCAGCTCCTTGATAAAAAGTACTCGGTAAGCTGGCCGGACACCGTCCTTCGTAATAAAAGTTGCTTTCTTTACACGCTGCTCAGACGGCAGTACATCTCCTCCGGCAAAAACTGACCAGCCTTTTTCCTTACTTAATAGCTTGGGAACAAAGCTTACGTCTGGCAATTCTAGCTCAACAGCCTTGTTTAAGGCATCTGCTTCTGAAAGCTGAAAATCTGCAATTAAACCTGTTGCACGGCTTAGATTTCCTGCTGCTGACAGGATCTGGCCATCTTTGTTTACCGCGATGATCACTCGTCCTCCGTAAGCTGACTCAATGCCATCAAAGGTTTGCTGAAGAGTGACTGGACGAAGCCCTGTTCCCGGCATTTCAAAATTTTTGCTTACAATAAATGAGTCAATGTCTGAGGACTGAAGTCCAAATAGCTCCGCATTTTGCTTCAACCAGTTGCGCGCAATATTCTCAGCGCTTTCATTAGAAGGAGCTGATAAATAACCCTGATCCTTGATGATGGTCGATGGGGTGCCAAAATGGGTGTCCCACTTAATCTTCGTGCCTGCCCCCACTGATTGTACTAGTGTGTTAGCCGCATCAAGCTGTTTCTGGGTCGGCAGAACACTGTTTACCACATTTCGGACATCATACAGATGGGACTCATGATCCTCATGGATTCCCTCTGCGGTCACCGGGCCTTTTACCTGATCAGCATTTATTCCGCTTGTTAACAAAACCTGGCCAGCCAGCAGCGTCGAACATACAGCCGTCACGAGCTTTCGCTTTTTCATCTACGCAAAACCCTCCTCGAAAAATCTTGATTCAAGGAAAGAATACGTTAGCCTCATTCGTTTTACCTCTGCCGCAAGGGCAAAATACATCCTATAGGTCATTAAAATACTACTAAGACACTATGGAGGATAGGACTTGTGGATGGGAGCGGTGCGGCGGTTCCCGTGAGCTTTGAAAATGAAAGTTAAGATGTATTAATGAGAGACAAAGAGCCCGAGGAATGTGATGTGCACCCCTTAAAGCAAGACACAGACGTGGTTCTGCCGCCCCAATAAGTTACGTTTCCCTATTAACATTGGGCACTATAACCTTCCCTTACCCTATCCTTATTAATTTTTCATAAAGTTTTGTCTCTCTAAGTATTTCAGTACTTTTTTTAAAAACGGATGTGCGATTCCTTCGTATAGTTGGCTTTCGTATATGATGGTGTTTAATTAAAACTTACACTCTAAGGGACGTACCCTTTGCTTCTGTACACTTCAACCGTCCCAGGCCCTAACCTAAATAACACTTACTTTTCCTGGGTGATCCGAACGGTTACTCAATCCCTCAACTTCTCCCATGCAAAAGAAGAAAGTTCACTAGCCCATAAGCCGTATGTCAGCTTTGAGGGATGAACCCCATCACTGAAAAAATCCTCTGCATTCAGGTTCATTCTTGTTCGCCAATCTCTTAGCCGGATTTTTTTATCATTGTAATGGACTCCATTGAACTTTGAGGCAGTAGTCAACAGTTCATTTCCCAATATATCCACCAAATTTCCGATGAACACTCTGATTAGAAATGGAAATGCCGGAAAGTCTTTGATCGGCGGCATATTGGCAAACACGATGGGCACATCCTCAAATTTCGATCTCAAATCTGTAACTAGGTACTCTGATTGCTTTTGCCAGGACCATGGGTTATTTAGTGTAAAGGCATCATTGGCCCCAAGGCCTATTACTATCAAATCCACTTTGTTGTCAGGAATCACCGGAACAATGCTTTCTCTAATCTTTTTTAGGGTATAGCCGCTTTTTGCATACACTTCCCAATGGATCGTCGCTTTCGTTTTTTCTGCTAATTCTTTTGCGAACACACCTGCGAACCCTTCCTCATGATGATTGACCCCCACACCGGCAATTGAACTCTCCCCGAGAAAAATAACTCGAAACTCTTGATCACCTTCAAGCTTCACCATGCCTTTATTTCCTTCCGCTTCTGGTAACCGGGGTGTACTTGCTCTAACCCTCTTTCCTTGAAAATATAAAAATGGCAAAAAAGGAACAATGATGATACTGCCGAAAAAGTATAATAATCTCATATTTTTTTTAACGATCCTTTCACTGGATTTTTAAGGACACAGGAATGGTTCTCCTGTCCCCATAACTACTCCCTTTCAATCATCGGCATCATGACCTTCCCCTTATTCATTATTATTAAAGTTTTGTATCTCTAAGCATTCCAGCAATGTTTATGAAAATTCCTGATGCGATTCTATCGTATACTTGGCCTTCTTATTAGTTAAAGTCGCCATTGCAGATAAAAAGAGAACGTGAAGAAGCTCGTTGCTTCAGTAAGTTATCATTACCCGTGCTGGAGATCCATATATATAGTGTAAAAGCTAACGGGAGTAGAAATTATTGGACAAACAAAATAGCAAGTTTCGGTGGGTTGTATTTGTTTCCGTATTGTTAACTTACTTATTAATGTCGAGCCAGCGAACAGCTCCGGGATTGATTACAGAGCAGGTGATGAAGGATTTTCATGTAACAGCAACAACGATTGGATTACTAACGAGTATGCAATTCTTTGTTTATACTAGTTTGCAAATTCCAATGGGGATTTTGGCTGATCGGTTCGGGCCCAATTTTTTCCTCATTTTAGGTGCAATTGTTACTGGGTTAGGCACCATCATTTATAGTCTTGGGACCCATGAGTTTGTCTTGTTTTTTTGCCAGAATACTTACGGGAATTGGAGATGCGACTATTTGGGTCAATTTGGTATTGATATTAAGCCAATGGTTTAAAGTACAGGAGTTCGTTAGATTAATTGGTCTCGCGGGAATGACGGGGAGTCTTGGATTCCTTCTCGCGACCGTTCCTTTCTCGGCGTGGATTGACTTACTTGGCTGGAGGGCAGCATTTTTTTCTGCGGGCATCGCTTTGTGTTTATCCGGAATTCTTCTATATATTGTTCTTGTAAAGAAACCAAGACAACTCTTTCACAATGAATCGGTAACTGTAAAAGATGAAACTCAACGTGAAAACATTTCGTTGATACTGAAAAGAATCGTTTTGAATCGGCAAGCCTGGGCTTTATTCTTCTGTCATTTTGGAGTTGTTGGCGGCTATGTGGGCTTTATTAGTTCATGGGCAGTGCCCTATGGGATGAATATGTATGATCTGACTCGCTCAGATGCCAGTCAACTTGTAATGGTTGGTCTTATAGGGGCACTAATAGGGGCTCCGCTGACCAGTTGGATTGCAAGTCGGCTTGGAACAATTAAGCGTCCTTATGTAATTGTTCATTTCATTATTTTAACAAGCTGGTCTGCTTTCCTTTTATTTAAAGGGAATCCTCCACTTTTCATGCTCATTTTGCTCTTCTTTATCATCGGCTTTGGATTTGGAGCAAGTGCCTTAACTTTTGCTGTCGTTCGCCAATCCTTTCCTATTAAGGAATCTGGCCTTGTATCCGGTTTTGCGAATACCGGTGGATTTCTCAGTGCTGTTTTACTGCCAGGAATTTTCGGAAAAGTATTGGATCATTTTCAGTCTGTTTCAGGCAGTATGACTGAAGGCTATTCTTATGGCTTCATCATTCCAGTCATCTTTTCTCTAATCGGCTTGTTTGGAGTGAGTACTATTAAGGAAATACGTCAGCCTGAATCGGCAGAACCAGAATCCTCCGTCTAAAATAAGGATGGGCTGAATTTTAAGGGCATGGCCACCTGGACATGTCCATGCCAGCTTTAAAACGCCATTCTTTCATTAGAGCAATAATCAGTTTTTTTACAGATTTTGTTTATTATTTTTATACTTAGATACAATTGTTATCAACAATAGAACTAAAGTAAGCAGAAGAAAAAGGACTGTTCCTAGAAAGCTAAATATCGCAAATGAAGTGACCATGTCCATATCACTTGTTTTTTCCGCCAAAGCCCCTGTTACCTGCCAAGTTATTAAGCAAATAATAAACAAAACAAAGCAGGGTAATAGGTATTTATTTTTCGTTATCATAAAAGTCACCTTTACTTAGGTTTAGTGGATTTTCATAAAGATACATTTCGTTGTTTCACTATCCTGACCCTTTATTCACTTTAAAATATCTAATATCGTCTCTTTAAAACTATCATAAACATCTGACCAAAGAGCCGGTTCCTCTGTATACCTTTTCCTTAAAGAACCAAAGGCTACTTTTTGTTTCTCTGCAAAGGAAGGATCCTCTTTTGGCGGCAAGGCAGCACGAACTTCATCGACGATTTGCTGAGCTTTGGGTGAACGCGGTCCCCACTTTCCAAGTAGATGTCCTTGATTATTAAAGATTAAAATCATTGGAATTGCACGTCCACCGTTTGTTAAGTGGCGATCAATTAAATCTGTATCAGCATCTCGTAATGCGACGCGCATTTCAATATCTGCAGCTTCCGCTAATTTGCGAATAACGGGATTAATCATCATGGCATCTCCACACCAATCTTCGGTAATCGTTAGGAAATGAAGTTGATATTGTTTTAACTCTTCAGCAAAGCCATCTGCCGGGAGTTGAAATTGTTCATAAACAGCAAAACTTTCCTCTTTTAACATGCCCATTTCATTCATATAAGTTTGAATGGATTTTCCCTCTTCATAATACTGTTGATCTGTTTTCATTTAAATTCCTCACTCACTTTTATGTAAAATTTGTCTGGTAATGTAACCCTGGCATCCTGACGGTAACCCGTGCTTTCACCTTGATCCGGATTATCTAATGATAAACGTCTATTGGCGAGAGTATTGTCCATCCATGGATCAGCCCACCAGTATAATTATAATAAAGTTCTAAACGGAACTACCTTACTACCGTTAAAACTGTATGTTCAATATTGCTGCAGTCCCCCAACTTTTGTAACTGAGGAACAACGAATTCGGGTACTATTTTGTACTTATCAAGTTCATCGATTTCAATCCATTTGTGAGTATATCCGTCTTCTTCTCCTTTGAACTCATCTTTATAGTTAACTAATCTATGTTGTTCAGGAATTTCCACAAAGTAATGCATACCTAATTCCTGAATTTTTTTATCCTCTGCCTCTAAAAAATACTCCACTACCCAGCAAAGTTTCATATGGTCTACTTGTAAGCTAAACTCTTCCATTAACTCTCTTTTTAATGTCTCCTCCGTCGATTCAAAATGCTCAACCCTTCCTCCTGGTAAAAACCACTTTTCACTATTAACTGGCCTTTGAAATAAGACCTTTCCATTATGTTTGATAATGGCAGCAGATCTCAAATGAAAGCTTCTATCATTATCTATTGAGAATTTGATCATCATTTTAGCTCCACCCTTTAGCTTCTAAATATAATGCCGCCTTACTTTTAACATTAAAGAGATGCTCAAAAACACTATTCTTTAAAGTCTTTCACTAATCTGCACTTCAGTAAAATAACAAAAATGTCACCGTTGATTGGTGACACTTTGCCCTAAGATTTCCTCTTTTTAACGGGTATCAATAAATCAACTCTACATTTCCCTTCAGGATCTTCGGAAGGGTTATTCATATTGAATTCCAGGTTATATCTTTGGTAATCGGGTGCATAATCGCTATTTGGCAGCCATTCGCCAAACATGTATTGATAAGCAAAATTCAGCTTTTCAGGTTTTTCATAAAAGGAATACAAAGCGTATTGCCCACCTTCCAACTTCCTGAATTTCATATCATTATGGTTTTCTTTTTCAAATCCGTCAGGTAATGAAACGCAGGCATCGTGACGGCAATCCTTGCTTTCAACTTGATCCGGATTATCTAATGATATACCGATAAATGACTGTTGGGGAGGGTATAGTCCATTGCTAGTCGCCCAATGGATAAGCTTTCCCCAGTGTTCTTGGGGCTCAAAGTAACTCCCCATCCGTCTGATATACGCTATTTCTTTTTCAGGTAAGTTCTTTATTAAGATATTCATTTTTCTATCCCTCGTTTGGAAAGATTAGGTCGCTAAACATTTCAACAAACCAGCAATGGTTTTGCTGTCCCCGAAAATGACTTTTCCTTATTAGTCCTGGGCAACATAATTCCCTCATTCATTATTCATAAAGTTCTGTCTCTCTAGATACTTCAGCACTGTTTGTGAAAATTCCTGATGCGATTCCTTTGTATACTTGGCTTTCGTATAAATTTGAGCAAGATTTTTTAATCCTAATTGTTCTGTCATTTCTTTCAGTTTTGGGACGGCCATGTAGCGGTTCCATCCTTTTTCGTTTCGATCTTTGTAGATTTCCAGAATATCTTCATCTGAATAATCATTATACTGGTCGTAGTGAACTAGTCCATGTTTGGGCAGCCGGTCACGTGGGGCAGGGTTTTCTGCTGGATACCCTAATGAATAGCCAACCACGGGGACGACATTTGGCGGTAAGTTCAGCAGTTCTCCAATTTGATCGCAATTCGCAAGCGTAGAGCCCATATAGCAAATGCCAAGTCCCTCATTTTCAGCTGCTAAAGCGCAGTTTTGTGATGCCAAAGCTGCATCAATGGCCCCGATCATAAAGCTCATATAATTATCAAAATGAACAGGTGCATCGTTGAGTTCAAGCCATTTTCTCATTCTATTAAAATCAGCACAAAATGTTAAAAGGATCGGCGCATCAACAACCATCGATTGCTCCATATGGGCATTGTATAATTTATTCTTAAGCTCTTTGTCTTTCGTGACGATGATCGAATACGTCTGCATATTGCCGCTTGATGAAGCACGAATACCCGCCTCTAAAATTTTGTCGAGCAGATCTTGACTAACTTCCCTATCTTCATATTCTCGAATCGATCGGTGTCCGTGGATTACATCATTCAATTCCAAAAGAATCACTCCTAATTATCGGTTATAGACAAAGAGATGACTTTCGATTACACACCTATTCATCAGGAATTAAATATCTACCAATATTTCGTCCTTTAAGCCCGCCAGCCGTTCCTTCCAATCTTGGATATGCTTCAGTCTCGTCTCCTCATCTGCACCGGCCGGGAACAGGAAAGGTTCTAAGACGGTCATCCCACAAAAGTAAAGCTTCTCGTGCTGAATATTGAACAAACGCTCTTCGACTTTGCCTTTTATTCCATTTTCTCCATACTCCGACAGATTCTCTGCGCCATGAGTCACAGATACAATGGCCATTTTCCCTTTCAAGTTCCCTTCTTCATAACGGCCTGGACCGTAGGCAAAGCTGTACGAGAAAACTCGATCAAACCATCCTTTCAATATCGCAGGGGCATCCGTCCACCACATCGGATATTGAAAAATGATTAAATCCGCCCGGGTTACTAATCTTTGCTCTTCGACAATGTCAGCTGCAAAGGTATTATTTTTCAGTGCATGGTATTGTTCAGAAATATAATTTAAACGATTCGGATTTTTAAGCACAAGGAAATCGTCTTTATCTGCAATTGCTTTAAACTTCTTTTCATATAGGTCAGATACTTCTACCTTATGGCCATTCTGTTCCAGGATTTCAACCGTTACATCTTTTAGTGCCCCATTCAAAGATTGTCCGTCCGGATGGGCAAATACGATGAGAACATTCATTTTCTAATCCCCTTACTTATTTTCTCTTTTGTTTATAAAGGAAACCCTCTATACAACGGGACGGTTCCGTCCGTACCCGCGTTTCGATCTTTGTTTCTATTTTTCTATTTCAACCAAATATTGCTTTAATTGCTCTTTTGTTTCAGATGAAAGTGGTGAAGATTTTCTCGTGTGGTCGTCCATTTGCACGATGACGGTATCTGCCACTGCAGCAAGCTTTCCTTTTTGATAGATTCCTTGAAATAAAGAAAAGGAACTGTTGCCAACTCTTGTAATGGCACTGCCAATCTCCACTGTCCCAGGCCACCGTATTTCTGAAATCAAGTCAAGCTTTAGACTCGCTATCACGAACGAGGCGTTTTCAGCATGCAGCGGCTCATTTGCATATAGAAGCTCAGTCCTTCCCGTTTCCAAGAAGGTTGAAAACAGTGCGTTATTTACATGTCCCTGACGATCCGTATCTGCATACCTGATCTTGTCATATGCCTTTAATGGAAAAGCTTCATATTCTGGTCTCATCTGCATCACTATCATTCCTCCTATATCTATGCTTCTAGATTCATTTTCTGCTAGATACCTTCAACACCCTGAGCAATAAATCCTTCTTGAACATACCTTTACTACATTTCTGGAGTAGGCTTCCTCCATTTTATTAGTTGTTCTACAGCATCATTAGCACTTTCTAGACAGGTTTGAGCTCTGCATCCTGAAACCTGTCACAATAACCACGGTTTCTTGACAGGCTTGGGCTCTGTACCTTGAAACCTGTCACAATAACCACGGTTTCTTGACAGCTTTGGGCTCTG
>NZ_BASE01000018.1 GCF_000813125.1 Mesobacillus selenatarsenatis SF-1
TNTNTTTTACTTTACATTTTCTTCTTTAGCTCCCGCCAATGATTTTGCGGTGATTTTAAAATGAGAAGCATGCCATGCAACATCTGAATTCACAAATAAAATTGCCTGAGGCGATTCATGTTTAACATGAAACTTCTCAGCAATATGGTTGGATAGATCACGTGAATCTTGGACTGTTAGATAATATAGATTATCGTTGCCCGCGTTTTCGAACTTTGCGAATTCATCATATCCTGCAGAGCTGATTGGGCAGGTCGTGCTGTGCTTCAGCATGAAGAATGTTTCACCGGAATCGACAAGTGTGTCAAACTGTTCGATTGAATCAATCTTTTCCATACTACTCTCTCCTTTTATAAGCCTCTCTGTTGCTTTCACTACTAAAAGCAACAAACCCTCTTGATTTAATAATCAAGGCGAAAACAGGCTTTTATAAAAAAATAAACGGTGAAGTTATCTTACCACTTCACCGTTTCATTGACAAACTTACTGATTCAGCTTGTTTTCAGTATCATCGAAAGCTTTTTGCGTTTCTTCAAGCTTCTTTTGGATTTCTTCTCCAGTAGCAGTATGTGTGTTTTCCATTGTGCTTGTCTCTGCCATGGAAGTTGGTACTTCTTGAAGTTCGCCTTCGTCAATATCCGTGTTCTGTGAAGTATTACCGTTCTTGTTCTTCATGTCCTTCACCTTGTTGGCAATCGTAGAGGACTGCTGTGAAACAGTTTCTTTCAAGCCGCTTGCTTTCTCCTTCGCTACCGATGCAAGGTCAACACTCTTGTTCTTTAGTGTAGAAGTTTGCTCATTAAGCGACCCTCTTAACTCTTTGCCTGACTTAGGAGCAAGCAATAGTGCAGCCAGTGCTCCGGCAAGCCCGCCAACAATTGCTCCAGCCACAAAATCCCTGGAATTATTGTTGTCCTCTCTCATCTGTCCGTTTAGATCATATTGGCTTTGTTCTCTGTTCATAACTCTATCTCCACCTTTCATTAATACCGAACACGTTCACGCTGCCTCGTTACCATCTCTTCGCCTTCTAGCTGATGGTCAATCTTGGCTGTTTTTTTTGATTGCCACTTATCCCTCAACTCAAGGAACACGTTACTCCATTGAACAACCTGAGAAATCTTGTCCTTATTTTTGTCAATCTGAAGGTCCACCATTGTTTGGACATTATGAATAGATTGATTGAATCTCTGAACAGAATTTCCTACATCCTTCACAGCATTCACGACACCGTTTAAGCTCTCAGATTTTCTGGAAATATCGTCGGCCAAATTATTTGTTTTGTGCAGAAGCTCCGTCGTTTCACGAGTCACTCCATCCAACTGCTTTTCCAGGCCATCAAGAGTGCCTGATACACTGTCTAAAGTTGTTTGTAAGGATTTTAGAGTTTTGGATAACGAAACGACCAAAACCAAGAATGCAATTGCTATTACAGCAACACTTAAATACAAAATAATTTCCACTGTTGAACACCTCCGTTAGCATATGTACATTTTACCCCGCAGTTAGCGACGTAAACCACCTTGTCTAATATGTATTTCAATATAAGCATACCCTTTTCCTTCCTGAATAAGAATATCTTTCTACAAATTACAATTCCAGCACAAAGTTTCGCCAATCGACTTCGGGAATTTATATTCTTCTAATTTTCGCGGAGTTATTCCCTCCAAGTTACTGTAACGAAAAGAGCACAAACTGCGGCGTTTCGGTTACAATATGGTTATGTGCTTTATTTTAATACATAGGAGTGATTTCGGTGAAAGACCCACGGATTCAAACACTGGCAAAAAACCTGATCAACTACTCGGTCAAGCTTCAAAAAGGAGAAAAAGTCCTGATTGAAAACTTCGGCCTTCAGCGTGAGCTTGTTACGGCTCTAGTAAAAGAGGCATACGAGGCTGGTGGCTATCCATTCGTATCATTAAAGGACCACCAGGTGGACCGTTCATTGCTTATGGGAGCCCAGCAGGAGCAATTTGACATGATTGCTGAATTTGAAGCAAATGTGATGAGTAAAATGGATGCTTACATTGGCCTCCGTTCTGGAGATAACATCAACGAACACGCTGATGTTCCGGCAGATAAAATGAAGATCCATGGCAATACGGTTGGCAAGAAGGTACATAGGGACATTCGCGTTCCAAAAACGAAATGGGTTGTCCTGCGTTACCCTAACTCAGCAATGGCACAGCTTGCGAAGATGAGCACTGAAGCCTTCGAAGATTTCTACTTCAACGTTTGCAACCTTGATTACGGAAAAATGGACAAAGCAATGGACAGCCTGGCAGATTTGATGAACCGTACAGATAAGGTAAGGATTACCGGACCAGGAACTGACCTGACCTTCTCAATCAAAGATATCCCGGCTGTAAAATGTGCCGGTGAACTGAATATCCCTGATGGCGAAGTTTACACAGCACCTGTTCGTGATTCAGTCAATGGCGTGATCACCTACAATACACCATCTCCTTACCAGGGATTCACTTTTGAAAATGTGAAGCTTACTTTCAAGGATGGAAAAATCGTTGAGGCTGCCGCAAATGATTCAGAGCGTATTAACAAGATTTTTGATACAGATGAAGGAGCTCGTTATGTCGGGGAATTTGCAATTGGCGTGAATCCATATATCTTGCATCCAATGCAGGACATCCTGTTTGATGAAAAAATCGATGGAAGCTTCCACTTTACACCAGGACAGTGCTATGACGATGCATTCAATGGAAACCATTCGAATATACACTGGGATATGGTCAACATCCAGCGCCCTGAATACGGCGGCGGTGAGATTTATTTCGATGACGTACTTATTCGCAAAGATGGACGTTTTGTCATTCCTGAGCTTGAGGTCTTGAACCCTGAAAATCTTAAATAAGTCAGAGCTTGATAAGAAAAGCGCAGGCGCCTTGGTCAGCTCCGACACGCGCTGGAGGGCCTGACAGTGAAGTCGTTCTTTGACTTCATTGGCAGGACCGAAATCGAAAAGTATAGCCGACTGTCCAGAAACGCAGAAACTGGAGGCTCCGACAAAGAAGCGCTTTTTGCTTCTGCCGGCGGAGCTGAAGTTTCGGAGTTTCTAGGAGGCGACACTAGACAACTCGAAAAGCGGAGGCGACTGTCCAACTCCGACAAGCGTTGGAGGGCCTGCCAGTGAAGTCGCTCTTTGACTTCATTGGCAGGACCGAAACGTCTCGAGGAGTTAGGAGCCGCAGCTAGACAAGCGACTCGAGGGGCTAGGCGCTGTAGCTGGACAATTCTCGAAGTGAAATTTTATAAATTCTGATATGAAGACATACAAAAAGGATGCGAACCAAATGGCCGCATCCTTTTTATTTAAACTTGCAATTGATTTTCATATGCTTCTTGGAACTTTTGGATATCACCTGCACCCATGAATAGGATGACACCATTTCCATGTTCTTTCAGACGTGATGTATCTTCCTCAGTGATGATTTCTGCGTCGTCGATTTTATCTTTTAGATCGGTAATCGACAATTTCCCATGAATCTCACGGGCTGATCCAAAGATTTCGCACAAGTAAACCTTGTCTGCTTTATTTAAGCTTTCTGCAAACTCATTCAGGAAAGCTTGTGTCCTGGTAAAGGTATGCGGCTGGAAAACCGCGACGATTTCACGATCAGGATACTTCTGCTTCGCAGCTTCGATTGTTACTTTGATTTCTGTAGGGTGGTGAGCGTAGTCATCAATGATCACCTGATCTGCAACCTTCTTTTCAGAGAATCTCCTCTTCACGCCCTCAAACGTTTCAAGCTGAGCCTGAATCACTTTTGATTCAATGTTTTCGTAATGGCACAAAGCAATGACAGCAAGCGAGTTCAGGACATTATGGTCTCCATATGCCGGTATCGAGAACGTGTCATAGAAATTATTCCTGACAAAAACATCAAATGTAGTGCCTTCAGTTGACTTGACGATATTGCGAGCCTGGAAGTCATTTTCTTCGCCAAAACCATAGAATACAACTGGCACCTTAGCCTGGATTTTTTGCAGCTGCTCATCATCACCGCATGCAAAGATACCCTTTTTAACTTGCCATGACATCTCCTGGAAAGCGGAGAAAACATCTTCGATATTGGCAAAGTAATCCGGGTGGTCAAAGTCGATATTCGTCATGATTGCGTAATCAGGGAAATACGAAAGGAAATGACGGCGGTACTCACATGCTTCGAATACAAAGTATTGAGCATCTTTGTCACCTTTCCCAGTGCCATCGCCAATAAGGAATGATGTAGGCTTGGCGCCCCTCATCACATGCGCAAGCAATCCTGTAGTCGATGTTTTTCCATGAGCCCCAGTAACCGCAACACTTGTAAAGTTTTGCATGAAATCACCAAGGAATCGATGATATCTGATGATTGGAAGGCCCAGCTTCATTGCCTCCTGAATTTCCTCATGTGTATCCGGATAGGCATTGCCTGCAATAACCGTCATCCCAGGCTGTATATTTTCCTTATCAAACGGAAGGATCTTTATTCCAGATTTCTCAAGGGCCACCTGGGTAAAAAAGTGCTTATCATAATCGGAGCCCTGTACCTGATAATCCATATCATGGAGAACTTGAGCTAACGCACTCATTCCAGACCCCTTTATACCTACAAAATGGTAAATAGTCATATAAAGAACCTCCAACAACGTCTGTATGTAACACAGTATATGACAGATATCCTGAATTGCTCATTTCGCCTATTCCCGTTATAAAACAGCGCAAAATACAATGCGGATCGTATCTGCCTCTCATGTATTGAATCATTATAACATCATTACGGTAAATAACACAGTTTCATTAATGCTGTTTTCATGAGGTGCAGCTATTTTCACAGCCCTCATAAGTATGGGCTGTACCAAAAACTACATCATCAAAGCAAAATGTCTCCATTATGACCGTAATCATCAATAAAAGTACATATTCCCTTTATTAGTTGCTTTCAAACTTGTTAAAATTCTACTTTTTCAAGACGGGGATTCGGCCTGTACTTTCTGCCTGACTTCGCCTGATGTTTCCCGTTCAACATGACATTGTCACCAGTAAAACCAACTTTCAATTTTAAAAGGCTGCCGCCTACTCCATACATGTCGACTGGTACATTTTGCTTTTCAAACTCCAGGATCCTTTTTTCGCTGAAACCGCCGCTCACGACAATTTTCACATGGTCATAGCCTTCATCATCAAGCGCTTTTCTTAGTGCGAAGATTAATTCTGCATTCACTCCGCGAGGATCAAATGTCCCAAGCAAGTGCTGGTTGCGAAGGAAATACTGGTCAATTAGGGTACGGGAAGTATCAACCCTGACACCCTTCAGCTTTTCCCCAAATTTCCTTGCGACTTTCAATGAGTCAGTAATCGCATCATTATTATAATCAACAAGAGCGATCAAATCATCATTTGGGAAAGTTTCTTGATAAGCCTGGGTTGCTGCGACGATATCGCCGTTGAACATTTGGATCAATGCATGCGGCATCGTCCCCATCCCATGCTTGCCCCACCACTCATTCATTGCATGGGTGGCCTGGGCAGTCGCGCCTCCTATATAGGCAGCATAACCATCCCCAGCCTGTGTTGTATAATGATCGTCACGGTCTCCCATGAAAATGACCGGCTTTTGCTGGCCTGAATAGCTTGCTGCCTTTACGACATTATAAACATTCGTTGAGACAGAAGTTCTTCTTGCCAGGATGCCGTCAATGATTCCCTCAAGGTAACCAAAACTTTGATATGGTCCTGTAATGGTCAGGACTGTTTCAAACGGGGAGATTTTATCTCCATCCTTAAGTGAATGAATCTCTAGCTCCTCTGGACGGTCAGCAAATGTTTTTACCAGTGCGATTACTTCATCTGTGCCACACAAAACCGCTTCGTCCTTCTGGAAAAACTGCATCGTAATAATATTGTCTTCATGATATTTCTTTACTAGCTCTCGAGTTTTTAGAAAATACACAGCTGAAAACCAGCCATCACGAATCCTTTCATCAAACTTAAATGTATGATTGGTCAGACGGCTGATTTTCCCCTGCATTTTCAATTCGATTTCTTTCATCCAAAAAGCTCCTTCAATAACAACCCAACATCTATAGTTATTTATCCTTATTATAAGTACATGCTAATAAAGAATACCATTTATTAATTGAATGTACTAGTTTCCTGGAGGGCCTCAAGATCCGCAGCAGTAATCAGGACATCCCTCGGCTTGCTGCCCTTGCCCTCAGAAATGAATCCTTGATGCTCCATCATCTCAATCAGTCTGGCCGCCCGGTTATAGCCAATTTTAAAACGGCGCTGGACGCTTGAAGTTGAAGCGCCACCCTGGTCGATGACAAATTCACATGCTTCGTAAAAAAGTTCATCTTCGTCTTCCGTCACCTGGGCCTTCTTGAGAAGTTCATCCTGTTCAAACAAGTATTGTGGATCCCGTTGCTCCCTGACAAATGCCACAATGTCATCAATCTCATTGTCGGTAACGAAGGTTCCCTGCAGACGGAATGGCTTTGATGACCCATTTTCCAGGAACAGCATATCACCGCGGCCAAGAAGCTTTTCTGCCCCACTGATATCAATGATCGTTCTTGAATCCACCTGTGAGGAAACAGAGAAGGCAATCCTTGTAGGAACATTCGCTTTAATCAGGCCTGTAATGACATCAACGGATGGACGCTGTGTCGCGATGATCAAATGGATGCCGCAAGCCCGTGCCTTTTGGGCAATCCGGCAAATAGCCTCTTCCACATCGCCTGGAGCCATCATCATCAGATCTGCCAGCTCATCAATCACAATTACAATATACGGGAGCTTATCAGAAAACCTGCGATGCTTCTCGGCAAGTTCATTAAACCTGCCTATATCACGGACACCTGTATGTGCAAACAATTCATAACGGCGTTCCATTTCCTCAACTGCCCACTTCAGCGAGGCTGTCGCTGCTTTTACATCAGTGATGACCGGGCTGACTAGGTGAGGAATTCGGTTATAAGGTGCCAATTCAACCATTTTCGGGTCAATCAGCAGCAGCTTCACCTCATCTGGATGTGCTTTATAAAGCAGGCTGACAAGCATCGTATTGATACAGACACTCTTTCCAGATCCAGTGGCACCTGCAATCAATCCGTGCGGCATCTTTTTCAGATCAGTGACGATTGGATTTCCGGCAATATCAAGTCCCAGAGCCACTGATAACGGAGATTCAAGATCCATAAAACCTGCAGATTGTAAAATTTCACTTAACAATACAGGCCTGCTCGAATGGTTCGGCACTTCAATCCCGATTGTGTGCTTTCCTGGTATTGGAGCTTCAATTCGGATATCTTTAGCAGCTAAGCTCAACTTTATATCATCTGATAGATTAGTAACTTTATTAACTTTAACGCCCGGTTCCGGCTGTACCTCAAAACGGGTAACCGATGGTCCCTGTGTCACATTGACCACCCTGGCGCCTACATTAAAATTCCTCAGCGTCTCATTGAGCATATGCTCTTGCTCCGAAAGCCATTCAGGGTCGGGTGCTTTGAAAACAGGCGGGCTCAAAAGTTCCAGAGGCGGGAAGTCGTATACCGCTGCTGGGTGGACTTCTGGCTCTATAGCCGCTTCTCTATCATTCGATTGGATTTCTTCCCGTTCGAACTGACGGTTCATTTGTGCAGAAGAGGAATTCGCCACAGCCGGTTCGGCTTGCGTTTGCTCTTCGCTTTTTGATGGAACCGTTACCGGACTAACTTCAACTGATAAAGTTTTCTGCTGGTTATCAGCAACCGACGCATCTTTTTCTGCTACTATTAAGGTTTCCTGCTGGGCAGCTGATGGTTGTTCCTGCTGAACTGGCAGAACAACTGATGAAGTGCTGCCTGCCGACAACTCGTCTTCTAGTACTTGATTTTTCTGGCCACTAACATCTGAAGAAGGTGCATCAACATCAGGATGAGTTTGGTGTGCGCTTGTCTTTTTTCCTTCAGTCATAAAAGAAGGATATTTAGACGTGTTCCGCTCTTCCCACTTCCTCTTATCCTGCTTAAGCATAAGCACATTGAATGGAAGCTGCCTTTTGGGTTCTGCAGGCTTATCCTCTATTTTCGGTTCAGGGTCAGGACTGTGTTCTGGCTCTGATGCCTCAAAAGATTCTTCCGTTTTCGTGTTTTGGACCTTAGCAACATCGACAGGCTGAACATTAAGCTCATCCTCGCTTTGTTCATAGCCGTTTACTTCGTCCTCTTCAGGGCTATTTTGAATGCTGATTGCTTCTGCTTCTTCCGGTTTACTTTGCATACCGGATGCTTCTGTCTCTTCCTGGTCATGTTGATAACCGACCAATTCTGTCTTTTCGGCACCCTGCTCAAGCTCGACTTCAGTCATCGTTTCAATTTGGGAATCCACACTACTATACTCTGGTCCAGGCTCGCTATTAAAAATTATATCGAGCGCCTCTGTTTCCAACTCTGATTGTTCTACTTGTTCATCTACTTCAGTGACCTCAAGATTCTGAGTTTCAGCAAGATCATCTTCTATGTATATATCTTGCGTCACTGTCTCATCATGACTTTCTGTTGAAACATGAGCTTCCTTTAAATCCATAGCTTGCGACATGATATTTATGTCGTCATGCTTTATTTGTTTAACTGCACTGCTCTGATCCTTTTCAAAACCAGCCAGTTCATATTCAACATCCTCCAGGTCCATTTGGGTCATACTTTTTCTAGGAGGTCTGTTAAATGCATAAATTGGGGACGGAATTTCGGTTGGTTTAAAAGGCTGCCGAAATTTCGGTCCGCTGTCTTTCCGAGTTTCATAATGGAATTTCGGTGCAGATTCCACAGCTTTTTTAGGCTTGTATGGTTCAATTGGTTCTCTCGCAGTATCACGTCTGACTTTGCTCCGGGAATCCACGGCTGGCTCACGGCGTTGATTGTGGAAGGAGTCACTTTCAGTTTGCCGTTCATTCTTAATCTTCAGTGAACCTTGCTCTTTAATGAACGGCTTGATCTCACCATCCTGGATGACCCTTTCTGGGCGCCCTTTTGTCTGCTTGGATTTTTCAGGAACTGAATCCTCATCGGGGATCAATGGAAAACGAAACTGACCTTTAGGATATTGGTATAATACCTTTGCTTCTATATCCCTTTTTTCATTCTGTTCTTTCTTTAATGGCCTTGAAACAGGTTGATCTTGTTCAATATCATTAAATTCATCATCGTTTTGGAACATGGTAAAAATCTTTTTAATCCAACTCAATATAAATCACTCTTTCTTTCGCATTTCATTATTATTTTAACAGTAAATCAATATTTTTCGAGATAAAATGAAAGAATGAGCATTTTTTACGAGAAGAAATCTTCAATAACAATCAACTTTAGGCTCAGTTATTTACAAAACATGACATCACAACTATATAAAGGAAAAAAGCCCGTAATTCCGGGCTTTCGCTTCTTCCGCTACTATTCCTTTTTTGTTTTACCTAAAATAAAGATTGGCTCCAATTCTCCATCTTCATATAGGAAGCTTAGGGCAGTAATTGGCACTCTTCCACTCGCAAAAAAGCTCATCGTCATCTGGGCCAATATATCATAACCTGTGTTATTTTCCACATCGGCGATGATCAAAACATCTTGATGGGGAACGGCCACAGTCATGGTTCCCTTAATCTTTTTCTTCATTTCATTCAAGAAACTTGTATTCAAAATCCTGCTGGCATCATAGCCGTCATTCGAATTAAGGAAATAAAATGTGTTATCAGCCACACGGTCCTCTTTTAATTTTACGGAGAGTGAACGGACATTGAACAAAGCCGTCTCACGAACCTGGCCCGCTGACCATCCTTCTTTTTTCAAAAGCTTCGAATCAATCAGCCTGTATGTAGTGCCTAAATCCAAAGCGTAATAAATCCGTGTTTCCGCGGTATGATTGTCAAAAAGGAATGGAATCCCTTCCTCGGCCTCAGATGGAAATGACGTTGAACGGATGACAGGAAATATATTTTTTTCCTTTCCGGACAGCTCGACCTGGCTCTCCATCGCATTCAGGCCTTCTGATACATAATAGACAACCTCATCAATCGCTTTTTCCTTATGATCCTGCCACTTGGCTACAATCCCAGGCAGAGCAATGGTGATTCCGCGACCAGTATTTTTATTTTCAATTCTCAACTGATCCTTTTCCCGGTCATAGGAAAAAGTTCGGTCAGGATGTTGAAGACGATTCTCAAGCTCTTTCCGCATTTTTCTGCTATCCATTATCTTATCCCTCCATTTCTTCAGGAGTTTCTGCAACTCATTTTACATGAAATTTCCCTCCACCTCAAAAGATGGAGGGAAATGATTAATTAGGCGAGACCTTCAATAAAGTTTTCGATTTCAGCCTGTGTCTTTCTGTTCTTGCTGACAAAACGGCCAAGCTCCGTGCCATTTTCAAAAGCGACAAAGCTAGGAATGCCATATACATCGAGCTGGATGCAAAGATCGATGAAATCATCACGATCCACAGAAATGAATTCATATTCGCTGTATTTGCTTTCAATTTCAGGCAATACCGGCTCGATTACACGGCAGTCAGGGCACCAGCCAGCAGTAAATAAAAATATATGTTTTCCATCGTTTTTCAACGCTTCAAACTGTTCCATTGATTCCAAGTTCTTCATAAGAAAACCTCCCGGGAAAATCTCATTGTACTTCACTTATTTTACCCATGCATTGAAAAAAAAGAAACAAATCTGATTAAAGCTTTTTTCCCACCACAAACACTGGAGATAAAAAAAACGCCATCATTGAATGGCGTCACTTAATATTCACAGAGTTGGCAATTTGCATCATCGCTTCTGCGTCTTCTCTCACATTCTCAGTTTCTGTAGTCAGCTTGACGCCACCAATCCCGATAATCAGCTGGTAATGGTTCTCTTTCAGCTCTTTTACAAGCATATAGCCAAATTTGCCATCTTTACTGAAGGTTTCATTAGCGTCCCATTCCTTCTGTTGCTTCACAGTGGAATCATAGACGACTTTACTATCTTCTTTTTCATGCTGATTATAAAAAAGAATATAAGTTTTTGAGCCATCTTTGAGCAATACATTATTAGGTGTTTCTTTTTCCACCTTGACATCAGACGGTAAGTAATAATCTATATCTTTAGTACTATTGTTTGTTTTTTCTGGTTGGCTTTCAAAAGTAGACGCAACTTCCTTTTTTATTTCAGCCTTCTGTTCGGAAAAAGAGGCAGAACAAGCGCTTAGCAGGAGTAATCCCACTATAATAAGCCCAAATGCCCTTCTGAACTTTATCATACTTTTTTCCCCCTTGGTAAGGACTTAACCACTTCTTTTCTATCATACCTTTCTTGTTTGACGGGTGACAAGGCTTGTCGAGCATTTTTTGTTGGAATTTATGATATTTTTCAGAAATTTGTCGAAAAACTTTGCTTTTGTACTTATTTTTAAAGCAGTTTTCGAAAAAAAAAGGACAGCCTGACTAGACTGTCTTTTGATTTCGACTTGTTTCATATTCATATTGTCCAACTAGCAATTTCATGACATGTGTGAACATTTCGCTTCTGTTTATTTGTCCATTCGTGAAGATTCCGACTGCGCCTTCGTTTTTGCGGACGTTTTGCTTTTTTGCGTATTCATCCATTACTGGACCAAGTTCGGCCCCCATTAGTAACTGCTGGGCAATTTCGTCAGGGAGTGGAATCCTTGCGCCACCGGAAATAATCGGATCCATTCCTTTGGCTGCCAGAGCTCCCCAATTGCAAAGCATCAGCCCATAAGGTGTCTGCTGAACGCCACCTTCGAGTCCGATGCCAATTTCAGCGTCACCCAGTTCAGCCGCTTGTATGGCCCTGTTGACTGCCCCTTTGATAGTTTCCTCATCAGACATCGGCTGTTCGCTTACACCTGATTCAGCATCGACAGAGATGATCTCGTATTGATACTCTTTAAAAGCTTCTTTAACTGCATTAATTTTAGCTGGATTCTTTGAACCAACTGCAACTCGCATAATTTGTGCCACCTTTCATGCCATGAAAAAGGAGCAGTTTTACCTGCCCCCTCATTTCTCTTTTTATTAGCTATTATTCTTGATTGTTTCCACAGTTGTTTTATCTGCTGCTTTTACAAGCTTGACGAGTAGTTCCTTGGCTGCCGCATAATCATCAACATGGATCATTGATGCTGCAGTATGGATATAGCGTGAGCAGATACCGATTACTGCGCTTGGAATGCCTTGATTGGAAGTGTGTACTCTTCCTGCATCCGTGCCACCCTGGGAAACGAAGTATTGGTAAGGGATATCATGCGTTTCAGCCATATCAAGAATGAACTCTCTCATGCCTCGGTGCGTAACCATTGAGCGATCAAGGATTCTCAACAGCGTTCCCTTGCCGAGCTGGCCGAATTCATTCTTATCACCTGACATATCATTAGCCGGACTTGCATCCAGTGCGAAGAAGATGTCTGGGTCGATCATATTCGCTGCTGTCTGTGCACCTCTTAAGCCGACCTCTTCCTGGACTGTAGCACCTGAGTACAGCATGTTTGGCAGCTGGATGTCCTTCGTTTCTTTTAAAAGCTCAATTGCCAGGCCGCAGCCATAGCGGTTATCCCAAGCTTTAGCAAGAATCTTCTTATCATTTGCCATCGGAGTGAATGGACAGATTGGTACGATTTGCTGTCCTGGTTTGATGCCGATCTTGATGGCATCTTCTTTATCGTCTGCACCAATATCAATCAGCATATTCTTGATTTCCATTGGCTTATTGCGTTTTGACTCATCCAGCAGATGAGGCGGAATCGAGCCGATTACACCTGTAACCGGTCCATCGTTCGTGATGATCTGGACGCGCTGTGCCAAAAGCACCTGGCTCCACCATCCGCCAAGCGTCTGGAATCTGATCATCCCGTTTTTCGTAATGGATGTAACCATGAAGCCTACTTCATCCATATGTCCGGCAACCATGATTTTCGGTCCGTTCGGGTCACCTTTTTTAACGCCGAACACACTGCCCAGTTTATCCTGAATCAGTTCATCAGAATACTGTTCTAATTGCTCGCGCATGAATTTCCGTACTGCGTGCTCGTTTCCCGGTGCTCCAGGCAATTCCGTCAACGTTTTAAACAGGCTCAATGTTTGCTCGTTCATTTAATTTCTCCTTCTCACCAAAAATTTAGATTTACTAAAGATTATGTATTTATAGATTCCATTTTACAGAACATTCATTATCCTTGCCAGTCTTAATCCTGTCATACACATTTTTTGCGGTATTATTTCTTTGCTACACCTGAGTGATTTGTTATGATGAAGGTAACTTCAAATTCCATATTTAACCTTGGAGGTCCTTGACTATGAACTGGAAAGCCTTTTTCATTGGCGTTGGCGCCGGCCTGGCAGGTGCGTATGCTGTAAAGGAACTTGCTTCACAAAAAGAAACCGTGTCAGCTGATAAAGTACTGAATCATGCGAAGGCAGCGTTTAAAAAATCAGGGCCAATCAGCGGCTCATGGATCAATATGACTGCCGAGCCTTATTCAATAGCTCCCCTTGATTACCAGGTATATAAAGGCGGCATCTCCCGCAATAACGATGGCAAGGTGGAACAATATGAATTCATCGCTGACGCTTCCACTGGAGCGATACTTGATGCTTACCCGTTAGATTAATATTGATTGGAATCTAGACCTGCTTAGCGCAGGTCTATTTTTTTCTCGCAATCGAATCTGTTATTTTACCGTCCTGATCGAATTTTACTGCACGATAGACAGCATCATGATAAAAAGTGAACCAGGCTTCCTTGCTGATTCCAAATTCCAGCCATTTCTGCTTGGCGAAAATCGAATCCATAGGGTAATCATCGTACGCCATCACCCAGAGAGGATTCTGGTGAGCATGAGTTGGCATGATATCAGCCATGTGAACGACTGTCATCTCTTCATCTTCAATAATCAGGATTGAATGTCCATCACTATGGCCACCAGTGTGGAGCATTTTGATTGGGCCAATTGACCATTCCTTCTCAAATGTCTCAACCTGCTGTTCGATCCCCTGCCAGTTTTCTTTCCAGTATGTACTCTTGGACCTGATATTCGGATTGCGCATCTCATCCCACTCTACCTGGGAAGTGATGATTTTCGCGTTAGGGAAGACCGAAACAAGTTCCCCGTCTGAATCCTTCGTCAACCCGCAGGCATGGTCAAAATGCATGTGTGTCATCAATACGTAATCGATATCTTCTGGCTTCAAGTCCAGCTTTTCCAGCTCTGAATCCAGACTTGATTCCTCGAGGACTCCAAAATTGCGTTTTTGCTTCTCATTCAGTTTTCCATTGCCCATGCCGCTTTCAACAAGGATATTTTTCCCGGCGGCCTGGATCAAAATTGGATCTGTCCGCAGCTCAATCTGGTTTTTGTCATTCACAGCATATTTGCGTGACCATAACGGTTTTGGGACGACCCCAAACATCGCTCCGCCATCAAGATGAGTGACTCCACCGTTCAGCCACTGCAGTTTAACATTCCGAAGCTCAAGCTTTTCCATCTTGCATCCCCCTTTTTTACTTGATTGTAACACTCGGATTTTAAATTTTTAAATAATTCCTCTTATTTTGCTTCATTTCTTGCACAGTTTCACGATATTTTGGTTCCAACCACATTAACAATAAGGTTGAATTATAATTTTCCGCCTACTCATTCGATCATTATGTTTATTTCCTAGCCTTTTTCATCCAAGAAAATGTTTTATTGGCGAAGTTCACATTTTTATTGGCGATAATTTGATTTTATTGGCGATTTCTACTTTTTATTGGCGATATATTAATTTTATTGGCGAAATTCACAACTTTATTGGCGAAATGGAAATAATCGCACTTTTTTTCCAATTCAGCTAATGTTATTTCCATGTAAAAAAGCCAATCGACATTAATCGATCGGCTTCAATACTTATTCAGCTATGAACTGTACTTCACAACGGTAAATCCGGCTGCCGCGAGATGAGAATTTCTCTTCGTATTCAGTCATGATGTTACCTTCATATTCACTGTTGTGAAGATCGAGGCTGACATAGTTAAGCTTCATGCCATAATGTGAAAAGCTAACAAGAGAGTATTCAAATAATCCCTGGTTATCTGTCTTAAAATGGATTTCGCCATTTTTAACAAGGATGGATTCGTATACTTCAAGGAAGGACTTGAACGTTAGTCTTCTCTTTTCGTGGCGTGTTTTTGGCCATGGATCAGAGAAGTTCAAATAAACGCGGCTGACATCTCCGCTTTCAAAGTACTTTGCAAGCTCTGCTCCATTTACGTTCATCAGTTTGCAGTTTGGCAAATCCACTTCAATCAGCCTGTCCAGCGCACTGACGATGACACTTTCCTGCAGCTCAATGCCGATATAGTTAATGTCCGGGTTGGCTTTAGCCATTCCAGTGATGAACTGGCCTTTTCCAGTTCCAATCTCAATGTGGAGGGGTTGATCCTTCTCAAAAACTTGACCCCATTTTCCACGGTGTTGCTCCGGTTCATGAATCACAAAATTCGAATACTCACGTAATTTATCTTTAGCCCAAGGCTTGTTTCTTAGTCTCATACTGACACCTCTGTACTATTTTCATTCGTTTCAAACAATATCATGCAACCCATATGTTTTCAAGGTGAAATTTATCGAGTCTGCATAAACACAAAAAGGAATCCACAATCTATATGTGAATTCCTTTTAAAAGAAAGGGTGATCATTGTGCCTTTAAGCCACCATGACCAGGTAAATTTATTAAAGGATATATTAAGCAACCAGCAAACTGACTGCTGCGGTTCGGTTGCGGAGTATCAACAGTTGGAACGCCTGATCAAATCGCTGATGGTCAACACAAATGTTGACGGCAACATCAAATCGATTCTTCAGGATGTTTATCAGTATAGCCAAAATGGCGTAAATGCCTCTGACTTGGAACAGCATATCCAGACAAACCAGGGTCAGCTGTCCCAATGGGTAAATGATATCGGTCAGTTCTCATAAAAATTTAAATAAGTGCTTTTAAAAAATCAATCCATTTGTCCATTTCGGGAATGCGATTTTGGTTTTTATGCCATTGGATTGCTGAAAGGGATTGTGCAAGTGCGTACCATTTCATTCGGTGCTTAAGATTTTCGGTCAGGATGATGCCGTATTTATCCAGCCATTGCTCCCATTCCTCTTCCGGTATATAAGAATACAGGAGAAGTCCAAGGTCGATGGCAGGGTCGGCAATCATCGCTCCATCCCAGTCAATTAAATACAACTGGTTGTCTTCAGTAAGCAGCCAGTTGTTATGATTTACATCACAATGGCAGACGACCTTCTCGTCCACATCAATATTGCCAACGTTTCCAGTTAAAAACTTCATTGAATCTATGACAGCTTGCTTCGTGCGAAGCTCCTCATCCAACTCCTCATTCAGCGCTGATAGGAACATCTCGGGTTTCAGAGGGCTTTTTCCCAGCCTGGTAAGCATCCCAAGAAGCGGTTCAGAAGCATGGATCTTCTTCAACAGCTTGGCCACACGGTCGTTGTTCATATCCCCGGGCTTCAGCTCACGTCCATTCATCCATTGCTGTGCCGTAATGACATCTCCGTTTTCTAACCTTTTCGTCCAAACAAGCTTGGGTACAATTCTTTCTGCGGAGAGAACAGCAAGAAAAGGGGATGAATTGCGTTTTAGAAAAAGCCTTTGTTCTTCATGCTGCGCAAAATAAGCGGCACCGGTTGCACCACCTGCAGGAACGATCTCCCAATCCTGTCCAAATAAATGTTCCAAAGTTAGTCACCTTCATTTATCACTATTTCCCTTATGCTAAAACCGGAAATGGATTCTATAAAATCAAAATTCACTGTTGTTGTATCTATTATCGGAAATAAAAAGACAGCTATTAATAGAAACAATAGCTATCTTATAAATTTTATCCCCTAGAGGCTGAGTACGTCAACCCCAAGGAACCTAAATTAATATTGTGAAAAAGTTATCAAAAGAAAAGCGAAGTCCTTTATTGATCACCTATAAGGGCTCAACACTGGAATATTCGGGAGTCTGCCTATTTTGCCAGCACAAACAATGAGCATGGCTCTAGCAGCACCTTATTCCCTTCTATATGACGAAATGGCTGTGCAGACGCTTTTTCATGGTCAGCAAGGACACTCCATCTCGCATCTTCTGTTAGTTCCACAAGCTGCTGATCCATTGATGGATTTATGAACACGAGAATTTTTCCCCAATGTCCACTTTGTTTTATTTCTTTCAGCGAAAAGCCGATCAACGGTGCTGGTAATGAGAAAAATTCCATTTGCCTGCGGATTTTTTCACTGTCAGGAAGCCGGAAAGCTTCGTTTGATTTGCGTATATCGATGATTCCTTTGATGTATTGGACATTATCCACGTTTGCATCACGAAGATCCCAATCCAGCCAGTTTATTTCATCGGGAGAACGGTAGCTGTTGCCAATTCCTTTTTTCGACCTGAAAAATTCCTGGCCGCTGTGCAGAAATGGTATTCCCTGGGCCAGTAATACCATCGAAGTAGCCAGCCTGTGCTGCTTTTTTAAAATAGCTTCATCCTGGTCAGGGTCACTTATATTCAGCTTATCCCACAATGTATGGTTATCATGCGATTCAATGTAATTCACCGATTGTCCCGGCTGCAAAAACAGGCCATGTTTCCGCTTACCAATTCCAATGCTGCCAGCCATCACCTGTTTTGCAGCTTCCAGGTAGCGATCATTCCCTAATGCGTAGCCCTTATCATAAATGTTAAAAGTACTGCCTTTAATGGAGTCGCGGAACCAATCATTAAACTGGCCTATTCCTTGCAGCTTTGCCTGGTTCGAAATATTGGCCTTCCGATCAGGCGGGAGCGGGGTATTAAGGTCCCAGCCTTCCCCGATGATTAAAATGTCGGGACTAACGCTATTTACTGCCTCCCTGACAGCAGTCATTGTATCGATATCCAAAATGCCCATCAAATCAAAGCGGAAGCCATCAACATGATATTCATTCAGCCAATACATGACTGAGTCAACAATGTATTTCCTCGCCATCAGCCTTTCGGAGGCGATATCGTTCCCCACTCCGGTTCCATTTGAGGGAAGGCCATGTGCATCGTGACGAAAAAAGTAACCTGGAACAATTTTTTCAAAAGGAGAGTCCTCACGGATGTAGACATGATTATAGACCACATCCATAATGACACCCATTCCCTGGCTATGGATCGCAGAAATCAACTGTTTAAGCTCGATGATCCGAGTATAAGGATCCCCGGGATCAGAAGCATAGCTCCCATCGGGGGCATTATAGTGAACGGGATTATACCCCCAATTATAGTCCCTGGCCCGATCCAGTTCGTTTACTCCTTCGAAATCGTTAACTGGCAGGAGTTCTAAATGTGTGACACCTAGACTTTTAATGTAGGAAAGCCCAGTCTCCATTCCGATTGCACTTTTTGTTCCTGTTTCCGCTGCACCCAGGTATGTTCCCTTCCTTACAGCTCCACTGTTCGGGTGCATCGTAAGGTCCCTGATATGAGCTTCATAGATGATAGCATCAACCGGCTGTTTTAGTTTCGGGGCATCAATTTCAGCTGCCTTTGTTTTTGCCGGATCGATCACGACGCCATATTCACCATTGACACTTAAAGCAGTGGCATAAGGGTCAACAGCTTCTCTCCACTCAAGATTGATACATACCAGGAACGAATAGCGGTAAAGCCCAAGATTCCGTGCTAACTCTAAGCTCCATACGCCCTTATCAATCCTAGTCATATCGATCAGCTCGGGGTTTTGGTCATCTTCCATGAAAAGCCTGAGCTTTATTTTTGTAGCGGTAGGAGCCCATAACTTGAAAATGGTTTTTTCAGGTGTGTAGCTGACACCAAGATCATCGCCGCCGTAAAAAAATAATGAGTCAAATTCTTCTGTTCGGATGACTGCTCCGATTTGCAGATCCGTTTGACCGCCATGTTCATCCAAAATTACGTATGTTTTGCCGATCTCAGGCCTGATATTTGATAAGCAAATGTATTTTACTGCATCCTCCAGCAATACCTTCTCTTGGATTGCCAATGGCAAATCAACGCCTTCTCCTTTTAGGCGGAACTCATTGGAGGTTCCTTCAAAATATGAATAAGGAAGCAATACAGTAATAACATTCACTTGATCAAGATAGGCGTTAAATTCCCTTTCAATGGCAATCATTCATTTTCAACTCCTCGGTATGCCCTGGATTGTTTTTACCAGTTAGAATTTTCAAGACTTTTGGACATGCCTGGATTTTCAGCGGTGTATGTCCGATCGCTTCACCATCTGCATGAGCTAAAACATCGCCCGTGGATTCAATGGTAATCGACTTTCCGGTAAACTGCTCAACTTCCTTGAACCTTGTATGCTTTCCCCAGAAGACGCTGACGAAAACCAATAGTAGCTTCAATCTCGAGATTCGGTGCACTACCGTGATATCGAGAATTCCGTCATCCGGGAGAGCGGCAGGGGCAATCTTCATGCCCCCTCCGTAGTATGGCTGGTTGGAAATCGTGATAAACCAAGCGTTGCTGTATTTGTATACTTTGCCATCAATCGTCACTTCTATTGGAATCGTTCTGAATGTAAGGAGTTTTTTGACAAGAATATATACATAGACCAGCCTGCCCAGTGAAAAACGGTTCAGTAGCTGTTTCATCCTGGACTCATTTGAATCCTTCGCAACAGCAGCATCAAAGCCTACTCCCATATTATTCATAAAATAGGTTTCCTGTAATTCTTTGTGCTGAATTTTTCCGATATCGATTTCGGTTGTGTGGCATTTGCTTTTATCAACAATCAAACTTAAAGCATCTACTGACTTTTTCGGTATTGCAAAGCCTCTTGAAAAATCATTCCCTGACCCGCCAGGAATGAACCCGACAGTTACGTTTGAATAGGATGCGGCGCCGTTTACCACTTCATGCAGTGTACCGTCCCCTCCGACTGCCGCAATAACTGCGGGTGTGCCGTCAGCCTTGCGGGAAATTGCCTCCGCAAGCTCCTGCGCATGCCCGGGGTATTCTGTAAAAAATGCAAGATACGGTATTTCAAGACTCCCCAGCTCTATCTCTATGTTTCTCCAAATCTCCCGGCAGCTCCCGTTTTTCGCATTGGGGTTGACGATAAAATAGATCTTCTCCATATGATCAACCTTTATCTATTTATTAGGTTTTTAAATTTTTTATTCGCTCTTAGGATTGTTTTCCCACTCAAGCCTTCTGACGGATGTTGTCTGGCAGTATTGCAGAAGAACCTGTGCTGCTTTTAATTGCATATGCTTCAATGGAGATTTCATGCCTCTCAGGGACATGAACCATTCCTCAAAATTACGTTTTTCAATGAATTGCACGCCATAAGGCTGGAGTGGATAGTCAAAGAATCCATTCCTGCTGATCAGCAGCTTTTGCACAGGAAGATCGACACCGTACATATCAAATAGAGTCTTGACGATTTTCTCTGTCCGATTGAGAGCAATCAACGGATTAAGGATTTTCTTTTCCTTATTTCTCGTTTTCTTGATCCAGAAGCGGTCCTTTGATCCGACATAAGCAGCATCCTCTTCGGCTTCGATGAACGAAATGCACATGGCTGCAGCAGGAGTGATGATGATTAACTCCGCCTCGACCGGCGCTTTTTTCAATAAAAATATAGGTTTATATAAAATGAGGAATGTATCAGGAAATCGCTGCAGCAAAAATTTTAATGTCGGATCATTGTTGTATTCTTTTGCGATAAAGGATCTTTCCGTCAAAGTCGAGCTGGCCCATTTCAGCTGGAATGGCAGCAACCCATCAAGGAAATGTTGTTTTAATTCTTCGATTGTTTTTATGTTAGTGACTGAATTCAAAGAACCAGCGTCCATCAAGTTCTCCTGGTCTTCCAGGTTCTCATGAGCACTCTCTTCATACACTGGCTCTGGCTGGCGCACGATGCCTTTAAGCTTATGAAGGATATTATTGGGCTGCTCTGCCTGTTGTCGATCAATGATGCTTTCAATATTTTGTTCAGGACCGTTTTCCCATTTCTTCTTAATCCCTTCCCACTGCTTTTTCTTCAGACGGACATATCTAGAGGGGTAAAGGTAAATGTCCTGGGCATAGCGTGATACATAGTCTTGAAGCTTGATTAATTGTGCCATAGATTGACCTGCCTTTATTCCTGCTTCCAATTCACATTAAGACCGGGAAGCAAGCGGGAATAGTGTAATTGGTTCATATTTTGGACTTTTCCCCAAATGAGTCTTGTACAAAACGACCCTCTCGGCTTGAAAAGTTAATTCTTTTTTAAATGGGTTCATTGCCTCAAGCTGGACAGCGGTGAAAGCTTCCTCGCCGACCCATTTCCTCGCGATTGTGATATGCGGACTGAACGGCCGTGTTTCAAGGGTAAAACCTGAGTCCACGCATGCAGTAAACACAGCATCTCTAACATCATTCAATTCCGCGGATTCTTCTAGCCCCGCCCAAAAAATCCTTGGAGAGTCCTTTCGGCCGAAAATGCCTAAATGATCGATTTCCATTTTAAATGATGCTTCGTTTTTTAGTGCTGCGTCAATCACTTCATTGGCAGCCTGTATTTTGGCTTCAGGTGCATTTCCAAGGAATGCGAGCGTAATATGTAAATCCTGCGGATGTACCCAGGTTTTGAAAGGCAATTCACCTTGCAGGCTGTGGATTGTGCCCTTCAGGATTTCTTTGGTCTCCCCAGGAAGTTCGAGAGCATAGAAATAATGTGTTTGCTGACCCGTCAACCAAATACACCCTTTCTTGTCCACTTGAATTTATTGTAGCAAATGGTTTGTAATATTGGCAGAATTTCCTTATGAACATTTCTAATCCCCACAAGTTGATAGGAATAGTCTTTTTTTATATGATAAGAAGAAGCTAACATTATTTTTCAGTTGCTTATCATCAATTATTCACTTAAATGGAAATACTAAAGCAGGTCGATATCGATCAAGGAGGCTATCACATGAGAGTCGTTAACAATATTGCTTCATTAATTGGAGAAACACCGCTTGTAAAATTGAACAGGCTGGCACCTGAGAACGGTGCAGCGGTTTACTTAAAGCTTGAATACTTCAACCCTAGCAAAAGCGTAAAAGACAGGGCAGCATTCAACATGATTGTTTCAGCCGAAAATGAAGGAAAGCTGAAACCCGGCTCCACAATCATTGAGCCCACAAGCGGCAACACCGGCATTGGCCTGGCTATGAACGCTGCGGCAAGAGGCTATAAAGCGATTCTTGTCATGCCAGACACGATGACAGAAGAGAGAATCAATCTGTTAAAAGCGTATGGAGCAGAAGTCGTGCTGACTCCTGGCGACGAAAAAATGCCTGGTGCGATCAAAAAGGCGGAAGAGTTGGTAAAGGAGATTCCTAACAGCTTTATGCCAATGCAGTTTGAAAATGGAGCGAATCCTGATGCTCATCGAAAATCAACAGCCAAGGAAATCATCGATGCGATGGAGGAACTGAAAAAGCCGCTCAGCGCGTTCGTGGCAACAGCAGGGACTGGCGGGACCATCACCGGTACAGGCGAAGCTCTAAAAGAAGAATATCCTGACCTTGCAGTACACGTCGTTGAGCCCGCTGGGTCGCCAGTACTCTCCGGCGGCAAGCCCGGCAAGCATAAACTGGTCGGCACAAGTCCAGGCTTCATCCCAAAAATCCTCAATCAGGATGTATATGAAAAGATCCATAAAATTGAGGATGAAGATGCATATGACACGGCACGAAGACTTGCTAGGGAAGAAGGCATCCTAGTCGGCCCATCATCAGGAGCCGCCTGCTTCGCCGCCATCAATGTTGCCAAGGACCTAAAGCCGGATGAAGTCGTCATCTGCATTGCCTGTGACACAGGAGAAAGATACCTATCAAGTGATTTGTTCAGATTTGAAGACTAAACTTAAAGAGACTCGCCATGTGTGGCGAGTTTTTTACTGTTTAAAATGAAGATCCCTTTTAGCAAGGAGTGAAATGTGCAGGTTCATACCCTTATGCAGCTGGTTTTCCATCATAAGAATACCGTTCCGACGGTTTTGTATCCTTATGCAGCGTGTTTCTCTTTCATAAGGGTACTGTTCGGGCCGTTTCGTATCCTTATGCAGCGGGTTTCGCTTCTTAAGGGTATCTTTTTTGAACTGAACTTCCCCTTATATCTTTGCATACAAAAAAACTGCAGACAAACGCATTTTAACGTGGTTCGTCTACAGTCCAATCTTATGCCTTTATTGTTTTATTTTTCCAAGCTTTCGTCTGCTTCTTCATCCTCAAAAATCGTACCAGAATGGAGTGTCACTCCTGATACGATTTCTTCCATCTCAGCCTGGATTCTTTCCGTAATTTCTTCTCGTTCTTCAGGAGATAGTGATTCCTTCGTATATCCGAAAAGGTAATTATCCAGATCAAATTCTCTTAGCTTGCACTTCGTGTGGAAGATATTTTCCTGATAAACATTGACATCTACCATATCGAATTGATTTTTAATGCTATCAGGGATATAGTTCTGAATCGAGCTGATATCATGGTCAATGAATAGTTTGTTACCATCTTTATCTCGAGTAAATCCCCTTACCCGATAATCAATTGTCATGACATCGGTTTCGAAGGAATGGATCAGGTAATTCAACGCCTTCAGCGGCGAGATTTCTCCGCATGTCGATACATCGATATCAGCCCTGAACGTACTGATTCCCTCATCCGGGTGGAATTCCGGGTACGTATGGACGGTGATATGGCTTTTATCCAGCTGTAAGACGACATTGTCAGGCAGCGGGCCTGGCGACTCGTCATACGCTTCATCTGGCACCTCGACAACGGGTCCTTCAGAAACAAGAATGGTGACACTTGCACCCTGCGGTACATAGTCCTGCTTGGCCACATTCAGGACATGGGCACCAATAATATCTGAAACGTGAGTGAGGATCTTAGTCAGCCGGTCGGCGTTATATTGTTCATCAATATAATCAAGATAAGCTTCCCGCTCTTCTTTTGTCTTTGTATAACAGATGTCATACATATTAAAACTTAATGATTTCGTCAGATTATTGAATCCATGCAATTCAATATGCTGTTCAGAAGTGATTTTCATTTCTGTTCCCCCTGTTCGGTATTCTGCTGTAGGTTGTCTGAGTATGAACAAAAGCAGGTATCCAGATGATTTAAATATTTTTATGATACCCATTCCTGGCAAGAAAAAACAAAGCAAGCGATAAATCCTTTAGATGTAGAATCCCGAATGAGAAATCTGTTGATATTTGAAATAAGCTGAGTGTCACTTTTTGAAAAAAAATAACCCGCAGCTGTATAGCCGCAGGTTGAAAGTTATAAATTGCCGCACTGGCGTTCAATTTCCCCTTTAAAAAGGTTTTGCAGGTTCCTGGTGACAGGACCTGGCTCCCCATTTCCTACAGGCTTCCCATCCACTTCAACAATCGGCATGACTTCGACTGTTGTTCCAGATGAAAACACTTCATCAGCCGAAGACAATTCGTCAAGAGTGAATGCTCGTTCCTCAAAAGCAATACTCTCATTGCTGCAAATCTCCAGCACCTTTTGTCTGGTGATTCCATTGAGGATGAAATTATCTGCCTGGTGTGTGATGATTACGCCGTCCTTCACAATCGAGATGTTGGAATGACTTCCCTCAGTTACAGTTTCTCCTCGATGAAGGATTGCTTCAAAGCAACCTGCCTCTGCTGCCTTTTGCTTCGATAACAAATTACCAAGCAAATTCAAGCTTTTAATGTCACAGCGTAGCCATCGAATGTCTTCATCAAGGATAGTCCTGACTCCTTTTTCCATGGATTCCACAGGGCGTGCCACCTTACGCGTGTACGCGACAAAGGTTGGCGCCACATCACCGGCAGGGAAAACATGATTACGAGGCGAAGTCCCTCTTGTAAATTGCATATAAACAATACCAGTGTCTAATTCGTTTTTCGAAATCAGTTCTTCCATTTTGGATTCAAGCTCCTCAGGACTGAAAGGCAATTTCATCCTGATTTTTCCAGCACTTTCTACAAGTCTGTTCAAATGCTCTTTTCCAGTGAACATTTTGCCGTTATAGATACGGATGACTTCATATACACCATCACCAAATTGATAACCTCTGTCCTCAATGTCTACCTTGGCGACCGTCCGGTCAAGAACCTCGCCATCTACAATTACATATTCCATGCTCTTCCCCCTCCTTGATTTTCGGTAATGTCTTTTTTATTTTGCCAATTCATAGATAGCCTGCGCGTAGATCGCAGTTGCTCTAAGAAGATCTTCAATAATCATATATTCATCCTTTTGGTGGGCGATATCAGGCCTTCCTGGGAAAAGCGGACCAAATGCCACACCTGACTTCAACGATCTTGCATATGTTCCCCCGCCAATAGAAATAAGTTCTGCTTTTTCGCCAACCTGCTCTTCATATACTTTTTTCAAGGTCTGGACGAGGAAGTCACTTTCATCAACATGATGCGGTTTAGAGTTTGAGAAATTCTCGATGGAAATTCCTTCAGCTTCTAATACCCCATTCAATATTTCCTTTGTCTTTTCAAGATTGGTTGTCACCGGGTAGCGCATATTCAAGCCAGCGCGGCCACCGTTTTCCCGTGAGTAAGACAGCTTACCAACATTGATTGTCAAATCTCCGGTGATGTCATCGGCATAAGCGACGCCCAATTCCCTGCCGCGTGAATCTTTGCCCAGGTACTTGGCGACAAACTGAAAGAACTTTTCACTGTTTCCATCAAGATTCAATTCAGACAGGAATCCTGCCATATATAGGCCTGCGTTTTTGCCATTGTCCGGCTCCATGCCGTGTGCTGAAACACCTTCGAGCTCAAGGATCAGTTTGCCGCTTTCAACGATTGCCTTACCATCCAATTCATTGTTCCTTTTGAATTCATCAAAGCGCTGGACAACATCCGTTTGTCCTTGTTGTACAACCAGGACAACCTTTGCAAAATCCGGTACCATATTATAGCGGCGGCCCGATGAAAATTCGATTACTTCAGCATCGAAGTCTTCTTTTTCAATACCGGCTTCCTTTGAAACCAAATCATAATCAGCGATTCCTTTTTCAGCGTAGATTATCGGGAAATCAGCATCGGGCGCAAAGCCCATCGCTGGCATTTCTTCATGTTCGAAATAATGGTCAACACAGCGCCATTCGCTTTCCTCATCCGTACCTATGATCATCCTGACCCGCTTGTTAAGAGGCAATCCTAATTCTTTAACTATTTTCATTGCATAATATGCAGCCATTGTTGGACCTTTGTCATCGATAGCGCCACGGGCAAAGATTTTACCATCGCGAATTTCCGCACCGTATGGGTCACTTGTCCAGCCGTCTCCTTCAGGTACAACATCGACATGACAAAGAACACCAACAATTTCGTCTCCTTGCCCGAACTCCAGATGGCCGGCAAGATTGCCAACATTCTTTGGAGTGAAGCCATCCTTTTCACCTAACTGAAGCATAAAGTCCAATGCTTCCTTGACCCCTTCCCCAAGCGGTGCCTCCGGAGACGTATTATCTTCGTCAAGAACACTTTTGATTCTCAGGAGTTCCTGTGCGTCTTTAATTAAATCACTCTGTCTTTTTTCTACTTCCTGTTTCCAATTGATTGAAGTCATCCATGTAACCTCCCCATTTAATTTTATATGTATAAAGGTGGTATTCCCTTTTCAGGAACACTTAAGCGAGAAGATGTTCTTATTGTACTCTAAATCCCCACTTGAAAACTTGAATATTATTTTACTCCTTATAACCTCTTTTCGTAAACTCTGAGTAAAAGTTAAGTTACAGTCTAATGTATTTTTGTAATTTTCTAATAAATATCATATTTAACCTGTTTAACACCATATTGTTAAGTATATAAACCATTATGAAGGGGGTACGTTCTGAGTAAATTATTAATTTTTCATAAAAAACAGTAAATTATCTGGAATTATAATTTATTAAAGTGTAAAATAGTCCAAAAGGTAAGACATCTTAGGACTGCCTTTTAAAATGGACGCAAAAGGAGCTGTCTGGAAAGAAGAAAACTACATACTTGAGGATTCGTCTTCAATCAATAGTCGGTTGCAGGAAAATGACAAAGGGGTTTAAAAAAGGATAGGGAGTGGTTGTTTGAAACCTTCGACTAACCGGATGATAAACCGCATCAAATCCATCTACATGTATATATGTCAGAATGGTACTGTCACAACTCAAGATCTTGTAGAGGAATTCGGAATTACTCCTCGAACCATCCAGAGGGACTTGAATGTCCTGGCTTATAACGACTTAGTGAAAAGTCCGAGCCGAGGTAAATGGACAACGACCCAGAAAAAGGTAAAGATGTCGTCGTAATACGAAATGCGTAAGCGCCTTGGTCAGCCCCGACAAGCGCTGGAGGGCCGACTGATGAAGTCGTTCTTTGACTTCATTGGGCGGACCGAAATAGAAATGTATAGCCGACTGTCCAGAAACGCAGAAACTGGAGACTCCGACAAAGAAGCGCTTTTTGCTTCTGCCGGCGGAGTTGAAGTTTCGGAGTTTCTAGGAGGCGACACTAGACAAGCGGCTCGAGGGGCTAGGCGCTGAAGCTGGACACTTCTCGTAGTTGATAATTCGTTAAATAAAAAATCGCCAAAGCAATTTGGCGATTTTTTTATACTTCATAGGTTTGCAGCATTTCCACTTCTTCGTCGGTAAGCTCCCTGTATTCTCCGAGCTCAAGCGTTTCATCTAGCTTCAGCGGTCCCATCGATAATCGTTTCAGGTAAATGACCCTTTTTCCGACTGCCTCGAACATCCGCTTCACTTGATGGAATTTCCCTTCAGTGATCGTCAGCTCTATATCAGACGTCAAACCTGATTTTATAATGACAAGGTCCCCTGGCTTTGTTTCATAACCATCATCTAGAGTGACGCCTTTTTTGAATGCTTCGATATCCTTTTCAGTCACTTCTCCCTCTATCACGGAGAAATACGTTTTAGGGACATGTTTTTTCGGTGATAAAAGCTTGTGGGAAAGCTGACCATCATTCGTGATCAGCAGCAGACCCTCCGTATCCTTATCAAGCCTGCCTACCGGGAATGGCTCAAATACCTGGTCTTCAATCTCCAGCAGGTCAATTACCGTCTCATCACGGTTGTCCTCCGTCGCTGAAATGACACCAGGCGGCTTGTTCATCATTAAATAAATAAATTCTCTATAATGAATTTCTTCACCGTTTAAAGTAATTGAATCATTCTCAGGATCCACATGGTGCTTTGCATCCTTCACGGTTTCATTATTAACTTTTACAGCACCATCTTTTAAAAGTTTCTTCACGTCTTTCCTGCTTCCATATCCAAGGTTGGAAAGCACTTTATCGATTCTCATTGTGAACCTCCTTCTATTCATATGGGCATGTGCCCATTCCATTTCTTGCAGCCTTACATAGACTAATATCATACTTTACATCAGATTATGAGGAGATGACCTGAATGAACCATAGACAGCAAGGACAAGGCTTGTACATTCCGCTGCCGGGAATACCTGGCGGAGGCTTCCCGGGTGGAGGATTCCCTGGCGGAGGATTCCCTGGCGGAGGAGGCCAATTTGACCAGAGACTCGACCGTCTTGAACGACAAGTGCAAAGGCTGAGCAATCAAATCGACCGCTTAGACCGCAGGGTCGACAGAATTGAGCGCCGTCTCGGCTTCAGGCAAGAAGACCAGAATTTTTATTACTAGGATATTAGCAAAAATGGCCTTCATGTTATGAAGGCCATTTTTCTATTATACCGGCAGCCTTAATTTGCGCTTGATCTTGGTCACACGGTCCCCGAAAAGCCTGTCCACCAGCTTTGTCCGTAGTCCCAGATAAAAGTACACCGCAGCGCCTACCAGGGCAGAAATTCCAATAATCAAGATAGACTGGAACTTGGCAGCTGGTGAAAGGAATTCGACAAGCACCTCATAGAATGCCATCGTAACGCCAGCCATCAAACCTGAGAAAATCAAAATCAGGAATATCCTTCTTGTCACAAAACCCATTGGATATTTGGCGAATTTTTTAATAACAATCATGTTAATGATAATTGCCGCGATATAACCTAATGCTGTTGACATCACAGCACCCTGTGTTTCAAAAAGCTTGATCAATGGGATGTTAAAAGTTAGCTTCACCAATAATCCCGTCAGCAAACTCAAAATCGTGAATCGCTGCTCATTAATACCTTGCAGAATGGCAGCTGTTACCGAGAAAAGCGCGAATAGGATAGCTACTGGGGCGTAAGTAGTCAGTACGTCCGTGCCCAGGTCATTATGTGCATAGAAAACGGTATACATCGGTTCAGCAAGTATCGCAATCCCAATCGCGGCAGGGACGGTTAGGTACATCAACACCTGGAATGTCTGATCAAGCTGCCGTCTCATACCCTTGCGGTCGTTTTCTGTAAATGCCTTTGTGATGCTTGGTACCAAGGTCAATGAAAATGCCGTAGCCAGAGAAACCGGAATGATGACAAGCTTATGTGATTGGAAGTTCAAGACTGAAAATGCCGAACTCGCCTCATTTTGACTGAAACCAACTGACATCATCGCTCTGTTGAAGGTCATCATATCAACAAACTGGAACAGAGGATTGGCAATACCGACAAAAACAAAAGGTGCCGCATACAACAAGATTTCCTTATAAATATCCTTTAAGGAAATATCCAGCGTCTTCTTGTCTTCATCAAGCAGTTTATCTAAATGCGGCTTCCTTTTTACCCAATACCAGCCAAGTACTCCAAGACTGCCGAGCGCACCAATGAAGGCAGCAAACGTGGCAACACTAACTGCTGTAACCATGTCTCCTTCAAGTACGTTCAGGACAAAAAAGGCGCCGGCCAGTACGAATACGATCCTGACTATTTGCTCAACAACCTGGGAAACTGCTGATGGCCCCATTGACTGATGTCCCTGGAAGAAACCGCGAATCAAACTCATGAACGGAACAACAATCAAGGCAAAACTGACCGCACGAATAACCGTGGTCACATCTGCAGCGGTTATTTTCACATTTTCATCATTACTTGAATCCATGACAAGTTCAGCAAGCCCTGGAGCTGTAACATACATAATCAAGAAAGATAGAATTCCGGTTGCCAGCATAACTGCCACACCAGATTTAAACAACTTTCTGCCGACTGCATATTCTTCAAGGGCATTGTATTTCGCTATGAATTTAGAAACAGCAAGCGGTACGCCAGCTGTAGCAATACTAATGAAAATTGTATATGGAATGTATGAAAAGGAGTATAATGCTGTCCCATACTCTCCTACTATCGCAAAAAAGGGAATAACATAAAACAACCCAAGCACTTTAGATAAAATCGTGCCGAGCGTCAATATGAACGTCCCTCTTAAAAGCTTTGATGACATAAGATCCCTACTTTTCAATCTTTAAAATAAAAACAGATTACAAACTTGTATTTTACCATAAACACAATCAGACACTATGATATTTATCAATGAATGCAGAAATTTCCTGCATCCCTGTATAAAGAAACTTCCTGAATCCCGGATGCACATTTTCCTGCATTCCCTAGTTTACTCTTTCTCCAGCCTGACTGCCAGTTTTCCGGGCTGTAATCCATTAACTGCCGTTTGAAGAACATCATTCAAGGCAATGTTTTTAATGAAGAGATGGATTATAATAATAAAAGTGCTTAATGATCTAAAAAGTGAAACGAAAAGTTGGTGAAGCAATGAAATACGATGTAATCGTCCTTGGCGGCGGTCCGTCTGGCTTGATGGCCGCGATTGCTGCTGGTGAGCAGGGCGCAAAGGTGCTGCTGATTGACAAAGGAGACAAGTTGGGCAGAAAGCTGGCAATCTCAGGCGGCGGCCGCTGTAATGTAACCAATCGCCTTCCAGTGGATGAAATCATTAAACATATACCCGGAAATGGACGGTTCTTATACAGCGCCCTGTCGATTTTTAGCAATGAAGATATCATTTCATTTTTTGAAGGGCTTGGAATACAGCTAAAAGAAGAGGATCATGGCAGGATGTTCCCGGTCACGGACAAAGCCCAGTCCGTTGTTGACGCCCTTTTATCAAATCTGAAGGATTTGAAAGTGGAAATAAAGACGAACACCCCTGTTGCAGATGTCCACTACAAAGATGGCAAGGCTGTATCTGTAGAATTGAAAAATGGTGAATTGTTTTATGCGGACAGTGTCATCATTGCTGTCGGTGGAAAATCAGTGCCTCATACAGGTTCTACCGGAGATGGGTATGCCTGGGCTGAAAAAGCAGGCCACACGATCACAACTTTGTTCCCGACTGAAGTGCCGTTGACGTCCTCTGAGCCTTTTATAAAAGAAAAAGTTCTGCAGGGACTTTCGTTAAGGGGAATTGGGCTCAGCGTACTTAACCCAAAAGGGAAAGCGCTGATCACTCATAAAATGGATATGATCTTCACACACTTCGGCATCAGTGGCCCGGCTGTGCTTCGCTGCAGCCAGTTCGTCGTCAAAGCGATGCAAAAGTGGAACCTAAAAGAAGTCGTCATGTCTCTTGATGCCCTTCCTGACATGAAAGAAGAAGAATTGTTCCAGGAAATCAATAAACTGATTAAAACAGAGCCAAAAAAAGCGGTAAAGAATTTATTGAAGGGCCTTCTGCCAGAACGGTATCTACTGTTTCTGCTTGAGCTGAATGAGATTGACCCAGCGATGCAGGGCGGACAACTAGGCCATGAAAAAATAAGAAGCTTCGCCAAATCAGTAAAGCAATTCGAGTTCAAAGTGAATGGCACCCTGCCTCTTGATAAAGCTTTTGTCACAGGGGGCGGCGTATCAGTCAAAGAAGTCGAGCCTCAAACAATGGCATCCAAGAAAGCAGAAGGACTATACTTTTGCGGTGAAATCCTCGACATCCATGGATATACAGGAGGCTACAATATCACCTCCGCACTTGTTACCGGTCGACTTGCGGGCAGCAATGCTGCTGGATATGCGTTACAGAAATAGTAATTGAACATTTGGTTTAGTTTATACGGGTAGCTTTCCTGTTTTCTCTAAAATTCG
>NZ_BASE01000017.1 GCF_000813125.1 Mesobacillus selenatarsenatis SF-1
CTGTACCACCAGATGATCGGCGATTTAATTGAGATGAAAAACCGCAGCAGCTACAAGCAGGCCGCACGGTTGCTGAAAAAACTGCGTACAGTTTATAAAAAAATGAAGCTTGTCCCTGAATGGGAAGAGTTTTTTGGAAAACTGCTTGTGAGGACGAAGCGACTGCGCGCTTTTCACGAAGAGTGTACACGGAGCAAGCTTATTGAGGTGGAATGACGGAAGCATGGGGACGTTCCTTTTGCTCCTTTAGTTTAGCGAAACGAAGGAAGCGTAAGGTACGTCCCTCTGCTCCCATAAGGAGGTGCTTTTGATGCTTGAGATTAAGCAGATTCATATAGATGTGATGCCGGTTGCGGGCGGTCGTTATTTTTTGAGTGCGGAGAATTTTGATGGTTTTGACCTTAAGCCCTCTGAATGGAAGAAGCTGCTCTTTTTCCGCCATAGAGAGAGTTATTATGGGACGATGCTGGACGTTGATAAATGGGGCTCTGCTGAGGGTGTGACGTTAAGTGCCTGGCAGCTCGTTACCCTGTTTGGCGAGGAGAGCTTCAACCGGCTTGTTGAGTGGGAATGGGATGACCTTGGCGATATCTGCCTGTCTACGGCTCACGCGATTTATGATGCCATCCTCGCAAAGGAGTGGCATCCAGATTTTACTCAGCTTGATGGTGAGGATTTCCGCTGGAAGCTACCTGAGAGTGTGCTTGATGAATTCCATGAGCCTTTTTGGGAGGAAGCTCTTAGTGTAAATGATGAGAAGCTAGCCGTAAGGGAATTTGTGGCCGACCTGTTCCATCATGCCCTGGAGTCTTACTTCCATGAAAATGAGACGATGAAGTATCTGCTCGGCGATAAGCTTGATGTCCTTCGGAATAAGCAGCTTTCGGCTTCGCAGCTGGCCGCTTACTTTGATGAAGACCGCTGGCTTGAATGGATTGGCCTGAAAGAAAATTCGGCACCGTTTTCCATCGGGATGCGACTCGAAGAGCCAATCGATGATCTCGGTGACTGGAAGCTTGGGTTATTTTTGCGTGGAAAAGAAGAACCTATGCTGATTGAAGCTCGAGACTATGAAAGCTATCCTGCTGGCTGGGACTTTTTCAGCGATAAGATTGAGGATGAAGAAAAGCGACTCGCTGCGATTTTTCCATGGATTGAGAAAGACGGCCGCCTGAAGTCTAGCTTGACCGAGGATGAAGCGTGGATGTTTTTAACCGAGGCGAGCGAAACACTGATCGCGCTCGGCATTGAGATTCTCCTCCCTTCGTGGTGGGAAGCAATCAAGAACGCGAACCTCAAGGTGAAGGCGCGCCTGAAAGGCCAGACTGGGTATCGCCGTTCGTTTGTCGGCTTGAATGCGATGCTTGATTACGACTGGCGTTTTTCCATGAACGGTGTTGACCTGAGCGAGGATGATTTCCAGCGGCTGGTGAATGAGAAGCGCCGCCTTGTGTATCTGAAGGGCCGCTGGATCAAGCTCGACCATGGCTTCATCCGCCAGATCCAGGAAATGATGAAAAAAGCGGATAAGGAAGGCCTCCACATCCGCGATTTGCTGCAGCAGGAGCTGTCTGATGAGGAAGAAGACGGCGAAGGCCTGGATGATCCGCGTGCGTTTGCAAAAATCCAGATCGAGCTGAACCGCCACTGGAAGCAGATGATGAAGCAGCTTTCGGAAACGAAGGAAATCCCCGATTTGCCGGTCCCTGCCGGCTTGCATGGTGAGCTGCGCCCGTATCAAAAGCTCGGCATGAACTGGCTGCTGTTTTTGCGGAAATATGGATTTGGCGCTTTGCTAGCCGATGACATGGGGCTTGGGAAAACGATTCAGCTGATTTCTTATATATTGTCCGTAAAAGAACAGGAAAAAGACGACCATCCGGCGTTGATCATCTGTCCTACTTCCGTGCTTGGCAACTGGCAGAAAGAAATCGAGCGTTTTGCTCCGGGTTTGCGAGTTCATCTGCATTATGGGCCGAACCGACTGAAGGGTACACTTTTTACAGAAGAAGCCATGAGTTCGAATATCGTGCTGACGTCTTATGGTCTGACGCACTTGGACTTCGATGAGCTTGAAAGTATTGAATGGAGCAGCGTTGCGATTGATGAGGCGCAAAATATCAAGAACGCTGATACGAAGCAATCGCGTGCAGTAAGGAAGCTGAAGGGCAAGCATCATATCGCCCTGACCGGAACGCCGATGGAAAACCGACTGTCTGAGCTGTGGTCGATTTTTGATTTCACGAATCGCGGTTATCTTGGCAGCGCCGGACAGTTCCAGAAGCAGTTCATCCTGCCGATTGAAAAAGAAGACAAGAAGGAAAAAATCACCCAGCTTCAGTCGCTGATCAAACCATTCCTGCTGAGACGGACGAAGAAGGATGAAGATGTGGCGCTGAATCTGCCTGATAAGGTCGAGCAGAAGGAATACTGCCCGCTGACTGCAGAGCAGGCTTCATTGTATGAGCAGCTCGTCAAGGATACCTTCGCGCAGATCGAAACATTATCGAGCTTCGAGCGCAAGGGTCTGATTTTGCAGCTGTTGAGCAGACTGAAGCAGCTGTGCAACCACCCTGCTTTATATTTGAAAGAGGAAGATCCGAAGAAGTTGATTGACCGCTCTGCGAAAATGGAGAAAATGATCGAGCTGGTGAGCGTGGTTCTCGAACAGGAAGAAAGCTGCATCATTTTTACCCAGTATATTGGCATGGGAGAGATGATCCAGTCTGCTTTGAAAAAGAAATTTGGCATCGATGTTCCGTTCCTGAACGGCAGCCTGCCGAAGACGAAGCGTGATGAACTGATTACGAAATTCCAGAACCGTGAGTTCCCTGTATTCCTGCTGTCGCTGAAGGCCGGTGGTACAGGACTCAACCTGACTGCGGCCAACCATGTTGTCCACTACGACCGCTGGTGGAATCCAGCCGTCGAGAACCAGGCGACCGACCGCGCATACCGCATCGGCCAAAGCCGCTTCGTGCATGTGCACAAGCTGATCAGCACCGGAACGCTCGAGGAAAAAATCGACGCGATGCTCGAAAAGAAACAGTCGCTGAACGACCAGATCATCCAGAGCGACAGCTGGATCACCGAGCTGTCGACTGATGAACTGCATGAGTTGGTATTTTTGTCATAAACAATAGCAAAAAGCAGAGCAAATGCTCTGCTTTTTTTGATATTAATAACCGTTCTGGTATTTTGCAGTAAACCATTTCCTAAGGAAGAGCTAGAACTTTAACGTATAAATGTATTAAGCTGCTGTTCAACATAAGGGGAAACAGAAAGAACGTCTCCTATGATATACATATGTTCAGTTTTCCCTTTATTGCTAGAAAGGAAATTATATACTTTGCTTTCTAGTTTATCGGTCGTTGTCAATATGATAGGGGAGCCGAAATAATTAGCAAGCGGTGCTCCTGATAAAGCGTCAGGGAATAAGTCTCCCCTTACAAATGTAATTGTACTTAGATCCATTCCATAGTTTTCCATTCCGAATTTAGCGACGTTTATGGAAACCTCATAGCGATCCTTTCCATTTATCCGTTTGATTACCGCTCCACTTCGTAACTGCTTTAATTGAGTTGCAACATTTTCTTTAACTGCAACCGGTCCACCAACAATAATGAAATTCGTGATTTCAGGATGGTTGTTTATAAATGTTTGAATTGAGTCTGGGACTTTTCCGGGCTGTACCAGCAGGATCGGCATGCCCATTGGACCTGCAATCGAAGAAGCAGAGAGAGCATCTGGAAAAGCCTCACCACTAGCAATGATAGCAGTATCTGATCCCGTGTATTCAGAGACCCTTTCAGCAATACTTGCTGATACTGCATAGCGGTCCTTTCCTCCAATTCGCTCAATATCATTAATGCCTAATCTTTTGAGTTGCCTTTCAACCTCAGGAGATACCGAAACTGTGCCTCCCAAGATTATAGCTTTTTCAGGCTGGTAGTGTTCAAGGGTCATAACTACTCTGTCAGACAGTTTATTTGTTGGTGTCAACAATATAGGAGCCGTCTCAAGTGTAGCGAGTGGGCCTCCTGATAAGGCATCTGGATACATATCCCCTCTTGAAATTATGACAGTGTTGCTTCCATACTCCCAATATTCCAAACTGCTATATACTCCGCTGGAAACCCGATAACGGTCCTGCCCGTATATTCTAGAAACTCCCGGGAGAGTAATATAGTAGAATTCCGTAACAGAGTTCCCGTTAATATTGTACGCTTCAAAAGTGACTTCGTTGAATCCTTTTCCAAACACTACATTTTCCCAAAGGAATTTACCTCCATTGGAAATAAAAAATCTTTCACTATTCACCGATAATTCCAGTGTGTAACCTTTAAAATAACCTTCTACCGGATAAACGGGGGAAGATCCTTTAGGCAATCGAAATTCATTGCTCTTCCAATTGGTTACCTCTAACTCTGGAAGGGTATTATCAGGAACTAACGAAAAGGGACCGTTTAAATTGTATTCATATTCAACCGGAACATCGCTGAATCCCATAATCACAAAAGCATAGTATCCTGGAATCAAATCAAATGTATTTTCCGATTCTTCTTCGATTATTTCCTGTAAATTCACATCATATATAAGGTACTCAATATCATCATTTTCTGCGAATTCAACAGTGAATTTCCCTCCACTTGTTCCAAAGCGATATTCATGGATATGGTAAGCGTCTATTACGTCTTGATAATTCACTGTATCAGCTACAGGCTCATTATAAAACTGCATTTGGTATGTAGGTTCATTGCCACTTTGTGAATTCTGTGAAAACAAGTGATTTATTTTTGATTCTCTTTCTAGTGTTTTTGAACTAGATTCTTCTGCAAATGCATGATCAACAAATGGACTTGTGGCAATCAGGAATGAAGCCGCCAACAACAGCAATTTCTTTACAAAGGACAATGTAAGCAATCCCCCATTATTCAAATTTTATACTACTATATTTTAATGAATCTACCCAAATTATAAATGAGTATTTATACCTATAAAATAAGAATTTTTTGTAATTTTTAAAGACCATATAGAAGGTCTCATTTTCTATCAACCAGCAAAGGGAAGGATGTACAAAAAAACCGGCTATCACAGCCGGCAGCAAAAATTGAGGGTTTATTGGAGATCAGGTTATTGAATTTCTCTCTAAAAGAACCGTAGTGAGGTGGTAACGAGGAAATTCATTTGTGTTTTTTCTTTATCATCTTTTTTTATGTCCTTGCATATTCTTTTCTGCTGGAATTTGGTCTTGGCGGCTCGGCTATGAAGGAGTAGACGCGGTTGATCTGCAGATCTTTGGAGGCGATTTCGAGCTGGCGGACACGCTTGGTGAGTTCGTCGACCTTCTCATTGTTTTTTCCAACCATTTTAATCAGGCTGACTAGCAGCTTTTCGATTGAATCGGTTTGATTATGCAAATGGAAGCTCCTCTCTTTGTGGCGGCGCTGGGGGAACAGTTTCTGGTTGCCGAGACGATTGCGATGCCTGCTGATTTTCCCTTGTTCCAGTCGGTTTTGTACTTAAAAATCTTACTCCCTCGGCCACAACTTCAGTCACATAGACACGCTTACCTTCATGGTTATCATAGTTTCGTGTCTGAATGCGTCCGGTCACTCCGAGGACTGAGCCCTTTTTACAATAGTTGGACGTGTTTTCGGCTGTTTTGCCCCAGAGGATGCAGTGGACAAAATCAGCCTCGATTTCACCGCTGGCATTTTTGTAATGCCGGTTCACCGCCAGTGTTATATTCGACACCGCTTTGCCGTCCGGTGTATACCTGAGATCTGGATCCCTGGTCAGCCTGCCTACTAGCGTTACTTGATTGATCACCTTTTCATCTCCTTTCTCTTTGATACCCCGATAATATTCCTTTTTAGCGCTGTAGTAAAATGTCGAAAATCGTTCTTTTGACTGTAAAAACTGCGACGCATAAACGATTTGCCTATGAAAAATTGAGATTTTGACACATGTCGTAGAGCTAAAAATGATTTTTGCTAGTTCAAAAAAATTTCTTTCGACAAACTTGCTTTTTTTCGTTTTCAATACATCCTGTGTTATAATTTGGACAAGTATTATGGGAGGTGGTCGACATGAAGACGTTTAAGTTGATTTCAATGCAGCTTGCTGATGATGATGCTTTAGTGGATATCGAAATGGAAGACGGCCTGATTATCAATAAAGAGGATGAAAAAGGCACGTGGCTCGTCGAAGTTTTTACTGATCATAAATACATTCCCTATTTCCAGGATGCGTGCGACAACGACAAAGAAATCATCGTCCAAGTCGTCATCACCAAACGAGAGAACGACCCGGCGGCGTTCATTACAAAAGTCTGCTGCGTGAAGAAGCTGAAGACACATGCCAGCATTCTTTTAACAGGAAAACTCACTAAACCGAAGAGCGATTATCCGGAAAAACTGCTGGAGTACCTGCTTGATAAAGGATACAAAGGTGAAGAACTTCTTACGGAATTCAAGGAAAAAATCATATCAAGGCCGCAAATTTTGCAGCCTAAGAAAGTTTAATGAAACTCCTGCTGACTGGCTGGAGTTTTTTTATGAACAAAATGCGCTAGTTGGGCTTTCCATGCGTAAATAAATGAAAAAGATTGAGATTCAGTTGGCAATATTTTTTCATATGCAAAATAAATGGGCAGGAATCCATCCCTGCCCTTTTTTCATTATTGATCTTTATTGTCCTCGTCGTTCATATCAAGATTGTCTTCAACAGCATCTTCGCCTGGCTCATTGTTGTCCTCCATCATGTCACCATCGTTCTCAGTGTTGATGTCGTTGTTTTCGCCGTTGTTGTCATCCATCATGCCATCATCGTCCACATTACCATTGTCGTCCGCTGGATTCTCGATATCCACATCGTCACCCGGAGGAGGATCCTGGTCATTCGCGCAGCCTGCAAGGAACATAGCCGATAGCAATGAGCCACCGATTAACATTAATAGCTTTTTCTTCATGAGTAAAAGCCCCTTTCATTAATAGGTATTTTTGAGACCTGTTGCACGGGTCTGCTGTTATATTGCCCATCAATGAAAAAAACTTGCATGATTTTTTGTAAAAATTACCCGATTTTCGGTATGGGGAAGGTATTTTGGTGACGACGGACTGTAAATGCGCCAATTATGAACCATAGTTACTTCTTTAATCTTCTAAGTAAAAACAATTAAGGAAATTTTTATCATGAGCTGCAACAGAATTTAGGCGGATAATCCAACTGGAAAAATTATTCTCTTAGAATAGAAGGAAAATTGCGCCATTCTCCACCCTAATTGCACCATAATCCCGAGTAATTGCACGTTCAACAGCCATAATTGCAACTTCTTCCTAATTATGTAAAAAAAGAACCCAATTCAGGATTGAGTCCTCTCAAAAATAACTATTTTATCGCAAATGTTATCTCCGCTTCACAAGCCAGCTCGCCATCTACCGTAGCGACTGCCTTACCTTTTCCAATCGGGCCGCGCAGCTTGATCATTTCAACTTCCAGCCTGAGCTGGTCGCCTGGTTTGACCTGTCTTTTAAAACGGCAGTTGTCGATACCTGCAAAAAAGCCGATCTTGCCGCGATTTTCTTCAAGTTTTAAAACTGCTACTGCTCCAACCTGAGCCAATGCTTCCACAATCAGCACGCCTGGCATGACCGGATAATCAGGAAAATGACCGTTGAAGAATTCTTCGTTTGCAGTAACATTCTTGATGCCGACTGCCCTTTTTCCATCTTCAATTTCAACAATTTTATCAACGAGTAAAAATGGATAGCGATGCGGAATTATTTCTTTGATTTGAGTGATGTCCATCATATTTTTAGTACCTCCTACTAATACTTACTGACTATTGTACTAAAAAAACCAAATAAAAAGGAAGGGAAATCTCCCTTCCTTGAAAAAATTTATTCTTTTTCCACCAAATCCAATATATGAATCCAAGTTGACTTCTCAAAAACATCCTTCGCTTTGCCGCTGCCCATTACAGCATAGCCGAACATGGCGCCGAGCACGATGCTTGCGGCTAACAGAAGGATTACAATAATAATCCGAAGCCAGATTGGAATAAGGCGAACCCGGATTCTTTTCTTTTTTTCGCGTGTTTTCTTTTCCTTTTTCACTTCTTCACGCGTTACTGCTTCTTGATTATTCTTGTTCAAAGCCATTTTGATTGTTCTTCCCCTCTTAACGGATTCCGTTCACTAGCCCGAGCATTTGATCAGCCAGCGTAATCGATTTGGAGTGGAACTGATAGCTCCGCTGTACATTGATTAAATCCGTCATTTCTTTACTCATATCTACGTTTGATTGCTCGAGAACACCTTGCTGGATCGCGATTTGATTCCTCAAAGGTCCAGCTAGATTAGTCATTACCTCTTCCTCGGTAACACCAAGCTCAGCCAGGTTGTCTGGCAATCCAAGCAGGTTGCCGCCTTTTTGCTCCAAAAATTGCGGTTTATTAATCAATATTACACCAAGATTCACTTCTTGGCTTGTCCCATTATACATTTCAGCTGTTAAAAGGCCCGATTCATTGATATTAAAGTTTTTCACATTACCTGTAATAGTAATTGGCTGGTTGTTCTCATCAAGGATAGCATGTCCGTCGCTATTTACAAGCATGGTTTCATTATCCGAAAGCGGTGAAAGATAGAGCGCACCGTTACGGGTCAAACGCATCGCAGAGCTGCCATCCTCATTCTGGACCATCACCCGGTAAAATTGGCCTTCTGTCGTGAAAGCAGTATCAAGGGTCCGGCCGGTTGATTTTAGGCTGCCCTGGGACAAGGTAAGCTGAACTTGGCCTAGCCTCGCACCAATACCCTGGCGGATGTTAAAAGGAGTCATCCGATTCTGCGGTTCCAAGGCATTATTCGGCTGGTTACGATATTCCTGCACAAGCAGGTCAGTAAAAGACGCTTCGCGGCGCTTGTATCCAGCTGTATCAATGTTTGCAAGATTGTGGCTGATCATGTCCATCTGCTTTTGCAGCTGGGATAATGTATTAGTCGCAGTGATCATTGTTCTGTTCATATTTTATACCTCAATACGCCTCCAGGAAAGGAGCGCGATTCCTTTTAAAATTTGATCCAGAATACTATAGCCTTCCGATTTCGTTCGCAGCCTTTTCCATGCTTTTATCATAAGCCTGGAGAATCTTCTGGTTCGCTTCGAAAGCTCGATAGGCTGACATCATGTCGGTCATCGTTCTGCTGATATCGACGTTGGATTGCTCAAGGAAACCCTGTTGTGTCCTGAACTGAACGCCTTCAGCTCCAAAAGCGGTCGGCAGCTCAACACCGTCTTCTGTACGGAAAAGTCCGTCGCCTTCTTTTATCATCCGCAGCGGATTGTTCGCATAGGCAACACCAAGATTTGCACTCTCGCCATTTTCACCTGTCAGGACACCGGCCTCGTTGACTGTAAAACGGTCACTTGAAAGCTGGATTTGCTGGCCTGCTGAATCCAGTACATAATGCCCACTGCCAGTTGTCAAATAGCCTTGCGCGTCAGTCGTGAAATTTCCGTTCCTTGTATAACGAACTGTGCCATCCGTGTTGCGCACAGTAAAAAATACTGATCCATTTTCCGGCATATTTATATCGAGCAATGCCATATCCGTCTTTCGTCCAGTTTCGCGTAAATCACCCTGGATGAATTTCGGAATCGCTTCTTGCATGTAAACACCTGTATTGATTGTGCCAATTTCCTTGTTGAACGGCAAATTCAGGCCGTTCTCTGTCGGAATTTGCTGCTTGTCAAAGCGCTGTAGCAGCATTTCAGGGAACGCCCTCATTCCCGCTTGGTCCGCCTTATAACCCGGCGTATTGGCATTGGACATATTATTCGTCAGCATTTCAGTCCTGCGCTGCTGCGCAAGCATACCAGAAGCTACTGTATAAAATCCTTTAAACATATTTCCACACCCTTTATTGGAAAAATCCCTGAACAACAGGAAATTTTTTCACTACTTTCTATTATAAGAAATATATCGGCAAGAAACATTAAAAATTTGCAGGAAAATGTAGGATTTTGGGTTTTATGCCAGAAAAACCGGGTAAAAAGCAAAAAAACCTGGAATCCTACGGCATTTCAGACCGAAGTAATTCCAGATTTTAATTTTAGATGATTCCGCGACGACCTGCGATGCGATCGATATTATCAAGCATAATACCTGTGCCGATTGCAACACAATCCATTGGGTTATCCGCAATCAATACAGGCACCTTCAATTCTTCCTGCATCAGCTGGTCGATTCCGTGAAGCAATGCCCCGCCACCAGTCAAAATGACGCCGCGGTCAATGATGTCAGCGGATAATTCAGGAGGGGTTCTTTCCAGTACTGTTTTTGCCGCCTGAACGATAACAGCAACTGATTCCCTTAGAGCCTTTTCAATCTCTTCAGATCGAACAGTAATCGTGCGTGGAAGTCCAGATACCATGTCACGGCCGCGGATATCCATTTCCTCATTACGGCTGCCCGGGAAGACAGTCCCAATTTGAATCTTGATATTTTCAGCTGTTCTCTCACCGATTAACAACTTGTACTCACGTTTAATGTAATTTAAAATTTCAGCGTCGAACTTGTCGCCCGCCATTTTGATTGATTGAGATGTAACGATGTCGCCCATTGATAGTACGGCTACATCAGTTGTACCGCCACCGATATCAACAACCATGTTTCCGCTCGGCTGGAAGATGTCCATGCCAGCTCCGATTGCCGCAACCTTTGGCTCTTCTTCAAGATAAATCTTCTTGCCGCCGCTCTTTTCAGCAGCTTCCTTGATTGCCTTTTGCTCAACGCTAGTTATGTTCGTTGGGCAGCAAATCAAGATGCGCGGCTTGGACAGGAAGCCTTTTACATTCAATTTATTGATGAAATGCTTAAGCATTGACTCGGTTACATCGAAATCTGCGATTACTCCATCCTTCAACGGGCGAATCGCTACGATATTGCCAGGTGTACGCCCAACCATTTTGCGCGCCTCTTCCCCAACAGCCAAAACCTTGTTCGTGTTCTTATCAATCGCCACAACAGACGGTTCATTCAAGACAATCCCTCGACCTTTTACATGGATCAACACATTGGCTGTACCAAGGTCAATCCCGATATCCCTTGCAAACATTTTGCTTTTTCCTCCTTGACAAATGGCTGGCTGCGGCTGATTAAGCCTCGTTATCTCAGCTGACGAAAAGCCTCATCTATGTAAAATAGATCACGATGTCCGAGATTACACAGACGCTGCCGCAATCTGCGAACCATATTCTACCCTAATTGTTTATTTTATCACAATGATAGGAAATAAGTAACCGAATGATGAAAAATTTGAAACAATTTGTTTGAATTTGTCACATAATTTTGAATTACTTAATCTAGGTGTAAATTTTCGAGTGATGAAACCTAATATTGATGAAATTAAACTCTTTTTGTTACCTTACACACTCTTATATCAATGGTTTGGACAGGTCAATCGCTTTCCGATCTACAGTTTGAGCATTGAAATAGGTTTATTCCTCGATTTTCAGTACTATTTCCGCGAATATCATTCATAATTCCGCGAAAAATGATATTAATTCCGCGAAATTCTACTGGAATTCCGCGAACTGGTAAAAACAAAGGATTTTTTCCAGTAAAAAGACCCGGGAGCACAAAGCTCTATCCCGGATCTCAATTTCCTACAACTTATATTATTCTTCTTCCACTCTCACCTTGCGCCTGCGCACTAATACAGTTGCTGCAGCGGCAATCAGGCCGATTGCACCTGCCACTGTACCACCTAGTAAAGGCTTGTTTTCGACGAACTTCACTAGCGCTCCTTTTTTGACAATTTCGAATGAGATCGTTTCTGTTTTCTCATTACCTGCAAGGTCATCGGCAATTATTTGTATTTCGTATGGTTTGATCTCTGCCAGCTTAATTTTGATTACATTGTATCCATTTTCCTCCACGACTTCTCCTTCGAAAAGCTCTCCGTTGATCATCACGGATTTCAGGGTGTCATTTGGATTGTCGAGTCGGATGGAAACCTCAACGGGGTCATAGTATTTCTCTTTTTCTTTCACCCCTTCGAATACTACTTTCGGTGCAGTTTTGTCGATGATGAACTCGACGCTGAGCTGCTGGATGTTGCCTGCTTTATCTTTTACCTCGAAGAACATGACGTGCTTTCCTTCTGTCTTGATCGGGTCACCAGCTTCATACGGCTTTCCGTCAAGCATCATTGCGATGATGTCATAGGCGCTCATGTCCTCGATGAGCAGCTGCGGCAGCAGGTCTGTCTTGAAGTAATTATTCGAGATTGGTTCCTTGAACTTAATGACAGGGGACGTTTTGTCGATCGTAAACACGATTGTCCTAGTCGTTACGTTGTCAGCCAGGTCGGTTACAACCGCTTTTAAAATATAATCCTGCTCGTATTCAAGCTTCGTGCCGTTTTCGAATGCCTTGCCGTTTAAAGTTACCGAAGTTTTGTTTCGGTCAAGATGGATGTCTGAATACGTCACTTTTGGCGTGATATCCTTGTTGAAGAATCCGTCGAGCACGCCTGAGATATCAAGCTTCGGCTTCGTTGTATCCAGCGTGAAGCTGATTTCCAGCGTCGATTCATTGCCCGCCTTGTCGCGTGCCAGCACCTTATAGCTGTATTTCATTTCCCTGGCTGCTACAGGGATGTTTCGGCCAAGGTTCGGCCCATTGTTCAACGTTGCAGTGACTATCATGTCCTCTGCTTCATCAAGCGCGAACTCTGGCGTGAACACTCTGTTGATGTACTCGCCATTTTTAATGACAGTGTTCTCACCCTTGAATTTCGGCGTGATCACTGGTTTCGTTTTGTCGATCGTGAATTTCATCGTCGAGCTGAATTTGTTGCCTGCCTTATCGGTTGCTTCAACGAGGATCGAATAGTCGCCTTCCTTGCTAAAATTGTGGCTCATCGAAGCGACGCCATTTTTAACAGAGAAGCCGCCAATACCGTAGCCGGCACCATTCCTTGTTACACTAACCTTGTTGATATCAAGGTTCACATCCCTGATTGCGATGCTAACTGGTTTATCAACATTGTAATAAGCATTATTTTCAACACCGTTGATTTCAATTGACGGCTTCACCGTGTCGACAGTGAACGTCATCTTCTTCGCAATCGGGCCATTTCCTGCTTTATCCGTAGCTGTTGCCAGGATTGTGTACAGGCCGTCCTTTGTAAAATTGTAGCCTAGCTTTGAAAGCTTGCCGCTGTTTTTCCACTTGCCAATATTGAAGTTTGCGCCATCTTTGCTAGCTGAAACCTCTACATTGTTCGTCTCAAAATTCAGCTCATCAATGGATATCGTTACATTTTTACCTGTAGGATTAAATGAGTTATTTTCGACTCCATCGATTTTGACGACCGGATTCGTTTTATCGATGATGAATGCAACTGAGTCATGTAATTCCTTGTTTCCAGCTTTATCGGTGGAATTCAGGTCAATTGTATAGCTGCCCTCTTCAGAGAATGTGAAGCTTTTTGCGGCGTCTGTCTTCCCTGTCAAGGTTGGCTCGCCTATGCTGTATGCCTTGCCGTTTTTCCTGACCTTCAATTCTGTTCTTGAAAGATCAATGTTCCTGTCGGCAATCTTCACATGTACCGGTTTGTCTGTACGGTAATTGTTGTTATCCTCGACACCATTGATGCTTAGTTTAGGGGCGATTTTATCGACGGTGAAATGGATGCTTTCAGTGTCCCCTTGATTTCCTGCAGCGTCCCTGGCGTTCACGATCATCTCGTATTCGCCATCCTGGTTGAATTCATGGCTTAAATCTGAAATCTGATCGACGTTTTTCCATTCACCAATCTTGAAGTCGACTTTTTCTCCGTCCACTTCAACCATTCGTGTCACCGAAATATCTACCTTATTGTTCTTATAGTTGCGTTCTTCCACCGCAATTTTCACGTCCGTGCCTTTATTGTAATAGGCATCTTCCTTTGGCCCAGAAATCTTTATCACTGGTTTCTTATTGTCGACGGTAAATGAAAGCTTCTTTGTTGCTCCATCGTTCTCCGCTTTGTCTTTAGCTTCTACAACAATCTCATAATCGCCGTCCTCATCGAAGGTATAGCTCAATTGAGATTCCTCAGCAGTATTTTTCCATTCACCAATGTTATACTGCTTTTCCGGTCCTTCGATTTCTTCTTTTCTGGAGACTGCAATTTTCACGTCATTCTGTTCATAATTGTGCTCTTTGACTTTAATAGTGACTTTTTTACCCTTCTGGACAAAAGCACCTTCGTCAATACCGCTAATGTCGATTACCGGATTGGTACTATCGATTGTAAATTTGACAGGGCCAATCTTGTTTCTATTTCCGACCCGGTCTGAATTGATCAAACTGATTTCATAATCTCCATCTTCAGTAAAGCTCAGCTTGCGAATCGCCTTTTTATATCCACCTTTTAAAGGGGATTCATCCCATTTGCCTTCACCTACATTGAACGGTTCGCCATCCTTGAGCACTTCAATCTCTGTCTTGTTCAATAGGAATGTTAAATCTTCTATTGATAGTTCCAGGTTATCAAGCTTCTGATAATGCTTTCCATCTTCTACTCCAGAAATCTTCAATTCCGGTTCTGTATTGTCGACTGTAAATTTGATTGGCTCCAAAACTGTTCTGTTTCCTGCTTTATCAGTGGCTTCCATCTGGATTTCATAAATACCATCTTCAGTGAAGTCATTCGGCTCAGAAACTTTCTGGCCACTCTCATGAAGGTATTCAAGTCCGTTTTTTGTAACGTTAAGGTAAGTTTTTTCCCAGTTGATGTTTTTGTCTGTCTGGATGGCCGTCACATCGAGAGCCTCTTGCACCTCAGCCCCATTGGCTATATTTTTGATTAACAGTTCTGGCGCTGTTTTATCAATCGTGAATTTGACAGGACCAAGCTTGTTTTCATTTCCAAACAGATCTGTCGTTTTCAGGCTGATCTCATAATTTCCGTCTTCATAGAAGTTCAGCTTTCGGAACGCCTTCAATAGTCCGCTATTGGATCGTAACTCCTCCCATTTACCCTTACCAAGATCATAAGGCTGGCCATCCTTCAGTACTTCGATCGTTGTCTTATTTAGCAGAAATGTGAGATCTTCTATCGATAGTTCGAGATTTTCCAGCTTTTGATAATACTCTCCGTCTGTCACTCCATCAATTTTCAAATCAGGCAGCGTATTATCGATGGTAAAAGTAATCGGGCTGTGCACCGTTTTATTGCCCGCTTTATCTACAGAAGCGAGTTCGATGCTGTAGATGCCATCTTCCTTGAATTGATGAGTTTTTGATACTTCCTCACCTGTAATTTCTGTATGTTTTGTTCCGTTTTTCGTTACTGTTAAACTAGTATTCTCCCAGTCAATATTCGCATCCGTTATATTAACTATAACTTCTTTTATTTTCCCGGAGTCCTCTTCTTTCTCGACTACCTCGCCCGTAATCACAGGTGCAGTTTTATCAATCGTAAATTTGACGGGTTCAATTGTACTTGAACGATCTTTGCCATCCGTTGAACTCAAATTGATTTCATATGTTCCCTCTTCAGTAAAATTGTGCTTTAATTCCGCCTTAAACAGGTTAGGCAGAAGCGTGCCGATATTGTATGGTTCCGTTCCCTTTTTTACATCAAGGATTGTCTTGGCAAGGTCCAGAGTAATATCGTGAACAGCAATAGTCAGTTCCTTGTCTTCCTTAAAGTACTTTCCATTTACATCCTCTGAGAGTGAAAGGACTGGTTTTTCTTTATCGATTTTAAAAGTGATTGTCTGGGACTGTGCTTTATTTCCGGCATTGTCCTCAGCTGCCAATGTTACTTTATATTTGCCCTCACCCGCGGTTGTATATTTTGCATGGCCATCCTTTACCGTTACAGGAATTGTTGTTTCCTTTCCAGTAATGTCTGTCTTCGTTACATTGAATTCTGCTGATCTGTAATTTGGATCTTCCACCTTTATTTTTACTTCCTGATCCGATTCATATGTTTCATCGTTATTTACTCCATCAATTGCAAGTGCTGGCGCAGTCTGGTCGACAACAATCTTGAATGGAGTCAAGTTGTATTCCTTGCCATTTTTGTGGCTTTCCTTGACCCAGATGCGGAATTCGTATTCTCCATCGCTGGAGACCGGGTAACTTAGGTTTGCTTCCCACTGAGAGACTGCCATGTCTTGTACAGCTACTTCTTTCCCATCCTTATAAATGGTCATTGTGGCTGCACCAAGCGTAATTCCGCTGTTCACTTTGAAGTCCAGTTGTTTGGCATTTGTTACTTCTTCTCCTGAAAGCTGATGTCCATTATTCGCAACGGTTAATACAGGTCCTTTTGTTCGGATTGAAAAAGAAACCTTTTTCTCCGCGCTTGCATTGCCTACTGCATCCTTGGCATTCACAGTAAGGGTGTACTCGCCCTCCTGTGTGAACGAATAAGAATTCTTTGAGTTTTCATCAGTATTTTTCCAGGCTGGCAAATCGGTATAGTTTTTGCCATTCCTTGTCGCTGTAACTGTTACTGTATTGCTGGCAAAATGCTTTTCAATTACCTCTACATCGACGGTAACGCCAGAGGTTGAAAGCTCTCCGTCAGAAATGCCCGACAGCGCCACTTCCGGAGTTGTAGCGTCTCTTATAATGCTGAATGGATTGGTACTTGCTTTTGTAGCCCATGCCTCGTTTTCAAGCATTGCCACCTGAAGGTCTAAACGGCCGTCTTTACTGAAGGGGACGTTCACCGTATACTTGCCGGCAAATTGGTCGCCGCCGACTTCCTGGTATGTAATGCCTTCGACCGGGTTCCCCTCATGGGCGGCGAGTACATTAAACGGCCTCTCCGCTGGGGGAGCCAATGATGCGTTTTCAAAATCATCGGTAAGATCGACTGTAAATGTGATGGTATCACTATTCGTCATCCAATTTTTATTAAATGGCTCTGAAACCATATTCCACACCTGGCCATTGAACTCGACATCCCGGCTTACACCCCAGAGGTTTGACAGCACCCGTCCATTAAAAACCAGAATGGATGAAATCAAAACAAGGACGACTGGAATGGCGATGGCCCACTTCATACTCGTTTTTTTCTTGCGTCTCGATTCAATCATTTTCGCTCTCCTTTAAATGGTTATATTGGAGTGGACAATCATGATATCCACTTGTTTCTGAAAGCGTGGTTCCTCTTCTGTCAGCAAGGTTGTCTCGTCCATGTCGTCTAATAATGTTGTTTCGTCCATGTCCCCCAGGAGAGTCGTTTCATCTGGATCTGCTGTCAGGACGTTCGTTTCGTTCCAATCCGATAAGATGGTCGTCTCGGTTCGAGAATCATGAGAAACGCTCCGGTTAGAAGAAGCTGCTGCAGCGACTGGCTCCCTTACTGGAGTTTCGGCCAATAATGCTGTCGGTTCGAGTCCATGCTGCGTGAGTAGAGCAGTTGGTTCAAGGCCCTCTTGTTTAAGTAAAGCTGTCTGTTTGAAACTCTCCTGGCTTAACAGTGCTGTTGGTTCAATCTGGCCGCTCGCCATCTTTTCGGTAGGCTCAACATACTCGCCGGCTGCCACTTCCTTCTCGACATTCTTGCGGACATGGATTTCCTTTGTAGTCGGCTTCGTGCTTGTATCGACCTGCTTGCTGTTCGTTTTCCGTGCTTTTCTCCCTGCACCAGGGAAATTCCATCCCGTTAGATCCGTAATGACCTGGGCAATATTAAGTTTCACATAGGCGAGAATGGCAATGACCAGCGTAATCACCGCACCTGCCATACCGCCATAAAACATGATCTGGTATGCCAATTTTCATCAACTGCCTTTCTTGGAAGCATGGGGACGTACCTTTTGCTTCTTTTTCGGAAGCAAAAGGTACGTCCCTCCGCTTCCAGCTTCCTCAAATATTCAGGTTCTCCATGCGCCTGGTGAGTTTTTTGAATGCTTCATCGTCTTTTGCGCCTGTTAGAGTGGCTGCTTTTTCATAAATTTCTTTTGCTTTGGCGTAGTTGCGTTGTCCTTCTTCTTTCCCTTGCTCGATATCGAGGAGAAGGTTACCAAGCTTTACGTAGGCATTGATGCTTTCAGGAAACTTTTTCAGCGTCGTATTCTGGAAGTGCTCAACTGCACGTGAGAATTCACCCATTTCCTGATAAATGACCCCAATTTTCACATAGACATCTTCCTGGTCAGCGACATTCAGGTCCAGCAGGTTGTTGTAATGCTCAATCGCCTTTTCAAAATCGCCGCGCGCAGTCGCTTTGTCCTCGGAATTTACGCCACGACTGTAATAAGCCTGGGCCAGCTTCTGTTCGAATTCCATTTCGTACTTAAATTGCAGCTGCTCGTTTTCGAGCTTTACCAGGACATCCTTTGCCTTCTGAACAATCTCGATTGCCTGGGTGTTCGATTCAGGAATCTGGCTCTTATATGAAATATAGATATTTGCTAGAGAGTTATAGTTATCGATCTTTTTGCTGTCATTCGCCAGGCTGTCATTGTACTGGTGGAACTCCTGTAGATCGCCGGCGAATTTCGCATAATCTACGTTCAGGCTGCTCATTGTCGTTGCCAGCGACTTGTAATATTTCGCATCTGGCAGTACCTGTTCATCGATCTGCTGGAAATATTTCAATGCATTGTTGTAATCCCTTTTCACATCGAAATAGGTCATCCCCATCTTGAAAAGAACTTCATTATTCTCGTGGACTGCCCCGTATTTATCCTGTATGTATGATTCCAGCTTGGCGAGTCCTTCGTCTGTCTGGTTTCTATTAATGTATAAATCAAGCAGATTGATGTACGCCTCCGGACGTTCTTTGTCGACACGGGTTGCGCTTTCGAGAAGCTTAATGGCTTCTGTTTGTTCACCGTCCATCAGCGCAACGCTTGCCTGATTTACTAGATTCATATAATCCTGGAACTGCTCATTCTTCATACCTTTGTAGCCCAGGGCAGAAGTTGTTGTGAATCCGAGGAAAAGCACAGCAGGAACTACGAACATAGCCAACTTCTTGATCAGCATATTCTTGTAGCCCTTCGTCAGCCTGTTGATGTGCTCGAGGTCATAGCTCAACTCCTCGCAGTTCTGGTAGCGATTCGCCGGCTCGGCCTGAGTGCACTTTTTGATGATATGCTCAAGACCCTCAGGCAGCGATGGATCCGACTCGCGAATCGGCCTGATCTCAAATGGCGGCTCGCTCAGACTTTTCCCGGTGACAAGATGGTAGAGAGTGATTCCCAGGCTGTAAATATCCGTTTTCGCGTCGGTCTGCCTGCCGGAAATCTGTTCTGGGGCCGCATACCCCTTCGTTCCGAGATTGGTAGTATCAGAGAGGTTCTCTGTTTTGAATTCACGTGCGATCCCGAAGTCAATCAGCTTGATTTTCCCCTCGGGGGTGAGCATGACGTTGTCCGGCTTCATGTCACGGTAGATGATCGGATAGGGCTTGCGGGTGTGCAGGTAGCCCAATACATCACTTAACTGCTTCGCCCATTCGATTACCTCTTTAGCAGGGATTTTACCGTCGCGCTTGAGGCGTTCCTTCAGCGATTCGCCCTCGATATAGTCCATCACTACGTAAATATCGCCCTCTGACTCGATGATGTCATAGATTTTCGGCAAAGAGCCATGATCGAGCTTCTTCAGCATGTTCGCCTCGACGACCAGGCTGTTGATCAAGAGCTCATTGTTACTGTTGCTGCGCTTGCGGATATCCTTGACAACGAGCGACTTGTTCAGCCGGTTGTCCATCGCCAGATAAACAACGCTCATCCCGCCGCGCCCGATTTCCTTCAATATTTCGTACCTGTCATCAATGATCGTGCCATTTTGTATCAAAGTCATTCCTCCCAGAAACACGGGGGTGATTCCAGCAAACCCCAATTATTGAGACGCGAGAACTCTCCCCGTGTCCCGTTTTGCCAGCAGAATCGAGATATTATCTGTTTCCTGGCGTTGTTTTGCGAGCTCGATGAGTTCAACGAGCTTTTTTTTCATGCTTTTTTCTTCTGTAAAATGTTGCGGGTTCAGGTTTGCGAGCATTTCTTCGTCTCTGATTTCATGGTAAAATCCGTCGGTGCACAGCATATACATTGTTCCGCTTTCCACTTCGCCGGAGTTAATGACCACGTTTATGTCTTTTGTTGCACCAACGCACTGGAGCAGCACATTCCGTCTCGGGTCAATCCTTGCCTGTTCCGCTGTGATATTTCCGCGCTGCAGTTCGCGTTCTACGAGCGTCTGGTCTTCGGTCAATTTGACAAGCTTGTCATTTATGCTGTACGCCCTGCTGTCACCGATCTGCAGGATGTAATACTGCTTGTGGAGGATGAGCAAAGCTGTGATTGTGGTTCCAAGCTTGATGTTCGAAGCCTCGCCGTAATCAATGATTTTATTGTTCAGCTCGCGAATGCGCTTCTCAAGCATTCCAGGAATATCACTTTCCGCGATGCCTGCCTCCAACATCTCCGGAAGGTCGTTTTCAAACCAGTCGGACATCCCTCTAATAACCGTCGCACTCGCTAGCTCGCCGTGGGAAAGGCCACCCATTCCGTCGCAAATGACGAACAAGCCGATTTCACCCTCTGGAGTCCTGGCTGTTTTTAATAACAGGCCATCCTGATTTGTCTTCTTCTTGATTCCAATGTCCGTATGGTAGGCCACTTGAAATGTCATCCTTGTTAACCCCCTTAATAAAGCCTGAAGACGAATTCCTCGTTTGCGAGCTTAATTTTATCTTCGTGCTTGATTTTGACTTTTTCCTTTGGCGACAGCTTCACGCCGTTCACGTAACTGCCGTTGGTTGAGTGATTGTCTTCCAGGAAATATTCGCCACCCGATACGATTACATGTGCATGTACCCTGCCAATCACTTTATTTTCCGATGCGAAGTCTGCTCTCATAGGATCACGGCCAATTTTGAAAAAGTCCTTGGCAATCGTGATTTTTTCATTCTTGGAGACTGCCATCAAAAACGGCCTGCGGGTGGAATGACCAAGAGTCGTTGTGCCTTCATCCTCATCAGCCATGACACCAAGTACTGTTGTTCCTTCGTCTCCCAGATCACTGCTACTGCCAATTGCAGGCTGGATATTGATTGATGTACTCCCGCCGAGTGCCGAAGCTTCTTTTAACAAAGCGTTGTTGTCACCAAGCTCTGCCCTGGTAATCCGCTTGTAGTTAACTTCTTCCTCGATTTCGAGCTTTCGACCTGTTTTGACATCCTTCTTCTGACTTGTGTACTCAGAAGTCAGCACGCCATTATCGACGCTCGTTTTTACGGTGTGAACCTCGCTGCCCGGGCTGTAGAAATTCGGGTTAATGGACGGTGTTTCAAGTTCCGGTTCTTCCCTCAGGCTTTCTTCATCCGTTTTGACTGGTGCTGCTTCCTGCTTCGGTTTTTCCGGCATCTTGTAATGCTGGCGTACGAGTGTTTCCTCGCCAGCCAGCTCGTTCATTTTTTTCAGTAGGAGTTCTGGTGTTACGTCCTCTGTCTCGACTAAATAGTTATGGAGTTTGATAAAAAATGCGGCATCATCGTTTTCATCGTAAGGAGCCGACAAGAGCAATTCACGTAGAAAGTCTTTAAGTGATACCTTTTCAAAAATATTATTTTTTACAGGAAGGTAGATAAAAACTAATCTGTTTGAAAAATTATCAATAAAGATCTCACGCTGACTGAAGACGAAGTTCTCGATATCCATGCCGCTCTCTCGGGCATCCACCAGCGTTTCAGCAATGTTGAGGAAGCTATTATATAGCTGTTCTTTCGTTGCCGGCGTGGAATTCAGCATCTCCAGCGTGTTATCGGAAATCATGTCATAGCGAAGAAAGCAGTTATCTCCCTCTAAAATTGCATTGCAGGGCAGAATTCCCGGAATACGGCTCGTTCTTAACAGCTCAACCTGGCTGCCATCGATGTCTGCCTTGCTTCCAGCATAAAAATAAAGGAATTTCGAAATTCCATAGCTTTCTAATTTAAATTCCGCATGTTTGATCATTGCGCTTCGACTCCAATTTGAATTTATGTATGGTTTTGATCCACACCGAACCCCTTATTTTCAAACAAAATAACCGTGGAAGATTTTTTATCTCCAGTTGAGACGATTTTATCTCCGGTTAGAGAACTTTTATCTCCAGTTGAGACCGTTTTATTTCCAGTTGACCTCATTTCATTCGCATTACCGCATTCTTCAGATATTCCAGCTTGGCCACGGATTTCCCCCGTTGTGGCACTTCCTAAGTTAAATTTTACAGAAGGGCAAACTGCACCAGCCGCTTGCCCCATACCCTCTGTAAAAAGTGATTACTTAAAAGAGCTGGCGTTGTTGTTGATTGCTGTTTCTGCAGTGTTGTAGTTAGTGACAGTGTTATCCAAGAATTTGGCGTAGCTGTCGACGACCTGGCGATATTCTTCAAATCGTGGTGCAAGTGAGTTGAAGTTGCCGCGGATTGTGTTGGATGCGTCGGAGTTCCATGATGACGCTAGTGCGTTCATGTCCTTCTTGATTTCTTCTAATCTAGTGGATAATTGCTGATTCAGGGTGCGGATTTGGCCCGCCGTTTTGCTAACCTCGCCGAGCGAGATTTTGATTCCATCTCCTGCCAATGTATTTCACCTCCTGCGTTATGTTAAGGATTAGTTGCTCAATCGCTTAGCCTGGTTAATGACTTCTGATTGAGTGTCGCGGTATGTCTTCGCGCTCATTTTCAGGAACTCTGAGTACTGTCTCATCAACTGTGTCATTTTGTTAAAGTCGTCCATGAAACCTTTGATTTGCGCAGTGTATGCCTGGTTATCAGCACCCTGCCAAGCAGCAGCCATGGCTTCAACTTCGCTGAAAAGAGCTTTGTAGTTTCTTTCATAGTCAGCTGCCTGCTGGTCAATTTTGTTAGCAGTCGTTTCAAGCTTTGCTGGTTCAACAGTGATTGATCTTGCCATTCTTTTCACCTCCTTTAAAGCGGTGTTTATATATGAACTCTAAAAGAGTCATATTCTTCTTAACTTATAGCTTACATAGCGGTATTTTTCCGCGGACCGCCGCAAACCCGAAGCCGCTTTTACCGAACCGATCCCTTTGAATTCATGGCTGAGGCCATTCGAGATATCCTCAAGCTCCCGTGCGATCGCATTCGCTTCCGCCGCAATCCTATTAATCTTGCTTCTCACTTTGGGATCCATTGTTTACCCCCTGATTGAACCGGCTTTACCAGCAAGATACCTTTCACTTTTCTGTAAAAGCTCTGCCGTACGGTTCAGATAGTTGATGCTTTCTGGGATTCGGATATCGTAAGATGACGCGATATCCGCGGCGAGGACATTATCCAGCCCCATGACACCGGCTTCCCAGTACAAATCATCGATCATATCGTTAAGCTGGGCGACACGCCTCTGTACCGAGCGAAGCCGGTTGGCGTAATAGAACAGCCTTGGGATGTCGACTTTTATATAGGGCTCAATTGGGAAGTTGTTGCCGTTCAGGCCGTCTATAAAACCACCGATTTTAACAGCGGCCCTTGATATAAGCTCGGCAAAGAATGAGTTTACCTTTGCCTCGAACTCCTTTTTTGCTTTTGCCAGTCCAACGACAAGCTTTACAGTCTGCTCCTGGATTAAATGGGCAGCCACAGCCATTGCCTTGGCCGTATAATGCATGACATTTATTGCTGCATTGGCAACAACATAAGCTGCCTTATAAGCCCTCATCGGACTGGAGGTAGAGAGTTCATGGAAGATGTCCTCAAATATCATATTGTTTAGAACATACCTGCCGAACGATTGACCATTCTCGTATACCTTATAATTTCCATTCTCGTCAAACCCAGCACTACTCGTCAGTGAGTGAGGATAAAACGGCTTCTTTATATCATAATCATCATTAATGCCTATCGTTTTATCAACATATGGCACTTTGCCAAGCTGCGAGACTGGATCATACGCATATACGATAAAATCATGCCGGTCTCCCATCAAAGCCTCTTGTTCCTTTTTGGATAAAGACCACCAGTATAAAGGGGCAGCATTTATCACATATGCCCTGGTATTATCATCAAGGTTGTTGATGAAGACGTAATCCGCCAAATTGCCACCCTTTGAATGGCCAAGCAGCAGCCTTTCACCTGATGTATCCGCCAGATACTTTTGATAAAATGCATCGGCTTCTTTCTGTTGCTTGATTTCCACTCCCATTGAAGCTTCAAAGTTGGAAACCCAATCCGTCCTTAGGTGACCCATATCCCCCATCGCTTCACTGCCTCTGAAAACTGCAGTTGCGTTCCCGCTTTTATCTTCGAATGCGTACCCAACAAAACCGGAGTCGGATGCACCTTTAGTATTGTTGCCTTCATTCGGGTTATGATTCTGGTAGCCTGATAATTTTACGCTATGAAGATTTGAACCTTTAAAACTATCACTTGAAAAAAATGCTTCTAGCTGTTTATAGTTTTCCTCATTTTTATCAGCGCTCATTTTTGCATAATCCCAAACCCGCTCTATACTTTTCCCGTTAAGTGGCTGATTATTAGGCAAGTCATAGTATGACAACATCAGCAGGACATTTTTCTCTTCATCAGTTAATTGATCAAGGGACATATCATCACCCCTCTTGCGGTTGATAATATTCTTTAATCTGCTCAGGGCTGCTAATTTCCATTGAATCATCGACCATAATAGTTCCATACACCTTAGCGTCCAGGTTTGACCAGTCAATATTGTTAATATTGGATGTCCTCATATAGTCAGATACATTTTCTGAACTATCCACAAAACCGACAGTCACACCGTAATATTTTGCATTAGACTGCTTTAGCTCGTTCAGCAATTGATATATCGGCTCCAAATATTTCTCCACTTCCGGTTCTCCATCCGTCTTTACGGCAATGTTCAAAGTAAGCAACGCACCATTGTCATCTCTTTGTAAAAAAGTCAGTGACAGATGAATCTTTCTTTTCCTCAGCGTACTTCTCTTCTTCCACAAACAGCATTGTCTTGAATTCAACATCTTCATTAAATGCCTGATTTACCTTATCCTGATACAACTGGTCAAGCTGGTTAGACCATATAGATAAAATGAAGGTGTCATAGTATACACCATCTTCATTCCTACTTTCACCTGCAAGGAAGACAAGCTCAGGCTTTCCTTCTTGATGAGCAATCACTTTGTCTTTTCCATACATTTCCGGAAAGATGACACTGCCTTCTTTGGTGCTTTCAACCTCAAACTTTTCATTGTATTTCTCTTCTAAATGCTCCATTACCTTACTCTCCGAACTCATACACCCGGCACCTCCCATGATCACGAATAAAATTGCCGCAGTCAGCTTGATCCACTTCTTCAAGTTCTCCACACCTTCCGTTTTGAAAAACGGGAACGGTCCTCCGGTTTTGAAAACCGTCCCCTGGTCTTATGTTCATTTTAATGTGAGTTACGATAACCATTTCTATGACCCATGTTCATTTTCTGTGAGACGCGAGAACCGTGCCCACGTCGCGCTCTAAATCAACATCAACTTAGCACCGTTCATCAACCCGATCTCTTCTACAGTCTGGTTGATATTTAAAATGGTGCCGGTCTTTCGGTCACAGAGGATGGTGTCGGGTGTTGCCGAGTAGTATCCTTGTGACAGTTCTGTCATGGTTCCGGCGAGCAGATAGACGATTTCGTGCAGCAAGATTCCCTGCGGCAGGAAGACGTCGTATGATTTTTCAGAGGCGGGGATGAAGACCTCTACGAGCACCTTATCCATGGTACGCTACCTCCTCTTGTTTGCTTTGTACTGAGGATAACAGCTTCACGAGTGTTGGTTTTCCTTTGGTCACGACATAGCCGAAGCCTGGCGGGATTTCTTGGTACATATCGTTTGTCACCTTGCCGAGCTTCATGACGTACTGGTCAGTGATGCCGTTGCCAGCCCAGATGAAATCGCTAAGCGATACATGCTGCTTGAACCAGCTTTCGAATGAGACGGAGCTCAGTTTGTCGGCGCTGTCTGAGATGATCAGGTTCACATTGAGACCATTGCCTTTTTCAAGGAAGACCTTGAGCTTATCCTGGCCGTCAGGCGAAAGATACATCATCAAATCAGTGAAGGAATCGATGATGCAGGTGATGTTGCCGAACACTGGCGGCTGCTCGCCTGCTTCGATTGCATCCTTCGTCGTATTATTCCTGTGGACGAGCGTGTTGAACAGGTAAACGATGGTATCTTCGAGTTGTGATGGCTCCGCAATATATTTGTAATCCTGCGTGCGGCCAGCCGCGAAGTGCTCATTAGGGTCGATGACGTTCAGCTCCCTGCCTTCCGTAGCGGTGAAAATTTCGGCTACGCCCTGCATGAAGCTTGAGCACTGGTCGTTCTGCAGCGCAGTAACCACGTTTACATAGCTGCCAAGGAAATCGAAATGAGCTGTTTTCAGCGAGTTTTTCTCAATGCCGACTGGCACCTTGTTACTGTTCATATTTTTTGCTTCATCACGCAGGTAGTTCAGATCGACTTTTTCAGGAAGGATCGGAACGCGCATTGCGGCCGGCTGCGTCCATGATTCCCGCAGGCCTTTGCAATAATCGGTGATGAAGGTATACATATTGTCTATATCGCTTGTGATATGGGCCGTCTGGAATTCATATGTTGTATCGCTCTTAAAAATACCACGACCCTTTGATTTTGATGGATACACTCCGTCTGTATTGCCCAGTACGCCCGAGTATTCAGTCTGGTCATTCAGCTGGAGCACATACATCTGCTTGAAGTTCTGCAGCAGTCTGTACCGTATCGCCCCTGTATTGATTGCGGTAACGATGAAATAAATGCCATACTTCAAGCCCTCGCGCGTCAGGAATGAAATCCCTTCCTCAAGTTCCTCGAACATCTCAGAGAAGGCTGCGTAGTTGTGGATCGCCACAACGATCGATGGCAGGCTCTCACCCGACATCTCGTTGTAGGTGATAAAATCGCCGCCGTAATTCGAAAGCAGTTTCTTCCTCCGTTCAATCTCACTTGTGAGCATCTTGAACAGATTGTGGATCTTCTCGCTTTCATGCGACAGCATGACATCCCCAACATGTGGTGCTTCACGGAACCAGACGAGCGTCTCGGAACCGAAGTCTAGCAGGTAAAAAATCACTTCGTTTGGCGTGTGCTCTTCCATTAACGAATAAAGCATAGTCGTCAGGAAGGTCGTTTTTCCACTGCCAGCGATTCCATAAATAACAGCATTTCCTTCCTGGGTGATCGGCATCCGCATGACCATCTGCCTCTGGTTCGCTGGATCATCGTATTCACCGATGATCGGGTTCAGCTCGAAGCCTTGCTGGACGACACTATATTTCTTTTTCAGCTTGTCGATGTAAATGAGCTCAGGAATAGGCTCAAGCCATAGCTGCCGGACCTTGATGTCCTCTTGCTGTGCCATCTTTGCAAGATATTCCGTGATTTCATCGATTTGCTTCGGCGGATTCTTCACCGCAGACTTGCGCTTGTCGATACGGGCATTTTTAATGACGCGTCCGAGGTCATCGATAACCACAACACTGTCATCTTTGTGCTTTTCAACTCTGTCAGACGGATAGTAAGGCGCACCGGCCCATGCTGACTGTCCTAGCTCGAACAATTCGTTGAAGCCGACCTGGAGATAGAATCGACCGGTCTGCTTTAGTTCGGCAGCATCTGGACGCTTAATGACCTCCATACTGTCCGCTTTTTCCTGCACCTTCAAAGAGATACGGAATTTACTGTTGCTCCAAATCTGGTCATCGACGACACCTGATGGCTTTTGCGTCGCCAGGATCAGGTGGACGCCAAGGCTTCGGCCGATACGCGCTGCACTGACGAGCTGATCCATGAATTCAGGCTGCTGGGCCTTCAGCTCGGCAAACTCGTCGGAAATGATGAACAAATGCTGCAGCGGCTCTGTAACCAGGCCTTCGCGATATAGTTTCTGATATTTATAGATATCGATATTACTCTGGTCGACAACCCGGCTTGTTTCGCTAAAAATGGCCTGGCGGCGCTTCAGTTCACTCTGGATCGAAATCAATGAACGATTGACGGCAGCTCCGTCAAGGTTAGTGATTGTCCCTGCAAGGTGAGGCAGTTCCTCGAATGCATTTGCCATGCCGCCACCCTTATAATCAATCAGGATGAATGCGACTTCATCCGGATGGTAGTTAACAGCAAGCGATAAAATGAACGTCATGATGAATTCACTTTTACCTGAACCGGTCATCCCGGCAATCAAGCCGTGCGGGCCATGGTATTTTTCATGCAAGTCGATCATGAACGGATCACCCTGCGTATCGACACCAATTTGCGATTGAATTGTATGGACTGGATTGTTCTCCTTCCATCTTGTCAGCGCGTTGAGATGCTCGATTTTACCAACACCAAACATTTCCAGGAATGTAAGCATGTCTGGCAGGGTATAAGCCTTCTCAGAGGTATTTAGCTGGATATTGGCCAATTTTACAGCAAGATCTTCAACGTCTTCCTCCAAATAGCTGTCAGCATTGAAGCCTACATACTTACCAGAGATATCATCCTTGTCATAAACCTTCGAAAAACTCTTGTCTAGCTCGATAACATTCGTACATTCCTTTGGCAGGTTTTTCAGCTCATCATAAAGGGCAATGAAGCTGAACTTGATGTTCTTCTTTTCTTTTAAAATAAGATTGATCATCTCCGCCTTCGAAGCTAGGCTCTTGCTCATCGAGAAGACAATATAATGCTGATCGATTTCTGCAAGGTCTTCCTCCGCTAGTGCCTGGCGCGCAGTGATTTCTTTTTCAAAATAAGCCGAGAGCTCCTTGATTTCATTTGCATCTGTAGCAACGAAACGGATTGTCTTGCCATCATCCCAAACATGCGGCAGCCACTTCACAAAGTTCCACGTATCATGCTCGTGTTCGTCATAAATGAACACCAATTTTAACTCGTCATAGCTATGCAGTGCTGTAAGCTGAAAAATCAGCCCCTGAACGAAGCTCTTCACTTCTTCCCTTCTGCCGATGATTCCAGTGATCCGTTCCTCCGTCAGGTCAACCGTGACCGGAACATCCTTGAGGATCTGTGGCTTATCAACAATCTGATAGAGCTCATCCTGGAGATTGTCATCTTCAAGCATGAAGCGCTTTTCCGGATACTTGATTTCTGCATTTAAGGGCAGATCACCTATTCCAAGACGCACTTTAAGAAAATCATTCTGTCCGATCCCGCGTTCCCATAGGTTCCGCTGGCGGCGCTTGATCCTCGTCAGGCAGTTTTCCAGCGTGACATGATTCTCGAACAGAATTTCACTCTGATGCTTGCATTCATCCGCAACCACCTGCTTCATGTCCGCAAGATATTTCAAATACTTCTCCTGGCGGATGCCTTCAAGTTTGATTCGCCGCTTTTTCTCGTATTTCTTTGTTAAAATCGGCCAGAGTACGGTACCGATCATCATACTGAACGACATGACGAGAATCGGCATCGCCGACATAATATCCCCGTCCCTGCTCATGACGTTCTGTAACATCAGGAGTCCGGTGAACAAGGAAGCCATCCCCATCGTGATTGAGGGCCCCAACAACAGCATCAGCGGTGTTTCATCAACATTCGGCTGTGGCGGCGGCGGATCGATTTTTATCGTCGTTTCCTCAATATCCCTCTTGAAGCGCGGGGAACGGTAAAACAGTTGATCATTTTCTTCTTCAATATGTATTTCATCGAGGTTGAGTTCTTTTTCCACTACCGGCTTTTCAGCAATAAAAGAGTTAAACGCGTTCCGGTCAAGGAACACGGATTTATGAGGATTGTTCAGCGACAGCAAGCGGCCGTTGAAAATAATTTTAAGGCCCATGATGAAGATGACATCACCAACTGCCAGCACCTTCTCCTTGATTCTCTCTCCATTAACATAGGTACCATTTGAACTGTTGAAATCCTTAATGACAGCCTTGCCATTGCTGCTGAATTCAATAACGCAGTGTGACCCGGATACAAGTTTATTCGAAAAACAAATTTGGCTGTCCTGGGAGCGTCCGATTTTAATGACATTGGTGGTAGAGATATGTTTTGTGAACTCGTTGCGGTCCGCTGTTTGCGGCTCGACATAGACTAGCGCGGATTGATCATCGTTGCGGTGAATACTATATGTTTTGAATGGTTCTATGAGGACCTTCGATTGTATTTCGTTTGCGGTATCTTTCAAGAATGCATGTTTATTTGATTTTAGGTACCAGCGGCCATCTTCCGCCTCAACAGCCAGCATATCTACTGGGTTATGGTCCTTATCTTCAGTATTCAGTATGTATCTCCCGGTTACCCGTTCGGGCAGCACGAGGTCAAACGCCCGATTGCGGTCAAAAAGTGTGAGAATCAACTCCATACCCCCATTCCAAAATATTTCTATTCCTATAGTATGTATAGTGGTAATTTCATATTTTTTACCATTTTAGCTCAAAAAGTGTAAATTTACATCAAACCTTTGATTCATCTCTAAATATATAAATATCTTACAATATCAGGAATTATATTCAACTAATTACCCCCTTAATTGGAAAAATAGGGATTTTAGTCCTATTTGATCATTAAGTGGTTTCGGATAAAATGGTTTTCAGGTCGGAGCTTATATACAGACAAAAATAAAACTAGTTCAATTTACCCTCGTAAAATACAATTTAAACCTTAATTCATCTAAAATATTCCAAATATTCTCCTTGAATTTTACATTTTTCTTGTGTTATCACTGGGATTTTTTTCAATAACGTAATATAATCTAAGAATCTAAAACGAGCAGGTGATCCAGGTGAAGATTAATGTTGGCCAGGCGTATTCACAGGCGAATAGAATCAGTGATTACGCGCAAGATCTAAACGATATCAAAAGCAGGCTGCAGGACTTCAAGGGGAATCTAAACAGCGGATGGCAGGCCCAGGAGATGGTTTATATCAATAACGCCATCAACAGTATCAGCAGGGAAATTTCCGAACTTCAGACACTTCTTTTTTCGATTGGCCCGGATATAGTAGCAGCAGCAAATGAAATAAGAAGAGAAGAAGAGGCTCGAGAGGCAGCGGAACGGGCAGCAGCAGAACGGGCGGCTGCTGAAAGGGAAGCAAGATTGAAAAATACTGGGTTACGTTAAACATGACAGGGCATGCCGGCATTACCGGCTTGTCCCTTTTTTTCCATGATAAAAAGGCGGCAGCCTCCGCTATGTATAAAAGCAGAATCATACACGCCTTTTGTGGCGATGCCCGGCTTTTCTAAATCTAAGCTGGGCATTTTTCATTTTGTTGTCGGCAATAGTCACACAGCTGAATTACGGTCCCTCCAATCTGTTAGTTTCAATACTTTTTCACTTAACCGGCTCTTCTTCCCTTTCCTCTTTGCGGTACTTCATTTTTGTGGCTTCCCCGCCTCTCAAATGGCGGATTGATTTATGATAATCAAGGATTTCTTTTACTTCATTGGCAAGGTCAGGGTTGATCTCAGGCAATCTTTCTGTCAGGTCTTTATGGACTGTACTTTTGGATACGCCAAACTCCTTCGCTATGACGCGAACTGTTTTTCTCGTCTCCACGATATACTTTCCAATCTTGATTGTTCTCTCTTTGATGTAATCGTGCACACCACTCGCCCTCCCTAAATTGGATGTGAGAAGTGTGAAATGAGACTCGCTTTTATCTGCCAATACTGCATCCCGCAAAAAATACTCACTTGCGGCAGAAGGTTGTTCCTTCTGTATATTACTAAGATTAATCATGTCCCCGGCTGAATCCTCATATTGTTCAAACGACTCCTCACCTCAAACACTCTCTTTGTCAGGTTTGTAACATTTTATTAGCTTGGTTGAGGATATATGCACGAAAAAAGCAATAGGGACAAGGTATTGTGAAGTTTTTTGAAAAATACAACTATTTTAAAGGAGAAAAACTTTCCTATATACCCATATTTATGTACATAAAAACCTGTTTCTTAGCGAATTTCTGTTGAGGAGTTATTTTTCATTGGGGGAGAAGCAGACTTGATTACCTACAGACAGACTAGAAAACGGAGAATTAGAGAGCAAAAACGGAAAGTTACCTTGAAACGAAACAGAAAGCTGATAGGCGCAGTGGTAGCCGGATCGGTAGCGGCTGGGTTGCTGCTTGGGATTGGCCAAAAGAAAACAGATGCGGTCGGATCTTTTTATACCGTAAAAAAAGGAGATACGCTGTATAGCCTAGCGAAGGAATATGATACATCGGTTGAATTGCTAAAGGAAGTAAACTCGCTATCTTCAGACCTCATCAAAGCAGGGCAGCAGTTAGAGGTACCGCTTGAGACTGTGGCCGGGATTTATATCGTAAAAAAAGGCGACACATTGTTCTCCCTGGCAAAAAAATACGGTGTAACCGTGAAAGATTTAAAAAGGGAAAATAAATTGGTCGGTGACTCTATTTATGTTGGACAAGCCCTTTCAGTACCAACCCACGGCTTTGAAAACAATGAAGGAGTTTACGTGGTCAATCCAGGGGATACATTGTTCAATATCTCCCAGCGATTCGGTGTAAGCTTGAAAGAAATAAAGCAAGCTAACGGTTTGAAGGAAGACATGGTGCTGATTGGCCAGCAGCTGGTCATTCCAGGCGAAATTGAATTCATGGAAGCAACAGTTACCGGGGCAGCGGATAATTTTACGATTGAGGTTGAGAGTGATGGAAAAGCCATTCCTTTAAAAGTTTCTTATGGAACAGCGAGGAAGTATCAAGACTTCGCAGGGCAGCGGGTTTTCATTACTTATAAGAATGGTGCTTTGATTAGTCTTCAATAATACAAAATGCTTAGAGTGCTGTGTGAACTCTAAGCATTTTTCTTATGTCCATATAAGATAATAAACACCTGCCATTAAAACTGCGAATGACATTAATCCGACACTCTGTTTAACACTTTTATCCAAGAGGTCAAGACCACCATAAAACCAGCCAATAAATAATATAGATGCCCCGATGTGCTGAATAATAGGAATGAAAGTAATCATCCCTGAAAACATCAAGGCAAAACCTATATATCTAAATCCATCGTCCAGGTAATATAAGGGGTTTTTTAATGAGGCTTTGATTTCCGCTTGCTCCTCTTCATTCATCTTCCTGTACATCTGTATAAAACGGACAATCGGTACACCCCACAACAATACCAAAAACACTATTTGCACGGCATCCATGCATTTCCCCCATTTTCATAACAAGTAGAATAAAACTACATTTTTCAAAAGTGTAAAATCCATATTTTTACACTATCAACATTATATGAGATTATCAAGGCTGAGTCTACCTTGAATCGCCGAGCGATATGCCTTTTTCCTAATCAACTTCTATCAACCACGTATCGCTAGCCGATATACCTGTTTCCACTTAAAACTGCATCGACCTCATTTGGCTTTCGGTGGCCTTGATCAGCTCACCCCATGTGGAATGTCCACGGTCTTTAAATTGCTGTAAGAGTTCAACGAAAAGGTAGGCTGTGGTCAATGCGTCGCCCACCGCGCTATGGCGGTTATATATTCGTGTACCGAATGCCATCGCGTATCGCTCTAGGTCACGCATATCATATGATGGGGCAATAAAGCCAATCAGATCGAGTGTATCGATGGTAAACAGCTTTTTCAGCGCCAGCTTTTCACGTTTCAGCTCGCTTTTCAGCACAAGGTGATCGAAGCCGACATAATGCCCGACAAGGCATACCGCTTCGTGTGACCCAACATAATCAAAGAAGTCATGTATCGCCTCTGTTGCCGCAGGTGCTCCTGCAACTTTTTCATTCGTAATCGATGTAAGCTCAATTATTTCCCGAGAAATTTGTCGCTCCGGGTTCACATATATCTGGAATCGGTCATTTTCCATCACCTTCAGCCCACTTACCGGCACACCGCCAATTTCAATGAGCCGATCAGTGGTCGCCACCTGGAATCCCGTCGTCTCCGTGTCGAAAACAATAAAAGTAAGATCATCGATTTTAGTCGATAAAGGAATCTTTTCATACTTAAGCGGGCAGGAAATACTCTTGCGTTGAAAAAACATGCAATCCTCCTTTCGAAGTGCCTGTCTTCGTTGAGATTTTGACGAATTTCTTTCTGGTTCTAGGGACGCATTGACAATCATCTCAAAAATCCCTATCTAGTAATCTGTGGGGCCCCCGTACTTTGTCGAAACGATATTACACCGAGAACCTAGCAAAAACCATTCCCTGGAGTTCGCGGAGTGTTCGCAGGCTCAGGATTAGTTCGTCTTTTTGCCTGGTCGACATGGTGGAAAATGATAGGACGGAGCTGCCTCCGTTATTTCCCCATCTTTGCCTGATATAAAGGTCGAGCACGTGGCTGAAGGCTTCCTTGAGATCTTCTGTGAATCCTTCGGTAAAGATCCCCTTCTCTTTTAAACTAGCGATTTTCTCCAGTGGTGTTCCCGGGATTCCTCCGTAATATAGCGATAGGATTTGCAGGCTATGGTGGAAGGGAAACAAGATTTCTTTTTTCATATCAATGCTTTTTCTGCTGAGCTTGAACAATGCGCGGATCGGTTCGTCCAGTGTCGGGATTTCCTGTTCCCTTTCGGCCTGGACCATCCGGTAAAGGAAGATTTTCGAACGGTCGAGAAGTTCGGCGATTTTTGCCTCGAACTCCTCGTCTAGCGTTTCGCTTCCCGCTACGAAACGATAAGAGAAAAAGTTATGTGCCAGAAGAAGATTTTCATTTGTGGACTGCAGCATCCACTTCCTGACGCGATCCTGCCATTGCAGCAGCGTCCCTCTCCACTGCTCTTCACTCGACATCATCAAGCCCTTGCAGCGAGCGTAGCCGGCTGCCTCCAGCCTTGCAGTGATCTCCGCTCCTAATTTTTCAAAGTAGCCATGTTCACTCGTTTCTCCATACACTAGGAAATGATCCTGGTCCGTCAACATGAACTGTTCCCCACGGCCTGCGGATCCCATTAAATAAAACGCAAAAGGAACTGGTGGCTCAAATCCTTTCTCGCGGAGTGCCTTAAGAGATAATTCGACCGCTCTTCCTATTAATCTGTCATATAATTTCGTAATGATATCAAGCAATGCTATAGATGGTACATGGTCTCGCAACAGCGTTTCGGTAATTTCATAGATTGCTGCCTTTATCTCAGGAAGGCTCTTTTCATCCGACTCGTCGATCTTCTTTATTGTCCTCATCATGCTGTCGTTCTTTTTTCGAAGCAAATCGGTCAGTGAAATAACTCCGGAAATTTCCCCGTCATCGACCACGGGCAGATGCTTGATTCCGTTCAGCAATATTTTCGATAATGCATCGTAATAGTAAGCGAACCTGGATATCGTTACGGGTTTCTCCGTCATAACTAGCCTGGATGGCTCTTCAACAGAAATTCCCTTCATCACCACCCGTCCTACAATATCCCGTTCGGTGATGATTCCTTTCAAATCACCACCTTCTATAACCAGCACCGAACTGGTTTTATTTCCAACCATCCTCTGTGCCGCTTCCTGAATGCTGGTATCAGGAGAAACAGACGCTATCTTATCACTCATTAAATCCTGGACCCTCGCTAAAATCGTCTCTCCCTCGCCAATTCCCTTCGCCATTTTCACCTGCTCCGCAAGTGATCCATAAACATCTTTCAGCCTGATCGAAACCTGGGACAGCAGGTAATCATGGACACCCTGATCATCCCACCTTTTTGCCAGGACGGAAAAAGGAATCAGCAGTGCCTGAACATCGTCTACAGACCTGACCTCGACATTGGCCTGCGGTTTATCGGCACTCGAGAATCCGAGGAACTCTGCCAGACTTGAAAATCCTACAATTTCACCTTTTCGGATGACTTCGAGGACTTCTTCCTGGCCGGCGGCGTTTTTCACGAACACCTCGGCAATTCCCTGTAAAATCAATAAAAGCCCCTGACGTGGTGTGTCCGCCTTGAGCATCATTTCTTTTTTGCCATAGGTAAGTGCTTCGCATTCCTCGACAAGGGAAAGGGCCGTGCGTTCATCCACCCCCTGGAACAGGGGATGGAACTGCACAGCCTTCCAAATTTCCTTATTAAGCTTTTGTTGCATCGTCATTCATCCAAACTTCACCGTTCTTATATGTCATCTGTTCAGGATAGCGAAGGTCGAGTACTTCCTCCTGAATTTTTTGTGATGGAGCCGGAGTCGCAAGCGATACAATGACGTTTGCAAGGATTGCAGCTGTTGCGCCGAATACCCCAGCACCGGTATCGATGATGCCAAGAATCGTGAAGCCTCCGTACTTTGCTGCGAAAATGTATCCGAGTGTCACAGCAAGACCAACGAGCAGACCGGCGATGACACCTTGTGAATTCGAACGCTTCCACCATACACCAAGGATCAGGGCTGGGAAGAACGTTCCGCTTGCGAGCGCGAAGGCCCATGCAACGATTTGCGTGATTGCACCCGGAGGATTCAGGGCAACAAGACCAGCTAATACTGTAGCAACAACAATTGAAATACGAGCCACATTTAGGCGGGTTTTTTCCGTTGCATTTGGCTTCATGACACGATAGTAGATATCATGTGCAAAAGCGGAAGAAATCGCAATCATCAAGCCGCCGGCTGTAGAAAGGGCTGCGGCCATAGCGCCTGCCGCTACAAGGCCGATGACGAATACGCCCAGGTTGGCGATCTCAGGTGTCGCCATAACGACGATATCGTTCGAGATGATCAACTCACTCCACTGAAGGACTCCATCGCCATTTCCGTCGGCAACTTGAAGCTTTCCTGTATCGACCCAGGATTTCGTCCAGGCAGGAAGCTCGGTGATTTTGCTGCCGGCAACCTTTGTCATCAGGATAAAGCGCGAGAATGCTGCATACGCAGGGGCAGACAGATAAAGCAAGCCAATGAAAAGAAGTGCCCAGGCACCTGACCAGCGAGCAGCCTTCATTGTAGAAACTGTATAGAAGCGGACGATTACGTGCGGAAGCCCCGCCGTACCGGCCATCAATGTAAACATCAGGGCGAGGAACTGCCACTTTGTGCCGTTCGTGAATGGCGCGAAGTATTCAGAAATGCCTAGTTCACGGTCAAGTTCACCCATTTTTCCGACCAGCTCACCATAAGAAAGCCACGGAAGCGCGCTGTTCGTAAGCTGCAATGACATAAATATAACCGGAATCAAATACGCAATAATCAAAATGATATACTGCGCAACCTGTGTCCAGGTGATTCCCTTCATACCACCGAAAGCAGCGTATGTCGCGATCAGGACCACACCGATCATCGTGCCGAGCTTCGCATCGATTTCGAACAGTCGCCCGATAACCACACCGGAACCGGAAAGCTGACCGATTGAGTAAGTGAAGCTGATGATGATCGTGGAGATCGCCGCAATGACGCGAGCAGTGTGGCTGTTGTATCGGTCACCGATAAACTCAGGAACCGTGTAGCGGCCGTACTTCCTTAGCTGTGGCGCAAGCAGGAAGGTCAGCAGCAAATATCCGCCCGTCCAGCCCATGATATAAGCAAGACCATCATAGCCGAGAAGCATGATCGTACCCGCGAGTCCGATGAAGGAAGCGGCACTCATCCAGTCAGCGCCAATCGCCATCCCGTTGAAAATTGGCGGGACGCCGCGGCTGGCAACATAGAAATCAGATGTCTGCTTAGCCGTATTGAAAACCGCAATCCCGATATACAAACCAAATGTAGCTAAAATAATAGATAATGAGACCAAGAATTGTGTATCCAAAGTTCTCCCCCTTATTCAAACGCTCTTTTTTTCTTCCCCGTGATTTAGTGATCCAGGCTCTTTCCTTCGCTCAAACGGACATTCTTCTCCTCATCGATTCCATACTTCATGTCAATGCCATCGCTAAGCTTTGCATTGACAAACAGCAGGATGATGAACGTGACTATCGCTCCCTGCGCTCCCATGAAATAGTGGAACGGGAAACCACCGATTGAAATCTCGCTGAGCGGCTCGGCAATCATCACCACGCCGAACGAAACGAGGAACCAGATGATGAAATAAATGATCATGTTACGAGTCTTTTCACGGAAATACGCGTCAGCAACTGACTTATCAATTTTCTTCACATTTACACCCCTTTGGTTTTGCTAATCCCCTTTGTATAATCCTTCATGAATGACAGACACAGCTTGCATTAGAAAGCTTTCTCCACTCCTTTTTTTATTGATTTAAAATATATGAACCTTGCGCCAGGCAAAGTTGATACCTACTAGAAAAGCGGAAGCGCCTTGGTCAGCCCCGACAAGCGCTGCCCGCCTATAACGCCACGTCCTGTGGCTGGCGGGTCTAGCACATCGTGTGCCACGGAGGGCCTGCCAGTGAAGTCGTTCTTTGACTTCATTGGCAGGACCGAAGCGACTCGAGCTGCTCAAAGCTAACGCTTCTCGCAAGATACTCGAGGAAGAATTCTCTGGGATGAAAACTGGCTAGGCGCTGAAGCTAGACACTAAAATAATTTATAAATTTATACATCCTTATAACTCGAAATTGGAATTTGGATGGATTAACTCAAGCTGAAGATGAATTTTAGCGTTTCGAAAAATGGTGCCGGGACCATGATGATCTGGATAAGGAAGTAGAGAAATATGCTCAGGAACGGTACTGCCAGGAAAATTAACTTGTTTTTCTTTAAGCCCAGGAAAAGGCTTATGCCGGTAATCACCAGCAGGCCGACTAAAATGATCACGTTGATTCCTCCTGTGTAAAAGTTAATGACGATATATTTGCATAGATATGAATAAATATTTATTTAACTAAATCTTTAGAAAATTTAATTTAATTATCCATATAATGTCCAGGCAGGTCAATACGTTATTTCTAAAAAATGTAATCGCTTTCTATGTCGATATTTTTCCGGTCGTGGAAAAAATGTGAGTAACCATAAGGATTTACGAGGATATGAGCCAGAGGAGTTTGTCGAAAAAATTTTTTTAGCTGGTGCGGTATATTTCCCATAGTTTTGTATCGTTTGTAATGATTTTACAGAATAGTAAAAGGAACACTCTCCATCGAGTGTTCCTACATTTAAATATAATTTACCAGCAGGCAATTGCGCCGTCAGTTCTCATTTCCGTTCCGCCGGTCAGCACCCCGGTTTCTGGATTGCGGACAATGATCTGGCCGCGGCCGAAGCTTCCGCCATCATATGCTATCTTCATCTGATGCCCGCGGGCTGCGAGTTCCTTGACGATATGATTCGGGAAGTTGTGTTCCACTTCAATTTGCTTGCCTTCGATCCATTGCCAGCGCGGTGCATCAAGCGCAGCCTGAGGATTCAAGCCAAAGTCAATCATATTCATCGCTACCTGAACATGCCCCTGTGGCTGCATATAGCCGCCCATCACGCCGAATGGACCAACTGCCTGGCCATCCTTTGTGATGAAGCCTGGAATAATCGTATGGTATGTCTTCTTGCCCGGAGCCAGTGCATTCGCATGGTTAGGGTCAAGCGAGAAGTCATGTCCACGGTTTTGCAGACCAATTCCTGTGCCTGGAACAACAACTCCTGAGCCGAAGCCCATATAGTTACTCTGGATGAAGGAAACCATGTTGCCTTCTCCATCCGCAGTCGACAGATAAACCGTTCCACCTTTAGGGAGCTGGCCAGGTTCGGGCATTCTTGCTTCCCTATTGATTTTAGCTCGGGCCTCCTCACCATACTGCTCTGATAGAAGGTCCGCTACCTTCGCTTGCATTGTTTTAGGGTCAGTCACATATTCCTTACCATCCGTGAAGGCCTGCTTCATCGCTTCAAGCTGAAGGTGGACGCCATTCACGTCATCTCGGTGAGTAAATTCATAACCTTTTAAAATATTCAAGGTCATCAAAGCAACGATTCCCTGCCCGTTCGGCGGGATTTCCCAAACCTCATGACCGCGGTATGATACAGAAATCGGCTCTACCCATTCTGGATGATAGTTTTCGAGATCAGCCTTACTCAGGAAGGCACCCGCTTTTTCAGACGCTTCTGCAATTTTTTCAGCAAGGGCCCCTCTATAAAAGCTCTCCCCATTCGTTTCCGCTATTTCCTGGAGCGTGTTCGCATGGTCCTCCGATTTCCACATCTCCCCGGCTTCAGGAACCTTGCCATCAGGAGCAAAGACGCGGAACCACTCCTCGTACTCTGCGCCCTGGAAACGACTCTTGTAAGCCTTGAATGCACCCTTCCAATATTTTGCGAGAATAGGAGTCAGTGGATACCCGTTGCGCGCATAATCAATCGCTGGCTGAAGTACCTCAGTAAGCGGCAAGCGTCCGAATTTTTTCGACAGCTCTGCCCATGCTGACGGTGCGCCCGGAACCGTCACTGGTATCCAGCCATGCGAAGGCATTTTTTCATGGCCGAGCTCTTTCACTTTCTCAATCGAAATTGATTGTGGTGCAGGACCGCTCGCATTCAAGCCATACAGCTTATCTTTGACCCAAACAAGCGCGAACGCGTCGCCGCCAATCCCGTTAGAAGTCGGCTCGACAACCGTCAAACAGGCCGCTGTCGCAATCGCAGCATCAATCGCGTTTCCGCCCTTTTTTAAAATATCAAGCCCAGCCTGCGCAGCAAGCGGCTGCGACGTAGCGACCATTCCGTTTCGCGCCACCGTCGCCATTCGCTGAGAAGAATATGGATATGTATTCATAGACATTTAGATTCCCCCAATATATTTTCGTCTTACGAAATATTATAGCAAAATAGCTGAAAATTCGAAATAAAAAACATCAGTAAAAAAGCCCGGCCAGTTTCAGCCGGACTTTTCTACATTCCACTTTGCAGTCTTAATTCATAAAATTCCTTCACTCTTGTCACAACGTCTTTTGAACCGGAATCCTCGATCATCATCGCGACGATCATGTCTGTGGATTGCGGGTTATAGGCGACGAACCATCCTAGCTCCTTGCCCTTTTCGCCCTGCTTCTCTTTGATTTCCGCTGTGCCTGTTTTACCGGCTAATGGATAATTGGCGATCAGTCCATTGTGGGCGGTTCCTTTAGGATCGGTGATGACTTTTGTCAGCATGTTACTTAAAGCCGCTGCATTTTCGGGGCTGACCACGCCTTCCTGCCACACCTGTCCCTGCTCATCTTCCATATTCAAAATCGGTTTAATAAGATTGCCCTCGTTTAGAAGTGGTGAATAAGTGGTTGCAAGGTGCAGGATATTCATTTCAACCTGCCCCTGTCCGTAGGCTGAGTCTGCCAGTCTGATTTCGCTGTCAATCTTGCCGATTTGCGATGGCTCGATTGGATAGAGATATTCAGGCTGATCTTCAAAGCCAAATTTTTTCAAGCCTTCTGTAAAAGTATCCTGGCCCATTCCGAGAGCCGCCCTCGCGAAGTAAATGTTGTCCGAATAGATCAGCGCTTTTTCAAGGTTGATGCTTCCTTTTACATCTGAGTACCTTGTTACTTTATAATTGCCCCATGATGCGTCCTTCTGCCACTGCTTTTCGTTGATTTCAAATGCTGTATCAAGCTTCAACTTATCACTTTCAAGGCCGATTGCCGCTGTGATTGGCTTAATTACCGAACCAGGCACATAGGTCAGCTTGAATCTATTAAGGAATGGTTTTAATGGGTCCTCTTCTAGAATTTTGCGTTTGTTTTGCGAGATTCCGAGCGTCATTTCATTCGGGTCAAATCCTGGTGCACTGACCAATGCCAGCGTCTCACCTGTTGTCGGATTGATTGCTGATGCCGTACCCGCTTTTCCTTTTAGCTGGTCGTATAATTGCTGCTGGGCTACGACATCAATCGTCAGCTGGACATCCTGCCCATTCTCCACGGGTTTTTCAGCAAGTGTTTTTACTGTCCCATCTTCTTTTACGATTGAAATCCTGACTCCGTTTGTTCCTTTTAGCTTCTCTTCAAGCACCTGCTCCAAACCGCGTCGGCCAATGATATCAGTGCTTGTGTATCCTTTGCCCTCTAGTTTTTTTAGATCGTCCGCTGTTACCGGCCCAATATAGCCCAGTAAATGGGACAGCGCTTCCCCGTAAGGATACTCCCGTGCCCCTACCATCTGGCTGGTTACTCCATCGAGCGCAAACAATTTTTCATGAAGCCCTTTATCCGTTTTCGAAACTTTTTTCAGCGGCACAAACAGATCTGGTTTTACCCAGCCTGCATTCATCGCCTTGTTGATGCTTTCCTCAGACATATCGAGCAGTTCTGCTAGCTTTGCAATTGTCTGATCTTTTGGCTCGGCCAACTCACCAGGGACTACTCCGACCTGGACAGCTGTCCCGTTAATCGCGAGTCCATTACCTGAACGGTCAAGGATGCTGCCGCGTTCTGCCTGGACATTTTTGAAGCTGATTTTATCTCCTGCTTCAAGCTCCGGGAAGATAAATGACGTATTCCAATCGACATACCAATTTGTTTCTTTTTCACGTTCTTCTTTTACAAGAGTAGCATTGTGGTCAAATTCTATCGGACCAGCAGCGCTATTCAATTTAGCCGAAAAAGGAAGTTCCGCGTTCGCCTCATGTTCTTGTTCTTCCTCAGGCTGTTTATAGCTTACCTTCAGCTGGTTGATCTCTAAATCTTTGTAAATTTTATTATAGCGACTGACGAATTCCTCCTTGGTGATGGAATTCTTCGCTTTCTCTGATAAAAAGCCATACATCTCGTCAAACTTCTGGTCATTCCAAAGCTTTACGTATTGGGAAAAACGCTCTTCGGGAGTCGGTTCTTTACTGCAGCCGGAAATGAGTGCGGCGATCAAGACCGACAAGAATATAAATAGTGCCCGTTTCATATGTATCCCTCCTCTTGTCTGATTTTACCATAGATTTTCCATTTATATAAATTTAAATGATTTCTTATTATTCCAATAAAAAAACCCGCCTTTATAGCTAGGCAGGTTCCAAAATTTTATTTTTTATTAAGAGTTTGTTGAAGTATCAGAGTCAGTTGAAGAATCTTTATCTTTATCTTCTCCTGCGTCCTTATCTTCGTCTTTTTTATCAGAGCCGCCTTCAGCAGGCTTGTCTTCCGCTGGAGTTGTGCCTTCAGCATCTTCCTCTGAGCTTCCTTCTACATCTTCTTCGACAGCATCCTCAGACTTGCCTGCATCTGCATCAGAAGAAGCTTTCTCTTCTATCACATTTGCATCCTGCAATGCGCTTAGAGGCTTGTTGAAGAACTCATGCGGATTGACAGGGACATTGTCCTTGCGGATTTCAAAGTGTACGTGGTTGCCAGCCTTCTCATTGATCAGGCTTGTTCCGGACTTCGCAATGACTTGTCCTTGCTCAACCTCGTCGCCAACCTTAACTTCGTAGTCTTTAACTGACTGATATTGTGTTACAATACCTTTGTCATGCTCGATTTCAATGACATTTCCAAGCACTGCATCTTCCATGACATTTGTGACAGTACCACTTAGTGATGCGATTACATCAAATTCCTTGCCATCTTTTGAAGCAATGTCTAACCCAGTGTTCGGATGGTACGTATTATCATAGAACACTAGAGCTGCTTCTTGCTCAGCCGCGTCGCCATCATTGTCATAGAATCCCATTTGGATGACAGCATCGTCTTCATTCACCACTGGCATTACAAAGTTCTCCATCGCGCGGTTAACCTCAACTGCTGGCTGATCATTGATCTTTTTGCCAGGCATGTCAGTCGCTTTATACTCGGACTGATCAATGTTTTCGGTTCCGCTGTTTTGATACCATAGGACACCAGTTAGAATGATTGCGGCACTAGCAATATAAACTGTTGGATACACCCACCGCTTCTTGAAAAAGCTGTTCTTGCTTTTGTCTTGAGAAGATCTTTTTTCTTCCTCTCTCATTTTCATCACCTCAGCAATCAGTTTGAACAGAAGCGAAAAAATATATACATAGAGTTGAAAAATTTTTTACTGCTTATTTTTCGACAAAGGTATGGATTTTATGCAAAAAAGTTTTTTGGGTTGATGGGCGGCTGAGTTTTAGACTTTGGACAGCCTGTGCCGCATGAATAAGTCGTGTTTGTCACCACGTACGGTTTCTAACTATTACGTTACGTTGGTTACTCCATTGTGTTTCTAATTATGTTGGTTACTCCATTGTGTTTCTAACAAATTAATTATGTCTGTCACTCCATTCGAGTTATTACTATAAAGTGAGGTATCACCATGAAAAAGTTATTGGTATGGTTTTTACGCATTCTTCCGCTGTTCTATATGGCGGCGATCTGGATCATGTCCAGCAATCCTGCAGATGCACTGGTCGAGCTGCCGAATCAGGGACTCGACCGTTTTATAAAAGAATCGCTCCATCTCGTTGAGTTCGGGATTTTGTATGTGCTGCTCGTTGTGGCTGCCTTGACGACCGGGCGCTTCACACCGGTGATGAGCTTTGCATTCATGGGCGTGGCAATCCTGTACGGACTGCTAGACGAGGTTCATCAAAGCTTTGTCCCATATCGATCCGCCACACTGATTGATTTTATAAAAGACGTAATTGGGGTTTTAGCGGCATCCCACTTCATCCACCATGCATACTTCAGCGGCAAGTTTGTTCGGCTGGGGAGGGTTTTGCGTGAGATTGAAGAGAGGGTTCGGGGATTTTAGCAGGATTTGTTTTTAAGATATTTACTAGTTACGGTTTTTTAGGGGCTGGCCTTGTAATTGAGGCTGGCTTTTTGTATTTTAGTCTAGCCATAACTTCAACTGGAGATAAATTGAGCTTAACAGGAGATATAATCTGCTCAACTGGAGATAAAATTTTTGCAACTGGAGATATATCCGCCGCAACTGGAGATTTAATTGAAAATAGTGATTTGGACATAAAAACTTCATATTATACCGGGTTTATCAGCAGGTATTTTCCCTGTAATTAATGAATTCATATAAAAACTAATAAGGAAGTGACTAAATTGATTGAAAAAGAAAGAACATATCCGATACGGCTACTCATGTACGAGGCATTAATGGAAAGAATCATACCAAATCATCCTAAACTCTCATTTATTGAACAAGATTACAAAGCCTGGCGTGCTGGTTACAAAGGTGAGCTGCAAACGGATTACCGTTTAAGTTTTTTACCCGAAAAAGGGTTCCATATCTTTCGGGATTTACGCCTTCAAGATGAGAAATGGCATTTCCAGATTGATACCCTCATTTTAACTCTTCGTTATATCCTTCTAATTGAAACCAAAGCCTATGCCGGAACCCTTTTCTTCGACAAACATTCCGAACAAATGTTTCAAACAAAGGATAATCAAGAAAAATCATATGATAATCCCATTAACCAGGTTCGGATGCAAGCCTGGCATATGAAAAGGTGGCTGCAGAACCATAAATTCAATGTCCCTCCCATATACCATCTCGTTGCCATCAGTAATTCCTCTACTATTATCAAGGTAAGTGACCGATCCCTGAATAACTTGATCGTAAAAGGAGATGTATTATTAAGTCGCGTTCTACAGATAGATGAAATCACTTCAAATCCTAGCTATACTGATAAGGAAGTAAAAAAGTTATCAAAGTCACTTCTAAAGAATCATTCTCCTCACTACCCTGACATTCTGAAACAGTATTCCCTAACACCAGATGACCTTCAAAAAGGTGTTCAATGTCCCTCTTGTTTATCATATGGCATGTCCCGGGAAAAATGGGTTTGGCGTTGTCCAGTGTGTGAGCATAGATCTAAATCGGCTCATCATAAATCTGTAAAAGAATTTTTCCTCCTTATTAGTCCTACTATTAAAAATCGGATGTGCAAAGACTTTTGTCCCGATATATCATCCCGGACGATCACTAACATTTTATTCCCTTTAAATCTCCCATTCACGGGTACCAACAAAGGCCGCATCTACCACATGCCTCCAGACATCGAAACCTTCTTCGATCCCGTGAAAAAATAAAAGTTACCGACGCACATCCAAATCGCGCTAAAAAGCCAGGGCGCTGTTTGCCCTGGCCTCGTCATTATTCCGTTACCGCCGCAGCGGCTGCACATTAGATTTATTTCTTCGCCGTAACCTTTGTCAGCATGCTATCGGCCTCGCTGATCTCAACGCCTTTGTAGTAGTGTTTGACGATGTCCTGATAGTTCTTCCCTTCGGTGGCCATGCCGTTGGCTCCGTATTGGCTCATGCCGACGCCGTGGCCGAAGCCTTCGGTTGTGATGACGACGTTGCTGCCTTTTAGCTCCCAGGTGAAATCGCTGGAGCGGAGTTTTAGCTTCTCACGTACTTCCTTCCCTGTGAGGACCTTGCCGCCGATATCGATTTTTGCAACTCGGTTGCCTGATGTTCTCGAGATGACTTTGCCAATCTCCGAAGTGTTCGGCAGCTTGACACCAAGCTTTGACTCCACCTCAGCAACCGTCATAACTGTCTGGCTGCGGAACTTAGGTGACTCCAGATCCCACGGACTTTCCACGCTGCGTAGGTATGGCAGTGAGTTCGACCAATATTCTTCTGAGTTCTCGGTAAATCCGTTCGATGTTGAGAAGAAGGTCGCATCAATCGGCGCTCCGTCAAATGTGAGCACCTGGCCATCCGTTGCCTTCACAGCCTCTGCTATTTTCTTCATCTTCCATTTGTAGTCGACGCCCCATTGCTTTTTCAATTCTTCTTTATTTTTAAATACCTGGTGGATTTCAGTATCATTCAACTGAGCCCCTTCAGGTACGCCTACTTTATTTGGGCTCAGCATTTGTTTAACATAATAAGTCCTTGCTGACAGCGCCTGTGCCTTTAATGCCTCTAGCTCGAACTCAGCGGGCATTTCGGCAGCAACAACGCCAATTAAGTATTCATCAAGCGGAAGCTTCTCTGTCTTGGACAACGCTGTCCGGTAAACGGCTACCTCAACAGCCGAGTCTGCTGTAGGGACCGCGGCAACATCCTTTGCCTCACTTTGCAGCTCTTCCCCCAGTTTTCCGCCTGCCTTTTCTTCCATAAAAGGGAGGACGAGCAAGGAGGGGATCAGGAGTGTGACAGCGAATAGAATTGCAGCTAGTACGATGAGTGGTTTGAATTTTAACATAGAAAAAGCCTCCATTATGAAATTAATCCGGTCGAAAACCGTCTCATTTCATTCATATGGAGGCGGACAAGCTTTTATGACAGAAATCGAAAATGCATATTGTTCTGTCGAAAGTCTCATAATAAGTCGGTCAAAACAAATTCACGAAATTGGACATGAATTTTCAGGCTCTAACCAGCCCATTTAAATCAAAAAACCGCAGAACTATACGTTAAAGCACAATTCTCCGGTTCATTGAGTAGTAATATTTATGCGTTCATGTCTGAGACTAATTTATCAGTTACTGGCTGCTCTTCTACTTCGCTGACGCGTTCGATGTCTGCGCCAAGTGCTGCAAGTTTATGATGGAAGTCAACGTATCCACGATCCAGGTGATATAGCTCTGTTACGCGAGTCATTCCATCTGCTACAAGTCCAGTCAGGATCAGTGATGCTGCGGCACGCAGGTCAGTAGCTGCCACTTCTGCTCCCTGAAGGTTGGATGGTCCGTTCATGATGACAGAGCGGCCATCGATTTTGATGTTTGCGTTCATGCGGCGGAATTCTTCCACGTGCATGAAGCGGTTTTCGAAAACAGTTTCCGTGATCATGCTTGTGCCCTGAGCACGTAATAGCAATGCCATCATTTGAGATTGCATATCTGTCGGGAAACCAGGGTGCGGCATCGTCTTGATGTCGACTGCTTTCAACTTTTCAGGTCCGATAACACGAAGACCTTCTGCTTCTTCAATGATGGTAACGCCCATTTCTTCCATCTTGGCAACCAATGAAGAAAGATGTTCAGGAACAGCGCCTTTTACAAGGACGTTTCCGCCAGTGATGGCAGACGCAACCATGAAGGTTCCTGCTTCGATTCGGTCAGGAATGATGTTGTGGTCAGCACCAAAGAGTACTTCAACACCTTCAATCTTGATTGTGCCAGTGCCGGCGCCTTTAACCTTCGCTCCCATTTTGTTCAGGAAGTTTGCAAGGTCGACAATTTCTGGTTCTTTAGCAACGTTTTCGATGACTGTTGTTCCTTTGGCAAGGACAGCCGCCATCATAATGTTTTCCGTAGCACCTACGCTAGGGAAATCAAGGTATATTTTAGCTCCGTGCAAACCATTGACTGCTTCGGCTTCGATAAAACCGTTGCCTACCTTGACAGTCGCACCCATTGCTTCAAAGCCTTTTAGGTGCTGGTCGATAGGACGGGAACCGATTGCGCAGCCGCCTGGCAATGCTACGCGAGCACGACCATTCCTGGCAAGCAGGGATCCCATTACTAATACAGAAGCACGCATTTTACGAACATACTCAAAAGGTGCTTCAATTTTCAACTCTCTGGATGCATCTACTGTAATTGTGTTATTTTCAAACTCCACTACGGCGTTTAAAGAACGTAATACTTCGTTGATGGTATATACATCGGAGAGAGTTGGCACATCACGAATTACGCTTTTTCCGTCACTTGCTAATAATGTTGCAGCGATAACAGGCAAGACGGCATTCTTAGCTCCTTCAACCTTTACAGAACCGCTTAGCCTTTGTCCGCCGCGGACGATGATTTTTTCCAAGTGTATTCCCCTCCGCGTCCAATTTCTCTATATTAATATTCAATCGTTATGATGGGTGTGCCAACTACGAAGGTAGTCTTTGCGCCCAATCGATCAGTTTTCCGTAATCCAAGCTGCATATTCATCTCATGGTCATTGCTCAAAGAGTTGTCGAACAAAGGCGAAACGGCGGATGTGGAAATAAATGAGTCTTCTTCCAATCCTTCGACTTCCTCGGCTTGAAAAGCCTTTAGCAATTTAGTTTTATAAACAGGTAAAGCCGATTTTATCTTATCATTGATTTCGCCTTCAATACAAGAGAAAGTTGTGGCATTCCCTCGAAAAATGTCAAATATTCTGCCTGGTAAATTTTTGTTTAAAAAGGTTTCTGTATTTTTATTCCAATGCTGACCTCTGACCTCATACATCACATACGTATGTATCGGCCCATTTGTGTCCGTAGAAACAATTTTAATTTTTTCCTGAATCTCAGAAGAATTCGAAACAGCTGTGAGTTCTCCATTGCGGTGGCTCCATGTCCAATCCGAGAGCTGGACCTTCAATTCTTTTACCAAATCTTCGACATTTTCTTCTTCCATTGTTTCCCTTGCATATATAGACCAACCAGTGATCAAAATATTTTCGTCCTGCAAAACTGAGGCCAGAGTTTTTATTTCATGATCAGCGTCAGCTACAATCGTCTTATTCCCAGCTTGAAGCACAATAAAACCAATAATGCCAAAAATTGATAAAATAAATGGAATCTTCTTCATATGTCTTTCACTCTCCCCTTATTACCATTCTTACCAGGAGAGCAAATCGCATACTTGGGAATTCTCGTCACTTTTTGACATCATTCTATGTACCAACTTTGCCGGGTGTTCATCGTTTGTGAAAAAATAAACATGCCATTGCAAAAAACAAGCACAAAAACAATAATACTCAAGTTTTCGCGTTTTGGAAACATGTATGAAGACCTAATTTTTTACCAATTTGTTTAGAACTAACAGCAGATGGGCTAAAAGTTGTTACTGAAGGCTGTGTTCACATTGATTGCTGCTTTTTCGTACAAGTTTTGATTGAGAAAGCAACAAAATTTACGAAAAGAGCTTTACTGAAAAATCATCGGAAGCTGCTGTGACCATTGGAGGTAATCAAGGAAGAAATTACTTACTGTGGATCCCAGTGCGATGGAAGCTAGAATATATAAAACTCGGGATTGAAGTACATGGTTTGCCCGGAGCAGCTTATCAAATTGGAGTGCTTGAAGAGCCCACCATGAAATGGCGATAAAAACAAGATGTGTTAGAATGCTGGTCAGCGCGAAGCCGCCAAAACCCGTTATCATAAAAACGCCCCCCTTATCATGTCTATTTTAACATAAACGTGATGATTACCTGTATTTTAGACGTATCAGAATTCGGAAAGTTTCATGTGACCGAAAGTTCTCTTTCCACTAGCTTCTCGGGTATATGCTCTTCTCGCTTGTGATCAAAGCTTTCTCCCGCTCGCTATTATGGCATAAATCCTTCTTTGAAATCTTATCTCAATGCAATAAAAAAACTGGCCCGCTTTTAAAGCAAGGCCAGCTGGATTTACCCCTTTGTTTCCATGAGTAGATTTTCCCCAAAATCCATACATGATTCGCGATGATTTCCTGAGCTTGTTCTTACTTCCTAGTTAGCGAAGAAACCAACTTATCTCATAAAATCAACGAACTGGTTGAAGTTACTGTGCATGAAGTCGATAGCCAGGTTTGGCATGACTCCGAACAGGATCGTTCCGATGACTGTTACCAGGATCACGACAAGTGTTCCGATTGGCAGATGGATTTTTTCGTCGCTTGCTGCCGGGCGGAAGAACATCTGCGTCATGATTCCGAAGTAGTAGAAATAGGATACGACTGTTGTCGCAATCATAATCGAAACAAGCACGTAGTGTGCCTGGTCGACCATCAGTGCTCCCATGAAGATGTTCAGCTTACCGATGAAGCCTGCTGTACCAGGGATTCCTGCGAGTGACAGAATGAAGATTCCCATTCCCACTGCCAGCAGCGGTGAGCGGCGGTAGAGGCCGGCGAAGTGGCTGATATCTTCTGAGCCAGTTTTCATTGTGATCACCTGGATCACAGCGAAAGCGCCAAGATTCATTAATAAGTAAGCAAGCATGTAGAACCAGATGGCATCGAAGGTCACGAATGACATAGCTGTCAGAGCGACAAGGATGTAACCTGCATGCGCGATACTTGAGTAGGCGAACATGCGCTTGATGTTGCGCTGTCTTAAGGCGATTACGTTACCAATGATCATGGTTGCTCCCGCCAGGAATGCGATGTAATCCTGAACCGCGAACAGCAGCGGAATTTGCTGCCCATCCTCCTGTGGAACCGGAATGTATCCAAAAATGGATAACAGGATGCGAAGGATGATCACAAATCCAGCTGTTTTCGAGACGACGCTCAGGAACGCAGTAACTGGAGTTGGTGCTCCTTCATATACATCAGGTGCCCACATATGGAATGGTGCGGATGCCAGCTTGAATGACAGGCCGACAAAAATCATGAAGAATGCCAGTCCAAGAATGTAAATGTGCTGAGGGTCACTCAGACCTCCAAAGACTTGAGCGATTTCTCTTAAGTTCGTTGTCCCGGCGATTCCGAATACATAGCTCATACCGAACAATGTGATTGCGGTAGAAATTCCGCCATTTAGGACGTATTTCATTGCTGATTCATTCGATTTCAGGTTACGCTTGCGCATACCTGCAAGGACGTATGACGGAATGGACAGCAATTCAAGGCCGACGAACAATGTGATCAAGTCGCCGCTTGATGCCATGAACATCGTTCCAAGCAATGCAGTGAGGAACAGGTAGAAGAATTCTCCCTTATATTCCTCAAGTCCATCCTTCGTCCTATAGTCAATCGCCAACAGCATGACAAGCGCCGCTCCTAGAAGGAGGATCAGCTTGAAAGCAATCGCGAATGAATCCAATCGGAATGTATCGTATAAAATCGATGTGGTTTCAGTACCAATCAGAGAAACGAGTGAAATCAGCGCCAGTACCACACCTGCAAAGCCAGCCCAGCCAAGGACTTTCCGGTCGACTTGCTTAGGCATGAATAAATCAGCGACCGATAAAATTGCAATCATACCAAGGATGATGAATTCCGGAGTCATCGTCCCCCAATCAAATGATAGAAGTGTATCTAGATCCATTCTTCATCACCCCCCTATTCCCATCAAGATAGTCTCTAAAGTTGCCTGAAGCGGTTCACTAAGAACAGCTGGATATACACCGATCAGGACGATCAAGCCGATAAGCACTAGCACTGGAGCCCATTCAAATGAGCGGATGTCTGTAACTCCGGCAAATTCTCGTTCTGCATTGCCATATGTGATTGCAAGGACTGCACGCAGCAGGTAAACGGCTGTCATGATGATGCCGATTGTACCAACCGCTGCAAGGACTGGCATTTCTTCGAATAGTCCAAGGAATGCCATGAATTCACTGACGAACCCTGACATCCCGGGCAATCCAAGCGATGCCATCGCGCCTGCAAGCAAGAAACCTGATGCAAGCGGCATTCCCTTTGCCATGCCGCCCAGGTTGGCAAGCGTTGTCGTGTGCGTGCGTTCATATAACACTCCAACAAGGAAGAACAGTAGTGCTGAAATCAGTCCGTGTGACACGACCTGGAAAATAGCACCTTGAATTCCTGCTTCATTTAATGCTCCAAGTCCGATTAAAACGATCCCCATATGGGAAATAGAAGAGTAAGCAAGGACCATTTTGAAATCTGTCTGGATAAAAGCAAGGAACGCTCCGTATAAAAGGTTAATTACACCCAATACCGCAAGCAGCCCTGCTAATTCCGCGAATTGTTCAGGGAAAATCCCCATCCCGAAGCGGATCAAACCGAATGCACCGATCTTCAGCAAAATCCCTGAGTGGATCATGACGATCGATGGCGGTGCTTCAACGTGGACGCGCAGCATCCAGCTGTGCAGCGGGAAGATTGGCAGCTTCACACCGAATGCGACAAGCAATGCGATCAATAATCCCATTTTCAATGACTCAGAAACCGGCGCGAATAATGGCGCATTGTCTGTGTTCATCATGACTGACAGCATTTCGATATTTGATGTGCCTGTTCTTGAAAATAACACCATGATGACGATCAGCAGGATTGCTGAGCCAAGGCCGTTATAAATCAAGAAGCTGTAAGCAGCCTTTTCTTTTTCATAATAACCCCATTTTCCAATAAGGAAGAACATTGGAATCAATGTAATTTCGAAGAAAAGGAAGAACAGTATCAAGTTTTGTGATGTGAATACTCCCAGCATCCCGATTTCGAGAAGCAAGAACAGCATGTAGTAGCCTTTCCATTCTTTTTTGATATGGAAAGACGCGATTGCCGCAAGCGTCGCGATCACTGCTGTGAGAACCACCATGATCAAACCGAATCCATCGATGCCAAGTTCATAGTTTACTGAGAACATTCCGGATTGCTCGGCACCCTGGCCGCCGAATTGAATCCAGCGAAATTTTTCCGAAAAATTAGCCAGGTCATGGCCGCCGCGATACGAAAAGTATGCAATCAGCGCAAGGATCAATGACGGCAGTGTTGCCAATACGCCAAGCATTTTGATGCCTGATTCATTTGCCTTTGGCATGAATGCCAAAAGCCCGATTCCTAGTAAAGGGGAGAATACCAGCAAGGTAAGAAAATAGTTGAAATCCATTATAAATACCCCCCTGTTAGCGCATAGATGACAATCAGGACTGCAAGTCCGACAAAGGCGATTGTGCCGTATGTCTGTACCTGGCCGTTCTGGATTTTCGCACCCGTTTTACCAAGTCCCTGGACAGCTGCTGTTGTCAGCTTGACGAGTCCCTCAACAAGGAAGACCTCGATGAACCGCAGGAACAAGCTGATCGCTTTCGCTCCAAACACGATGCTCTGATTGTAAATTTCATCGATATAGTACTTATTTTTCACGATGCCATAGGCAAGTGGCGCTCTGCTAGATAGCCAGTCGCGTGAAATTGACTTCTTGCTGTACATCATCCATGCAAGCAGGATGCCGAGCAAGGAGACAACTGTAGCGACAATCATGATCCAGCCTGGGCCTTCGATATGACCATGGCCAAGCGCTTCGTTTCCTTCAACGAGCCAGTCACCAAGGAAAGTGCCGAACCAAGGTGTGTTTACATAACCAGCTACAACAGCAAGTACAGCCAGTACAACCATAGGCATGGTCATGACGGATGGCGATTCATGGACATTCTTCATTTCGCTGCGTGCTTCACCGGAGAAGATCATGAAGAACAGGCGGAACATGTAGAATGCTGTGAAGAACGCCGCGATCACCGCCAGCCAGAACAAAGGGTAATTGCCATTCGCCCATGCAGCAATCAAAATTTCATCTTTACTGAAAAAGCCTGAGAACAATGGGACACCACTGATTGCCAGTGTTCCAATCAGGAACAAAGGTCCAGTGAACGAAAGCCTTTTCCAAAGCCCGCCCATTTTTTCAATATCCTGAGTATGTACAGCATGGATGACGCTACCTGCTGCAAGGAATAACAATGCTTTAAAGAACGCGTGAGTCATCAAGTGGAATACTCCGGCAACATAACCGGCAGATCCTAATGCAAGCATCATGTAGCCGAGCTGGCTGACAGTCGAGAATGCAAGCACACGCTTGATGTCAGTCTGTACAAGGCCGATCGTTGCCGCAAAAATCGCTGTGAAGGCACCGATAATCGCAACAGTCAGCATGGCTGTCTCACTCGCATTGAATAGCGGGAACAGCGATGCGACCAGGTAAACACCGGCTGCAACCATTGTCGCTGCGTGGATTAACGCAGAAACTGGCGTCGGGCCTTCCATCGCGTCTGGAAGCCATGTATGAAGCGGGAACTGACCTGATTTACCAACTGCACCGATGAAGATCAGGATCGCAGTAAGGGTAATCATCGTTCCGGAAATCGCACCTTCTTCTACCGCAGCGAAAATTTCATCATATTCGAAGCTGCCAGTTTGCCAGAATAAAAGAATCATCCCGATGAGCAGCCCGACATCCCCGATACGGGTCATGATGAAGGCTTTCTTTGCAGCCGCTTTGGCGCTTTCTTTGTAAAAATAGAATCCAATCAACAGGAATGAACCTACACCGACCAATTCCCAGAAAATATATGTCTGCAAAAGATTCGGCGAGATTACAAGACCAAGCATTGCAAAAGTAAATAGTCCTAGATAAGCATAGAAAACCGGGAAGCGCTCATCTCCATGCATATACCCTTTTGAATAGGTATGCACAAGGAAGCTGACAAGAGACACGATCACCAGCATCAGTGCGTTTAATTGATTTACTTCAAAGCCCGCAGTTAGTTCCAGATTCCCTATTGTCAGCCAAACGGCTTCAGCTTTGAATGTAGACTCCGAAAAGCGCTCGATTAGCACAAGGATGGAGTATACAAGAGAGGCAAGCGTCAAAAGGATACCAACGAATGCGCTCGCTTCTTTAAGCTTTTTACCGAACAGCAGCAGGAATAGAAAGGATACAAGCGGGAACAGCGGAATGAGCCAAGCATTCTCCATTAATATCACAATCCCCTTTTTTGAACGTGCGCTATCTATCATATATACGCCCGTCAGATTGAGGCCCGTCTTTCACGGGGCAGTCCAGCTACAAGAAATCTTCTGATTTTAGCGGCAAATACCGCCTATGAAAAATCCATCAATCTAATTTTTCAACTGATTCATTTCATCAATATTGACCGTCCTGCGGTTGCGGTAAAGCGAAATCAAGATCGCAAGTCCTACCGCTACTTCAGCTGCTGCCACCGCAATGGAGAACAGCGCGAAAACCTGGCCAGTGATCGAAGGATTCACTCCGTATTTACTGAAGGTTACCAGATTGATATTGACCGCATTTAGCATCAATTCGATGGAAATCAACACAATAACTGTGTTCTTTTTTGTCAGGGCACCGTAGAGGCCGATGCAAAAAAGAATAAGTGCAAGAGCTAGATAGGCTGAAACCGGAACAGAACTCATTCCTGATCACCCTCCTTTTCGTCATCCTTGCGCGCCAGTACGATTGCGCCGACGAGCGCAGCAAGCAGGATCACGGATGTCAGTTCAAACGGGATGATGTAATGTGAGAACAGTGATACCCCGATTTGTTCTGTATTGTTTTCATGCAGTGTATTTGGTACTGCTTGGAAATCCAAATCGTAAATTCCAAAATACACAGCTGCACCAAAGCCTAGTACACCGAGCAGCAATGCAAGCTTGCGCAGCATTCCGCCTTTTGGTTCAGCATCGTCACCATGGTGGCGGGTAAGCATGATTCCGAACAGCATCATGATTGTGATGGCGCCGGAATAAATCATTACTTGGATGACCGCCAAGAATTCAGCGGACAAGAGCACATAAATACCTGCAATACTGACGAAAGTAAAGACGAGCGCAACGACCATGTGGATGACCTTCGTGAGGTTCAATAAAAGCACGCCGCCGATTACCGCCACTAAAGCAAGTGACATAAACGCAAAAAATTCCCCTGTTAACGTCATGCTTTATTCACCTTCCGTATATTCTCATCATTTTCGTCAAGCCATTCCAGGTTCTTGAATAAATCATCCCGGCTGTATTCAGCAAGCTCAAAGTTGTTCGTCATGATGATCGCTTCAGTCGGGCAAACTTCTGTGCACAGGTCACAGAGGATGCAAAGTTCGAAGTTGATATCATACGTATCAATGATTTTGCCTTTTTTCGTTGGATCAGGATGCTTTTTACCAGTCAAGTTAATGCAATCTGTCGGGCAAATATTGGCACACTGGTTGCAGACGATGCATTTTTCAGGATAAAACTTCTGGATCCCGCGGAATCTGTCAGGAAGCGGAATCGGTTCGTTTGGATAATCGTAAGTCAGCTTTTCGCGAGTCAATTGTTTAAGGGTATAAGCTAATCCTTTAGTCCATCCTAGCACGTAATTCACCCCTTTAATGCAGGAAGCAATGCTGCCTCCGTTCCTATTTTAGAAAAAATTCTTTAATCAAAGCAGTTAGGAAGATGTTTGCCAGCGCTACCGGCAGAAGCACTTTCCATGCGAACTCCATCAATTGGTCGGCGCGGATACGCGGGAACGTAGCACGGAACCAAATGAGGATATAGACCACTAGGCTGAACTTGAGCGCGAACCATACAGCTCCTGGAATGAAGCCGAGGAACGGCAGCGGCAGCCAGCCTCCAAGGAATAAGACAGTGATCAGCGCAGACATTGCGAACATATACACATATTCAGCAAGCATGAACATTGCCCAGCGGAAGCCAGAATACTCTGTGTGGAAACCGGCAACAAGCTCATTTTCCGCTTCAGCAAGGTCAAACGGCACCCTGTTCAGTTCAGCAGTAGCAGCGATGAAGAACACGATGAACGCGATTGGCTGCCATAGGATGAACCAGCCATTGTCACCTTGTGCTGCAACAATCTCATTAAGATTAAGACTGCCTGTCAGCAGGACGATTCCAAGAACGCTCATGACAAGCGGGATTTCGTAGGAAATCATCTGTGCTGCTGCACGCATACCGCCAAGCAATGAATACTTGTTGTTGGATGCCCAGCCTGCCATCAGCATGCCAACGATTGTCAGCCCTGAGATTGCGATGTAATACAGGAATCCGACATTCAAGTCAGCAAATTGCAGTTTGTCAGTCAATGGTATCGTCGCCATGACCATGAAGGACGGCGCAAACGCGATGACCGGTGCGATAATGAACAACGGCTTATCCGCTGCTTTTGGAATTAAGTCTTCTTTTACAAGTAGCTTTACAACGTCGGCAACGGATTGCAACAGCCCCCATTTACCGCCGACATGGGATGGACCGTAACGGCCCTGCATGAAACCAAGCACTTTCCTCTCTGCCAGAATCGCCATTGTTACGAATCCAAGGATTACGAACAGCAGGACGACAGCCAGGACGAAGAAGATGCTGAAGTTCATAAGGCCTGCGCTTGATTCGAGTAGATCCTGAACCATTATCCGTCTACCTCCCCAAGAACGATATCAACCGCTCCTAAAATTGCAATCAGATTTGAGATGCTTTCACCTTCGAGCAGTTTAGGGAGGATTTGCAGATTGTAGAAGCTCGGTCGTCTGAACTTAAGACGGTATGGCTCTTTTTTGCCATCGCTTGATATGTAACAGCCGATCTCGCCTCGGGAGCCTTCGATCCGGACAAACGCTTCCCCTTTTGGAGCCTTGATGATTTTTGGAACTTTGGCTATGATTTCTCCATCTTTCGGGAATTGCTGCACAGCCTGTTCGATGATTTTAAGCGATTCTACGATTTCACCCATCCTTACATGGTAACGGGCAAGCGCATCGCCTTCTTCGCGAGTGACAACGTCGAAGTCGAAGCGGTCATAGATTGAATACGGCTCATCCTTGCGCAAATCCCATTTCACGCCTGTAGAGCGCAGGTTCGGGCCGCTCAATGAGTAATTGATTGCGTCTTCCTTTGAATAAGTACCAATGTTCTTTGTACGGTTAAGGAAGATTTCGTTTCCAGATACCAGCTGATGGTAGCCTTTCAGTTGGCCTCTCAAGTAAGGGACAAAATCTGCCACTTTTTCAATCCAGCCTTCAGGAGCATCCCACTTTACGCCGCCTACACGCATGTAGTTGAACGTCAGACGAGCACCAGACAGTTCATTCAACAGGTTCAGGATCATCTCGCGGTCACGGAATGCGTACAGCAATGGGCTTGTCGCACCGAAGTCGAGGATGAATGTTCCCCACCACAACAAGTGGCTGGCAACCCTGTTCAATTCCATCGCCAGGATTCTCAGATATTCCGCGCGTTCAGGCACCTGTAAGCCCATCATCGTTTCGACTGCATGGACGATTACATAGTTATTCGTCATTGCCGATACATAGTCCATCCGGTCTGTATACGGAATGATTTGTGTATATTGCAGGTCTTCGGCAAGCTTTTCAGTCCCGCGGTGCAAATAACCGATGACCGGCTTTGCTTCAACGATGATCTCACCGTCAATTTTCAGAACGAGGCGGAATACACCGTGTGTACTAGGGTGCTGCGGGCCCACGTTCAAGAGCATTTCTTCTGTGCGTATCACGGGCTACACCTCCACATCATACGGTTCATAGTCTTTTCTTAATGGGTGGCCGACCCAGTCTTCACCAAGCATGATGCGATGGAGGTTTGGATGGCCTTCGAATTTGATGCCAAGCAAGTCGTAAGCTTCACACTCCGGCCAATCGGCTCCTGCCCATAGAGGCTGTACCGATTTGGTAACAGGGGCATCGCGGTCAAGCTTGACCTTCAACGCAACTGACTGCCTGTTTTTGTATGAGTACAAGTGAACATACACTTCCATATGTGTCTGGAAATCAGTTCCGTGCAGCTCTGACAGGTAATCGAAGCCTAATAGTTCGTTGTACTTCAGGAATTCAGCCAGTCGGTAATAGGATTCCTTCTTTGCGACAAGCGTCGGGACATCTTTTGAAAGAGAGTTAATATACGAATCTTCCAGAATATCATCACCAAGGTTGTCGGTAATCGCTTTTACATATTTATCTAAGTAAGGCTGGTTTGGAGATGGCTTCTTTTCTTCAACAGGCTCTTCTGCTCCTGCCTTTGCGCCAGCTGCTGCCTTGGCCTTTGCTGCTGCGGCTGCTTTTGCCTTCGCTGCTGCAATCGCTTTCGCCTTTTCATCGTCAGCGGATCCACCGCCGGCTGCGGCTTTTGCTTTCGCTGCTGCTGCCGCCTTAGCTTTTGCTACGGCTGCGGCTTTCTTTTTAGCAAGATCATCGTCGTCGCCGGTTGAAGCGTCTGCTCCTCCGCCTGCCTCTTGAGCTTTCCTTTTTGCTGCCGCTGCTGCCTTTGCCTTTGCTACGGCCGCGGCTTTCTTTTTCGCCAGGTCATCGTCATCGCCTGCAGGAGCATCTGCTTCTCCGCCTGCTTCTGCCTGTGCTTTTCTTTTCGCTGCCGCTGCTGCCTTTGCTTTCGCTACGGCTGCGGCTTTCTTTTTAGCAAGATCATCATCGTCGCCCGCTGAAGCTTCAGTGGCTGCTGGAGTTTCCACTTCAGCGTTTTCCTCCACCTGGCCAGTTGCCTTCATTTTTGCAAGAGCGGCTGCTTTCGCTTTTGCTGCTGCAGCTGCTTTTTTCTTAGCTAATTCAGCGTCTTGACCTTCTACCGGAGCCGATACTTCTTTTTTCGGTTCTTGTGCTTCTTCTGACTGAGCGTTCGCTTTCATTTTCGCCAGTGCAGCTGCCTTTGCCTTCGCTGCTGCGGCGGCTTTCTTTTTAGCGAGTTCAGCATCCTCACCTGCTGGTGCTTCTGCCTTTGTCTCGGTTTCTTTCACTTCAGGTTCTGCGACTTTGTCGGCAACCTCTTTCGGGTCGTTTCCTTCCCCTGCTTGTTTAGCTGCCTGACGCTGCTTCGCAAGCTCTTTTGCTTTTTGGGCTGCTTCTCTCTTTATCTGCTCTAAATCCTTTTCCCCGCTCATCGGTTAGATCACCTTCTTCCCGGTTTTCGCCTCATAACGGATTTTCTCTTTCAATTTATTAATCCCGTAAATCAATGCTGCTGGATTCGGCGGGCAACCCGGTATGTAAACATCGACCGGCACAATCTGATCGACACCTTTTACAACTGAGTATGATTTTACATATGGACCGCCTGCTGTCGCGCATGAACCCATCGCGATTACCCACTTTGGTTCTGCCAGCTGATCGTACAGCCTGCGGACAGTCGGAGCCATTTTCTTCGTTACAGTACCTGAAACAATCATGACATCAGACTGACGAGGTGAGTTCCGGTAAAATGTCCCGAAACGGTCCAGGTCATAGTGAGCCGAACTGGATGCCATCATTTCAATAGCGCAGCACGCAAGACCGAAAGTCATTGGCCACATCGAGTTGCTACGTGCCCAGCCTTTTACCTGTTCAAGAGTTGTCACAAATACATTCCTTTGGAGTTCTGCCACTTCTTCAGGTGAGAAATCATCCAACTTTAAATCCATTTTAGCACCTTCTTTTTCCATGCGTAGATGAGTCCGATGAGAAGCATTACGACGAAAATCAGCATCTCGATCAATGCAAAGATTCCCAGCTTTTCATAGGCGACAGCCCATGGAAACAAAAACGCTGTTTCTACATCAAAAATAACGAACATAAGAGCAAAAACATAATAACGGACATTAAACTGGACCCGCGCATCGCTGAACGGTTCCATCCCACTCTCGTAGGTGGTATATTTCCGCTCGTCCTGCTTGTATTTCGGCCTCAAAAGCTTAGCCGCAAACAAGGCTACGATTGGAAGCAATACCCCGAGACATAGGAACACAAAGACTATCAAATAGTTATTTTGATATAGATTCAACTGCTCCATGCCCATCCCTCCAATGTTGTGAAATTTTCATACTTTTTAATCTTGTAACCGATAACAATTATACCATTGTTGCAATAGTGTGTCGACAAGCCTTTGTACAATCTGGCAACCTTCTTCCAAGCCTTTTTCAATAGAAAAATAGTTTCTGATTGTGGTCTGGATGTCCAAGAAGAAAGAGTCGTCCCCTTCCATACTTAGTTGTATGGAAGGCAATTTATTCTCATTGTTTTCTCCAGGCTTTTTATTGCCGTTGCAGCGCATCGATTTGGAGTGTGCAGCCTCCTTGTTTCGGTATCCACTGCTCCTAAAATAAGACAATCGGTTACATTTTATATTAAATACATTTTGGGTTAAGTTGTCAGTGACGTTTATCAACATTGTGGCAATCTGTTTTGGAAGAGTAATTTTGAATTGTTTTTAGCGACCATTTTCGTGAGGTTGCGAAAGTGGAGATTGAATGCGAACTTTTTTTGAAAAGAGTGGAAAGCATATGAAAATCTTGTGAAGAATGGGGATCGAAAGATGAATTCTAATCATTTTGTTGAAAGATTATGGGAGTGAATGTTAAATTCTTCTGATTTCGCTTAACTTGTGTGGAATTGGATGAGGAATTCTATTTCTTTTCTTAAAAAGCCTTGATTGGATGAAGAATTCTTTTGAAAAGCAGAGGGTAAATTGGCTCGTGTTTTGTTTTATTCGCGGTTTTCACAATTTTATTGGCGAAAATCTCGTTTTATTGGCGAAAATAATTTTTTATTGGCGATAATTTGATTTTATTGGCGATTTTCACAACTTTATTGGCGAAACGGAATCTGCTCCTAGATTTGTAAATCATCTGGCAGAAGCAAAACAAACAATCCACCGCCACGCCTCTCACTCAACACAATAAAACACCCCCCGGCAGCGCCGGAGGGTGTTAATCTTAAAATTAAATTCTGCGTTCTGCAACTGAAATACGGTTGATTGCACGTTGCAGGGCAAGTTCTGCACGCTTGAAGTCGATGTTCTCCTGCTTTCTTTCATGCAGGCGCTGCTCAGCGCGTTCTTTTGCTTTTAGTGCACGTTCAAGATCGATTTCAGATGATTGTTCTGCAGATTGAGCAAGGATGGTTACCTGCTCAGGACGGACCTCGAGGAAGCCGCCGCTGACTGCAATGAACTCGTTTTTGCTGCCATTTTTCAAACGGACAGCGCCAATTTGTAGCGGTGCAACCATAGGAATGTGGCCTGGCAAGATTCCAAGTTCGCCTGTGCTCGCTTTTGTGCTTACCATTTCAACATCTGATTCATACACCGGCCCATCGGGAGTAACAACACTGACTTTAATCGTCTTCATTTTTTACCCTCCTGGTCCGTTATTAGACCTCTACACCCATACGTTTTGCATTCTCGATAACTTCTTCGATTCGGCCAACTAGGCGGAATGCATCTTCTGGAAGGTGGTCATATTTGCCGTCAAGGATTTCTGTGAATCCTTTAACTGTTTCTTTAACTGGCACGTAAGAACCTTTCTGTCCTGTGAACTGTTCGGCTACGTGGAAGTTTTGTGACAGGTAGAACTGGATGCGGCGAGCGCGGTGTACAGTTAGCTTATCTTCGTCAGAAAGCTCATCCATACCAAGGATCGCGATGATATCCTGAAGTTCTCTGTAACGCTGTAATGTTTGCTGCACGCGTCGAGCTACTGAATAGTGGTCTTCGCCAACGATTTCAGGTGTCAATGCACGTGAAGTCGAAGCAAGTGGATCCACCGCAGGGTAGATACCCATTTCAGAAAGCTTACGCTCAAGGTTCGTTGTTGCATCCAAGTGAGCGAAAGTTGTAGCCGGAGCCGGGTCAGTGTAGTCATCGGCTGGTACATAGATCGCCTGGATGGAAGTAACAGAACCTACGTTAGTAGATGTGATACGTTCCTGCAATTTACCCATTTCAGTTGCAAGAGTTGGCTGGTAACCTACTGCAGATGGCATACGGCCAAGTAGCGCGGAAACCTCAGAACCTGCTTGCGTGAAACGGAAGATGTTATCCATGAAGAAAAGAACGTCCTGTCCTTGCTCATCACGGAAATATTCAGCCATTGTCAAACCAGTCAAGGCAACACGCATACGTGCTCCTGGCGGCTCGTTCATCTGTCCGAATACCATCGCTGTTTGCTTGATAACGCCAGAGTCAGTCATTTCGTGGTAAAGGTCGTTACCTTCACGTGTACGCTCACCAACACCTGCGAATACGGAGATACCACTGTGCTCTTGAGCGATGTTGTTGATCAATTCCTGGATTAATACGGTCTTACCTACACCGGCACCACCGAACAATCCGATCTTACCACCCTTGATATATGGAGCAAGAAGGTCAACTACCTTGATACCTGTTTCAAGGATTTCAACCTCAGTTGAAAGCTGTTCGAATGTTGGAGCTTCCCTGTGGATTGAATCGCGGCGTGAATCAGCTGCAACTGGAGCGTCAAGATCGATTGACTCACCCAATACGTTGAATACACGTCCTAGTGTTACGTCCCCAACCGGAACGGAGATTGGAGCACCTGTATCTAATACTTCGACGCCACGCTTAAGGCCGTCTGTGGAAGACATCGCGATTGTACGAACTGTGTCATCACCTAAGTGAAGGGCTACCTCAAGAGTTAGCTCGATGGTCACATCCGCATCGCTTGTTACAATTTTCAAAGCGTTATAGATCTCTGGAAGATTGCCGCTTTCAAACTTAACGTCAACAACCGGACCCATAACCTGGAGAACGCGTCCTTTGTTCATCTTGTTCCCTCCTATCGTACTAGTTGAAATATATACATCATGATGGGATGCGGCATCAAGCCACATCCCCTGTTTTTACCTGACAAATTTATTCGAGCGCTGCAGCTCCACCGACGATTTCGGTGATTTCCTGGGTAATAGCAGCCTGACGCGCGCGGTTGTAGCTCAAGCTGAGGGAATTGATCAGCTCTTTCGCATTGTCCGTTGCGTTTCTCATGGCTGTCATACGAGCAGCGTGTTCACTTGCTTTGCTATCAAGCAGTGCTCCGTAAATCAAGCTTTCTGCGTATTGCGGCAAGAGAACTTCCAGGATCTCTTCAGCGTTCGGCTCAAATTCATAAGAGGTAAGCTTTGTTGATGCTCCGCCAATATCCGTTAACGGAAGCAGCTTCTTATCTGTTACTTCTTGAGCGATCGCGCTGACGTAATGACTATAGTAAATATATAATTCATCAAATGTTCCGTCCGAGAACATGCCAACTGTGTTGCTGGCGATATCCTGGATTTCCGCGAAAGACGGCTGGTCAGCGATGCCTACGATATCAAGGACAACGTTCATGCCACGGCTCTGGAAAAAGTCACGGCCGACACGCCCAATCGCGATGATCGCAAACTCGTCATTTGATTTATGGCGTTGCTGAATTGTCTGATACAACTGGCGCAGGACGTTACTGTTGTAAGCACCTGCAAGTCCGCGATCAGATGTAATCACTAGATATCCCGTCTTCTTGACTGGACGGCTGTTCAGCATTGGGTGGTTGGAATCCTTGCTGCCCATTGCGATTGAGGCAGTCACTTCCTGGATTTTTTCCATGTAAGGAACGAAAGCTTTCGCGTTCATGACTCCACGGTTCCATTTAGCTGCGGATACCATCTCCATTGCCTTGGTAATCTGGCTCGTCTTTTTAGTCGAAGTAATACGGTTTTTTATATCGCGTAAAGATGCCATTTCGGTTCTCACCACCCTTTTACAAAAGAATTGTTAGTCCAAGTGTAAGCAGGAGCCAGATCCTTTTTTAAAAAAGGAATGCTGGCGCTGCTACTTATTCAAGATTACTCAGATACTGCAAACGTCTTTTTGAAAGCGTTTAGTGCAGCAGACATATCATCATCAGAAGGAAGTTCCTTCGTCGAACGGATATGATCTAACACTTCTGTATGGTTGTGGTCTAACCATGAAAGGAATTCACCTTCGAAGCGGCGGATATCCTGCAATGGAATATCGTCAAGGAAGCCGCGAGTAAGTGCATATAGGATTGCTACTTGCTTTTCAACAGCAAGCGGCTTGTTAAGATCTTGTTTAAGAACCTCTACCGTACGGGCACCGCGGTTAAGTTTTGCCTGAGTTGCTTTGTCAAGGTCAGAACCGAACTGTGCGAATGCTTCCAATTCACGGTATGAAGCAAGGTCAAGACGTAGTGTACCAGATACCTTCTTCATCGCTTTAATTTGAGCGGATCCACCTACACGGGATACAGAAAGACCTGCGTTGATCGCTGGACGTACGCCAGAGAAGAATAGGTCAGACTGCAAGAAGATCTGTCCGTCTGTGATTGAGATAACGTTCGTTGGAATGTAAGCAGAAACGTCGCCTGCTTGTGTTTCAATGAACGGAAGTGCTGTGATTGAACCTGCGCCTTTAGCGTCGCTCAACTTAGCAGCACGCTCTAGCAAGCGTGAGTGCAAGTAGAATACATCCCCTGGGTAAGCTTCACGACCTGGAGGACGGCGAAGCAGCAAGGAAAGTTCACGGTATGCTGCCGCTTGTTTTGAAAGGTCATCATATACGACAAGAACGTGCTTGCCATTGTACATGAATTCTTCACCCATCGTTACACCAGCGTAAGGAGCAAGGTATAAAAGTGGTGCTGGCTGGGAAGCAGATGCTGTAACAACGATAGAATAATCTAACGCGCCGTGCTTACGGAGAGTTTCAACTGCGTTACGTACAGTTGATTCCTTTTGTCCGATTGCAACGTAGATACAGATCATGTCCTGGCCTTTTTGGTTAAGGATTGTATCGATCGCTACAGATGTTTTACCAGTCTGACGGTCACCGATGATCAATTCACGCTGTCCGCGTCCGATTGGAACAAGAGCGTCGATCGCCTTGATACCAGTCTGCAAAGGCTCATGAACGGATTTACGATCCATAACGCCTGGTGCACCGTATTCGATTGGACGAGTTTTAGTTGTATTGATTGGACCCATGCCATCGACTGGCTGTCCAAGAGGGTTTACGACGCGGCCGATAAGCTGTTCCCCTACAGGAACCTCCATGATGCGGCCCGTACGGCGTACCTCGTCGCCTTCGCGGATGTCCGTGAAAGGTCCAAGAATGATGATACCGACGTTATTTTCTTCCAGGTTTTGTGCCATACCCATAACGCCGTTTGAAAATTCAACAAGTTCTCCAGCCATGACATTGTCGAGGCCATGAGCACGGGCGATACCGTCACCAACACTGATAACTGTACCCACATCACTCACTTGAATTTCCGACTGATAATTTTCGATTTGCGATTTTATCAGCGCACTGATTTCTTCAGCTTTGATGCTCATGAGTTTCACCCCTATCTACGAATCTTAGCCTAGCAATTTACGTTCTAAACGATCTAGCTTGCCGCGCAAGCTGCCGTCAAAAATGCGGTTTCCAATGCGAAGCTTTACGCCTCCAAGCAAATTGGAATCTACAATATTTTCAATATGAAGTGACTGTTTGCCAACCTGAGGCGCGAACGAAGCTGAAATTGCTTCAGCCTGCTCAGCCGTCAAAGGCTGGACACTATAGACTTTTGCTTCAGCCACGCCTTTTGCGTCATTCGCAAGGGCGATGAACTGGTCAGCAACATCTGCGATCTGGTCTTCGCGGTGGCGGTCAACCAAAATCATCAGAGTATTAAGGACATATGTGCTTACTGAACCGAAAGCTGTCTTTAAAACCTCTTTTTTCTTCTCGTTCGGAAGCTTTGGAGACTTTAAAAAGGCAGTCAATTCAGGATTGTTCACAACAACTTCTTTTACAGCGCGAAGCTCTTCCTCAACCTGCGGGAGAGCCTGCTTTTCAGAAGCGAGTTGAAAAAGTGCCAGGGCATAGCGTTTTGCTACTGTCGAGTTGCTCATCGGGCATTACCCGCCTCTTGAATGTATTCATTGATGAGCTTTTCCTGGTCAGCCGCAGAGATTTCCTTCTCGATTACTTTAGAAGCAATCAATACAGAAAGTGAAGCCACTTGTTCGCGGATTGCCGCAACAGCCTGCTCCTTCTGCTGTTCAATTTCAAGCTTCGCAGATTCTTTGATTCTGTCAGATTCAGTGCGTGCCAATGCAATGATTTCATCACGCTGTACATCGCCCTGTTTCTTTGCGTTTTCAATTAGGCCCTGTGCTTCTGTGCGTGCCTGCTTAAGCATGTCACGCTGTTCTTCCAAAAGTTTCTGTGCTTCAGCACGGCTTTTTTCAGCCGCTCCGATTTCGCCAGCAATATGCTCTTCACGTTCCTTCATGATGCCCATCAATGGACCCCAAGCGAACTTCTTAAGCAATGCTAACAAAACAAGGAACATAAAAAGCTGGAACAAGATATCGCCCGTGTTAAGGCCGGTTGCCGCTCCCAATACAAAATTCATTGTTAACACCCTCGATTCACTCCCTTCAAGAGTTGTACCATGATTAAAAAGGTCCAACATGCGTCATCTCACTAAAAGCCTACGGCTAGTAGCCAACGCATAAGGCTACCCGTTCCAAATCCCAGGCTTGCCCGATTTTATTTCAAACGATTGCTTGCATTCAAATTCAGGTCGACCCCTGCCGATATAATCCCGCAAAAAGTCTACATAGTAGAAAGGCGAAGGTTCGCGCGGAATGATCTTCGCCATCTTAAATTCTTATAATGAATTAACCACCAATAACCATGAACGCGATAACTACAGCGATGATAGGAATCGCTTCAACCAATGCAACCCCGATGAACATTGTAGTTTGAAGCATACCCCGAGCTTCTGGCTGACGAGCGATACCTTCTACTGTACGTGATACGATCAAACCATTACCAATACCTGCACCAAGTGCTGCCAAACCGATTGCGATTGCTGCTGCTAAAAGACCCATTATAAAGTTCCTCCTTTAATGTATGAAAAAATGTTTTTTTAAGTTTTGTCCATTAAATGAACAGGTATATATTAATGGTCATGGCTCACTTTATGAGAGAGATAAACCATCGTTAACATTGTGAAGATAAATGCCTGGATTGCTCCGACGAAAACGGAGAAACCTTGCCATACAAGCATTGGTAAAGCTGCGGCTATGTGTCCGACAGCATCCGTAGCGAGGCTGGCTGCAAGCAGACCCAACAGGATCTCACCTGCGTAAATGTTACCGTAAAGACGAAGACCAAGAGTGAGCGTGTTCGCGAACTCTTCAATGATCTTGATCGGGAACATGAACCAAAATGGCTTAAAGAATTCCTTGCCGTATTCAGCTGTCCCTTTAAGCTTGACGCCATAATAATGGGAAAGCCCTACTACCAAGACTGCAAGAGTCAGTGTGATGACTGGATCAGCTGTCGGTGATTTCCACCATAAGTAGTTGTCGTATACGACAGAGAACGGCAGTCCCAGCATGTTGGAAACAAACACATACATTAGCAATGTGATTCCTAGTACATGGAACCTTCCTCCATCTTTCCAGTCCATCGTGCTGTTGATGATTCCTTTTACGAAATCCATGATCCATTCCATGAAATTCTGGATTCCTGTCGGCTTCATCGCAAGCTTACGAGTGGAAAGTACTGCAATGATGAAGACGATAGCACTTGCTACTGTAATCATCAGCATGTTTGCCAGGTTAAAATAAAGTCCTAAAAATGGAACTAAAGGAGCTTCATGATGCATCAATTATTCACCTCTCTTCCCCGCTATTTACGTGATTGAAAAGACTGGACAAAAAAATCTATCATAATGACAATGTAAGCTGTCATTAATCCCAAAATTGTAAACATAAGGTTTATGCGATCCGGGTATTCCATCGCAACGATTACAGCAAGTGCTCCGGTAGCAAGTCTCGACAACGAGCCGAGCGAGCGCACCTTCTTCCCCTGTACAACCGAATCCCCGAAGTTGTTCATTTTCCTCGCAAGGAGCCATAAATTAAAAAGGCTCAGGCTTGTACCAAAGATCAACCCTGCAAAAACAGATTGATAGCTTGTAAAGCCGTACCCGAGTACGTATAAAGACAACAAGGTGAATATGTATTTGCGCTGGCGAATAAACAAGTCCTGAATTTCCATAGATGGCTAGTCTCCCGAAAAGAAGTGTTGGATGAGGCGGAGCATGGCATAAACACCTGCCGCCAATCCGATCAGCAATCCGAATATTAAGAAAAGTGGCTCTGTACCAAGATTTTGGTCCAGCCATCTTCCGGAAAAAATGCCAATTAAAATGGAGCCTACCAGTTGAGATAGTATAGCGGACATGAGTGCCATCGCTTGAAAAGGGTGGCGGTTGTTTCGGCGCATAAAAAACGCATCCTCACTTTTGAGAATGGGAGCTTCAGGGGGTGAAAAATCATTTTTCGAAAAAACAATATTTTCACAAAAAAAGCTTGCATATCAACATTGAAAACCTTATCATTTTATGCCCTTTGTAAGCATACAATAGGCTATTGTCAATGTCAATCCATAGCGGTGAAAAAATTCACAAAGTTTTCACTTAAAATATATACCAATAACCCTATGTTAGTATTATATTATAAAAGCTTATTTTTGCCTGAATTTTCTCAGTGTTTTTTTCCATTAATGCCGTTTTTGAGGTGTGACAGAGATACTGGGAGAACACAAATAGTTTATTGAGAATAATATAGGGCCGGAAAGGAATTACCTTTCCGGCCCTTGCATTATTTATAAACTACTGCTTCAATCGTGCTCTCCCGTCCTTGTATTTTTACCTATAAAAATCATCGCGTCTATCGTGCTCTCTCGCCCTTTTTTCTTTGCGAATACCTTGGCAAGGTACAGGCCTTCTTTCGGCAATTTTTCCAAAGGTATTTCCTTTCCTACCATTCCCTTTTCCAGCTTTCTTCCCCAATCAAGGAATCCGACGAAGCGGTATTGATCCGGATCAAAAAGTGCGATGCCAAATTCGTCTGCTCCTCCCGGCAAATAGACTTCATAGCGATAAGCCTTACCGTTATCTGCCGGCGCGAAGTCGAAGCCCATCACCCGTGGGTAATCCGGTTCTTCCAGAACATACAAGTATGGAATCCTTATCTTGTTTTTCCCATCATCCATAACGAGGCTGCCATCATGGATTTTATCTTTTAACAAATCCGGAGAGGCTTGCATCGCTAGCTCCAAGTTTTTCGCTTCATTCGGTTTCAGCGAAAAGCTCATTGGAAGCTCCCATTCTATTCCCTGCTCTTTTTTTGGAATGGAAAATGAATAAGTTTTAGTGGCTGAACCTGTATTTTTGACTGTAAGCTTTGCACTATGGCGATGCATATTATCGGCAAGCTGGAATTTTCCGAATTGAAGCGACCCTGGAATGACCAGGCTCTCCGTATTGATCGCTGCCTCCAGCTGGATCCTTCCTGCTCCCTGCTCGAATGTCCGGTACCTCTTGCCGTCACGGTCGCTAATATCCTTGGCAGTATTCATTATTGCCGCCTTGATTTCAGCCGGGGACCAATCTGGATGGGCCTGCTTGATCAGTGCTGCTGCTCCTGCAATATGGGGGGCGGCCATGCTCGTACCCTGAAGCGGGAGGTAGCCCCCGGGAATCGTACTGTTAATCGCAACGCCGGGAGCGACGATGTCTGGCTTGATTTCCCATGTGACAGTCACCGGACCGCGGGAACTGAAGTCAGCAAGTATATCTTTTTCTTCTATTAAATTCATGCGAATCAGCATCGAGTTTTTATTGAGATGTTTTTTTAGCGCCAATCCTGCTTCTTTACTAATCGCGGCCACTGGGATAGGCAAGTTCTCTTCTAGGTTTCCAAAGAATGTTCCCTTTGTGTTGTTATAGATAATCACGCCGATCGCACCCGCTTCAAGTGCATTCTTCGCTTTTTCGGTAAAGGTAAGCTTACCCCGTTCGACTAGCACGAGCTTATCCCTTACACCTTTCATTTCTTCTATCGTTCCAAGTCCTGCAAAAACAAGCTGTTCACTTTGGGTAATTTTCCAACTGTCCGAGCCCTGTAAAAGTTCAAGCCTTATTTCTTCAGATAATCCCGTGGCGTTGAGATACGGCACCTGCATTGGAGGTGTCGAGGCCCCTACTGAGATGGCCTTTGAAGCTGTGCCAGGTGACCCTACAGTCCACCGGTTCGGACCCGAATTCCCGGATGAAGTAACAGCGACGATCCCTTCATCCACTGCCTTATTGAGCGCCAGGCTGATAGGAAGGTCCGGACCATTCACATCATTTCCGAGCGAAAGATTCAGGATATCCACTTTGTCTTTTATCGCTTCATCTATAGCAGCTATGACCTGTTCAGTAGTTCCGCTTCCGCCTGGGCCCAGCGCACGGTAGGCAACAATTTTCGCATCGGGAGCCATCCCTCGCATTCTTCCATTTGCCGCGATGACACCTGCCACATGCGTTCCGTGCAGGGTGCTTCTAAAGCCGGCCCCCTTCGTTTCCATCGGATCATCATCGCCATCGACCAGGTCATGCCCCCCGGAAAAACTTCTCCGCAAGTCAGGATGCTCATAATCGATCCCCGTGTCGATTACCCCGATCGTCACACCCTTCCCCGTCAGGCGATTGCCTTTTTTATCAAGAATTCCGCGGACTGCTTCCGTTCCAATCAATTCAAAATTATCGATAAAGCTTTCGCTTGGTTTGTATCGATTTGGCAGATGGGCTGAGTTCTCCACCTTGTACGTGTTTACTTCGGATAATAGTTGGATGTCATTAGATTTTTCAAGCTGTTGAAGCTCAGAGTTAGGACCCTTAACGGAATATCCATTGACCGCATGCGTGAAGATGCGGCGGAGCTTTGTGTTTTTTAGGTTTTTTAACTGATTTTTGATTTGCTGTTCTTCCACAGGCTGCTCCGTCAGCACGATAGCAACTTTTTCAGTCTGCGGATCTTCTTGAGGAATCGGCGGGAGCTCCAGTTTTTGCGGTTTGAATGCAGTGAGGATTGCTATTGATAGAAGAATTAAGAAGAAATTACGCTTTTTCATGAAAAATAGCCCCTCCCTTTTTAACTTAGCGTTTCATTTAAGGGAGTTTTGTATTCAGATTACATTTATTCCGCGAAAACGCTGAGCAATTCCTCGAAAAAAGTATTGAATTCCGCGAAAAAGTTCCATAATTCCGCGAAAACATGCTTTAATTCCGCGAACTAGAATAATTCTAATCCCATAATTAAAAAAAGCACCCCTATTTAAAGAGGTACCTCAGCTAAATCTTATTTTGTCCCGAATAAACGATCTCCTGCGTCTCCTAGTCCAGGTACGATATATCCGTGGTCATTCAGCTTTTCATCGAGTGCAGCGATATAAATATCTACATCAGGGTGTGCTTCTTTTACCGTTTCTACCCCTTCTGGTGCTGCAATCAAACACATGAATTTGATATGCTTCGCGCCGCGCTTTTTAAGAGAGTTGATCGCTTCGACTGCAGATCCGCCTGTCGCAAGCATTGGGTCAACAACGATAAAATCGCGCTCTTCGACGTCACTTGGAAGTTTTACATAGTATTCAACCGGCAATAATGTTTCTGGATCACGGTAAAGTCCGATATGTCCGACCTTCGCAGCCGGGATCAGCTTCAGTATGCCATCGACCATTCCGATACCTGCACGAAGAATCGGGATGATGCCAAGCTTCTTGCCTGAAAGAACTTTTGATTTTGTCTTTTCGACTGGTGTTTCAATTTCAATTTCCTCAAGCGGCATGTCACGCGTGATTTCGAACGCCATCAGCGTTGCTACTTCATCTACAAGCTCGCGGAATTCCTTCGTGCCTGTGCTTTTTTCGCGGATATAAGTAAGTTTATGCTGGATCAATGGATGGTCAAATACGTATACTTTTGCCATGTGTATCGCTCCTTTTAAAGGTAAATGAGTTGTGAACACCTGTCTGTTATATGTAAGATCTGTTGAATCACACTTCGTATAATTTTACAGAAAAACCTCTATACAAGCAACCGCTACAGCGTAATCATTTTTTCCTGAAAAAGCGGCCCTCATTCATGGAGGGCCGCCGGGTAAAATCTTATCTCTCAGGATATAGTTCGAACTTGCTTGTCAAATCTTCGACGCGTTTGCTTGCTTCTTCCAGCTTCGCCTCGTCTTCGTGATTTTTCAATGTGAAGGCAATGATTGAAGCGATTTCGTCCATTTCTTCATGCCCGAAGCCACGGCTTGTAACTGCAGCTGTACCAATGCGGATTCCGCTTGTTACAAATGGGCTTTCTGGATCGAATGGAATCGTGTTTTTATTAACGGTGATACCGATATCATCAAGCACCTTTTCTGCGATTTTTCCAGTCAGGCCAAGTGAACGTAGGTCAACCAATAGCAAATGGTTGTCTGTACCGCCAGATACAAGGTCGATGCCTTCCTTATTCAAGCCTTCTGCAAGACGGTTTGCATTCGAAATGATATTTTGTGCGTATTCTTTGAAAGAATCCTGGAGCGCTTCGCCAAATGCTACTGCTTTCGCAGCAATGACGTGCATAAGCGGGCCGCCCTGAATTCCAGGGAAGATAGATTTATCGATTTTCTTCGCGAATTCTTCTTTGCAGAGAATCATTCCGCCGCGCGGGCCGCGAAGAGTTTTATGAGTTGTCGTTGTAACAAAGTCAGCATACGGCACCGGATTCTGGTGGAGGCCAGCTGCGACAAGACCAGCGATATGCGCCATATCGACCATCAAATAAGCGCCCACTTCATCAGCGATTTCACGGAAACGCTTGAAATCGATCGCTCTCGGGTAGGCACTTGCACCGGCAACGATCAGCTTCGGCTTGTGCTCGCGAGCTTTTTCAAGAACGACATCATAGTTGATCCTATGTGTATCTTCGTCAACTCCATACTCAACGAAATTATACTGGACGCCACTGAAGTTTACCGGACTTCCGTGAGTCAAGTGGCCACCGTGGGAAAGATTCATCCCAAGCACAGTGTCTCCTTGCTCAAGAATCGTGAAATAAACAGCCATATTGGCCTGCGCTCCTGAGTGCGGCTGGACATTGACATGCTCTGCGCCGAAGATTTCCTTCGCGCGGTCGCGCGCAATATTTTCTGCAACATCAACATATTCGCATCCGCCATAATAGCGGCGGCCCGGATAGCCTTCTGCGTACTTATTCGTAAGTACAGACCCCTGTGCCTCCATTACCGCTTCGCTGACAAAGTTCTCTGATGCGATCAATTCAATTTTCGTACGCTGACGTTTCAATTCATCCTGCATTGCAGCGTATAGCTGGCTGTCCTGCTGTGACAAGTGCTTCACTTAAGTTCCCCCTCTTTTATGTATTCCCTTGTTCATTTATTAGAAAATTCATTCTTATTTTAGCCGATATTATAATGAAAGGAAAGGCTGAAGGTAAACGTAGATCTGAATATCAGGGCTGCAATTTCCTTCATTGCCTTTCCTCTGTCAGTAAAACCTAGTTTCCCAATTTTGTCAGCAAGACTCGTTTTCTATCGTTTGCTCGTAAACGGCGCGGGCGCCGCCGATCAGCTTCGGCCTCGTCTTCGCCAGAGTAACATGCGCATGACCGATGCTTTTTTGCTGAACACGCACTGGTACTGCAACATGTTTCATTTGCATGCCGATCAGCGTGTCGCCGATATCGATGCCTGCGTCAGCCTTGATGAACTCGACAACCACAGGATCCTTGAGATTTTTATATGCGTAAGCTGCCATCGCGCCGCCCGCGTTCCTCACCGGGATGACCGTCACTTCTTCCAGCTGCTTCTGTTCTGCTGTTTCCCTATCGACGACAATCGCGCGGTTCAAATGCTCGCAGCACTGGAAGGCCAGCTGGACGCCAGTTTTCCCCTGCAGTTCACGGAGCTGGCTGAAGACCATTTCCGCAACCTCATCTGTACCAGCTGTGCCTATCCGCTTGCCAATGATTTCACTCGTGCTGCAGCCGACGACCAGCAGCTGGCCTTTTTTTAGCTGCACCTGTTCATTAAATTCAGTAAGGATGGAGTTCAATTCTGCTTTCCATTGTTCGATAGACAGTTGTAACGCCTCCATTACATTGGTATTTGATAGTCCTTAGGTTGGAAGTTATTTATTTTCATACTCCTTAATTTTACCGACGCGGTTTTCGTGGCGGCCGCCTTCATATTCTTCTGAAAGCCAAACTGCTGCGATTTCTCGCGCCAGTCCCGGTCCGATTACTCGTTCGCCCATTGCAAGGACATTGCTGTCATTGTGCTGGCGTGTCGCTTTTGCGCTGAATAGGTCATGCACGAGCGCGCAGCGAATGCCTTTTACCTTGTTTGCGGCAATGCTCATGCCAATGCCCGTTCCGCAGATCAAGATTCCTTTATCGAACTCTCCGTTCGCCACTTTCTCAGCAACCGGAAGGGCATAGTCCGGATAGTCAACAGATGTACCGCATTCGCAGCCGAAATCTTCGTACTGGATATTCATTTCGTCCATCAAACTCTTAATTTCTTCTCGGATATTCACTCCGCCATGGTCTGAAGCAATAGCAACTTTCATTGTAAAATCCTCCTATGTATTCCCGGCTTGCGGGGCGATCAAATCTACCGTTATTTTCTCATATTCGCTTCAATTTATAAAGAAAACGGGTCATATTTTGCCATCCCGCCACTTATGTCCCATAAATTCTGGCAAGGAATTAGTTTTTATAGCGAAAATAACTTTTTAATAGCGAAATTTGAAATTTTATAGCGAAAAATCATTTTTTATAGCGAATTTTTCATTTTAATAGCGAAATTCTGGTTTTTATAGCAAACTGGAAATTCCGCTTCATTTTTTCCAGTAAAAAAATTAAAAACCACAGCATCATCCAGCTGTGGTCCAACAATTATAACGAAAACTTCGTAATCGTACCTTTTAATTTTTCAGCTTGATTCTTCAATTCCACAGCAAGGTCTTCTACATTAGAAATAACTTCTGCCTGCTGTTCAGCCGCTGATGCTACGCTGATCGCTCCGGCGGATGTTTCTTCTGCGATTGCTGCCATTTCCTGCGATTGGGTTGATGTGTGCTGGATCGTTTCCATTTGTGTTTCGACAAGGGCGGCGATCGTATGGATGACGTCTGCCATCTCATGAATCGTTGAGGTCATCGCGTCGATAACCTGGTTCGTTTTCTCGCCTTTTTTCGCTTCTCCGTTCGCCGTTTCAACCTGTCTGCTGATCTGGCCGACCACATTCTGGACTTCAGACTGGATGTTCTGGATCAGTTCTGAAATACCTTGGACCGCGCCAGCACTCTGGTCAGCAAGCTTCCTGACTTCTTCAGCAACGACTGCAAAGCCTTTTCCGTGCTCTCCAGCCCGTGCTGCTTCAATCGATGCGTTCAATGCGAGCAAATTCGTTTGCGCAGCGATATCGCCAACAAGCTGGATAATTTGCTCTACTTTCGTCGCGTTCTCTTCCAATCGCTTTACCGTACCAAGTGATTCACGGTTGTCATTTGCCAGTGTCTCGATGCCGGAAATCAGTGAATGGATCGCATTCTTTGATTCCTGCAAGTCTTTGACCATTTCGACTGAAATTAATTCAGATGTCCTTGCTTTTTCCTGAACATCCTCGGCAATTCGGATGACTTCATCTACAGACTCAGCTGTTGTCTGTGTAGATAATGCCGAAGAATCCGCTCCAGCGGCAATTTCCTTGATCGTTGTCGAGATGATGGACGCCTGCTCAGATGCTTGCGCTGATTGCCCGGAAATCTGGATGACTTTTTCATTTGTTTCTTTGAAGTTACTATCAATCTGGCTGACCATTTCACGCAGGTTTGCGAGCATATTATTGAAAGCCAGTCCCAAAGAGCGAATCTCGTCATCTGATTTCGAAACTTCCGCATCCTCGCCAATTTCGCCCTGCGCTGCTTTTATTGCAGACTGCTCGAGCTTTTGCATCGGCTTGATAATCAAACCGGCAGCCATATATGCAAGCAGGCCTGACCAGAAAATCCCCATAGCTAGAACGGCAACCGTATAAACGACCGAATTGATCTCTAAAAAATTTTGAACAAAAGGATAAAGGAAATAAATAAAAAATGCGCTTGTTGAATAAGTGATGATCGCCAACACAGTCGTCAGCATGACCATTTTCTTTCTTAATCCCATTTTGTAGCTGCGTTTAGACCCCACTGATAATCCCCCTGAAAATTAATAAAAACTTCCTCAAGAGTATTATCGGATTTTATCTAAGATTCTTTCGATACTTTTTTGAATTTCTTTAAAAGCTTCTCGATAAATATGTTCATTGCCGCCAAATGGGTCTGCCACATCCAGGTTTCCCTTTTCATCAGCAAATTCTTTTAATGTAAAAGTTTTATCCGCAGCGTCTGGATAATTGCTCAAGATTAAGCCTTTATGACTCTGTGTCATCGTCAGAACAAGGGTTGCCCAGTCAATATCTTCCCTTGTTAACGTCGAGGAGCGATGATCATGGCTGATATCGTTTTCCTCGAGCACGGTCTTCGCGTTGACAGAAGCCTCCGCACCATTCGGGGCATATACTCCTGCCGATTTTACCTCGACTCCTGGCAGCTGTTTGCTTTTTAAAATCGCTTCCGCCATCGGGCTGCGGCATGTGTTTCCGGTGCATACAAATAAGATCCGCGCCATGCTTGTCCCTCCTGTGAATAACTTTTCATCCATTATATGATAATTTTTCAGCATTTTCATTTTTGCTAGACAGGAAAAAATACACCTGCCTGGCAGGTGCATAATAGTTTTATAAAAAAAATGCACCTGACGAGCTGTTGCATGAAAGTTTTATATAAAAAATGCACCTGACGAGCTGTCGCATGGAAGTTCTATATAAAAAAAACATCTGACAGGTGCATGAAAGTTTTATATAAAAAATACACCTGACGAGCAGGTGCTTAAAAAAGTTTTATAGAGGAAGAAGCAATTTCAGCCCGAAAGCGAGCAAGATACTGCCACCCAATGCCTCACTGTATGTACCAAGCCAACCCTGCACTCTTTTTCCAACCAGGAGGCCCGCCCACGTAAGGACCATTGCCGCTGCACCGAAACAAATCAGTACAAGGAGTGTCCTTGCGCCGTAAATGCCAAGTGTCAGTCCTACTGAAAAACTGTCAAGGCTGACGCTGAGGGCAAAAATAAATAAACCCTTGCCAACCGGGGTAATCACGCTTGTCTCATCTTCCTTGAAGCTTGCCCAGATCATCTGGACACCCAGCACGATCAAGAGCAGGCCGCCAATATATCCAGCTATTGCCCCGAACTGCTCGGACAAAAATCTCCCAGCCACCATTCCAAGCAGCGGCATCCACACATGGAATAAACCAATCGTGACGCCAATTTTAAATATATGCCTTTTCGTCAGTCTGAACATGCCCATCCCGAGACCAACGGAAAAGGCATCCATTCCCAACGCGAATGCCATCAACATAAGTGTGAATAATTCGCCGGCTATTGCTGTCATGTCTTCGCCCCCTCGGACTTGCTAATTCAGCATATGCACGTCCAAAGGGATTTAGAAGTATGGAATTTTCAGGTTTCGAAATGATTTGAAGTTTTGTCCACAAGAATATTTTCAGGGAGTGTCATTTGCTTCAGCTGGAATTAAATTCAGTTCAACTAGTGTCTTTCTCAAACTAAGAATGTTCTTCAATCTAAAAAAAGCGCTCCAACAACTGAAGCGCTTCTCTGTAAAATATTATTTTTCAATAATCGGAAGTCCTGAGGCTTTTGACAGCCGGTTCATGATTGCCTGGCCTACGCCTTGTTCTGGAAAAACTTCGCCGAAAATGATATCGAGATTTTCATTATTGAAGGCCCGGAGTGTATCATAGAGCGCTTCGGCGACTGTTTCGAGTCTTGCTCTTTCGCCACAGGGTATCACAATATCAGCATCATAAAACTCAAGGTTTTCCTTCGTTGTCATCACGCCGACTTTCAGGCTTTCCATCCGCTTTTCATTCACAAGCTGCTGGATTTCTTCTCTAGTTCCCTCAACAAGATAAAATGGTGCATTCGGTGCATAGTGACGATATTTCATTCCCGGGGATTTTGGCGCCTGGTTTGAATCTTTCAGGGCTGGATCGACGGTGACTACACCAACTACTTCCTCGAGTTGTTCCTTTGTTACGCCGCCCGGTCTTAAAATCGCAGGAATTTCACCAGTGCAATCAACAACTGTTGATTCAAGGCCTACTCCGGTCGCTCCGCCATCGACAATTCCGGAAATCCGTCCCGTCAAATCATCGGCAACGTGATTCGCAGTCGTCGGGCTCGGCTTGCCTGACAGGTTTGCGCTCGGGGCTGCCAGAGGCAAACCGGATGCTTCGATAATCGCCAGTGCTATCGGATGGTCGGGCATCCTGACGGCAACTGTGGACAACCCAGCAGTTGCTTTTTCAGAAAGCGCACCCTCTTTCTTTTCAAGGATAATCGTCAATGGTCCCGGCCAAAAGGCATCCATTAAAACCGCTGCCTGATCAGGGATTTTTTTTACAAAAGAATGAATCTGCTCACGATTTGCAATATGCACGATCAACGGGTTATCCCCAGGTCTTCCTTTTGCTTCGAATATTTTCAAGACGGCTTCATCATTTTCTGCGTTGCCGCCGAGGCCATAAACCGTTTCTGTCGGAAAAGCTACTACTTCATTTTGCTTCAGTTTTTGTGCAGCTTCGATGATATGTGGATATGTTTTTAAATTATCCACATTCTTATCCACTGTCCACATTTGTGTTTGCATGTACATCCACCTTTTAATTCTCGCTAAACTAGTATATTTCTATGAAAGTATAAAAGAAGAATCATGCGAACACAAGTTTTTATCCACAAATTGTGTATAATTTTAACGAAACCGTGGATAACTTTGTGGATTAATCCACAATTCACAGAATTATTTTCATAATTGCGGAGTTATCCACAGTTAGAACTTGTTTTAAATGGCTTTTTTCAAGAAGAGAATCTGGAAGCTCTGATTGGTTAACCAGCTCAAAACCAAGACTTGAGAAAAATGAGACCGCGCTCATCTTGTTAGTAACGAGGTAAAGCTCGTCCAAATCCTGGGTTTTCGCGGTCAGGAATGCCCGTTTAAAAAGAAGCATCAAATCAGGCTGGCCAATTTGCGGGGAAACGACAAACGAGCGAAGCAGTCCTGCTTTATCCACCGGTTCTACTCCAAGGCACGCCTTAAGCTCTCCTTGCTGACTTTCCATCAAAGAAAAGTTTTGGATGGAGTCATTCAATCCTTCAGGGCTTACTCCTGCTTCTGTTAAAAATGCCTCCAACTTTGGCAGATCCTCTAGATTCGCACTTCTGATTTTCCATGTCATATCTATCACCTCAAAAATAAGATTCTAGTAAATAAATATGAGAGATATGAAAAAGTAGAACTTAAAAAGAAAAAGAAAACACGGCAGCCTTCATTAAATGAAAGCTGCCGTGCACCTTTTAAATCCTGGCTTTCTAAGCCATATTATTTGTTATTGTTGTTGCGGGCATTGCCGCCTTTTTCACCGATTTCTTCATAGAAGCTGCGGTCATGATTTTCAGAAGTCGCTTCTCCGCCTTTGCGGCCGATCTCCTGATAGAAGTTCTTGTCGTGGCTTTCAGAGGTTGATTCGCCACCTTTTTTTCCGATTTCCTGGTAGAATTCGCTGTCATGGCTCTCAGCAGTAGCCTCTCCGCCTTTGCGGCCAATTTCCTGATAGAAATCTTGATCGTGATTGTTGGAAGTTGCTTCGCCGCCTTTACGGCCGATTTCCTGATAGAAATCGCTGCCATGGTTTTGGCTTGTAGCTTCGCCACCCATGCGTCCTCGTTCTTCACGTGACATCTTATCATTATTATTGTTTTTAGCCATTTTACTCATCCTCCTTGAAATCTAAGTTTTGATGTTACACTACCTTGAATATCCGAAATCTCCTAACCTAAAACTAGTATCAAGGGAATGTAATATGCTTGTTCCTACAATGTAATATTTTTGGAAATTCCCACAGTCATTTTTCCTTCTTTACCAAGTATTTCTTAAGACAAGCTAGCTAATGTTTCCTAGCTTCTCATAGTGAAAAATTCATAAGTGAGTGATTTAAGTCACTATCCTGCTTATTTTATGTGGGTATAATAAAATCAAGTAATTGAAAACCTTTCTCAAAAGGGGGAACGGCATGGAAATAAAAACAATATATGACCGGATTGGCGGAGATGAATCAATCCGCAAGATTGTTGATACATTTTATCCAAAGGTTTATGAAAATGAGGAGCTCAGCCCGTTGTTCGAAGGTGATATAGATGAAATCAAGCGGAAGCAGTGGATGTTCCTCACGCAGCTGACCGGCGGAGGCGCGCTTTACAGCGACGAATTTGGACCGCCTAATATGAGAGTGAGACATATGCCATTCGAAATCACACCGGTGCGCGCCCAGGCATGGCTGAAGCTGATGCACGAAACACTTACGGAAACAGGTTTAATCGAAACTGAGGGTGGAAAGGCCCTGTTCGAGCGTTTGAGCCAGATTGCACCCATTATGATTAACAGACAATAAGGAGGAATTTATGATGGAAAAACAGTCATTAACACAATACCAGGAATTCAGCGAGGAACGTTTTACAAAGAGGATCATATTTAAAAAAGGTGAAAGCACAGTGTTTTTGCTGAACTTCATGCCAGGCCAGGAGCTGCCAAAGCACACGCATCCAGGTACAGAAGTGTTCATTTTAACGATGCAAGGCGAAGGCACTTTTACCATTGACGGTGAAGAAGTAGTAGCTGCAACGAACGAAACCGTGCATGTGAGCGGAACAGAAGAGCTTTCCTATAAAAACACTGGATCAGAGCCAGTCACACTTTATGTGATGCTCAACAAGATTCCGGATGAAAGATTTGCGCAGAATATTTAATCGCAGCGTATTAATCGCAAGCATCTCGATAGAAGCTCAAACATGAGCGGATAATCCTCAGTTGGTCGAATTATTCGATAAAGTGGTCGAATTAATTCAAAATGTGGTTGAATTATTTAAATATCCGCCAGAATAATTTAAAATGTGGTCGAATTATCTTTAAATTCGCTAATATAATTCCATTTTTAAGCTAAAAACAGCCCCTGCAACCTGTGCAGGGGCTTATTTTATCCGAAAATCCGATTCCAAATCTCGACGAGGAAGAATGTTACCTCAACTTCTTCTTCTTCGCCGCCTTCATACACTGTTTTTTTGCCTTTTTTGCTTTTTTCTTCATCATCAAGCTTGGAATCGGCCGACTCGTCTTCAGCGTCAGCTTTTACATCGCCTTTGTCGTCGTTTTCATCGAAGCCTTCGCTTGTTGCTTCTCCGTTTGAGAAATCAAGGAAGCATAGTGGCGGGTACAGGACGCACCACCAGTTCGCGCCTTCGCCTTCACCAATCGTGATCAAGATCGCTTCGTACTCGCCTGCCGGATAGAGAAGCTGACCATATAATTTAGTAGGAAATTGCACTTTGTCAAACTCAGTTTTGACAGAATGATTAGAACCTTCAGCTGCGACAACTCTTTCAGCGATTGCCTGGATTTCTGGGAGCTTGGATTTGATGACTTCCCGAGCAGCCTCGATTGAAGTCAGCTCCTGGACCCATTTCGTGATCTCTTTATTCACTTCGTCGCGGATCAGGCGTTTGATATTCTGGTCCTTTTCCAGATCGCTGTCAGCAAGGATCCTCAGGCGAATCGCCTCGTTCGGGATGACCATCGCTTCCTTCGCGGTCACTTCGTTTTTTGGTGTATATAAACTTAAAATAGTACCTGCACATAATAAGAATATGTATAAAATAGCTGCTGATTTTTTCATCATCATCTTTCGCACCGTCCCTTCACTAGTCACAGTGTGGACAGATTGATAGATTCTTAAACTAGTAATTTTGAAAAAAATTGGACCCCTTTTTTAGGAGTCCATTTCCGCAAACACCATCCGGTCCTTGCCATTAATATCAAAAACAACTTCTACCTTGGCATGCGGGAAGGTTTTTTCCAGAAGCGAACGTACTGCTTCGCCCTGGCCAGCGCCGATTTCAAAGCCGACCAATGCCTTCTCCTTCAATACCATTGGAAGTTCCTCCATGAACCGCCGATACAGGTCCAGTCCATCTTCGCCTGCAAAAAGCGCCATATGAGGCTCGTGTTCCGTCACGATATCGGACATCCACTCTTGATCAGCAACCGGGATATATGGAGGGTTGGAAATGACGGCATCAACCTTTTTGCCCTGTAAAATAAGCGGCTGCAAAAGGTCGCCCTGAATAAATTCGATTTCCGCGCCAAGCTCGCTGGCATTTTTCCGCGCCATCTCAAGGGCATCATCAGATAGGTCGGTAGCTGTCACCTTTAGAGCCGATTTTTCCAACTTCAACGTTATCGATATTGCACCGCTCCCGGTGCCGACATCAACAAGGTCTATTTGATCACTCTCCGCAAAAAGCCTATCCAGTCGCTGCAGGGTTCCATAAACAAGTTCTTCCGTTTCCGGCCGGGGAATCAGCACATGCTCATTTACGTTGAAGCGGCGGCCGTAAAACTCCTCTGAGCCAATGATATATTGTATTGGCTCGCCATCTGCATGCCTTTTTACAGCAGCCTGAAACTCGATCCACACCTCGCCATCAAGATCGTCGCGCATCATCGCAAGCATTGATGTACGGGACAGGCCAGAATGGTGCCGCAGCATAAGCTCACCGGCAAACTCCTCACGATTATGTTCTTTTAAAAAAGAAGAAGCCCAATTGAGGGCTTCAAATATTTTCACATTAATCATTGTTCGCACTCTCAAGTCTTTGAGATTGATCTTCCATAATTAGCGCTTCGACGATCTCATCCATCTTGCCCTGTAGGATCTGGTCAAGCTTTTGGATCGTCAGGCCGATACGGTGATCGGTCACGCGGTTTTGCGGGAAGTTGTACGTACGAATCCGCTCTGAGCGGTCTCCTGTACCTACAGCTGATTTACGGACCTGGTCATACTCCGCCTGTGCTTCCTGCTGGAACTTGTCATAAACACGGGCCCGAAGTACTTTCATCGCCTTGTCTTTGTTTTTATGCTGTGATTTTTCATCCTGGCACGATACAACAATTCCAGTAGGAATATGCGTCAGACGTACAGCTGACATTGTCGTGTTAACAGACTGTCCGCCGGCACCACTGGATGCAAATGCATCAAAGCGGATATCTTTATCGTGCAGCTCGACTTCTACTTCCTCAGCTTCAGGAAGACATGCAACAGTAGCTGTGGAAGTATGGATGCGGCCGCCAGATTCTGTTTCCGGAACACGCTGTACACGGTGTGCGCCGTTTTCGAACTTCATTTTAGAATAAGCGCCATTACCATTGATCATAAAGATGATTTCTTTAAAACCGCCTACGCCTGTCGTGCTGGCATCAATGACTTCTGTTTTCCAGCCCTGTGATTCAGCATAACGGCTGTACATCCTGTAAAGGTCCCCGGCAAACAGTGCAGCTTCATCGCCGCCTGCAGCGCCACGGATTTCCATGATAACGTTTTTGTCATCATTAGGGTCTTTAGGGATAAGCAGAAGCTTGATGCGAGCTTCAAGCTCTTCGATTTGTGGCTCAAGCTCAGAAATTTCTTCCTTTACCATCTCGCGCATGTCAGCATCAAGCTTATCCTCGAGCATCGCTTTTGCTTCTGTCAGCTGTTCTTTAATTTCCTTATATTCACGATAAGCCATGACTGTTTCCTGGATGTCAGACTGCTCCTTTGAATACTCGCGTAGCTTTTTGGAATCATTGACAACTTCCGGGTCACTCAATAGCTCATTCAATCTTTCATAACGATCCTCAACTGCTTGAAGACGATCAAACACGGACACTCACCTCTATTTTAATATCCTCTAAAATGGATTAAAAAAGTTTTATTTACTCTATTTTCACCTGTGTATTTCCGCAACAGGCTCGTTAATTCAATAAGTATGATTACATAGCATAACATTCTAATTATAGTATAGGTGACACCCTCAGTCAAAGCCATTGTGAATAGAAAAGCGGAAGCGCCTTGTTCAGCCCCGATTAGCGCTGTAGATAGACTCAATAAGCTTAACAATCTTTTCGCAAGCGACTGGTGCAGACATCGTATGTATAAAGAAAAATAGCATGCCCTTTAATGAGCATGCTGTGGAGCTGCAAAAACTTTATTCAATATCAACATTAATATCATAGCGTGGCAATGCTCTTGACAGCTTTTCCTGCAATGTCTTTTGGGCGTTTTCACGGTCTTTTCTGGTTACGCGCCCTTGAAGTTGTGCGGTTACGTTCATTTCGCCGCCGTTGATCCAGATGGAGCCCGGTTCATAGCCAGCATCAGAAATGACGTCCTTTGCTTTTTGGACATCCTGGGAAAAACTATGGTGGTTTTCGTTATCGGTATTCAGCAAATTCGGGTTTTGATCGGTCATTGTCATGCCGTCATCCTGATCCCTCGTGAAATTGGGGCCATCTCCTTCGCGGACACCGTCATGATCCCTATTCAGGTCCACGCCAGCCTGGTCTTCATCCTTATCATAGACTGAATCTGTATTATCCTGGCCACATCCTGAAACTATAACCATCGCAAGCACAAACAACATGAGTAATTTTTTCAAATTATGGCACCTCCCGCTGTTAGGTTGCCCCAAAAAGCTGTTGAAATGCATCGAAACAGTATTGTTGAGCTTCTAAATCAACATTTTTCAAGAAAAATCAGCAACTGGAAAAATTATTCTCTTACTCAGCCCCTCCAATTGCACATTCAAGAGTAATAATTGCACGTTAGGAAGCATTAATTGCACCGTCCATTGTCATAATTGCACCATTATATGACGTAATTGCACGTTCATCCAATATCAGGGAATTGTTAACCCTGCAAGACAACAAAAAAATCCCCCCGCACTCGGGAGGATTCAACTACATTATGTTAAGCTTTCAGTCGTTTTCTCGATCTTAAGCTCATTTGGTGATTTTGGAACTTCATGATGGTGTCTGCATCGTGGCTCGTACGATTCGGACGCACCAACGAGAATGACTGGATCATCATAAGAGGCTGGCTTGCCGTTGATCAAACGCTGTGTTCGGCTAGATGGCGAGCCACATACCGCACACACAGCCTGAAGCTTGGTCACATTTTCTGCAACGGCCATCAACGCAGGCATCTGGCCGAATGGCTCTCCGCGGAAATCCTGGTCAAGTCCTGCAACGATGACGCGGTAGCCGCTGTCTGCAAGATGCTGGATCACCTGCAGGATTTCATTGTCAAAAAATTGCACTTCATCAATGGCAATGACATCAATTTCAGGGTTGATATGCTTGAAAATATCAATAGAGTTGGCAATAGGCTTTGCAGTAACTGCAGTTCCGTTGTGTGATACAACCGATTCTTCGCTGTAGCGGTTATCAATCGCAGGCTTGAATACAGCAATTTTTTGCTTGGCAAATTGAGTTCTGCGCACGCGGCGGATCAATTCTTCGGATTTACCGGAAAACATGCTGCCGCAGATCAATTCAATCCAACCGCTTTGTTTCATAACGTACATGGTCGGCCTCTCCTTCCTCGCTGGAAAAATAGATAGCGAAAGCGCCTTGTTCAGCCCCGACAAGCGCTGGAGGGCCGACAGGTGAAGTCGTTCTTTGACTTCATTGGGCGGACCGAAGCAACTCGAGGGGCTAGGCGCTGTAGCTAGACTTCTAGCAAAGGTTAATACATATAACCTTACTAGGTAAGCTTTTTTCGTATTTTTACGGCTTCTTCATGCCATAAAGGTACGAAAAAAGCCTGGTTAAAAGTTCGACACTTTTTTCAGCTTTTTCCATTATAACAAAAAAAGATGCTGAATCCAGACACATTAATAAAGTTCACAAAAATAAATTTATGTACCCAAAACAGAGGCAATTTTTTTAAAAAATGCAAAATAAAAAACAGGCAAGTCGCAAAGCTTCTTGCCTGTTTGGTCGTTTCTTATATTACTATTACTGGTTGTTTTTAAGACCGTATTTCTTGTTGAAGCGGTCAACACGTCCGCCAGCTTCAGCAAACTTCTGACGTCCAGTATAGAATGGGTGGCACTCAGAGCAAGTTTCAACGCGAATCTCGTTCTTAACAGAACCAGTTTCGAATTCGTTTCCGCATGCGCAAGTCACCTTAACTGTTTTGTAGTTTGGATGAATTCCTGATTTCATTCTTTTCATCTCCTTCCGCCCTGAATCATATCCGAAACAGAGTTATAATCAACGGCTTAGGCCGTTATTGGAAAAACACACTGCACTCATTATAACAAGTCCAACTGTATATTTCAAGTTAGATTTTACAACCATAATTTGGAATTAAGATCGCTTGTTATTGCTCTTCATTTCCTCGCCAAGAACGGCGAAGAAGTCTTCATTTGACTTGGACAGCCTTAGCTTGCGCAGGAATTTTTCAGCGAAATCTGGTGAATCCGACATCGATTTGCGGATTGCCCATAGCTTGTCCAGATGGTCTTTGGGAATAAGAAGTTCTTCTTTACGAGTTCCAGATCTGCGAATATCGATCGCAGGGAAGATTCTTCTTTCAGCAAGTGAACGGTCAAGATGTAGTTCCATGTTTCCTGTACCCTTGAACTCTTCATAGATGACATCATCCATACGTGATCCTGTATCAACAAGCGCAGTCGCAAGGATCGTCAAGCTGCCGCCTTCTTCGATATTACGGGCAGCACCGAAGAAGCGCTTCGGACGGTGGAATGCCGCAGGATCAATACCACCTGACAATGTACGTCCGCTTGGCGGGATGACAAGGTTGTACGCACGAGCCAGACGAGTGATGCTGTCCATCAGGATGATGACATCACGCTTATGTTCAACAAGGCGCATCGCACGCTCAAGCACAAGCTCGGCAACCTTGATGTGGTTTTCAGGCACTTCATCAAAAGTTGAGCTGACAACATCACCGGCAACGGAACGTTCGATATCTGTTACCTCTTCCGGACGTTCATCGATCAACAGCACGATCAGTTCTGCTTCAGGATGATTCGTCGTGATGCTGTTGGCGATTTCTTTTAAAAGCATCGTCTTACCAGCCTTAGGCGGTGCAACGATCAGGCCGCGCTGGCCAAATCCGACTGGAGCGATAACATCCATGATTCTTGTTGATACATGTTTATGGGTTGTCTCCAGTTTCATCATGCGGTCAGGATATAATGGAGTCAAACCCGGGAAGTGAACCCTTTCTTTCGCCGATTCAGGGTCATCACCATTGACTGCCTCTACCTGGAGCAAACCGAAGTAACGTTCGTTCTCTTTAGGAGGACGGACCTTTCCCGATACTTTATCCCCATTCCTTAAATCGAAACGGCGGATCTGCGAAGCCGAGATATAGATATCCTCAGAGCTTGGCGAGTAATTGATTGGGCGCAGGAAGCCAAAGCCTTCAGACTGGATTATTTCCAGGACACCTTCCATGAAAAAATAACCCTGTTGTTCCGCACGAGCTTTAAGAATTGCAAAAATAAGTTCTTTTTTCGATAATTTGCTGTAGTAAGAGACTTTATATTCCTTTGCCAGTTCATAAAGCTCTTTTAATTTCATATTTTCTAAGCTTGAAATATTTACTTCCATAATGTCACCACGCCTTAAAATATTTCGATTTCCCCCATAAAAAAATGTATTAAGAATAAATGCGTATGGATGGAAAAAGAAGAAATGAGTTTCCTTTGAAGGTTGTAAGAAGGAATTAATGAAGGTGTACAACTTATTTGTGCCTAATCTAAATCAACAAGATTATTAAAACAATTTTCATTTTACCCTTAAATAGGAAAAATAATCAATCATTTTATTTATTAGCTCCCTTTACCTATAGAATGCGGTGAAGGGAGCATGTTTGTAAGGGTTTACTCAATTTTTATAAAAAAAGTATTATTTCATTACCAGGTGCGGCTTTTTCTTTAGGCTGTGCTGTCCTTCAATGAAGCGGACTGTGCCTGATTTTGCACGCATGACGACTGAATGGGTTGAGCCGTAAGAGCCTTTGAATTGGACTCCTTTAAGCAACTCACCATCGGTTACGCCTGTTGCAGCGAAAATTGCATCGTCACCGCGGACGAAATCTTCCATAAGAAGGACTTTATTGACATCGATGCCCATTTTTTTGCAGCGCTCGAGTTCTGCGTCATTTTGCGGTAGCAATCTACCCTGGATTTCGCCGCCGAGGCTTTTCAGAGCTACTGCTGCAATTACACCCTCAGGTGCTCCGCCTGAACCGAACAGGATATCCACGCCGGTAGTATCAAACGCTGTATTGATCGCGCCAGCTACATCGCCGTCATTGATCAATTTAATCCTTGCACCTGCTTCACGAAGCTGGGCAATGATATGTTCATGGCGAGGACGATTCAATACCGTAGCCACAACATCTTCAATATCCTTGTTCTTCGCTTTTGCTACGGCCTTCAGATTATCAAGAACAGAAGCATTGATATCGACCATTCCTACAGCCTCAGGACCTACCGCAAGTTTATCCATGTACATGTCCGGTGCGTGAAGCAGATTACCGTTATCTGCCACAGCAAGGACTGCAAGGGCATTCCAGCCGCCAGATGCGACAATGTTCGTTCCTTCCAAAGGATCGACAGCGACATCCAAACGCGGGCCATAGCCTGTCCCAAGCTTTTCACCGATATACAGCATCGGCGCTTCGTCCATTTCCCCTTCACCGATAACGACTGTACCTTTCATCGGGATGGTGTCAAACACATCTCTCATTGCCGACGTTGCAGCATCGTCAGCTTCGTCTTTTTTACCGCGTCCCATCCAGCGGGCTGAAGCAAGCGCCGCCGCCTCTGTCACGCGGACCAGTTCCATCGTTAAGCTACGTTCCATATGATCATCCCCTAATCATGAAAGATGCTAATGCCTATCGAAAATGCGTTCCTCTCAACCAATCTGTTACCACAAATCAACTTTCTCCTCGTTAGTCGATTATGTCTCCGGATCCACTTAAGATGCGAAACTTTGATACTGCCATACTTGGCTGATCGATAGTTGAATAAGTTATACTATTTCGCGATTCTGATATGCATTAGCACCACTATTTGTATTGTACAGCTCTATTGTACTATACTTTTTATGATTTTTTCACTTCTTCTTGCTCTTCAGATGTCATATCTTCACGCCAAATTGTGGCACCTAGTCCATTTAGCTTTTCAACAATATGGCTGTAGCCGCGGTCGATATGGTCGACACCAGTGATTTCGGTGACGCCTTCCGCCATCAGCCCGGCTATGACAAGCGCAGCTCCGGCGCGTAGGTCACTAGCCTTTACTTTAGCTCCCTGCAGCTTGACAGGACCGCTGATGATTGCCGATCTGCCTTCGACTTTAATATTGGCATTCATTCTTCTAAGCTCGTCGATATGCTTGAAGCGGGCGCCATAAATCGTATCTGTCACGACACTTGAGCCCTCTGCCCTTGTCAGCAGCGCTGTGAATGGCTGCTGTAAATCGGTTGGGAAACCAGGGTAAACAAGTGTCTTAATATCGATTGCTTTGTATCGTTCAGTTGGTGCGACATAAATTTGCTCGTCACTTGCTTCAATATGAGCACCCATTTCCTTCAGCTTGGCCACAAGTGACTCAATATGCTGCGGAATCACATTATCTATTGTTACACCTTCACCAATGGCAGCACCAAGAATAAGGTACGTCCCTGCTTCGATGCGGTCAGGAATGATCGTGTGACGGCAGCCGTGAAGCTCGTCGACGCCATCGATCCGGATGACATCCGTTCCTGCGCCTTTGATTTTCGCTCCCATATTTGTGAGCAAGGTCGCTACATCAATGATTTCCGGCTCTTTTGCCGCATTTTCAATGATTGTGCGCCCTTTTGCACGGACCGCGGCAAGCATGATGTTGATTGTTGCTCCAACGCTTACGACGTCAAGATAAATCCTGGCACCGCGAAGCTCATCGGCACGCAGGTAAATCGCGCCTTGTTCGTTTGTCACGCTTGCGCCAAGCGCTTCGAATCCTTTTATATGCTGGTCGATCGGCCTTGGGCCCAAATGGCAGCCGCCCGGCAGTCCGATGACAGCCTTTTTGAAACGGCCCAGCATCGCTCCCATTAAATAGTATGAAGCTCGCAGCTTTTTCACTTTTCCATTCGGCAAAGGCATGGAAATCATGGAAGACGGATCTACCGTCATTTCATTGTTCGAGAATTCAACAGAACCGCCGATCTCCTCCATTAAGTCCTTGAGCATATGAACGTCGGAAATATCCGGCAAACCTTCAATGGTCACAGGCGATTCAGCTAAAATCGTTGCTGGGATCAAGGCCACTGCGCTGTTTTTTGCACCGCTGACCCGAACAGTCCCTTTTAAAGGATAGCCGCCTGCAATCTTAAGCTTTTCCATTTTTGACTCCCTTCTAAGCCGTGATGTATTAAGGTCAAGCTGGAGTTGCAAACAATTACAGCTAAGACCGATATAGGCTCTACTTAGATTTAAATTACCGAAATCGATAAGGAACATTTTTCCATTAAAAATACTCAGATTCCGGGAGTTTTCTATTCCTTTAGTTTACACGATATTCCCAAATTCATGTAATAAAATGCAAAAAAGTTTAAATTGGGTAAAACTTCCTAATAAAGATGGTCTCAGTTTGCCGAGACCATCTCTGTGTAAATCCCACTGACGTCTGAATCTCAGAGCTATTATTTTAAATTAATGACTCTCCGAAATTAGTCGTTGATTTCCGTTCCAGGCGCTTCGCTTTCCGCGGGAAGAATTATGAAAAAGCCCAACTGCCGGCTTTTTCATGAGCGAATTCTTCCTAGGGCAGCTCGGGGAGCCTCCTCAGCGCTAAAGCGCTTGCGGGGTCTCACCTGTCCCGCTGATCCCGCAGGACTTTGAATAGGCTTCATCCGAGTTCGCCCACGCACGATGGAAATGCGTTAGCATTTTCGGAGGAGTCTGCGCGCCTTCCACTTCAATCAACTGGATTTAAATCATTAATTTGCTTTTCCCATTCCTTAAAAGAAGGAAAAATTACTGTCCGCGTGATTCCCAGTCTTTCAGGAATGCTTCGATTCCTTTGTCTGTTAGTGGGTGGTTGAACATTTGCTGGATTACTTTGAATGGTACTGTTGCGATGTGTGCTCCTCTTAGTGCTGCGTCTGTTACGTGTTGTGGATGGCGGATGGACGCGGCGATGATTTCTGTGTCGATTCCGTGGATGGTGAAGATTTCGGCAATCGTTGAAATCAGGTCGAGTCCGTTATGGCCGATATCATCCAGGCGGCCCAGGAATGGGGAAACGTATGTAGCTCCTGCTCTGGCTGCAAGTAAAGCCTGGTTCGCACTGAAGACCAATGTTACATTCGTCTTGATTCCCTCTTTTGAGAATACCGAAACGGCCTTCAACCCTTCTGGGGTCATCGGAACTTTGATCGTGATGTTTGGAGCGATTGCAGCAAGCTCTTTCCCTTCTTTGATCATGCCTTCTGCATCTAGTGCGATGACTTCTGCGCTGACGGAACCAGGAACTAATTCAGTGATTTCCTTCAAGCGGTCTTCAAACTTTACATTCTTTTCTTTTGCTACTAGTGAAGGATTCGTTGTAACCCCTGATAAAATTCCCAGTGTATAGGCCTCACGAATTTCTTCCATATTCGCAGTATCGATAAAAAACTTCATTTGTAAACGCCTCCAGTCGACAAAATTTTCAGTCTGATATAAATGGACAAAAACCGCCTTATTGTAAGGCGGTTTTAATTATAACAAAATTTTAATGCTATTACGCTTTATTAGAAGAACCAAATTCGCGAATTTTGCCGATGACAGTTTCCTTGATCGCGTCGCGAGCTGGTCCTAGGTATTTACGTGGATCGTATTCTTCAGGCTTTGCAGCAAGAGTTTCACGAACTGCTTTAGCAGAAGCGATTTGGTTTTCAGTATTTACGTTTACTTTAGCAGTACCGAAAGAAATAGCTTTCTGGATGTCTTTTGTAGGGATTCCAGTTCCGCCGTGCAATACTAATGGTACGCCAGCAGTCTTGTTGATTTCTTCCATTTCCTTGAAACCAAGGTTTGGTTCGCCTTTGTAAGGGCCGTGTACAGATCCAAGTGCAGGAGCCAGGCAGTCGATGCCAGTGCGTTGAACAAGTTCTTCACACTCTTTAGGATCAGCATAGATAACGCCATCAGCAACGACATCATCTTCCTGTCCTCCGACTACTCCTAATTCAGCTTCGACAGAAACACCTTTTGAATGAGCGTATTCTACAACCTTTGAAGTTGTTGAAACATTCTCTTCGAAAGGACCGTGTGAAGCATCGATCATAACAGATGTGAAACCTGCATCGATAGCTTCTTTACATTTTTCGTAGCTTGAACCATGGTCTAAGTGAATTGCGACAGGAACTGTTGTTTTGTAGTCCTCCATCAATCCTTCTACCATTTTCACTACTGTTTTGAAGCCGCCCATGTAACGTGCAGCGCCTTCGGAAACACCAAGGATAACTGGCGATTTTTCAGCTTCTGCAGCCTGAAGGATCGCTTGAGTAAATTCAAGGTTATTTAAGTTAAATTGCCCAACAGCGTAGCCTTCCGCATTCGCTTTTTTCAGCATTTCAGTCATTGAAACTAAAGGCATATTTTTTCCTCCTTCGTTATGATCAATTTTCATTTTGACAATGCTACCATTTTAAAGGTTTTCCTTCTCTGCTTTTGATTATGTACCCGAGATGGCATTCATCAAAACGAATGATCCTGTGGAATTCATAAGTATCATACCAAAAGAAAATCAGAATTACCATTGTTCAAGCCTTGTTTTTAAAAGTGTCATAAAAATGCTATAAAGCAAGCGTTACCAATAATTTAACTAGTCTGTAAACTCAGTTTTTACCTGCTTTTTAAAAGGAAATGCCCTCCGAAAATTCGAGAGGACATTTCTATGTAAGCTGTTTTTAATTTAAGAAACGGTTTGCGAATATTTTTTAACTGCTGCACGAATGTCATCAATATCGAATGGTTTTGCGAAGTGGGTCAGCGCACCCAGATCCATGGCTTCCTGAATCATATCAAGCTCGCCGTAAGCGGTCATGATGATGACGCGGATATCAGGGTCGATTACTTTCATTCTTTTTAAAATTTCAATTCCATCCATACCAGGGATCTTCATGTCCAAAAGAACTAGATCTGGTGGATGCTTTTTAACGATATCCAGGGCCTGGACGCCATTTGCAGCTTGATACGTTTGATAACCTTCTTTTTGCAGCACTTCATTAAGTAGAATTCTGATGCCAAACTGGTCGTCTACAATTAGTATTTTTTCTTTCATGCCGCCTCTTCCCCCTAATAAATGTAGTATATTGTTAAATGTGTTTATACAGGAAATGGTTTCGTCTTATCCCCATTTACACAATTCGTTAAAAAGCTTGAAATTCCTCCCATATTTTCAAACTTATTTTTCGACAGATGCTTTTTCATTTCCATTGTAGTACCTTATAATCAGTATTGGCAAAAACGGAGGTGCTGTTATGTTAAAAATGTTTTCGACACAGCTGACAGGTTTGTTCAACAGACTTCAGGAAAAAGAAGAATTTTCGATAGAGGACGGAGCGCGTCTGCTTGCACAGGCTGCAGCTGGCGAGGGAACTGTTTATATTTTCGGTACGAAGGAGATGCAGGCTGTAGCCCTTGAAGCGGTTTATGGTGAGGAACCATTGCAATCTGCGGCGATTTTCACAGAGGACGTGGAACTTGAGGCTGCTGACCGAGTTCTGGTTGTAAGCCGTTATGCAGATGACGAAGAGGCTGTCGGAGCAGCGCGTGATTTGCAGGAAAAAGGGATTCCATTCGTGGCTATCTCCACGGTCCGCGGTGAAAATGAAGCCGCAGGCCTGAATACTCTGGCTGACGTACACATCGATTTAAGATTGAAAAAAGGACTTCTGCCTGATGAAATGGGCAACAGAGTCGGCTATCCTACTTCCATCGTCGCATTATACATTTTCTTCGGCTTGAAGTTCACGATAGAGGAAATTTTAGAGGAGTACTAACTGAACTGGCTCTCTTAAAAAATCCATATAAACGCAAAAAAGCCGGTGATTTTTTACCGGCTTTTTGCTATTTTCCCGCCTATTACTTACTTGACTTGATTGATGCTTCAATGAAGTCCCTAAATAATGGCTGCGGGCGTGTTGGTCTTGATGTGAATTCCGGGTGGAACTGAGATGCAAGGAACCATGGGTGATCTTTAAGCTCGATGATTTCCACCAAACGGCCATCGGGGCTAGTCCCAGAGAAAATGAATCCTTCTTTTTCCATTGCCTGGCGGTATTCATTGTTGAACTCGTAGCGGTGGCGGTGGCGCTCATAGATCAAATCGTCGTTGTACGCAGCGAAGGCTTTTGTATCTTCACCAAGCTTACATGGATATAGTCCAAGACGTAGAGTTCCGCCTAGATCTTCGATATCTTTCTGTTCTGGTAGAAGGTCGATGATCGGGTATGGCGTGCTTGGCATGATTTCCGCAGAGTGAGCGTCTTTCAAGCCAAGTACGTGGCGTGCAAATTCAACGGATGCAAGCTGCATGCCCAGGCAAATACCGAAGAACGGCACTTTGTTCTCACGAGCGTATTTGGTCGCAAGAATTTTCCCTTCGATACCGCGGTCACCGAATCCGCCTGGAACCAGGATTCCGTCTACGTCATTCAGCAATTCAACGACATTTTCTTCTGTAACTTCCTCAGAGTTGACCCACTTGATTTCGATATCACTGTCAAATGCGTATCCAGCATGCTTCAATGATTCAACTACTGAAATGTAAGCGTCTTGAAGCTCAACATATTTACCAACAAGAGCAATTCTCGTTTTACCTGAAAGATGCGTTACTTTTTCAACTAGCGCATTCCATTCTGTCATGTCCGCTTCGCCGCAATCTAGCTTGAAGTGATCGCAAACTAGCTGATCCATCTTCTGGTCCTGCAGGGCAAGTGGGATTGAATATAATGTATCCGCATCTGCCGCTTCGATTACCGCTTCCTTATCGATGTCACAGAAAAGAGCAATCTTGTCTTTCATGTCTTGTGAAATCGGCATTTCTGTACGAAGAACGATGATGTTTGGCTGGATGCCGAGGCTGCGAAGTTCTTTTACGCTGTGCTGGGTTGGCTTCGTCTTCATTTCGCCTGCAGCCTTGATGTAAGGAACTAACGTACAGTGGATATACATGACATTGTCACGACCAACATCGTTCTTAATCTGACGGATTGCTTCAAGGAAAGGCAATGATTCGATGTCCCCTACTGTACCGCCGATTTCGGTGATGACCACGTCTGCTCCCGTTTCTTTGCCAGCACGGAATACACGGTCTTTGATTTCATTCGTGATATGCGGAATAACCTGAACTGTTCCGCCAAGGTAGTCACCGCGGCGTTCTTTTTTCAAGACAGTCGAGTAGATTTTTCCTGTGGTCACGTTTGAGTACTTATTTAGGTTAATATCGATGAAGCGCTCGTAGTGGCCAAGATCCAAATCCGTTTCAGCTCCATCGTCTGTAACGAATACTTCACCATGCTGGTAAGGGCTCATAGTCCCTGGGTCCACGTTGATATATGGATCGAATTTCTGGATCGTTACGTCCATGCCCCTGTTTTTCAGCAATCTTCCAAGAGATGCTGCCGTGATCCCCTTACCTAATGACGAAACTACGCCGCCTGTTACAAAAATATACTTTGCCATTTGTGTAATCCCCCTCATCAAACAGTTTGTACAATATGTACCTGTTTAATTGATTTATTAATAAATTTTTTAACTGTTTCATCGGCCTGCATTACCGCATGCAAACCTATTCCATTAGGGGTTTTTCAGCTATCTGGACAAAATAAAAAAAACGCCCCACATACAGAGTATGGGGAGCGTTTTGTAAATGTTTTACATAATCGTCCTTTTTTAAGGAGCCCAAAAAGTATTCTACAGCCGGTCCTGGTAAAAGTCAAGCTGTTAATTACTGTTCTTCGTCCTCTTCCGCATCTTCGTCTTCGAGTGGAAGATCTTCTTCTTCGTCTTCTAATAACTCATCTTCGTCTTCGAAGTCATCAGTGTCTTCAATATCCTCATCGAAGTCTTCATCATCATCGTCATCATCGAGATCATCGTCGTCATCTTCATCAAATTCGTCGATGTCATCATCGAAGTCAAGATCTTCCTCATCGATTTCATCGAATTCGTCAAGATCGAGGTCATCCTCATCGACAGCCTTCTTGGCTTTCTTCTTCTTCGGCTTGACTGTCGTGACATTATCTTCTTCCATTTGGTCAACAGGATACCAAACGCGCAGTCCCCAACGGCTTTCGCTCTGGGACATGAAACGTCCATCTATGTTTATATCTGTATAGAACTGAACCATTTTTTCAGTTACTTCGGCCTCGTCCAATTTCATGACCTTCTTGATCTCCGTCATAAGGTCTTGAAATGTAACAGCCTGCTTTTTCTCTTTTAAAATTTCAAAGGCAACTTCAATCATTGACATTTCTTGAAGCTCTTCTTTTGAGTATTGTTTTAAACTCAATCTCCGCACTTCCTTTCTCTATTCCAGGCCTTACCCGGCCTTGCGTCCGAAAACAAGGAAAATATCCCAGAATGCATATTCTACATTATAAACAAATTCTAAACCTTTATGCCAGTTTTATCTGTCCTTTTCTCGCCTTTTTTCGCTTTCGTTATCACCTTTCCTGCTGCCAGTCCTTTTTCTCTTTTTAAGCTGGGTATAAGCCATGAAAAAGAAGACAATCGAAAGAATGAAAAAAGATATCGCCCCGAGCTGTCGCTGGTATAGATAATACATGGCTGCAGCTGCCATAACAGCCCCTGCCGTTAATAACACCGATCTCACAAATTTCACATCCTGAAGTAGGTCGTATGTATTAGCTGATATCTAGATTATATAAGATTATTTGGTAAAAGATATGAAAAGTTCTATAAAAGTTGCTTTTGACCCAAATCTCATCTCATATTCGTGCTCTCTTCATAGAAGCTGGATCTATTAATGATTATTAATAGGCTAATGCTATTTTACGAAAAGCGCATAACAAAATGCAAGATGGCTCATAGTTTTCCTACAAGCCACCTTGCCCAATCTAGATCCATTGCCAAAAGCTCTAATGCCACGTCCTACCTGTATACACCATCGCTTTTGTTTTTAAACAATACTTACTACAATTTTGAAAAATTGATACCCTACATATTCCTGCGGAACTGGCCGCCTACTTCATATAGCGCCCGGGTAATTTGGCCAAGGCTCGCATATTTGACGGTTTCCATCAACTCTGCAAAAATATTGCCGCCGCTGACTGCTGTTTCTTTCAGGCGCTGAAGTGCTTCTTCGGATTGATCCTTGTTTTTGCCTTTGAAGGATTCAAGGTTACGGATCTGGGTTTCTTTTTCTTCTTTCGTCGCACGTGCAAGCTCCATCTTGTCGATTTCTTCCTCGGATGGAGGGTTTGGATTCAGGTAGGTGTTCACACCGATGATCGGCAGCTCTCCTGAATGCTTCTTCATCTCGTAGTACATCGACTCATCCTGGATTTTTCCGCGCTGGTACTGTGTTTCCATTGCACCAAGCACGCCGCCGCGGTCATTGATCCGCTCAAATTCCTGAAGGACTGCTTCTTCTACTAAATCTGTCAGCTCTTCAATGATGAATGCGCCTTGAAGCGGATTCTCGTTCTTTGTCAATCCGTGCTCCTTCGTGATGATCATCTGGATGGCCATCGCGCGGCGAACAGATTCTTCCGTCGGCGTTGTGATGGCTTCGTCATAAGCATTTGTATGAAGCGAGTTGCAGTTATCGTGCAATGCCATCAAAGCCTGAAGCGTAGTACGGATATCGTTGAAGTCGATTTCCTGCGCGTGCAGTGAACGGCCAGATGTCTGGATATGATACTTTAGCTTCTGGCTTCGCTCATTTGCGCCGTACTTGTTTTTCATGACTGTCGCCCAGATGCGGCGGGCAACGCGGCCAATCACGGAATACTCAGGATCAAGGCCGTTCGAGAAGAAGAAGCTCAGGTTCGGTGCAAAATCATCGATGTTCATGCCTCTGCTCAAATAGTATTCAACATACGTGAAGCCATTTGACAGCGTGAAGGCCAGCTGGGAAATCGGGTTTGCTCCTGCTTCGGCAATATGATAGCCGGAAATCGAAACAGAATAGTAGTTTCGGACCTTCTCATCAATAAAATATTGCTGGATGTCGCCCATCATTCTTAGTGCGAATTCGGTTGAGAAGATACAAGTATTCTGACCCTGGTCTTCTTTTAAAATATCTGCCTGGACTGTACCGCGGACTGTCTGGAGAGTCATTTCCTTCACTTGTGAAAATTCTTCTTCATTCAATTTGCGGCCAAGCTCTTGTTCTTTCTTTTCTACCTGCTGTTCAACTGCTGTGTTCATGAACATCGCCAGGATGATCGGTGCCGGTCCGTTGATTGTCATCGAAACAGATGTTGATGGATGGCAAAGGTCAAAGCCTGCATAAAGCTTTTTCATGTCATCAAGCGAACATACGCTGACGCCGCTCTCCCCGACCTTACCGTAAATATCTGGACGGTAATCAGGATCTTCGCCATATAAAGTAACAGAGTCAAAGGCTGTGCTCAAACGCTTTGCAGTGTCGTCTTTGGACAGGTAATGGAAGCGGCGGTTTGTGCGTTCAGGAGTCCCTTCACCAGCAAACTGGCGCTTTGGATCCTCGCCTTCACGCTTGAATGGGAAAACGCCCGCTGTATAAGGGAAGCTTCCTGGTACGTTCTCAAGGTATACCCAGCGCAAAATCTCGCCGTAATCCTTGTACTTTGGCAATGCCACTTTTGGGATGCTCAAACCTGAAAGACTCTTAGTTCTTAGCTCAGTGACAATTTCCTTATCGCGGATTTTCGTTACGAACTGGTCTGCACTGTACTTTTCCTTCAACGCTTCCCAGTTTTCGATAATATGTTTCGATTCTGGCGTCAGCTTTTTCTCTACTTCTTCCTTTAACACCTGAAGAGAAGATAGCACTTCGCTGTTTGTTTCACGTTCTTTAACCACCTCGATTGTTCCTTCCAACTGGAACAATCTGCGCGCAAGGTCTGCCTGCTCCGCAGCAAGCTTATGATAGCCGCGGACCGTTTCGGAGATTTCACGCAGGTAATAGCGGCGGTCATTCGGGATGATGACATTCTGTTTTTCAACCACTGCATTAGTAGAGAAAGATGTCGTCCAATCCGTCCCTGCTTTTTCATTGATTTTATTGACCAAGGCTGCAAATAACGCGTTCGTGCCCGGGTCATTGAACTGGCTGGCGATCGTGCCGTAGACAGGCATTTCGTCGAGTTCTTTGTCCCAGAACAGATGGCTGCGCTGGTACTGCTTCTGTACCTGGCGCTTTGCATCCTCAGAGCCTTTGCGCTCAAATTTATTGATCACAATCAAATCAGCGTAATCAATCATGTCAATTTTCTCAAGCTGTGACGGCGCGCCGAATTCGCTCGTCATCACGTACATTGAAACATCGCAAACATCAGTGATTCCCGCATTGCCCTGTCCGATTCCGCTTGTTTCGACGATGACGAGGTCGAAGCCTGCTGCTTTGACAACATCAATCGCATCTTTAATTGCCAGCGACAGTTCGGACCTAGATTGTCTTGTTGCCAGGCTTCGCATATAAACGCGTGGAGAGAAGATCGCGTTCATGCGGATACGGTCGCCGAGAAGTGCGCCGCCTGTTTTTTGTTTTGTCGGATCTACTGACAAAATCGCTACCCGCTTTTCAGGAATTTCATTGATGAATCTCCTGATCAGTTCGTCTGTCAATGAGCTTTTCCCTGCTCCGCCGGTACCAGTTATACCGACAACCGGAACGGATTTTGACAATGTCTTTACTTTTTCCAACAGTGTTTCAACAGCTGCTGCTGTTTCTTTTTCCGAACCGACATGCTGCTCGGCAAGCGTGATTAGCTTAGCAACGGCATTCGGGTCTCCAGCCTCAAGCTTTTCGATCTCCTCGACGCCTTCTGGAGTTACGGTTGGGAAATCACATTCTTTGATCATCTGCTCGATCATGCCGTTAAGGCCATATTTCCTGCCGTCTTCTGGAGAAAAAATCCTCGCAATTCCGTATTCATGAAGCTCTTTTATTTCCCGAGGAATGATGACACCACCGCCACCGCCATAAATGCGGATATGGGAAGCGCCTTTTTCCTTCAGCAAGTCATACATATACTTAAAATATTCAACGTGCCCGCCCTGATAGGAAGAGATTGCAATTCCCTGTGCATCCTCCTGGATCGCGGCATTGACGACCTCCTCAACGGAGCGGTTGTGTCCTAGGTGGATGACCTCGCCACCCAATGACTGGATAATCCTGCGCATAATATTGATTGAGGCATCATGGCCGTCAAACAAGCTTGAAGCTGTCACAAAGCGAATATGATTTTTTGGCTTATATGTTTCCTGCATACTCATTTTGTTCCCCCTGTTCCTAATTTCATTTCCGACCCCTTGATCCCCTTAAAAAGCAGTTCGGTTTGCAGTTCCGTATACTCTTCGAGTGTATACAGTTTTTGCAGCGCCCAGCGGCGGAATCCCCACATCTGCCCCTGGACGAAAATATCATGGGCAATGATCTTCACATGTTTTTCATCCAAATCAAGCTCGCCGTTTTCGACGCAGCGCTGGATGACATCCTCAAACATTCCCACCATTTCAATCTCTTTTTTCAGCACGTAAGGTAGGGCATCCTTTGTCAGCGACTTCACTTCCTGATACATGACGAGCACTTCGTCTTGCAGGTCGTCCATAACCTTGAAGTAATTCGCAATCCCTACCTTCAGGCTCTCAAGCGTCCCCTGATTGGTGTCGAGATTTTCCTGAAGGCGATCGCGAACCTCGTCATAGATGCTATCACAGACAAGATAGAGCACATCTTCCTTCGTGCGGATATATTCATAAAGGGTGCCGATGCTAAAGCCTGAAGCCCGGGCAATCTCTCTGGTCGTCGTGCGGTGGAAGCCCTTCTGCTTGAAAAGGGTAACGGCCCCTTTTATCATCTGGTCGCGCCTTTTTTTCACAAGTCGCTCATCTTTTACCGACGCCTGCACTTCTCGCTTTTTCATCAACATCTACCCGCCTTGTTATTTCGTCAGCATCCTGGAGATAACAAGACGCTGGATTTCCTGTGTTCCTTCATAGATTTGCGTAATTTTCGCGTCGCGCATGAAGCGTTCCACTGGATAATCCTTCGTGTATCCGTAGCCGCCGAATACTTGTACAGCCTCAGTTGTCACCTTCATCGCCGTATCGCCAGCGAATAATTTGGACATCGCAGACTCCTTGCCGTATGGAAGACCTTCAGACTCAAGCCATGCCGCCTGGTAGGTTAATAGTCTTGAAGCCTCAACAGATGTTGCCATATCAGCAAGCTTGAAGCCGATACCCTGGTTTGCAGCGATTGGCTTGCCGAACTGCTGGCGTTCTTTTGCATAATCGACAGCCGCATCAAGAGCACCCTGCGCGATTCCGACTGCTTGTGCCGCGATTCCATTACGACCGCCATCAAGCGTCATCATTGCAATTTTGAATCCTTCGCCAACTTCACCAAGGATGTTTTCCTTTGGCACGCGGCAATCTTCAAAGATGATTTCCGTTGTAGGAGATGAACGGATTCCGAGCTTTTTCTCCTTCTTGCCGACAGAGAATCCAGCGAAGTCGCTCTCCACGATGAACGCTGTCGTTCCCTTATGCTTGCTTTCTGGATCAGTCAATGCGAACACAACATAGATATCCGCTACACCGCCATTTGTGATGAAAATTTTTGAACCATTAAGCACGTAGTGGTCGCCATCTTCCTTTGCAGTCGTTCTCATCGCACCCGCATCTGAACCGCTTCCTGGCTCAGTCAGGCCGTATGCGCCAATGCTTTTTCCTTCAGCCATTGGACGCAAGTATTTTTGCTTCTGCTCTTCGTTTCCGAACTTGTAGATCGGCCAGCCTGCTAGTGATGTATGTGCTGACAGCATTACGCCAGTGGACGCACAAACACGGGATAATTCCTCAACCGCGATGCAGTATGCAAGATAGTCAGAGCCAATACCGCCGTACTCTTCCGGCCATGGAATTCCAGTCAGGCCAAGTTCAGCCATCTTATCAAAAATCTCGCGGTCAAAGCGTTCCTCTTCATCACGCTCTGCAGCTGTTGGAGCCACTTCATTCCTCGCAAAATCACGGACCATTTTTCGAATCATTTCATGTTCTTCGGATAATCGAAAATTCATTTTTGTTTCCTCCGTTACTGTTTAATTGGATTATTTAGTTTGAAGTTACATCCATCTTGTGTGTAGATTGATGATTGGTTTTAAAACCTGGAAAAAGATAATTTTATTAACAGATTTTCGGCTTCCGCTGCCAAACCTATTCCGGACTTTTCTTGACAGCTTTTCGGCTTTCACTGTCCAACCTGTCATAATTACAGGCTTTTCTTGACAGCTTTTGTGCTTCCACTGTCCAACCTGTCACGATTCCGGGTTTTTCTTGACAGCTTTTCTGCGTTCACAGCCCAACCTGTCACAATTCCGAGCTTTTCTTGACAACTTTTCGGCTTTCACAGCCTAACCTGTCACGATTCCGGGCTTTTCTTGACAGCTTTTCGGCTTTCACAGGCTAACCTGTCACGATTCCGGCCTTTTCTTGACAGCTTTTCGGATTCCTCTGCCAAACCTGTCATAATTACGGGCTTTTCTTGACAGCTTTTCGGCCTTCACTACCTAACCTGTCACGATTCCGGCCTTTTCTTGACAGCTTTTCGGATTCCTCTGCCAAACCTGTCATAATACAGACCTTACAACTGCTTACTAATAACGATCTTCTGTATCTCGCTCGTACCCTCGTAAATTTCAGTTACTTTTGCGTCGCGGAAGTAGCGTTCGACTGGGTATTCTTTTGTATAGCCGTAGCCGCCGAATACCTGGATGGCTTCTGTGGTGACTTCTACTGCTGTGCGTGATGTGAAAAGCTTTGCCATGGAGGCTTCGATTCCGCACTTTTGGCCCTCTGAGCGTAACTGGGCAGCTCGATAGATTAATAGTTTTGCAGCTTCGACGGATGTTGCCATGTCTGCTAGCTTGAATCCGACGCCTTGCTGGGCAGCGATTGGCTTGCCGAACTGGACTCTTTCTTTTGCATAGTCAGTCGCTGCTTCCAATGCAGCTTCTGCAATACCGAGGGCCTGTGCCGCGATGCCGATGCGTCCAGAGTCAAGGTTGCTCATTGCGATTTTGAACCCTTCGCCTTCCTGACCAAGCAGGTTTTCTTCTGGTACCTTCATGTCTTCAAATGTCAGCTGTACCGTGCGTGAACCGTAAAGTCCCATTTTGTGCTCATCTTTGCCAACGATGAAGCCCGGTGTGTCTTTCTCGACGATAAAAGCGGAAACGCCTTTCGTACCAGCTTCCGGATTAGTAGAAGCGAAAACAATATACACATCCGCTTCGCCGCCGTTGGTGATGAACACCTTCGAGCCGTTCAACACATAGTGTCCATCTTTCTTGACCGCTCGTGTTTTCAGGCTTGCAGCATCAGAGCCGGCACTTGGTTCTGTCAGACAGAATGCACCGAGATATTCACCTGCAGCAAGCTTAGGCACATATTTTCCCTTCTGCTCTTCTGTTCCAAAATACAAGATCGGGTTCGTACCGACTGAAGTATGGACAGAAAGGATGACGCCAACCGTGGCGCTGACCTTCGATATTTCATGGATCGCGATGATGTAGGAGATGAAATCCATCTCCGATCCGCCATACTCTTCGGGAACCGGGATTCCCATCAGGCCAAGCTCGCCCATCTTCCTTAAAATCTCCCTCGGGAACTCGCCCTCTTCCATTTTTTCAACAAATGGAGCGATTTCGGTTTGTGCAAAATCCCGCACCATTTTGCGCATCATTTCCTGCTCTTCTGTAAATCTCAGATTCATTCTTAACCCTCCCCACGTCCAGACAAAAATTTTTGCAAGGACGGATTAACGAAAAATAATTACTCGTATGTGTAGAAACCACGGCCTGATTTTTTGCCTAACCAGCCTGCTTTTACATATTTCCTTAATAGTGGGCAAGGGCGGTATTTGTCATCGCCAAAGCCTTCGTGAAGTGTTTCCATAATGTAGAGGCAAGTATCAAGGCCAATGAAGTCTGCAAGAGTCAGCGGTCCCATTGGGTGGTTCATGCCTAACTTCATAACATCGTCAATCGCTTCCTTGGTTGCTACTCCCTCGTACAAGGTGTAGATTGCTTCATTGATCATCGGCATCAAAATACGGTTAGAAACGAAGCCTGGGAAGTCGTTCACTTCAACAGGAACTTTTTCCAATGTTTTAGTGATGTCTTCGATTGTTTGATAAACTTCATCGGCAGTCGCAAGCCCACGGATGATTTCAACAAGCTTCATGACCGGCACCGGATTCATGAAGTGCATGCCAATGACTTTTTCCGGGCGTTTTGTCGCTGCAGCGATTTCGGTAATCGGTAATGAAGATGTATTGGAAGCAAGGATTGCATGTTCAGGTGCAATTTCATCAAGCTGGGCAAAGATTTTTGCCTTGATGTCCATATTTTCAACCGCTGCTTCAATAATGAGGTCTGCATTTTTGGCATCCTCCAGGTCTGAAGAGGAAGTAATTCTGCCGACAATCACATCAAGCTGTTCAGCTGTCATTCGCCCTTTGTCTACCTGGCGGCCGAGGTTTTTCTTGATGCCTGAAAGACCGCGTTCAACAAATTCTGGCTTCAGGTCATTCAAAAACACATCGTATCCTGCCTGCGCGCATACCTGGGCGATACCTGAGCCCATTTGTCCTGCGCCAATTACCATGATTTTTTTCACACTCATTTTATCTCCTCCTATAAAATTTATTTCTATGGAGGGCAATATGTCTTGCCCTCCCGTCTATCCTTATTGCTTAGGAACCTCAATCATCACTGCGTCTCCCTGGCCTCCGCCCGAGCAGATTGCCGCAATGCCGACCCCGCCGCCGCGGCGCTTGAGTTCATGCATCAAAGTAAGGATGATGCGTGCCCCGCTGGCTCCGATAGGATGGCCAAGGGCAACCGCACCGCCGTTCACATTGACTTTTTCCGGATCAAGGTTCGCAATGCGCCCGCTTGTTAATGCGACTGCAGCAAAAGCTTCGTTGATTTCAAAAAGATCAATTTCATCCAGCGACTTGCCGGTCTTTTTCAACAATTCATTGATTACAATTCCAGGTGTCTTCGGGAAGTCCTTCGCTTCTGTTGCAATGGCTGCATGCCCAAGGATGACTGCCTGCGGTGTCCTGCCTTCACGCTGTGCGCGCTCTTCACTCATCAGCACGAGGGCCGCCGCGCCGTCATTGATTCCCGGTGCGTTACCGGCAGTAATCGTGCCATCTGAGTTGAAAACTGGGCCTAACTTAGCTAGCTTTTCTACTGATGTATCCTTCCTTGGTGCTTCATCATGCTGGACCAAAATTGGGTCGCCCTTGCGCTGTGGCACTTCAACTTGAACGATTTCCTCAGCAAGCTTGCCTGATTCTATCGCTTCAATCGCCTTCTGGTGGCTGCGGTATGACCATTCATCCTGCTCCTCGCGGCTGATTTCATATTCTTTCGCTACTTCATTACCGTAAGTGCCCATGTGGACTCCCTTGAAACTGCAAGTTAATCCATCATGGATCATCAAATCCTTCACCTGGCCGTCGCCCATTCTGAAGCCCCAGCGTGCTTTCGGAAGAATATATGGAGCGTTGCTCATTGACTCCATTCCGCCGGCAACAATTACTTCCTCATCTCCTGCGCGGATGATTTGGTCTCCGAGTGTCAAGCTGCGCATGCCTGATGCACAAACCTTATTGATTGTTTCCGTTTTAACTTCCCACGGGATTCCAGCTTCTCTTGCAGCCTGGCGTGAAGGAAGCTGTCCCTGGCCTCCCTGCAATACTGTGCCAAGAATGACCTCACCGATTTCTTCTGGCTTTACTTCCGCGCGTGCCATTGCTTCTTTTACCGCAATTCCTCCAAGCTGGCTAGCCGTGAATCCGCTCAAAGCTCCGCCAAGCTTGCCAAATGGTGTTCTGGCTCCTGCTAAAATGACTGTCTTCCCCATTGTCATCTCTCCCTTTCAATCTATTAATTTTGAAAATGAAAAATAAATCTCAATCCAGTCTTTTTTGATTGACTGAACGCTCGCTCGAAACTGGTCCTAAAAAATAAGCAAGCATTTGATTCTGTGAGGTTCTAAGGTCGTTTCTTGCTGAAGAATAATGTAAGCGCTTTATCATACTATTCATTTTACTTTAAAAATAGTAGAAATTGAAACACTTTGCTAAAAATTCTGTCTTATGTCGAATTTTTACTGTGAGTCAACTTCTACTATTCATGTTTTAAGTATTAATTTGTATTAAGATACAAGCGGTTTGATTTCACCGAAAACGGATTTTTCAAGTAGTTCAGCAACGTCTAGTGTATCGACGTTTTCTTCTACTTCCTTCGCTTTCGTTCCATCAGAGAGCATTGTCAGGCAGTATGGGCACCCGGAACTGATGACGGATGGGTTTACTGCAAGTGCCTGTTCTGTACGGGAAACATTGATTCTGTGTCCTGTTTCTTCTTCCATCCACATCAAGCCGCCGCCAGCGCCACAGCACATTGCTGTATCACGGTTACGTTCCATTTCCTTCAGATCCACACCAGGAATCGCCTTAAGGATATCACGCGGTGCGTCATATACTTCGTTATAGCGTCCAAGGTAGCAGGAATCATGGAAAGTGATCGTTTCGTTCACTGCATGCTTCGGAACCAGCTTTCCTTCTTTCACTAATTGTGCAAGAAGCTCAGTATGGTGGTAAACCTCACTTTCAAAGCCGAAATCAGGATACTCGTTCTTAAAGATATTGTATGCGTGAGGGTCGATTGTCACGATCTTCTTCACTTCATTTTTCTCGAATTCTTCGATATTCTTTGTCGCAAGTTCCTGGAATAGGAACTCGTTACCAAGGCGGCGTGGTGTATCGCCGGAGTTCTTTTCCTTGTTTCCAAGGATCGCGAACTTGACGCCTGCTTCGTTCAATAACTTAGCAAACGAAAGGGCGATCTTCTGGCTGCGGTTGTCAAATGAACCCATCGCACCAACCCAGAATAAGTATTCGAATTCTTCGTCTGCCTTTTTCATTTCTTTTACCGTAGGAATGACTACATCATCGCGAAGCTCGCGCCAGTTTTCTTTTTCCTTACGGTTCAAGCCCCAAGGGTTGCCCTGGCGCTCAATATTTGTCATCGCGCGCTGTGCGTCAGCGTCCATCTTACCTTCAGTCAAAACTAGATAACGACGGAGGTCGATGATTTTGTCAACGTGCTCGTTCATAACCGGACACTGGTCTTCACAGTTACGGCAAGTAGTACATGCCCAGATCTCTTCTTCTGTGATGACATCGCCGATCATGCTCGGACTGTATGCAAGGCCTGCTGCAGCTTCATTTGCACCCTGGCCCGCTGCCGCTAAAGCGATCTGGTTGCCCTTTGTGTTGGAAAAGGCAAATGTCGGAACCCAAGGCTGCTTGGAAGTGACAGCGGCACCGTGAAGCGTCAGATGATCACGCAGTTTTACAATCAGGTCCATTGGCGACAGCATTTTCCCAGTCCCTGTTGCCGGGCACATATTCGTACAGCGACCGCATTCTACACAAGCATAGAAGTCGATCATCTGCTCATAATTGAAATCAGTGATTTTACCGGCACCGAATGTTTCCTGTGTTTCATCTTCAAAATCGATCTTTGTAATCTTCCCTGGTGCATCAACCCTTGTTAAATAAACATTGGCTGGTCCAGCAATCAAGTGAGCATGCTTGGATTGCGGTACGTATACCAGGAATGCAAGCAAGAACAAGAGGTGAATCCACCATACGATATAGAAAATCGTGATGGCTGCTGCCTCAGGAATTCCGCTGAATGCTGCCGCAATAAGAGATGCGACCGGTTCAGTCCATGTTCCTTCATGGCCGTGCCAGATCATGCTCATTCCGTTTCCGAGCAATACAGATAGCATCAATCCGCCGATGAATAGTAGAACAAGCCCATTCTTGAAGCCGCGCTTCAGGCGGACAAGCTTTTCAACATAACGGCGGTAAAAAGCCCATACTACCGCTACTAGAATTGTCAGCGTAACGAGCTCCTGAAAAAACGTGAAACCTGGATATAATGGACCTAATGGCAAATGAGAGCCAGGCTTGATTCCCTTCCAGATAAAATCAATTGCCCCGAACTGGACAAGAAGAAATCCATAGAAAAACATAACGTGTATCGCACCGCTTTTCTTGTCCTTCAATAGCCTTTTCTGGCCAAATACATGGACAAGGATTCTTCTCCAGCGATCCTTGATATCATCATCAAACTCTGATTTCTTGCCGAGCTTGATGTACTCGATTCTCGTCTTTACCACGTAAACAAACAAGCTGACAGCGTAAGTGGTTACAAGTAAGAACGCGATAAGATTAATCCATAGCAGACCGTTCATAAAAATCATTTACCCCTTTCGATGCTGATTTTTGGATGAAAATTTTTTAACCAAACAAATTTTCTGAATATACCTTTAACTACATTATATAATGAATGAGCATTCAGTCAACTCATTTCCTTTCATTTCTGAAAATTGTTTACACTTCCTCTTTTACAGGAACTTAACATATATGAAGCGATTTCGGCAAAAATAAAGGAAATACTTTTGAGGGAGCCGGATCGCTATGGATTTTGGATGGATTTTGATTGCAATAATAGCTGGCCTTGTCCTCTGGGTCTACGTTGATTTCATGTTCGGCAGAAAGAAGCATCTGGCAAGCGCCAAAACGAATACACTGCCGGTCCGGGAAAGCAACCTTGCCATTTTTGCGGAAGGTCCTAAATTGTTCGATGACCTTTTTTCGGAACTAAAAAATGCAAAGCAGCACATTCATATTTTGTTTTACATCGTCCAGGATGATAAAATCAGCCAGGAATTTCTCAACATTTTAAAACAAAAGGGTAAAGACGGGGTCGAGGTGCGCCTTATGGTCGACTGGGTCGGCAGCGGATTGAAGCGAAAGACAATTAACTCGCTGAAGGCTGCCGGAGTGGAGTTCGCCTATTCCCAAATGCCTAAATTGCCTTTCCTGTTTTATTCTTCTCAGGTGCGCAATCACCGGAAAATCACCGTGATTGACGGCAACACCGCCTATCTTGGCGGCTTTAATATCGGCGAAGAATACAACAATCATGATCCGAAACTTTCTCCTTGGCGCGATTACCATCTGAAAATGACGGGTGAAGGAGTCAGTGATCTGCAGTCAGAGTTCCTTGAGGATTGGCATGCAGCGGCAAAAGTCAATCTGCTGCAAAACATAGGCTATTTCCCTGCGCTAAAAAAAGGAGCTATTCGGCATCAGATCGTTCCTACCGAAGGCATCCTGCTTGAGGAAATGATGTCAGATCTGATCAGCAATGCGAAGACCTCGATTTTTATCGGGACGCCTTACTTCATTCCGAGCAAAAGGGTATTCAACTTATTGCGGGATGCGATTAAAAGAGGTGTTTCAGTTACGGTCCTTGTTCCGCTCGTTTCCGACCATGCCCTTGTTAAAGAAGCGTCCTATCCTTATCTGAGGACTCTGATCAAGGATGGAGCCGAAGTCTACCAGTTTTTGAATGGCTTTTACCATGCCAAGGTCCTCCTCGTGGATGATGAGGTTTGTGACGTTGGTACCGCCAATTTTGATAAAAGAAGCATGTTTTTGAATTATGAATTGAACTGCCTGATTTATGATGATGATTTTATCAAAAAAATTAAGCTAATCCTGACAGAAGATATCTTGAACTCAAGGAAGGCCGCTTTGGATGACTTTAACCGTTCCTTCCTGAAAGAAAAAGCCGCGAGTACCATTTCCTATTTTTTATGATACCCCGGCCTGCTCGACAATAAAGGAGTGTCGCTATGATTATTCGGTTGGGCTATGTATCCACCGCCATCAGCCTGTGGGATGCTTCTCCATCCAAGGCACTTACATTCGCCCGTTATGGACAGCTGCCTGAAGACGAACGGCGTGAAAAGCTGCTTTCCGTAACCTACCAGAACCTTGTGAATACAGAAAGAATGATTCATTACAATATCGCCCACGATATACCTTTGTATCGTTTCTCAAGCTCGATTGCGCCGCTGGCGACCCACCCGGAGGTCAAGTGGGATTATGTCACGCCGTTCCGCGACAAATGGCTCGAAATCGGTGCATTGGTGAAAAACCATGGAATCCGGACAAGTTTTCATCCAAATCAATACACGCTGTTCACTTCTCTGAGGGAGGAAGTGACGGCTAATGCAATCATCGATATGGAATATCATTATGGCATGCTCGAAGCAATGGGACTGGAAACCGAAGCGCTCATCAACATCCATATTGGCGGGGCATACGGTAACAAAGAAGAAACGATATTGCGCTTTCATGAAAACTTCGCCAAACTGCCAGAGCATATCAAAAAAATCACCACGCTTGAAAATGATGATAAAACGTACAATGCAGTAGAAACACTCACTGCCTGTTTGAAAGAAGAGGTCCCCTTCATGTTCGATTATCACCACCACATGGCGAATCTTTGTGATGAGTCTTTGGAAAAATTACTCCCGGACGGCTTCGCAACCTGGGAACGGACTGGATTGAAGCCTAAGATTCATATCTCCTCTCCTAAATCTGAAAAAGCTTATCGATCACACGCCGATTATGTTGACCCAGAATTCATCCTGCCATTGATAGAAATCTTGCGGGGAATCGGCCAGGACGTCGATTTCATGATTGAAGCTAAAGCAAAAGATAAAGCAGCGCTTAAACTCGTTGAGGATTTGGCTAAAATCCGCGGTGTGAAACGGATTGGCGGAGCTGTATTGGAGTGGAAATAAGCTGAAGGCTGCTGGACCATCCAGCAGCCTTTATTAATACATATTCAAAACATACCGGTAATTTTCGATTACTTCCTCTTGAATCCTGGTTTGCTGCGTTTCAAGTTCTTTCTGCATCATTGCTAAAGTACCCTTGCCTACAGCTATAGAAGAAGGAGAAGCTTTCAAGTTTTCAAGCAGCTTGATGCGGTAGGCTGTTGGCGGGTGAGTCGAATCCAGTTTAGATGTCTCAAGTTGTGCAAGCCGGGAGAGCCGCTCTTTCTCACGGTCTGGCATGACTTTTATTTGTTCATGAACAGCATGAAATAAATTGATTGTGTTTTTCCGCACCGCTATTTCCCTTACCTTTAGGTAAAAGGTATCAGCGTATTGGAATTTTTCCATTGACGAGATTAACGATTTATAGCCTGCTGCTTTTGCAGCCCTTTCATCGGCTAAATACTCACCCTTCTGGGAATCGTCAAATAACAGGTGTACTAGTAATAAGAATAGTGAGTAAGGGATTAATGAGAGAAATGCCATAATATAATATACAGGTATTTCAAAAAAGCCCATGCTGTCATATTCATCGGTTGGCACAGGATATAAAAGCTCATACCATGTCTGCAGCGTATATAAGGCTGTTCCAATATAAAATGATCTGGTTAAATCCCCATTTGATATATGGCCAAATTCATGCGCAAGAATTGCCAGCTGCTCTTCCTGCTCCAAAATAGAAAATAACGGCAACCCTATCTTAATGATTTTCCTTCTTCTCCAGCCAATTTGTGCTACTGATGCATTGAATTCATCATCAATAATGATTCCATCAATCCTTTTTACCTGCATAGCATCAGCTAATTGGTCCACAGCCTCGAATAAAAACGGAAATTCCTGACGGGAAATCAAATGCTCATCTTTGTCCAGCTTTGGTACTCTTGGCCTGGCCAGCCAGGCTATACCCAAAAGAATTAGCCCTGCACCTATGAACATGAAATGATCGTTTTGAAAAATAAGCAAGTATAAACCCAGTAAAAATAAATTGATGCTAATTAAGTGCACAATTGTGGCTGCCATGAAAGCTAAGCTTTTTGAAAAAGATATCCCCTGCCGAAATTCCTGTTGGGAAACCAGTTCTTGAAAAACTCTTTGACCCCGTTTATTTCCCAGTTTTTCATATAAAGCACTTAATTTTGAGTCCGTCTTTTCTGATGGTGAGTGATCCATGTTATATCCGCAATCGCACCATGAAATGTAGCCTTTATTGAACGGGATAGCTGAACTGCAGTCAGGACAGACATATTCTTTGTGTAAAATATTAATTTCCCCCAACTCCCAATATGTTGAATATATTGATATAGTAAGCTATTAACAAATTATTGGAAATATAAAAAATCAGAGTATTTACAGGTATTTATTTCCTTTTTTAGTGTGTTTTACATAAGTCAAAGCGCACTGAATGAAAAAAATGGTAATATTAGATTATTACCCTGATTTTAGGAGGGAATTATAGCGTGGTAAAAACAGCTAAGGACCCAGGCCCAGCACGTACATTCCGGGAAAGAATAAGCGACATTTTATATAACCTGGCTTTTGTTATTCCCATTGCCATTGTTGGTTTATTAATTGGCTGGATTAAAGGAGGAGGGGGAGGAGAACTTTTTGTAAAAAAAGGATGGAATCCCATTATCATTTCAGGCTTTGAAATTTTAATAGACTTCTTGTTAATCGGACTGTATTTATTCCTGGGATTAGTAAGCTTAAAAACACTTTGGTTCCTGTGTAAGGAAAAAATAGCCGGGAGAAGTTATTTTGCTTTTAAACTTAACAAGGTATTTGAAGTTGTCCTCATCATCGTTTTACTAGGAGGACCAGGAACTTTATTTCTCTTCCTTGCTCTTTCCGGGTTAATGACGATTCTATTATAAAAAAGCATAAGCCCCTTGTTTGAGGAGCTTATGCCTAAGTTTTTTACATCTTCTCCGGAGCCGAAACCCCAATCAACTCAAGCGCATTCTTTAAAGTGATCTGCGCTGTCTTGATCAGCGACAGGCGTGCCCCTGTTCTTTCTTTATTGTCCAGATCCAATACTTTTTCAGCGTTGTAGAAGCTGTGGAATACGGAAGCCAATTCGAAAATGTAGTTAGAGATTCGATGTGGCATGCGCTTCTGTGCTGCTTCTGCAACCGCCAGCGGGAATTCGCCAAGCTTTTTCAGCAGGTCGATTTCCTTCTCGGACTGGATATGCTTGAAATCTGCCTCGATGTCGAAAATCAAGCCTTGCTCTGCTGCAGAACGCAGGATGCTGTTAATACGGGCATGTGCATACTGTGCGTAGAATACTGGGTTTTCATTGGACTGGGAAACCGCCAGATCAAGGTCGAAGTCCATGTGAGTATCCGCGCTTCTCATCGCGAAGAAGTAACGAACTGCATCCAGGCCAACTTCATCAATCAGGTCACGCATTGTGACAGCCTTTCCTGTACGCTTGCTCATCTTCATCTTCTCGCCGTTCTTGTACAGGTGAACGAGCTGGATGATTTCGACTTCAAGCGCGTCACGTCCGTAGCCAAGCGCCTCAATCGCTGCCTTCATGCGAGGGATATAACCGTGGTGGTCCGCTCCCCAAATATTGATCAGCTTTTCAAAGCCACGCTCAAGCTTGTCTTTATGGTAGGCAATGTCCGGCAGCAAATACGTATAAGAGCCATCCTGCTTGATCAGTACGCGATCTTTGTCATCACCAAGTTCAGATGAACGGAACCATGTTGCGCCATCCTCTTCATAGATATGGCCATTCGCACGCAATGCATCAAGTGCCACGTCAATTTTTCCATTTTGATATAGAGAAGTTTCTGAGTACCAAACATCGAACGGAACACGGAAGTTCTCAAGGTCTTGCTTCAGCTTTTCCATTTCGTATTTCAAGCCGTACTCACGGAAAGCATCGAAGCGCTCCTGATCAGGAACATTCACATACTTATCGCCGTACTCTTCAGCTAGGGTTTTCCCGATCCCGATGATATCAGCACCATGATAGCCATCCTCAGGCATCGGCTTGTCCATGCCAAGCGCCTGGAAGTAACGTGCCTCAACAGAAAGAGCCAAATTGTTAATCTGGTTTCCAGCGTCGTTGATGTAATATTCACGGGATACATCGTATCCAGCCTTGGCAAGCACATTGCACAGTGAATCACCGACAGCCGCGCCGCGCGCATGGCCAAGGTGAAGGTCGCCAGTCGGGTTGGCAGAAACGAACTCGACCTGGATCTTCTGTCCGTTTCCTACATTCGATTCACCATAATTGTCCCCTGCTTCAAGGATTGCCGGAATCAAGTCCGTCAAATAGCTGTTATCCATGTAAAAGTTGATGAATCCTGGTCCGGCGATTTCGATTTTCTCGATGGATGCCTTGCTTTTATCGAAGTTCTCGATCAGCTGCTCCGCAATCTGGCGAGGTGCCTTTTTCGCCACGCGCGCAAGCTGCATCGCCATATTCGTAGAGTAATCCCCGTGCGCTTTTTCCTTAGGCGTCTCTAAAATAACGGCCGGAATTTGTGCTTCCTCAGCTAGACCAGCTTTGATGATCGCCTGCTTGATTTCTTCTTTCAGCTTCAATTGAACCTGTTCAACTATATTCATTTGCCTTCCTCCTTATAATTGATCGTCAAATGGTATGTACCTGCACTCGCGCCCTGAATTGCCATATCATACAGCAAGTCCACATGGCCCTCCTGCTTTGTCTCGTTAAAATCAGTATCGAGCCGCTTCGTGAGCGCAGAAGTCTGCAGCAGCCCATATTGGGTCTGATAATTTCCCGGAGTTTTTTTATTCAGCAGAAAAAGAAGCCTCATCTTGATCGCACCGCTGCGCAAAATCAGCACTTCGTCACCTGATATTTTAACCGTCGTATGGACATCCCCTTCCTCCATCACTTCATCATATTGGAGGTACGAGCTGTTCGCCTTTTTATAGTATCGGCCAAAAGTGGTCAATTCAAAAGTTTCCTTCTCTTTGCCACTGTAAATCGCCGTTTTTACCGTCACCTTGACAGGAATCTGATCAGCGGGTTTACTAGACACCGTTAACACGCCCTTTTCTTGTCCAGCTTCAGCGCTTGTCGGTTTTGACAAAGTCGCTTGTGCTTTTCTATCTTCATTATAACTTTATAAGTATAAATATTCTCCTTTGAAAGTGCAAGGAGCGCAAGGGGAATTGACATAGGAATCAGTAGGGAAATTTAGGTATACATCTATAGGGTTAGTCCCCCTCTAAATCGGGTATTGATTATCAAAACCTTTTAAGGAGGTGGCATACATGAAAATCGAAGTTAAATGCGAAGTGGAAAACTGTAAATATTGGGCTGAAGGCGATCAATGTGTTGCCGATTCCATCCTTGTAGTAGCGAATTCCGGTAAACAGGCAGTAAATGAACGTGAAACCATTTGTGATACATTCGAAAAGATGTAATTAAGAGACTGGATAGCGCTGCTGTCCAGTTTTTTCATTCAGAATTAGATTATTCCGCGAAAATTTCAGTTGTTTCCGTGAAAAAGTGGTTGAAATTAACGCTAATCCATCATAATTTCGGCGAAATCGATAACTATTTTTCCATTACCAATTAGAGATTCCGCGATAATCTTAGTTTATTCCGCGAAAAACCGATTGATTTCCGCGATTTTCCACCTTAATTCCGCGAAAATCAAGCTTAATTCCGCGAACTGGAAATTACCACTGATTTTTTCCAATTTTAAAAGGAGAAGCAATCTGCTCCTCCTCCTTAAAAATTCACTGTTTAGAAAAACAGCATTCCCACCGAAATAACGATACCTGAAACAATCAATGTCAACACGCAATATCCCATGATATCCTTTGCTTTCAGTCCGGCAATCGCCAGTGCTGGCAATGCCCAGAATGGCTGGATCAGGTTGGTCCACGCGTCGCCCCAGGCAACGGCCATAGCTGTTTTCGGGATGGATACTCCAAGGGTTTGGGCTGCTTCTAGCATAACTGGTGCCTGGACCGCCCACTGTCCTCCGCCCGATGGAACGAAGAAGTTGACCAAACCCGCACTCAGGAAGGCGAAGAATGGGAATGTGAATTCATTCGAGATCGCTACGAATCCTTCAGACATGACTGCAGCTAGGCCAGACGCGGTCATCATCCCCATGATCCCCGCGTAAAAAGGGAATTGGATGATGATTCCGCTTGCCCCTTTTACCGCGTTAACGACTGCCTCAAGGAAACGTCTTGGCGTGCCATGGAACAGGATGCCAAGGAACAAGAATAGGAAGTTGACAATATCAAGATTCAACTTAAATCCATTTGTAGTAAAATAGTAAAATAAAAACACAAGTCCAAAAATACCGGTCAGCAAGGAAACAATCCTGCTGTTCTCAAGCTTTTCAGCAGGCGTCATCGCTCCCTGCTCGAGGGCGGCAGCCTGTACGTCATTTTCCAGCAATACAGGGTCGACCGTCACTGTTTGATCCTTAGACGGCATCATCAAGCGATTAACAACCGGCAATACGAGAAGCAAGATTAAGATAATGAAAAGATTGAAGCCGGCAAAAATCGTTTGGTCAGTCGAGATGATGCCAATCAGATCCTGTGAGAAGTGGCCTTCTGTCGCGATTGTCAGCGGAATAGAACCGGAAATACCACCATGCCAGACGATGAATCCTGCGTAAGCGCTTGCAATTAACAGTCTGTAATCAACGTTTTTAACCTTCTTAGCTAGTTCCTTCGCAAACAGTGCTCCAATGACCAACCCAAATCCCCAGTTAATCAAGCTGGCAATCATGGATACAACTGTAACAATGATGATCGCCTGGCCAGGAGATTTCGCTAGCGAAGCAAGTGCTCCCAGACCCTTTTTAAATACATTGCTGCTCGCCAGCACATGGCCAGTTACAAGAACAAGCACCATCTGCATCGAGAACGTCAGCAATCCCCAGAACCCTCCGCCCCAATGCTGGACCATCTGGTACGGACCGCTGTCGGTAAAAATAAGGCCTAATCCAAATACAACAAAAGTTAAGATGATGACAAATAGAAACGGATCAGGCAAATACCGCTGCATGATGCGGTTGAAAAAAGAAACCAACGTTTTCATCCTTTTTACCTCCTTTTTATTAGTTACTTACATAATCATTATATTTTCTATATTATTCAGAATATTCCTTCCTATAAAAGTAACTATTAGTAACAGGTCGGTATTTTTTTACATAAAAAAACGCCCCCTTTTTAAAAAGGGAGCGGCAACTAATTTTATTTTACAAAACCAAGCAGCATTTCACGGATGATTTTGCTTGCTGTATTGGCTGTCATTTCGGATGTATCATAGATTGGCGCGACTTCGACTAGGTCTGCTCCGACTACGTTCACACCGGAGTTTGCGATAGCATGGATCGATGCGAGCAGCTCCTTGGAAGTGATTCCGCCAGCGTCGACTGTTCCTGTTCCAGGTGCATGTGCAGGATCAAGTACGTCAATGTCGATCGTGACATATACCGGGCGGCCAGCTAGCTTAGGCAATGCTTCCTTTAATGGCTCAAGGACTTCGAACTTGGAAATATGCATGCCCACTTCCTTAGCCCACTCGAATTCTTCCTTCATGCCGGAACGGATTCCGAATGAGTAGACATTTTTCGGTCCGATGTGCTCGGCTATCTTGCGGATTGGCGTTGAGTGGGACAATGGCTCGCCTTCATAGTGTTCACGGAGGTCTGTATGTGCATCAAAGTGGATGATGACAAGGTCTTCATATTTTTTCGCGACTGCCTTCATCACTGGCCATGATACCAGATGCTCGCCCCCCATTCCAAGCGGGAATTTCTCTTCAGCCAAAAGCTTGTCCACGTATTCCTCGATCAAATCAAGGCTCTTCTGCGGATTCCCGAATGGCAGCGGAATATCTCCTGCATCGAAATAGTTAAGGTCAGCCATCTCGCGATCAAGATATGGGCTGTACTCTTCAAGGCCAATCGATACCTCGCGGATACGGGTCGGGCCAAAACGTGAACCCGGACGGTAGCTGACTGTCCAGTCCATTGGCATACCGTAAAGGACTGCCTTGCTTTCTTTAAAATTAGAATGGCTGCCAATAAACACATTGCCTGAATATGCTTCATCAAAACGCATTCCCAACACCTCTTTCAATAAAATTTTTCACAATAAAACGGCCCCCGGATTCGCCGGGAAGCCATATTAAATTTCCTAATTATTTTACAAGGTCGCCAACGAATTTAGGCAATACGAAAGCTGCTTTATGAAGCTCTTTAGTGTAGTACTTTGTTTCGATATCGTGGAAGCGGTCTTCACTTACTTCCAATGGATCGTGCTTCTTTGATCCAAGTGTGAACGCCCACATTCCGCTTGGGTATGTTGGGATGTTCGCGATGTAAAGACGTGTGATCGGGAAGATTTCCTTAACATCCTTCTGTACATTGCGGATCAAATCAGCCTTGAACCAAGGGTTGTCAGACTGTGCAACGAAGATTCCGTCTTCCTTCAATGCTTTTGAAATCCCAGCGTAGAAGCCTTTTGTGAACAGGTTTACTGCCGGTCCAACTGGTTCAGTAGAGTCCACCATGATGACATCGTACTGGTTTTCGCTTTCTGCGATATGCATGAACCCATCGCCAACCTGGACATCAACACGTGGGTCATCAAGCTTGCCAGCGATTTCAGGCAAGAACTTCTTAGAATACTCAATAACTTTCCCATCGATATCAACAAGAGTCGCTTTTTTCACACTTGGGTGCTTAAGCACTTCGCGGATTACTCCTCCGTCCCCGCCTCCAACAACAAGTACATGCTCAGGATTTGGGTGAGTGAACAATGGAATGTGCGCAACCATCTCGTGGTAAACGAACTCATCTTTAACAGAAGTCATGACCATGTCATCAAGAAGAAGCATATTGCCCCACTCTTCTGTTTCCACCATATCAAGCTTCTGGAATTCTGTCTGTTCTGTATGTAACGTCTTGTTCACTTTCATTGTGATACCAAAGTTTTCTGTCTGTTTTTCTGTAAACCAAAGACCCATTAATATCCTTCCTTTCGGCAAAAAAATTTCCCTTATGATGCGGCGAATTCTTCATATTAGATAACAATTCAAACGTTAAAGGCTTCTATATTTGTCCAGCTGCGGCTCCTAGCTCCTCGAGTCACTTGTCCAGTTTCGCCTCCTAGAAACTCCGAAACTTCAACTCCGCCCGCAGAAGCAAAAAGCGCTTCTTTGTCGGAGTCTCCAGTTTCTGCGTTTCTGAACAGTCGGCTACACATTTCATTTTCGGTCCGTCCGGTGAAGTCAAAGAACGACTTCTCCTGCCGGCCCTCTGAGGCACACGATGTGCCATACCCGCCAGCCACAGGACGTGGCGTTTTAAGGCGGGCAGTGCTTGTCGGAGCTGAACAGTCGCCTCCGCTTTTCTTTATTTTATGTTTCCCCAACATCACAAATACAAACATCAGAAAAAGTATAGTTGAATCTAGCAAAAATGCAAGCAAAATTTAATTATCTTTGATTCTATGTTTAAAACCTGGTGTTTTTTTTCATACTGATAATATCTATCTTTTTTTAGGAGGAAGCATTATGGAGCTGATGACAGACCAGCGGTTTCGCAAGACGATTAAATATTTGCGTGCTTTGATTTTCTTCGGGCTTGCAGGACTTGCTTTGGCCACTGTACTCTACTTTTCCCTGATTGGGTATGCGAAGCTCCAGGGTCCGCCTCCGCTGGCCGTGCCGCAATCGACCTTGTTTTTTTCCGATGATGGTACGGTGATTGGTGAGAGCCATTCCGGCCAGAAGCGCTATTGGGTGGCGCTCAAGGATATTTCGCCTCATTTGATTAATGCGACGGTTTCGATAGAGGATAAAACCTTTTTTACCCATAATGGGTTTGATTATAAGCGGATTGCCGGTGCTGCGATCGCTGACTTGAAGGCCATGGCCAAGGTCCAGGGTGCGAGCACGATCACTCAGCAGTATGCGAGGAATCTTTATCTGGAACATGATAAGACTTGGAAACGGAAAGCGACAGAAGCGCTTTTCACTTTGCGCCTAGAGATGAATTATTCCAAGGATGAGATCCTCGAAGGCTATCTAAATACGATTTATTATGGCAATGGTGCATACGGCATCCAGGCAGCAAGCCGTTATTATTTTGGCAAGGACGCGAAGGATCTATCCCTGGCGGAAGCTTCCATGCTGGCGGGAATCCCGAAAGGACCCAGCATTTACTCACCTTTCGCATCCATGGAAAAAGCAAAGCAGCGACAGCGAACGATTTTAAATACGATGAAGACAAACGGTTATATCTCCGAGCTAGCAGCACAAAGAGCAAGCATTGAAAAACCGAAGCTTGTCGGAGAGCATCAGCATTCCCGGATTGGTGCTGCTCCGTACTTCCAGGACGCTGTACAGAATGCGCTCAGGAATTCTTTGAATTTCGATGACCGGACCATTTCGCTCGGCGGATTAAGGGTATATACAACCCTTGATCTTGACCAACAGGAAATTGCTGAAAAATCGATTGATAAAATGATTGCATCCGATTCTGAAATCCAGGCAGGATTCGTGGCGATGAATCCAAAGAATGGACATGTAGTGGCGCTTGTCGGCGGCAGGAATTATGAGGAGAGTCCGTTCAACCGGGCTGTGCAGGCAGTCAGGCAGCCAGGATCAACGATGAAGCCAATCCTGTATTACGCAGCACTTGAAAATGGCTTCACTCCATCGTCCACCATGAAGAGCCAGCTGACGACGTTCATGTTCGATGATGGACAATCAGAGTATACGCCCCATAATTTTAACAATAAATACGCCGAGGATGACATTACGATGGCGCAGGCTTTGGCGTTGTCTGATAATGTATACGCTGTGAAAACCCATCTGTTCCTTGGGGAGGAAACTCTCGTTGAAACAGCGAAGCGTTTTGGGATCAAGACGGATATGGACAAGGTTCCTTCCCTTGCCCTTGGAACCTCCGGTGTCAGGGTGATTGATATGGCCAATGCCTACAGTATTTTAGCGAATGGCGGCAAAAAAGTAGATCCCGTGCTGATCAAGAAGGTCGAAAATCATAAAGGTGAAGTGATATATGAGTATAAGGCTGAAAAAGCTGAGGTATTGAAGCCTGAACTCGCCTCGGTGATGACCCATATGCTGACAGGCATTTTTGATAAAAAGCTTAATGGCTATTCTTCTGTTACAGGAAGCACGCTGATTAAAAAGATGACTCGGCCGTACGCGGCTAAGTCGGGGACGACCGAAACGGACAGCTGGATGATCGGCTATACCCCTCAGCTCGTTTCCGCTGTTTGGACAGGGTACGATAAAGGCAAGCCCATTGAACTGACAGTGGAGAAATCTTATGCGAAGAATATCTGGCTCGATTTTATGGAAAAAGCACTTGATGATGAGCCTGCTAAAAAGTTCAAGGCAGCGAAGGGTACTGTCGCCGTCTACGTTGACCCTGCCAGTGGCAAGCTCGCTTCTGACGGATGTCCGGTAAAAAGAATGACATTATTCGCTGCAGGTACAGAGCCTACTGAATACTGCACAGACCATTTGGATCATGAAGAGCATAAGGAAGAAAAGCCTAAGAAGGAAAAGGAAAAGAAGCCTTGGTACAAGCGGATTTTTGGGTTGTAGAACATCCTATATACCATATGGTGTCAACAACAATTATCTCACTATAATAACCTTTTCAAAAGAAAAACCCCGGAAGCAAGCCTCCGGGGTTTTTCTCGTCCTAGCATAAAATGTGTTTTACGCTGATATCAGTTTACTTTTTTTATTGCATTTGAGCAAGCCAGATATTGTCACTTGCTGTTAAATGTCACAATTCAGACAAATTATTAGGAGAATTATCCAAATATATTAATTGGCCAATAAATCACTCTTCAGCTTGTCTTCAGAACGTTCCCACATTCCTGAATCGTGATTTTTCAGGAAGTCAGCAAGGATCTGTTTTGATTTTTCATCCATATGGTCCACAATGATATGGCGCTTGATCGACTTATCAAGACGGTTCACATGCTCCGGAAGCGACTTGTAGCCTCTGCGGATTTCGCGGTTAACAGTCATTTCGCAGGCAGTGACACCTGCATAATATGGGCCTTCTTCCTTCCGGTCAATCGTTACCCAAACTACCCAGTAAAGCTTTGCATCAGGCACTTCATTCCGATCCGGAAGAAACTTAATCCCTTTCTCAACAGCGCTGCGTGCATGCATCGCACCAACTTCTACAGCTGCCTCGCCCGCATCGACATCAACGATTACCGGCGATACATTATCAAGTGTAAGAACACCTTTTCCGAAACCCTTATGGCCATCCATCGGGTCATTTTTGATAATATTGAAGCCAATGTTCTTGCCCTTTTTTTCTTCCATGTTGGAAACCTCCTTAAAATTTATCAGAAAAATAGATTGTATATTCCATCAGTCACAGCCGGAATCAAATAGTGGAAAATCGGCTGGATTGTATATTGGTCAAGTGGCGTGATCACAAGTATCAAGAAAATGATCGATCCATACGCTTCGTATTGAGTCATTTTTGCCCTGATGTCCGCTGGTGCCAGGTCCTCAATGATTCGGTAACCATCAAGCGGCGGGAACGGCAATAGGTTGAAGACGAACAGCATCGCATTCAGTCCGATAAAGATATTCAGGAAGTCCAGGAAAAACTCTGGAACCCCGGGCGCCAATCCAAGCATCACAAATATGTACCAGATGGCAAATGCCAGGAAGACTAGAATAAGATTGCTTACTGGTCCGGCAACTGACACGAGCACTCCGGCAAGTTTTGGATTCTTGAACATGAAGCGATTGACCGGAACTGGCCTTGCCCAGCCGAATCCAGCGATAAAAATCAAGATAGTACCCAGCGGGTCCAAATGCTTAATCGGATTCAGTGTCAATCGTCCCTGTCTCTGGGCGGTCGGGTCACCAAACTTATACGCAACCCAGGCGTGCGCGAATTCATGAACCGCGAAAGCGATCATCAATGCCGCAGCCACATACGGAATTTCCTCTAACGAATAGGGTAAGCTCACAGTTCCATTCCCCTTTTTGTCTTTTCTTTGTCCAGCTCCAGCGCCTAGCCCCTCGAGTCGCTTCGATTTGCCCAATGAAGTCAAAGAACGACTTCACCGGTCAGCCCTCCAGCGCTTGTCGGGGCTGAACAAGGCGCTTGCGCTTTTCTTAAAGTATAACTCATTCTTCTTCGAATGTGAAAAAGACAATCTTCACCGGACTTGCGAATTTCCGCAAATTATGAAAAACTCAATTTAGATTAATCTATCAACCATTTCAAGGAGGCAATTCATATGCCATACGTAACAGTAAAAATGATTGAAGGCCGCTCAGAGGACCAAAAGAAAGCACTAGTCGAAAAAGTAACAGACGCAGTCAGCGAAACAACCGGCGCACCTAAGGAGAAAGTCGTCGTGTTCATCGAGGAAATGGCGAAGAACCACTACGCAGTCGCAGGCAAGCGATTGAGTGACGAGTAGAATTAGAATGGACTAAAAGCTCAGAGGATTCTGGGCTTTTTCCTTTTATGTGCCCCGTCTTCCTTCTTACTCCCTCATCCGAGAACATATCTTCCCTTTATGTGCCCCGTCTCCCTTCATCTTCCCTCATCCGGGCACTTATTTCCCCGTTATGTGCCCCGTCTCCCTTCATCCTCCCTCATCCGGGCACATATTTTCCCGTTATGTGCCCCGTTTTCCTTCTTATTCCCTCATCCGGGCACATATTTTCCCTTTATGTTCCCCGTCTCCCTTCATCTTCCCTCATCCGGGCATTTATCTTCCTTTTATGTTCCCCGTCTCCCTTCATCTTCCCTCATCCGGGCACATATTTCCCTTTTATGTGCCCCGTTTTCCTTCTTATTCCCTCATCCGGGCACATATTTTCCCTTTATGTTCCCCGTCTCCCTTCATCTTCCCTCATCCGGGCACTTATTTCCCTTTTATGTGCCCCGTTTCCTTTCATCTTCCCTCATCCGGGCATTTATCTTCCTTTTATGTGCCCCGTTTTCCTTCTTTCCCCCTTCTCCGGGCACATATTTTCTTTTATGTGCCCAACTTTCCTTCTTACATAAAAAAATCGAGCACAAAACCCTAAAAGGTCCCATACTCGATACATAATAAAAATCTTCTTATGCCAACAATTGCCTCGACTTTGTTTTCAAACTCGCGATATAAGCGTATGCTTCATCGATCTCTTCGTCGGTGTATTTCTGGCTCTTTTTCACGGTCTGGATTTTTTCCCGGACTTCGGCTTCTGGTAAGTTATCAAAATACAAAACAGTTGAAACGAGTTCAAGGAATCTTGCATTCTGGTCATTGATATCGATGAGGCAGTCGCCAAGGCATGGCATTTCGACGCTGTTCTCGCCGAGGAATTCCTGGCCTGATTCTGTCAATGTGTAGCGGTACTGGTAGTAGCCGCCTTTCTTTTCCTTCACTTCGTCCAAAAAGCCCATGTTGCAAAGCTCTTCTACCCGCAGTGTAAGTTCTTCGGAATATGGTCCGTAAAAATGGAACTGGAAGCGCTCCTGGAACGGGAATTCCATCTTTTTTGCAATATAGATCATTTTCTGCAGTTTTTTCCTGCCGATGACCTCTCCGGAAACTGAAATGGCATGTATGATTTTAGCGTGGTCTTTTAGCAAAACGCGTCAACTCCTGTATCAAATGGTCCCATTGTCTAAGTTCAGCTCAAGAATCTGTGCAATCTGTTCAATCTCAGGGCGTGCTTTCTCCTTTTCCAGGAAATCGGAAGGAAAATATAGTTTATGGTCTGTCCGTCTTTTACCTGAAATGGCGTCGACAATATCAGACTCTCGCGATAGCTCACGGATTTCGCCGTTTTTCTTCAGCAAATGGATCGGAAGGCGTTCTTCCTCTTCACCCGGACGGTAAAAATCGTAAGGCAGGTCTGATGATGAATCGACAACCAGGTAATATTCAGGATCCAGTCCCGCCTGCTCGAATAACATGGAAAGCTTCGCAAGCTTCTTGTATTCCTTGGCAGGGTCGAATTCGACATATTTAAATAGATTGCGGTTATTGAAGCGGCGGCACAAATCGCTCAGGATTTCGTCCTCTTCTTCCTCCCAAATCTGGAAATAGTAGAGGAACACGGCTTCATCCAACTTTAAATAGTCTTCCAGTGTCATGCGATCTTCAAATATTGAATAAAAATGATGCGGTTTATGTTTAAAGGTGTAGTTTTGCTCGTGAAGGTGTTTGGCACGGTGCAGAATTTTCGTCAGTATGACCTCGGCACTCCTAGTCACTGGATGGAAATAAACCTGCCAGTACATCTGATAGCGGCTCATTATGTAGTCCTCGACAGCATGCATCCCGCTTTGCTTGATCACGACCTGGTCCTCGCGCGGACGCATCACACGCAAAATCCGTTCCATATCAAAATGTCCGTAGCTGACTCCTGTAAAATAGGCATCCCTTTGCAGGTAATCCATCCTGTCAGCATCAATCTGGCTTGAAATCAGGCTGATGACAAGCTTGTTCTCATACGTTTTTTCTATGACCTCAGCGACTTTTTTCGGGAAGTCCTGCGCCACTCTCGATAGCACTTGATTCACTTCTGTATCGCCAAGGATGATTTCCCTTGTGAAATCCTCATGGTCAAGGTCAAATACCTTCTCGAACGAGTGCGAGAATGGCCCATGGCCAAGGTCATGAAGCAGGGCCGCACATAATGATAAAAGGCGCTCCCCTTCGTTCCATTCAGGACGGGACGCAAAGGCATTGTCCACAATCCGACGCGTGATTTCATAGACGCCCAGAGAATGGTTGAACCGGCTGTGTTCAGCTCCGTGGAAGGTTAGATACGTCGTGCCGAGCTGCTTGATCCTTCTCAGGCGCTGAAACTCCTTTGTTCCAATCAAATCCCAGATCACTCGGTCACGGACATGGACATACCGGTGTACTGGATCTTTGAAAACTTTTTCTTCAATTAGCTTTTCTTCCGAATATCCCATCGTTCCCCTTCTTCCTAATCAACTTGTTACTATTATAGCCTGTTTCATTCGTCAAATCATCTCGATTTTCTGCATTTTTTTACAAAAATTGCATATAAAAAGGCAGAACCTCTTCCTATTTCCTTTCATTCCTATATTCGCCGAGTCATAAACTAGTTTGCAAGTTTCCCTGATTAGAAAAGCGCAAGCGCCTTGGTCAGCCCCGACAAGCGCTGGAGGGCCGACCAGTGAAGTCGTTCTTTGACTTCATTGGGCGGACCGAAGCGACTCGAAGGGCTAGGCGCTGGAGCTGGACAATTCTCAAAGTGAAAATTAATACTTTCTTATCCTAAAAAAATCACCTCTAAACGGTTGTTTAAAGGTGAATTTATATAGGCTTTTATTCGGAAGCCATTATATTAAAGATAAAAAAACTTATTTAAGCTTCTTCTGGACTTTCTCCATAAGCTCTTCTTCTGTCATTGCAGCAACTGGCCGGTTATTGACGAACGCGAATGTTTTTTTTCTGCCTGGTCCGCAATAAGACTGGCAGCCGATGTCGACAGTCGCTTCAGGATCCAGCTGTTTCAGCTTCGGAATCAATGTTTTAAGGTTTACGGCCTGACAATCGTCGCAAACACGGAATTCGTTTGCCATTTAGGACAACCCTTTCTATAAATACTGTCAAGCGCCAGCGCCAGCCTCTCATCACAAGCATTCTCCCTGCAAAAATCAGGAAAGCCTGTACGCCTCCGCTTTTCGTTTTAGACTAAAGGGTATTTTACCTCTTATTCAAGATGAATGCAAGCTGTTGAACAGGTCCATTTGCTTATCTATTTAAATGAAAAACATGTATTTTACGCAAAAAATCTACTATCCTTCCATTATACGATGTATAAGCTTTCCAATTTCCGGACAAGATTGAACTATAAGTTTCTATAGTTAATCAAAGTAAAAGGGAGTTGAAGAAGGATGAAAACACGCCAGGATGCCTGGACGGAAGAAAATGATTTATTGCTAGCAGAAACCGTGCTTCGACATGTAAGAGAAGGCAGCACACAATTGAATGCATTTGAAGAGGTGGGCGACAAGCTCGACCGCACTTCTGCCGCCTGTGGATTCCGCTGGAACGCAGTCGTTAGGCATAACTACGAAAAAGCATTGCAGCTTGCCAAAAAGCAGAGAAAACAGAGACAGAGAATCCTAGGGAAAGATCAAGGCGGCAAGAAGAAACTGCTTTACAATCCTCCGGTGCCTACGCTGGATGAAAGTTTGACAGGTTCGCTGCCAGCGGTGGAGCAGGAAGAAGCTCAACCAACCTTTGACCTGTCCATGCTCGAACAGGACGACAAGCAACTTGACGCAGCACTTATGGCTGAAATGCAAGATTTAATGAACAAGAAGCAGGAACAAAAGGATTACTCTACTGAAGCAGCTGCCGAAATGGCTGAAATGCCTGCCCAGGAGACGAAAACAACTGTAACCCAGACGACACATACACCACCGGTCCGCCACACTGTTCCGCCAACCGGCATGACAATGGGACATGTGATTGCTTACCTGCAAAGCCTAAGTGGGTCATCGCTTCAGGTAGATATTTATAAGAGTGAGAATGAAAGATTGAAGCGTGAAATCAATAGTTTAAGGAAACATAACGAAGAACTTCAAGGAAAAATAAACAGGCTTGAAGAAAATACGAACATGATGCAGGAAGATTACGAAACACTTATGAAAATCATGAACCGCGCCCGAAAGCTCACTCTGTTTGAAGAAGAAGAACGTTCGGCAACAAAGTTCAAGATGGACCGCAACGGCAATCTCGAAAAAGTAGCGGAATAGAAATCTAGTTGCTAAATAGATAGATGGTAGATGGAGAAGGAGTTATGGCAACAGCCCCCTCTTAAGCTCTTATGAGACTTTTAAATTAGGAACTTGTAAATTGCTATTGCGAATGGTCTCCGAAAAGAGCCTAAAACAAGCCGGAAAACATTGGTTTTCCGGCTTTTATATATTATTATGGCTTGCTACTCCCTTGGCTCAAGGAATTTCTCATTCCGCTCAATGACCCGGTTGTAGTAGTGATCAAACAGTTCAATCTCATGGCCATCCAGGTAGCCTGACACCAGCTCATCGCTGTTGGCGTTCAGGAATTTCAAAAACCTCAGCATCACATCCTGAATACTCATTTCAACGCCAAACAGTTCGGAAAGCGACGCCATGACTTCTGGCTGGACATCCGGATAGATGAATTTAGTCTGTTCCCCTTTTTTAGAAGTGTCATAAAACTCACGGATCAATTCAGCTCTCTGACTTCCACTCCCAGTCACACAAAGATAGATTTGCACGGCGACCCCTTTTTTCAGGCGGCGCTGCGAGATTCCGGCAAATTTTTTCCCGTCAATGCTTAGATCATAGCTTCCCGGACAATAGGACGCAGAAATCTCCTTTGCCTCTATATCTTTATTAAAATCAGCAAACATTTCCTTGATCAATAACCACATAGCATCATAGCCACGGTTGATATCTATCCCCTTTTCCTTCTCAGGTAAAATAAGTGATAGATTCAGGACACCTTCATCAAGCACGACGGCAAGTCCACCAGAGTTGCGAACAATATATTGGTAGCCCTGCTCCTGAAGATAATTCAGTCCCTCCTGGAGATGGGGCAGCCTTGTATCCTGGATGCCAAGGACGACCGTGTCATGGTGCACCCACGCTCTCGCTGTGGCGGGTGACTGGCCTGTACCAACCGATTCGCATAATGTATCATCAGTCCCGAACGACTGAAGAGCATGAAAGTGTGCACCAAGCACCGACTGGTCGATCAATCTCCATTTATCCTGACGCAATAAATTGAGCGCCTCATCCATCGTGTTTTCCTCTTTTCTTTCTGTATCTTTCCGTTGATATTATAGCATAAGGGGGCAGCAGCTTTACTATTGCCACAAAAAAATGCCGATCGAAAAACTCGACCGGCATGAAGGAATATCTTATTTAGTAAGTGCCTGAGCTGCTGTAATCAATGCCAGCTTGTACACATCTTCCTCGCTGCAGCCGCGGGACAGGTCGTTCACCGGACGGTTCAAGCCTTGTAAAATTGGGCCAACTGCTTCAAATCCTCCTAGACGCTGAGCGATTTTATAGCCGATATTGCCTGCTTCAAGGCTTGGGAATACGAATACATTCGCATTACCCATGATCACTGAATCCGGGGCTTTCTTTTCAGCAACAGATGGAACGAATGCCGCGTCGAATTGGAACTCTCCGTCAACAATCATTAACGGATCACGCAGCTTTGCTTCATCGACTGCCTTAGAAACTTTTTCAGTTTCAGGAGAAACCGCAGAACCCTTTGTTGAAAAGCTGAGCATTGCCACTCGCGGCTCGACATCGAACATTCTTGCTGTCTTCGCGCTCTCAACCGCAATTTCCGCAAGATCCTGGCTGTCCGGAGCAATGTTGATCGCACAGTCAGCGAAGACATACTTCTCATCTTCACGCACCATAATGAAGACCCCAGAAGTCTTACGCACGCCTTCCTTCGTTTTGATGATCTGCAATGCAGGTCTTACCGTATCTGCAGTGGAGTGCGCTGCGCCACTTACAAGCCCATCTGCTTTGTTTGAGTATACGAGCATTGTTCCGAAGTAATTTTCATCAAGCAAAATTTTGCGAGCTTGCTCTTCCGTCGCTTTTCCTTTACGTCTTTCAACAAATGCAGCCACAAGCTCATCCATCATCGCAAAATTTACGGGATCGTAGATTTCAACCGCTTCAAGCGATACATCCATATCGGCTGCTTTAGCCTGGATCTGTTCAATATTACCCACTAAAATAGGTGTTAATACACCGTCTGCAGCCAGTCTGCCAGCCGCTGCTAAAATCCGTTCGTCGAGGCCTTCCGGAAACACGATCCGTAAATTCTGTCCGCTTAATTTGGCTTTTAAGCCTTCAAATAAATCACTCATGCTGACTCCTCCTTTTATCTATACCTCTAGCATACTTTACCAACATTAAAATTCAAGATTGTTACCGTTTACAACCATTAAGTCTTTATATTGTAAATTTTCAAGCATGTTTTCCTGCCTCTTATACTATTTGCAATCTTTAACAAAATATCCTTTTTACACACAGTATAAACAATCCGGGTTTTATAAACACGACGAATGGAGAAACTATGATATGATTATTGTATATTGATGATTTTTAGGAGTGATATAAATGAGTGAAGCAGCACAGACATTAGATGGCTGGTATTCCCTTCATGATTTCCGAACAGTTGATTGGACAACCTGGAAGATGCTTCCGGCACAAGAGCGCCAGGAGATTATCCAAGAGTTCATGGGCCTAGTGGAAAAATGGAATAAGACACAGGCTGAGAAGCAAGGGAGCCATGCACTATATACAATCGTTGGCCAAAAAGCTGATTTTATGATGATGATTTTGCGCCCAACTATGGAAGAATTGAATGAAATCGAAACGGAATTCAACAAGTCAAAGCTTGCTGAATACACAATTCCTGCTCATTCTTATGTTTCTGTAGTTGAGCTGAGCAACTATCTGCCAGCTGGCGAAGATCCATACCAGAACCCGCAAGTCCTTGCACGCCTTTACCCTGAGCTTCCAAAAGCTAAGTATGTTTGCTTCTATCCAATGGACAAGCGCCGTCAAGGCGAAGACAACTGGTACATGCTGCCGATGGAAGACCGCCGCAACATGATGCGCAGCCATGGAATGATTGGCCGCCAGTATGCAGGCAAGGTCAAGCAAATCATCACAGGCTCTGTAGGCTTCGACGATTACGAGTGGGGTGTAACATTGTTCGCGGACGATGTCCTTCAATTCAAGAAGCTTGTATATGAAATGCGTTTTGACGAAGTCAGCGCGCGCTATGGCGAATTCGGTTCATTCTTCGTAGGAAACCTGCTAGAAGAAGACCGTGTAGAAACATTCTTGCACGTATAATATAAAGCTCCAGCGCCTTGGTCAGCCCGACAAGCGCTGGAGCTAGACAATTCTCAAAGTGAAATAAGCGCTATCAGATAACATTTTGAAATCTCCAGGCACCTGCCTGGGGATTTTTTTAATCTAGAAATTCTATAATTCCATAACTCTCGGCAATGAAGTATAGTTTGAAAATGTTTGAGTCATAAAATCAAGCTTTCCTCATATGAATGAAATAGTGAGGATTCAGTTTACTTGTACCCCAACGTGAAAAGGTCAATTTCACCATTTACATAAATAAAGGTGAATTTGAAGGAAGGAAAAATACTTTTAAGGAGGCTACACCAATGACTCAATACAATAACCCATATTATAACTACAGAACCTATCCGCAAATGTATCAGCCGTATAGCGGCACAGATGAAAAGGAAACTGTACAAGGGCAAATGGGGCAAATGGGACAGATGGGACAAATGGGACAGATGGGGCAAGCTGGTTTCCCACAAGCCACAACCTTCCCTGCCCAGTCTGGCGGGGCCATGCCAGGTGTTTCCGTGGCAGGGGCTGCTTTTCCAGGTGCAGGTCCCCAAATCCCAGGAATGCTTCCAATTGAAGCATCCTATATTGAAAATATCCTTCGCCTGAATAAAGGTAAGCTTGCTACCGTCTATGCGACATTTGAAAACAACACCGAATGGAATGCTAAAATTTTCCAAGGTATCATTGAAGCGGCCGGAAGGGATCACTTGATTCTCAGTGATCCGCAAACAGGAAAACGGGTCTTGTTGCCGATGATTTACCTTGATTACGTCACATTCGATGAAGAGATTGAATACGATTACCCATTTGGCGGTGCATCTGGATTGACTGCCTATCCGCCACGCTAATTTATAAACCTATCTAGATCAAAACGGCTTCGGCCGTTTTTTCTTATTATACAGATAAATTATTGATACTTAGATTAGTGGCTAGCTCCAGCACCTTGCCTGCTTTCACCCATAAAAGTGCTTCCTCGAGAATCATGCGGTAAGCGTTAGCTTTGAAAGAATCGATTCGCTTTCACTTTTCATATTCTCAGCCTCTAGTGCCTTGACAACCATTACAATTAAAATAAACTTTATATACCTAATTTTTCTAATTTTTAATCCGGAGGAATAGTATGGTTTCAAATGACAGCAATATTAAACTAGTAGTGGCTGGCTTGCTTCTGGGTATTCTGATGGCAGCAATGGACAATACGATTGTAGCAACTGCAATGGGGACCATTGTCGCAGACCTCGGTGACTTCGACAAATTTGTCTGGGTCACCTCAGCCTATATGGTTACAGTGATGGCTGGAATGCCGATATTCGGCAAGCTGTCAGACATGTATGGGAGGAAACGATTTTACATATTTGGATTACTCGTTTTTTTAATAGGCTCAGCACTTTGCGGGATTGCTGAATCGATGGTGCAACTTAGTATTTACCGGGCAATCCAGGGTATTGGCGGCGGAGCCTTGATGCCGATTGCCTTCACGATTGTATTTGATATCTTCCCGCCTGAAAAACGCGGAAAAATGACTGGTTTGCTAGGTGCTGTTTTCGGAACATCAAGCGTCCTTGGTCCATTGCTGGGCGCCTATATTACAGACTGGTTCAGCTGGCACTGGGTATTCTATATCAATGTCCCTATAGGACTAGTCTCGTTATTTTTCATTGTTAAGTATTATCATGAATCTACTCAGCATTCCAAGCAGAAAATCGACTGGACAGGCGCGTCAACACTTGTCATTGCTGTTGTCAGTTTAATGTTTGCCCTCGAACTCGGAGGAAAGGAATTCAGCTGGGATTCTCTTCCGATTATTGGTTTGTTTATAAGTTTTGCCCTTTTCTTTATAGTATTTATTTTTGCAGAAAGAAAAGCAGAAGAGCCTATCATTTCTTTTTGGATGTTTAAACGGCGGCTTTTTGCGACTTCGCAAATCCTTGCCTTTCTCTATGGCGCCACGTTTATCATTCTCGCAGTCTATATCCCTATATTTGTCCAGGCAGTTTATGGGGGTTCAGCGAAGGCTGCTGGATTAGTTTTGACGCCTATGATGCTTGGGTCTGTTGCGGGCAGCGCTGTTGGCGGTATTTTTCAGACAAAAACCAGCTATCGCAACCTTATGTTCATCTCTGTGATAGCCTATTTTGCAGGGATGCTTCTGCTTAGCATGATGTCACCTGAAACATCGAGATTGATTCTGACACTTTTCATGATATTGGTCGGATTCGGGATGGGATTCTCTTTCTCTCTCCTCCCTACCGCTTCCATCCACAATCTGGATCCGCGTTACCGGGGATCAGCAAATTCAACAAACTCATTCCTTCGCTCGCTTGGAATGACCCTTGGAATAACCATATTTGGCACCATTCAGAATAATGTCTTTATGGATAAGCTAAAAAGCGCTTTTCAGGGAATGGGGAACGGTCAAGGGAATCAGTTTGCGGGAGACCCGCAGCAATTATTCCAATCGTGGCAGCGATCCCAAATCCCCGAATTCGTTCTCGATAAAATTGTCGGAGCCATGTCGGCTTCTATCACCCATATCTTTGCACTCGCCCTAATACCGATTGCTATTTCTGTCATTGCAGTCTTCCTGATGGGAAAAGAACGGGTTGAGGTTAATAAAACGATTGTCAAAGAATCTTAATTTGCAATGCAAAAAGCACGCCAAAATTGGCGTGCTCTTTTTTCATTTCTCTGTTGGCATTTTTACAGATACTTCACAGAAGCAATCATCAGCAATACCCAGGCTGCAAGGAAGGATACTCCGCCAAGCGGGGTTATCGCACCAAGGATGCTGATTTTTGTGACGCTCAAAACATACAGGCTGCCGGAAAATAACACGATTCCAATCAGCATCAGCCAGCCTGACCAGGATAGAAGAGCACTTGCCGGAAGCTTTCCTAAAAGAACTCCAATGATCAAAATTCCGGTTGCATGGAACATCTGATATGTAACGCCTGTTTTCCAGGTTTCTAAATATTTCGGCTCAACCTTGCCTTCAAGTCCATGTGCACCAAATGCTCCAAGCCCAACTGCCAAAAAAGCATTGATGGCTCCGATCAATATAAATAATTTCATCACTTTCACCTCTTAAAATTAGAAATCGAAGAGCGAGTCTCCGTTTGAGTTATCTTCCATCTCCAGCTTTTTAGGCTGCGGAACCATTGGTGACGGCTGATTTACCGGCATCTGCTGCTGAGGAATGCTTGGCTGTGATGGAACAAATTGCTGTACTGTCTGTTGAGCAGAAACCCTTATCCCTCTACTTTGCTGCGGTGCTTCATCAAGAACAAGCTCGCAAAGCGTTTTAA
>NZ_BASE01000016.1 GCF_000813125.1 Mesobacillus selenatarsenatis SF-1
TGATTCCTCTGTTTTTTTTGACAGCTTTGATGGTGCTGAGGACAAAGCTGTCATGATTACACAGTTATTTTGACAGCTTTGATGGTGCTGAGGACAAAGCTGTCATGATTACACAGTTATTTTGACAGGTTTGATGATGCTGAGGACAAAGCTGTCATGATTCCACGGTTATTATGACAGGTTTGATGATGCTGAGGACAAAGCTGTCATGATTCTTCTGTTTTTTTGACAGGTTTGATTGATGAAGTGGACAAAGTTGTCATGATTCCTTTGTTCTCCAATGTCAAGTCGATCTATCACATCCTAATCCGTTAGTTTGTGATTTCGCTCACTGTTTCACATGATGATTTTCACAGATTATTCACAATTACCCCTCGTACCATGTGACTTAAATCACTGTGTTGACGCGTTTTCACCATTAACATAGTAAATATATCAGGTATGAACAATTTGTGAACTGTCTGAAACCGTATTTACGATTCCAAATTGTTTTGTATTATGAGAATGTACTTATCATTTATAAACGAACATTTTATACGAAGGGAGTGGACCGGAATGGCTCAGCCTGGAATCGGGAAGAAAACACAAACAAAGGTGGAAGACCAATCTTCCTTGAAAGGAACACTTGCATCCGTTTTCTTGTTAGGATTCTTTTTAATCGTTACTTGGGTAGGCGTTTATTTCTTATTTGTTGATCGTTTTTAAGAGAGACCAAAAGGGGAGAAAGAAGCTATGCACATTCATAAATTTGAAAAAATCTGGCTGATATTCGGAATTACGACCTTGATCGTATTCCTAAGTGTAATTGGGGTCAGCGCTTTCTATTTAGGCAACCAGCCACCAAGCTGTCTTGCAACAATCAATCCTGAAAAGGTAGATACTACAGCACCTTTCGATAAGCCGGGACTGAAGAAGGTTGAAGGAAAAGAATGGGATTACGAACTTGTTTTTGTAGCATCCGCATTTGCCTACAACCCTGGACAGGTAGAAGTTCCAAAAGGAGCTAAAGTAAAAGTGATTGCGACTACGAAGGATGTAATTCACGGCTTTCAGGTTGCAGGAACAAATATTAACATGATGCTTGAGCCTGGCTACATCAGTGAGTATGTCACAACGTTTGATAAAGCCGGCGATTATCTGATTGTTTGTAATGAGTATTGTGGTGTCGGCCACCACATGATGTCGTCTAAAATCGAGGTGGTAGAATAATGAATACAGAATCAGTAAAGACAGTTGTTGACCGCCGAGACGGCAAATTGGCAATGGCCCACTTTTATGTCGCTTTCATCGCTCTTGCAATCGGTGGTCTTGCAGGGTTGCTCCAGACACTTGTCCGCTCTGGGAAATTCGAATTACCTTCATGGACAGGATACTACCAAATCCTGACCATCCATGGTGTCGTACTTGGACTCGTGCTTACAACATTTTTCATTATGGGATTCCAGCTCTCTCTTGTGAGCAAAACATCCGGAACATTAACTGATAAACAGCGAAAGACTGGCTGGATTGGTTTCTGGACGATGACGATCGGTACTGTAATGGCTGCTATCATGATCCTGACAAACCAGGCTTCTGTTCTTTATACATTCTACGCACCATTACAAGCCCACGCACTCTTTTACTTAGGACTTACACTTGTAATCGTCGGAAGCTGGATTGACGGTGCCGCAATCATCATGGCTTACTCTTCATGGAGAAAAGCTAATCCTGGAAAGCCTAGCCCGCTGCTGACTTTCATGTCACTTGTCAACACGCTTATGTGGATCGTAGCAACGATCGGTGTTGCTGCAACAGTACTATTCCAATTGCTTCCTTGGTCACTGGGCCTTGTAGAGCGTGTAGATGTTCTCGTTAGCCGTACATTGTTCTGGTATTTCGGCCACCCTCTTGTGTACTTCTGGCTATTACCTGCATATATGGCTTGGTACGCAATCGTACCAAAAATCATTGGCGGAAAGATTTTCTCTGATTCATTAGCAAGGATGTCGTTCATCCTGTTCTTGTTGTTCTCGATTCCAGTAGGTTTCCACCACCAGTTGATGGAACCAGGTATTGACCCAGCATGGAAGTTCCTTCAGGTTATTTTGACATTCCTTGTTGTTATCCCATCATTGATGACCGCATTCTCATTGTTTGCGACATTTGAAATGTTTGGACGTTCTAAAGGTTCTACCGGCTTATTTGGTTGGGTGAAAAAGCTTCCTTGGGGTGATGCCCGATTCGCAGTGCCATTCATCGGTATGCTTGCATTTATCCCTGCTGGTGCTGGCGGACTAGTCAACGCTTCCCACCAGTTGAACCAGGTAGTACACAATACAATCTGGGTTACAGGACATTTCCATTTGACTCTTGCAACTTCTGTCATCCTGACTTTCTTCGGGATTTCTTATTGGCTAGTCCCTCACCTTACTGGAAGGGTTCTTACAAAAGCCATGAATAAACTTGCGATTATCCAGGGGATTGTTTGGGCAATCGGAATGACATTCATGTCTGGCGCAATGCACGCAGCCGGCCTGCTTGGAGCTCCACGCCGTTCATCATTCTCTACCTATGGCGGTTCAGAGCAAGCTGCTGAATGGATTCCTTACCAGATTGCACAGGCAGTCGGAGGATCAATCCTGTTCCTTGGAATCATCCTGATGCTTTACATCTTCATTAACCTTGCATTCTTCGCACCTAAAGGTGAAGAAGAGTTCCCTGTTGGAGAAGTTGCTGATCAGGCTGAGAAGACTCCGATGGTATTTGAAAACTGGAAGCTATGGCTTGGCATCACTGTTCTTTTAATCCTGTTCGCATACACAATACCGTTCATCGATATGATCGAAAATGCACCTATTGGATCGAAGGGATATAAATTCTTCTAAAAGTTCTCTTTTTGAGTCTACAATGCAAAAAATGAACCAAAACAGGGTATGAAATTGTAAAAGATTTCACACCCTGTTTTTTATTTATAGGCTCTATTAAACTTGGCTGTTGATTTTCGTTCCATGCGCTTAGCTTTACGCGGGGAAGAATTATGTAAAAGACCAACTGCCGGCTTTTACAAAGATCAAATTCTTCCTGGCAGTCGTGGGAGCCTCCTCAGCTCTTTAAGCGCCTGCGGGGTTAATTGGTCCCTCACGTGGACCATTTCAACCTAGGTCTCCCCATGACTTGCTTATCCCGCAGGACATTGATTAGCTTCCTCGAATTTTCCCCACGCACGACGGAAATGCGATAGCATTTTCGGAGGAGTCTTCGCGCCTTCTACTACACTCATCAGGAGTTGAAAAATAACATTTTTCTATAACAGAGCTTATTTATTATCAGCTTTCACCCAAAAAACAGGATGCCTCGGCATCCTGTTTTTCATTTTTACAACTATTCAATTAAAAATCAGCATTTCCTGGTGTACGAGGGAATGGAATGACATCGCGGATGTTCTTCATTCCGGTTAGATACATGACAAGTCGTTCGAACCCGATTCCATAGCCAGAGTGCTTGGTGCTGCCGTACTTTCTAAGCTCTAGATACCACCAGTAATCTTCTTCCGACATACCAAGTTCTTTAATTCGATTTGCTAGGACTTCTTCTCTTTCCTCACGCTGGCTGCCGCCGATTAACTCGCCAATACCGGGAACCAAAAGGTCTGTCGCGGCAACTGTCTTGCCATCCTCATTCGCGCGCATATAAAATGCTTTAATTTCTTTCGGATAGTCGGTTACGAAGACAGGACGCTTGTAAATTTCCTCGCTAAGGTAACGTTCATGTTCCGTTTGCAAATCCGTACCCCATTCAACAGGGTATTCAAATTCCTTGCCTGAGTTCTTTAATACTTCAACAGCTTCGCTATAAGTAACCCTTCCGAAATCTGATTCTAATGCATTCTGCAATCTTTCAATAAGCGTTTTATCAATAAAGCTGTTAAAGAATGCCATTTCTTCTGGTGCATGCTCAAAAACGTAATCAATGACATACTTGACCATTTCTTCTCCAAGATCCATGATATCCGGTAATTCTGCAAAGGCAACTTCTGGCTCGACCATCCAGAATTCTGCGGCATGTCGTGCGGTATTTGAATTTTCCGCCCTAAATGTTGGACCAAAGGTATACACATTACGGAAAGCAAGAGCAAAGCTTTCTGCATTCAATTGACCGCTCACGGTTAAGTTGGTTTCTTTGCCGAAGAAATCTGCACTTTCATTCACTTTTCCGTCTTCATTTTTTGGAAGCTGGTTCAAGTCCATTGATGTTACACGGAACATCTCCCCGGCTCCTTCAGTATCGCTTCCGGTAATAATTGGTGTATGTACATAGACAAACCCTTTGTCTTGAAAGAATTTATGAAGGGCATATGACGCAAGAGATCTTACCCTGAAAACGGCTGAGAACGCGTTGGCTCTCGGACGTAAATGAGCGATAGTTCTCAAATATTCAAGTGTATGTCTCTTTTTTTGTATAGGATAATCTGTATCCGACAATCCCTCGACCACAATTTTTGTCGCTTTAATTTCAAAAGGCTGTTTCATGTCAGGAGTAGGTACAAATTCACCTTCTATTAAAACAGAAGAGCTGATAGGCAACTTTGTAATTTCTTTGAAGTTATCAAGGGTATCTTCAAAAACAACCTGTACACTCTTAAAGAATGTTCCATCGTTCAACTCCATAAAGCCAATGGTTTTAGAATCGCGAAGAGTACGGATCCATCCTGTAATTTGAACAGTTTTGTCTTTAAAATTTTCTTGATTCCTGTATAAATCTTTTACTACCGTCTTAATCATAATTAGCCTCCTCAGAGTATTTTTTGCAATAAAAAAAGCCTTCTATCCCCAAAATAGGGACGAAAGGCTGAACTTCCGCGGTACCACCCAAATTGTCATAAAATGACCAACTTTACTACTGCTATCCCAGTCTATAACGTGCTGGAAACGTCTAAGCCTACTCAAGTTATCTCTTTCGGTTAGAACTCAAAGGTGTTCTTCATTTATGCTGCATCGCCAGGCTTCCACCGTCCCCAGCTCGCTATCGAATATAGCAAAAACTACTTTCCTTTTCATCGATTTAAAAATATGTAGTTATCAAAAGGATTTTTACTGTAATAATTTATCACAAAACATAATCCTTTGTCTAGTTGCCTCTAATTTATATGCATTTTGTCTCAAGAGATTAAATCACACAGTGAAGGGCTTTTTTTGCTTCCTGATCGGAATTGAGATATTGATCGATACTACAGATATGATAATGAGTGCTGACCCAAGCAGCTGCATACCACCCAATCTGTCACCGTACACCATCATTCCTAGTATGGTGGCAACGACGGGCTCCAGTGTAGCAACTACTGCAGCTGTACTGCTTTCCGTTCTTTCAAGGCCCCAGGAGTATGCAAAGTAAGCGAGCACAGTTGGGAATATCCCCAAGCCTAATGCATAAAGCCATATATCGCCAGTGAAAATAACTGCTGCCTTGCTAACAATTCCAGTGGTCGGCAAAAGTGCCCCGCTTGCGACAATGAATGTATATAATGTGACAGTAAAAGGATGATAACTCCTCAAGGCAACTTTACCAAAAATACTGTACAGCGCATAACCAAATCCTGCTCCAAGACCAATCAGGAGGCTGATGACAGAAAATGAAGTCCCCCCCTGCCCTGTGATTCCTGCGGCAAGTGTACAGCCAATCACCGTCAAGATAATCGCCATAAGTTTTTTTCTATTAATCTTTTCCTTCAGGAAGAAAAAAGATAAGATCGCCACGAAAGCAGGAGAAGTATACAGCAGGGCGACAGCTATTGGAATATTCATTAGATTGATGGCCGTAAAGTACGACCAGTTGAAAAAGACAATACTGAATATTCCTGTGCCAATAAAAAGATACAAATCTTTCACTTTAATCCTTAAATGATTACGATAGTTTGCTAAACCCACCAGAATCAGAATGACGGCAGCTGTCACCACTCTAATTGCCACGATTTCCATTGCACTGAATCCGGCAGTAGTAAGGCCCTTTACAAAAAAAGCAATCAGACCCCACATCGCCGCCGCAAATGCAATCATTATATAAGGTAATTTCCTGGACAATAGGTTTCACCACACAAGAAAAGATGGCAGAAATATTGCCATCTTATTTTACTAAGGCTCTTAATTTTTAAAAAGATTTATCTTAGACTAATTGATATACCTTATTGTATTTTTCGTATAGGTAATCTACCAGGTATTGGGCGTTGAGTCCCTCACCTGTTACATCTGTCAAAATTTCAAGGGGCTTTTTCATTTTTCCATGCTTATGGACGTTCTCCGTCATCCATTCTTTAACAGGCTGAAGATTTCCCTGTTCTAGCAACTCCTCATAATTCGGTAAATCTTTCAGCATGGCATTCTTGAACTGAGCGGCATACATGTAGCCTAATGCATAAGAAGGGAAATAGCCAAAGCTGCCTCCTGCCCAATGGACATCCTGTAGGACTCCCTCTGCATCATTTTCAGGCCTGATTCCGAGATACTGCTCATATTTATCATTCCAGATCCGCGGAAGATCCTTAACTTCTATTTCATCGTTGAACAAGCCTTTTTCAATCTCATATCGCACCATTACATGCAAAGGATACGTTAGCTCATCGGCCTCAATTCGGATCAAGCTTGGTTTGGACTCATTGACTGCACGATAGAAATCCTCTACTTCCACTCCGGAAAACTGACCTTCTGAATACTCCTGCAGCAAGCTGTAGTTGTGCTTCCAGAAAGAGTAATTGCGCCCAACAAAGTTCTCATAGAAGAGCGACTGTGATTCATGGATTCCCATGGATGTGCCAGAACTCAAAGGAGTGCCGACTAGCTCTTCAGAAATGTTTTGTTCATAAAGAGCGTGTCCGCCTTCATGAATTGTACCGAAAACAGCTGTCCGGAAATCTGATTCATCATATTTTGTCGTAACCCTTACATCTCCAGGGTTAAGCCCCATCGCAAACGGATGGACCGTTTCATCAAGACGTCCAGCATCAAAGTCATAACCCATTTGTTTCAGGATTTCGAGGCTGAATCCACGCTGCTTGTCTTTAGGAAAGTTCTTGAACAAGAATCCTGTTTCAGGTTTAGTTTTTGAACTGGAAATCTGCTGAACGAGTGGAACAATTTTTTCACGAAGGTCGCCAAATACCTGATCGAGGACCTCGACAGTAACACCAGGCTCATACATATCTAGCAGTGTATTGTATTTATTTCCTTCATATCCCCAGTAACCAATGAATTTCTTTGTCGTATTAACTAGTTTTTCAAGATAAGGACTGAACATTTCAAAATCGGACTCAGCCTTCGCTGCTTCCCAAACTGTTTCTGCCTTTGATTGAAGAATCACATATTCTCGATATTCATCAGCAGGGATTTTCTTATTACGGTCATAATCCTTTCTGCACTCATCCAGTGTTTTACGGGTAATTTCAGATAAACTTTGTTCATTTGAAAGACGTGCTATGTATGATGCCATTTCTTCTGAAGTTGACATGTTAAACAGCTCGGAAGAAAGTACCCCAATCACTTCTGAACGCTGCTCTGCCCCTTTTTTCGGAGCTCCTGTCCTTAAATCCCAATAAATTAATGATAGCGCCTCACCATAGGCAGCCATTTTTTTGACATAATCCAAAAATTTCTTTTCTGTCTGCTTTACATCACTCATCATTTTCACCTCATTTTTCTCTTTCCTGTTTATCTTATCATACTTTTCTGAAATTTAGGTTTGCGAAAAATAAAAACAACAGGCGAACCTGTTGTTTCAGAATCAGAGGATGTTTTTTTTCGGTTACTTCGTTTTTCCGATTGCCACACGCCATGTTTTTGGGCCTTCTTCAAGGTACTCCCATGAAAATGCTTCCGGACGCTCCATCATGAATTGGTATTGAAGCGGTCTAGGGTCATGATCATTGACGATTTGCATGAATTCTCCCTTTTTCAGAGAATCAAAGTTTTGGAATATAGTAGAATGTTTTTCCCTTGGTGCATAATCAGGTACATTAATAATAACGTTGAAAGTCATTTCCCTCTCTCCTTTATTTACTGATTTTCTTTACATTTTCATTATATAAATACTATTATCCCCTTGTAGTGAGCGTGGTCACAGTTTGACTATGACTTCTTTCATCAACAGGATAAGTAATATTTGAGAATTCATCTTTCAAAAAAGAGGAACTTATGTGATTAGAGAGAACTCTAAAATGGGAGGGGTTTTTTTTGAAAGAGTTAGTAGGGAGCTGCGATCATTGTGGAAAAGAGATTTTTTGCATGGATGGTTTTTTGAATGGTGTACATAAAGATGGGAAAGTACTTTGTTTTGAGTGTGAAAAGAAGGGGAACACAAAGCATAATAAAAACCGCAAAGCGATGACGCTTTGCGGTTTTACTATTAATCTTCATCAACAGCCAAATCTTTTACTGGCAGCTGTTCTTCTTCTTTATGTGTCACTTTTCGGAGGTTAAAGAGAGCTTTTACGCTGAATACTGCCAATGCAGCTACACCAATCAAGAAGATTGTATCTGGGATCGCTCTCAGTGTCAGCAGCATTTCAACCGTTTCCTGCTGTAAGAACTGAGATGAACGTGATGCTGCATAACCATTGAAGTATGCCTCTTTTAACTGTAGGTATCCCACTGGCAGCAATGACAGGAATACCATGCCAGCCAAGCCTACGTTCAGCATGATGACAATGAATTTAACCCACCTGTCACTCCACTTTTCAGGTTTAACAATATTGCGCAATGAGTAAACCAATACTGCCCCTGCGAACATACCGTACACACCCATCATCGCTGCGTGGCCATGGGCCGGTGTCAGGAACTGACCGTGTTCAAGGAAACTCACTGCAGGAAGGTTGATCAGGAATCCGAGTACCCCTGCACCAACCAGGTTCCAGATTGCTACAGAAATCAAGAACCAGAAAGTACCTTTGTAAGGGAAATCGACTCCCCCATCTCTCATCATTTTGTACTGCTCATATGCTTCCAGAATCAGCAAGGTCAATGGGATGACTTCAAGCGCCGAGAAAACAGATCCTAGCGCAATCCAGGCTTCGGAAGAACCATTGTAATAATAATGATGGCCGATTCCAATGACCCCTGCTCCCATCAACAAGATCAACTGAAAGTATAATGCTTTAATTGTTGATTTTTTCGTGACAAGCTTCATTTGTACCATCAGGAAGCCTATGACAACAACGGCGAAAACTTCGAAAATACCTTCAACCCAAAGATGGATGATCCACCAGCGCCAATAGTCAGCGAAGGTAAAGTGTGTACCTGGATTGATCATGAAAGCAAAGAAGTAAAAAGCTGGTACAGCAATTGCTGAGTAGAACAATAAGTGAATCAAGCCGCCTTTGTCTGATTCCCTCTTCAAACCGCTCTTGATACCGCGGAATACGATGAACAGCCAAATCAGCATTCCGGTTGCAAGAATATACTGCCAAATGCGTCCCAGCTCCAGGTATTCCCAGCCCTGGTGGCCCAACAAGAACCAATTGTTACCCAGGTAGCCGTTTGCACCAAGCCATTGGCCATTCATGCTGCCGGCGACAAGAACAACCAATGCCCAGAAAAGAATGTCAACAAGTAAACCCTGACGTTTCGGTTCATGACCGCCGACTAGCGGAGCGATGAAAATTCCCATTCCAAGCCAGGCCGTTGCAATCCACAATATCGCGAGCTGCAGATGGAAACCTTTTGTAATGTTGAATGGCAGGATATCATGGACCCATTTCATTCCAAAGAAGCTATCGGGCTCGATATAATAATGCGCAAGAAGCGCTCCGAACATTGCCTGTACAAAGAACAGCACAGATACAACCGCGAAATATTTACCTGTCTTTATCTGTGAAGAAGTAAGCGGCAGCTTCCTCAAATCAATTATAGGGAAGTTCCCGGCTGTATAAGCTTCTTGCATTCCCAGGTGATATCGATAGAAGATAAACAGGATCAAGCCCACGAACAAGATCAATATTGTCACACTCGCCCCGCTCCACCAGATTGCCGAAAATGACATTGTGTTTCCTGCGTCCTCATAATATGGCCAGTTATTGGTATAAGTAATATCATCGTTTGGTCTCTCTGTACTTGAAAGCCAGGCAGTCCAGAAAAAGAAATCAGCAATTTGTTCAATCTGATCGCCTTTCGAAACCCAGGCGCGTTCACCGTCCGGCATATGCTTTTCCTGGATTAACCCTGGTTTTAGACCCCACTGGTCACCTTCAGTAAAAATAGTATGATAGAATTCCCTTACCTTATCGTGCCCATGTATTTGTGCATCTGTCAGCACCAGCTTATCAGTATCCGGCACATAACGATTTTCACGCATTTCCTTCATGACATTGTCACGGATGATCGTTTGTTCATCACCCGATAAATCTTTGAAATCTTTACTATATTTTTCTTGTGACCTGAAGTCATGCATTCCGTCAGTATAAATCTTCAGTGCCTCTGCTGTATAATCCGGCCCCATATAGGATCCATGCCCTAACACAGTTCCATAATCCATCAAACCATATTTCTGAAAGACAGCCTGCCCTCCCATGATGTTTTCTTTTGTTAAAATTACCTCTCCCTTTTCGCTTGTGACTTCAAGCGGTCTCGGAGCCATATCTTTAAAGATCCAGTAACCTCCTGTCAGGAGTACTGTAAAGCTAAGTAATAATGTAATGATGAGTACGGATTTCAACAGTGAGTTTCTATTTTTCTTAACCACTGCCTTCGTGGATGTTCCATGCTGGATTTCCATCTACCATACATCCCCTTCCCTGTTTGATTTACAACCTAAGCATAAAGGGAAGTGGAAGTTAAGTTTGTGAAGTTCCTCATTTGTTTGGTGTGATTTTTCACACAGCAACGATAATTAATTTCATAAAAACGTCAAAATATGATTCAGGTCACTTAATGCTCCCGGATAGCTTGATACAATTCATGGTAGATAATTAATCCATTTTATTGAGGAGCAGATTAATATGCACATATCACAAATCAGGCAGCAATTAAAAGAAGTTCCTATTTTCAAAGAATTATCAGCAGATGAGATGGATCCGATTGTTGAAATCGCCCAGCCAAGATTCTTTAAAAATAAAATGTATGCTTTCATGCAAGGAGATCCGCTTGACCGGGTTTTCTTCATCTATTCAGGAAAGGTTAAAATTTATAAAACAGATTCATCAGGCAGAGAACAAATTGTTTCAGTCCTTGAATCAGGTGAAATGTTCCCTCACGCCGGCTTCTTCAGAAAAGGCCAATATCCTGCACATGCGGAAATAATGGAAGACACACAGATGATCATCGTACCTATCTCAAAATTCGAGGAAATACTTGTTGCCTACCCCGAACTTTCTATTAAGTTATTCCGTGTCCTTGGCGAGAAAATCGTCGACCTGCAGGCTAGACTCGAGGAGCAGATTCTTCATAATACGTACGAACAGATCATCATGCTGCTGCTCCGCCTATGCAAGACAAATGGAGAAAAGAGCGAACAAGGATTTAAATTAACAACCCATTTTACCAATAAAGAATTCGCCAACATGATTGGTACCTCCAGAGAAACCGTCAGCAGAACCATCAACCATTTAAAAAAGAAAGATTACTTAAGCTTGGATTCTGACGGTTACTATTTAATCGACCATGAAAAATTGCATCAGGAGTTGTTTTAGCAGGAAAAAGAGTTTTTTCTACGGTTAAGTGATGCGCATCACTGAAGAAAAGAGTGAAAATGATTATCATTTAATCATACCAACTATAGTATCGAGGAGCTGAATGATATGGAACACAAGACGATTGAATTGGATGTGCGTGAGGATATCAATAACAAGCTGGAGCCTTTCCAAAAAATCATGGAATCTATTGGCGATCTGCAATTGAATGACAGCCTGATCCTCCATGCTCCTTTTAAGCCTGTACCGCTCTATGGCGTTTTAAAAGCAAAGGGATTTGAACACGAAGTCGAAAAAATCGAGGCAAAACATTATAAAATCACTTTTACCAAAAAGGGAGGGAAATAGGATGATACTGGACAATAGAGGTCTAGAACCGCCACAGCCGATGATGAGGACGCTGGCAAAGCTTGAAGAGCTTGAGGCAGGTCAGACGCTTATCATCATCAATGACCGCCGTCCGATGTTTCTCTTCGAACAGCTGGATGAACTTGGGTTTTTATATTTGACCGAACAGCAAGAAGATGGCAGCTATCGCGTGACTATTTCCCGAAAAGCGGGGTGATTCAAATGTTTCAGCAAAGCAGTGGAAACGAAACTAATATAAAGCTTCCTTTTTCATTTATCGGCTTCAGCATGCTGGCGTTAATCCTTTCACAGCTGCTGATCCTGCTGAACGGTGACCTTCTTGTTTCCGGCGTGTTCCGATTGCCGGCAATCTGGTCTGCTGCACATCTTTTCGTGCTAGGCTGGGCCCTGATGGTAGCTATGGGGGCGATGTACCAGCTGGTGCCTGTCGCATTCCTGACACCGATTTGGAACGAAAAATTCGGCTTTTGGCAGTTTGCGGTAACGACTGCAGGTATTGTATCTTTCGCAGCGGCGCTGTACCTTCGTCCACAGGATGCCTTGATTCCTGGGATCCTGACATTGCTCGGAATTTTGATGTTCATTTTTCAGATGTTCATGACGCTTAAAAGCCAGGCAAAACCAAATATCCTGACTTTGTTCGTCGGGACTGCACTTTTTTCTCTCCTGGCTACAATTACACTTGGTATCACACTGGTCCTTAGCATGAAGACAGGTTTTGCTTCAGAATATTATCAAGCCATTTTTAAAACCCATATCCTGCTAGGTACTGTCGGCTGGTTCTCATTCCTGATCTTTGGCTTTTCTTATAAAATGGTGCCGATGTTTTCGCTTTCGCATGGTTATTCGATGAAACCTGCACCATATGTATTTGGTGTTTATGTTGTTGGAATGATTATTCTGATCTCATCATTCTTAACGGGCAGCCACCTGTTCGAAGTTTTGGGAACTCTCATGCTATTTGCCGGGTTCATGATTTTCACCTGGCATGTCAAAATGATCATCAATAAGCGTGTGAAGAAGAAGCTTGACCGTCCATTCATGTTCGCCTTATTTGCGATTGGCTGCGGGACTTTAATCCACTTTGCCACTTTTGCTGGAAGTGCCGCAAATCTTCTTGCAAAAATGGCAGGGCCGATTATTTTATTATATTTAGTATCCTGGATTGCATTCAGTATCATTGGTTATCTATATAAGATCGTTCCTTTCCTGTGGTGGACTCATAAATACAGCAAGGAAATCGGTAAAAAGAAAGTTCCTGCGTTAAAAGACATGATGGATGAGAAGCTGGCACTGCCGCTTTTCATCATGTTCACTGCCGGGACGATACTTCTTTTATTGTCATTCATTGTCAAGCTTATGCCTGTCTTTTACATCGGCCAGGGATTGATTGTTATCGGGGCTGTCCTGTTCAGCTATATTATCGCCAAAGTGGTAACTATATAAGGAGGAGTTAGAAATGACTGAATTAAAGGAAAAAATCAGAGAAAATTTAAAAACTGTGATCGATCCAGAATTGAATATTAATGTTGTGGACCTGGGCTTGATTTATGAAGTCGACGTTCCAGAACCTCGCACAGCAAAAATTTTAATGACACTCACGACTCCAGGCTGCCCTCTTCATGACAGCATCGCCAGCGGCATTAAGTATTGCGTACTAGGCATGGAAGAAATTGACCATGCAGACGTACAATTGACGTGGGAGCCAGCCTGGACTCCAGACCGCATGACGGAGGATGGAAAAAGACTGCTTCAGGGGTTTTAATTTAGACGCCCACATGCATCAAAACTTGTTAGAGTAATATATGAAGTATTCATATACCAGGGCAAAAAAAAGAAACGCTTGGGATTCAAGCGTTTCTTTACATGTTTATTTAGCGTTTGAAAGGCCAAATGACAATGCCTGACGAAAGTTGTTTTCTGCTTCCTGCAATTCTGCCAGTTGGAGTTCATCAGTCTGGAATTCATTACGCAAAGCCTCGGTACTAGTTGAAAGAGCTTTTGAGATCCGTTGGAAGTCGATAAAAGAATAATTCATTGCCATCCCTCCATTCCATAAAAAATGCAAGTATAAATGTATTTTATTCCCCTGCATCCTTATTTATTCCACGAAAATAATTGGTCGTTGTATTTAAACATGTGCCTAAAAACAAACAAAAGCCTCCTGTTCAGTGAACTGCACCCCTGATGTTAGACACATAGTCTAACATCTGGAGGTGCAGTTTTTATTATGGCTAGGTTTACTGCGGAAGAGAAGATACAAGCTGTAAAAAGGTATATAGATGGGACAGAGGGATATAAAACGATTGCGAAGGCAATCGGAGTTTCCCACGGGGTTTTCTTCAATTGGATCCAACAGTATCAACACCATGGAGAACAAGCTTTTGAAAAACGCTATACAACTTATACTGTGGAAGATAAACTGGAAGTACTTCAATATATGATCGAAAATGGGACGTCTGTTAGGGAAACAGTTGCGATTTTCAATATTCCAGCTCCTTCTACACTTACAATGTGGCATAAACAGTTTCGACTTGAAGGAATAGACGCCCTGAAACCAAAGAAAAAGGGACGTCCATCCATGAAGAAAGATAATAAGAAGAATATCCATAAACAACCTGAGGAAGGTTCTGTTGAATCACTTCAAGCTGAAGTGGAACGCCTTCGAATGGAAAACGCCTATTTAAAAAAGTTGAATGCCTTAGTTCAAAACAAGGAAAAATCACCAAACAAGACAAAACGCAAGTAGTCTATGAGCTAAGGCACGAATTTCCGGTGAAGTCACTATTGAAGCTGGCAGGAATTCCGCGCAGCACTTACTATTATTGGGTTCAACAATTGGATAAGCCTGATAAAGACGCTGAATTAAAAACGCTTATTCAAGAGATCTATGATGAGCATAAGGGCCGATATGGATACCGTCGTATAAGAGATGAATTGCGCAATCGCGGCCATATAGTAAACCATAAAAAAGTACAAAGAATCATGAAGGACCTGGGCTTGAAATGCATGGTCAGGATGAAGAAATATCGTTCCTATAAAGGGGAAGAAGGCAAGGTTGCCCCAAATATTTTAAACAGAGATTTCAAAGCAGAGCAACCTAATCAGAAGTGGGTAACGGATATAACCGAGTTCAAATTATTCGGGGAGAAGCTATACCTATCGCCGATGCTTGATTTATTTAATGGAGAGATTATCGCTTATACTCTTGGTTCACGACCGACGTATTCCCTAGTCTCAGATATGTTAGATCAATCATTCATAAGGTTAACGGAAGGCGATGAGTTGATGATCCATTCAGATCAGGGCTGGCACTACCGAATGGAGAAGTACCAACTTAAACTAAAGAAAAATAACATCACACAAAGTATGTCCCGTAAGGGCAACTGTTACGATAATGCGGTAATTGAGAACTTCTTTGGCATCTTGAAATCAGAATTTCTGTATTACACCGAATTTGATAGTATCGAGCATTTTAAGCAAGAGCTTAAGGAGTATATAGATTACTATAACCACAAAAGAATAAAGGCAAAATTAAAAGGCATGAGTCCAGTACAATATCGGACTCATGCCCTCCAAGTTGCCTAAGAAATAACCTGTCTAACATTATGGGGTCACTTCACAGCAGGAGGCTTTGTCTTTATATCTCAACTCTTGGAGGGCGTTTGCCCCAATATTGGTAGTAGTCTGTTCTGATGAATCCATTAAACAGCTTCCGTTTCTTTGTTGCCGGTTTTCCGTATACTTGTTCAAAGTCCTCATTGGATGTCAGGATATAGATAGACCATGTGTCAAGTGGAGCAAAGGCTTTGCCCATTTGGCTGTACATTTCTTCAACAGCTTTCTTCTCACCCAATCGCTCACCGTATGGTGGGTTGCCAACAATGACGCCATACTCTTTTTTAGTCGTAAAGTCCTGCACACGCATTTGTTTAAAGGAAATCAAATCGCCAAGCCCTGCTTCAAAGGCATTCTCTTCTGCGATTTTCACCATACGGTGGTCGATATCCATGCCGCTTATATCTAACGGCTGGTCATAATTTGCAAGGTCCTCTGCTTCCATCCTTACCTCGTCCCAAATAGAATCAGGAAAAATTGGCCATGCTTCTGAAACAAATTCTCTGTTAAACCCTGGTGCGATATTTTGACCGATTAACGCAGCTTCGATTGGAATTGTTCCAGAACCGCAAAACGGATCAACGAATGGTTTGTCTGGATGCCAATTTGTCAGCTTGACCAGGGCTGCTGCAAGTGTCTCCTTCAAAGGAGCCTCCCCCTGGCCAGATCTATATCCCCGCTTATGAAGACCACTGCCGCTGGTGTCGATTGTCAAAGTCACGACATCCTTTAACAAGGCAACCTCTATTTTGAACAATGGCCCGTTCTCTTCAAACCATGTAGTATTTTTATAAGACTTTCTCATACGTTCAACAATAGATTTCTTGACGATCGCCTGGCAGTCAGAAACACTGAAAAGCTTGGATTTTACAGACTTACCCGAAACAGGAAATTCAGCATTTTCCGGTAAAAATTCTTCCCATGGAAGGGCCTTCGTCTTTTCAAATAATTCGTCAAATGTATAGGCTTTGAATTCGCCAATCTTGATTTTGATTCTGTCTGCAGTACGCAGCCACATATTACTTCTAGCTATTGCCCTGGCATCACCTTTGTAAATTATCTTCCCGTTTTCTACTTGACAATCGTATCCAAGGTCACGGACTTCTTTTGCGACGATTGCTTCAAGACCCATCGCAGAGGTCGCAATTATATCAAAATTCTTCATCGTTTCACCCTTTATAATCAATATCTTATGTATCCCTTAATTAAGTTGCCCAATAGACTTAATATACATAAAAAAAGCTCTCCTGGCAAAAGGAGAGCTTTAGTAAACACTCAAACAAATCCATTAATAACGTTCTGTAAGCCATGTTTTGTACCTTTGTACTGCAAACGACCATAGGTCTCGTACTCCGGTGGTAATCATCTATCTACAGATGAGAACTCATCTGTCCTTCCCTTCGTTCAGTTCCTCCAGGAAAGTGCCCCTACCATCGTTTGGGTTTCTCGCTCGTGGGGTTTACCTCGTTCCACCCTTTCGATTTCTCGAAAGGCTCCGTCACTGTGGCACTTTTATAGGTATTCATGCCATATCGTTGCCGACTTAGGCATTTTCCCGGCCGTCAGCCGAGCGTGAGCCCGACTGCCCTGGCTTATGAATTGGCCAGGCACGAACACTACAGGCATCTCAGCCTGTGCGAGCATGGACTTTCCTCTGCAGCAGAGCTGCAGCGATTACCCGAACGTTATTAACAGCTACAAGAAACATTATATGAAATATAGGTTTGAAAAGCAATGGTAATACATTTCAAAAACTAGCAGATACTGGATTAATCGTAAAGTTTATCGCCGAAAACATGCTTTTCTAGATTCGAAAGCCTCTTAAGGATATCGAAATTCGTTGTACCAGCTGCCTGTGTGCTTGGCCGGCGCGAAGCTTCATCAAGCTGCTTTTTAAGACGAAGATTGTCCTGTTGCAGCTCTTCAATCTCCAACTGCATCACTTCATAATCCTTAATGATCATATCAAGAAATTTATCAACATCTTCTGGTTTGTAACCACGCATCGCTGTTTTGAATTCTTTTTCCAGAATATCTTTTGCAGTTAACTGTATTTTATCGGATAGCATTCCATTCACCTCATATACCCCAATCGTCACATTTATTTTTTCAAAAACAAAGCGATTTGTCAATTTTTCTTTTATTAAGCTTGTTTATGAGGTCACCGCAAGCAAAATTCATGCTTAGAAACCCTGCTGTTTCAATTGTTCCTCTTCAACAGCCATTTGTAAATCATACAATGTAATTAATCTTATATCATAATCGTTTGCTTCTTGATATTTTTTTGCTGTTTCATATATAAATTTTGGACTGCCTTCTTTTTCAGGATCATAAAGCAAGACCAACAGGTCGCTTTTTTCAATAAAAAATTGGTTCTTCAACCTGAATTGCCACGGTTTTTCGTAAGGCTTTTTAGTGATGGAATCAACATGGTCAGCTCCAGCAAGCACTGATTCATACCACTCCTTATTGGCTTCTTTCCAAGTTTCCTCCTGATTCAGGAAAGGAGTGAATACAGAAAGTTTAAGGTCGGGATATTCTTCCTGGAGCTCGAAAACTGCCTCGCCAGCCCATAATTCGACACCTAGCTGTCCGCTTATCATCACCCATTCCAGGCCTTCCTCAATTAAAGGAAGCAAGCTTTTTTTTATCGCAATTTTTATGTATTCTGCTGACGGATGATCATGCTGGAACACGCCAAGTTCAAAAGGTTTATAACCAGATATCGCAGCTACTTTTACCATATAATCTCCTTTGAAACCTTTGTTAATCAGGACTCCATATTGAAGGTATTCCCTAATAACAGTAATTATTACACATTAAAATCTTAAAAAAACAAGGGCTGCAGGAGCCCTTGTTGAAGTCATTTTATCGACCAAATCCTGGACCGCCAAATCCTGGTCCGCCAAATCCTGGACCGCCAAATCCCGGGCGCGGTCTCGGGCCAACTGGAGCCACTCCGCCTGGTACCGGACCAGGTCCGCCATAATGATTCTGGTGTGTCACCTGATTAACCGTGGACTGTGTCTGCGGGAAATAATGAACATGATCATAATTGATGTGGTTTACGTTTGTAGTATGTGTTGGATGAACATGCGGAACCACATTATTTGTAAAGTTATGGTTTGTACAGCACTTTGTAGGATGAACTACTGTTGGCAATACATGTGTCGGCTTGCAGTGCATAGTGCATAACTCCTTTCATTTAGACTTATTGTTTACATTATCAGCCTATGAAGAAGTGATGCGTCTTGTACTAATGAAAACACCTATTTTTCAAGAGAAATTGCAGTACAAGCACCTAGTGATTTAATTAAAATCACCTAAAATCATCAAATGAAATTCTTAGAGGAATGTGTAAAAGTTGTCCTTCAACCCGCTGAAAATAACAGCAATGAGGGTGATCACAACAAAATAGAGAACTAAAACCGCTTTATACATCAAACCAGCCCCGTAAAATTATATTGTTTTTAAAACACCATACAATTTTACATTTTACAACGTCGAAACCATACATACAACAGGATATTACAGGATTTAAAAGGATAAATGTTAAAATTTTGTTACAATTCAAGATTACTTGACGAAACCTAGTATAAAACTAGTTTATTTTGGCGAATTTTGCGCTTGCCCGGGAAATTCTTTTCGGGAAATCCTCTGTATCCTTTTTTCGAGCTCCTGGATAAAAATCATGTCTTTTTTTGTAGCACCCTTTTCTTCCTGATGAAGTTCCTGAGCGAGACGGCAATACTCTAGAGCCAATTCAAGCTTTTTTTCACGATGTTCGAAGTGTTTGGCCAGTTCGATACATGCCTCTTTACTCTGCATTTTAGTCCCGTTGGCTGCACTTTCTTTCCATAAAGCGACTGCCTTATCCCATTCTTTATTTTTTTTATGCTCAAAAGCAAGTGCATGCTTAGCTGAAATCTCATCTTCATTTCCACCGCCCAGAAGACCAGTGAATGCTTGCTTCGCTTTATCTGACTCACCAAGATAGGAAAACCAGCGTCCCACTTCGTAAGTTTCCCGTGATGTTCGGGTCTCGTCCCTTCCCAGAATCTGGAATGTTAAATGTGTATAGAGAGTCAATAATGACAGGATATCGGTTTCATTATGCTTAATAACACCCAGCAATCCTTCAGGGTTCTTCCTCTCAAGGAAGTCAAAATAAATCATTGGTGCCAAGAAGCCCGGAATGTCATCCTTCCTTTCAAGACCCAATATCTCCTGTTCCACTATGCTCAATTTCATCCGCTCGATCTTATGCTTCCATAATCTTCTCGCTGCATGATACAAATCAAAATGACCAAATGAAGGCAGCTTGGGCACATGGTCACGGACAAGGGTGTGCCTCGTTTTGACTTGTGGCCAATCGAATGCCTTGCCATTGTATGTAACTAATGTCGTGTAATCGGCATTCATCAAAAAGCTCTGGTAAAGAGCCACTTCTGCTCCCGGATTCGGCAGGATATGCTGTTTCAACTTCACTGTATCCCCTGATATGGACGCATGGCCAAGCAGGAAGATGGTGTTGCCAGCCCCTCCCCCAAGACCGGTTGTTTCGGTATCAAAAAACACCAGGTCCAAGGGGGTGTGGCCGGCTGCAGAGAGCGGATGCTTCGTCCCCTCCTTGTTCCAGAGCGAAACAGCCTCGAGCAAATCGCCGAATCGGTAATGCCCATGCTGGTGATCAAGCGGATAACTTACTTCCCTGACTAGACAATATTGTCCATCAAAATAGAAGGGGGAAACCTGTTCCTGCTCCCAGACCTCAAGAAACGGGATTTCTGGGGTTTTTTCAGCTTTGACCGGTTCGGCCTTTGGCTTATCGATCCCGCTTTTTATATGGGGTTTCAACCTGTTCAGTTTATTCTTGAGACTCATATTCCCCCTCCTTTCCTAAACAGTAGCTTTAAGGAATAAATCCAGTAATTTCACAACATCATTTTTAGAATGGATGGATGTAGTATCCGTTCCGATGCAAGACGGGCACCCATCGGAACACTGGCAATTCTTGACCATTTGTTTTGTTTGGTTCAGAATTTCTTCTATTCCTGAATAAATTTTTTCGCTTAATCCTATCCCCCCAGGGTAGCGATCATAAAAGAAGATGGTTGGCTTTTCATTATGTGCAGCCTTGACCTGAGGGACTACATGGACGTCAGATGGGTCGCACATCACGAATAACGGCGCAATATGCTTTAGTGCCTGAGAAGTCCCTATCAACCCTTCCTCAAGACGGTCATGGCCAAATTCGGATAACTCTTTGTTCAGTGATATCCATGATGAGCTTGTGTGAAGCTCCTCTTCCGGAAGATAAATCGGTCCAGAACCGATATTCTCATGGGTTTCAAACCTGATCTTCTTGAAAATCGTTGCCATTGCTCTAACGCTGACATCTCCAAAGCCGATTTCTGTTTCATCATTACCCCTGACCTTATCTTCCTCAAGAACGCTCAACTGAACAGCGAGATTGGCATCGGTAAAATAATCAACATCGACTTCACGGACATAAGCCTTTTTTTCCTCCCAATCAAGCTCTTCCACCTGGAATTGGATTCCTTGATGCAGATAAATCGCTTCTTCGTGCAGCAGCGTCATGGCTGAAAAAGTATCCATTTCTCCAATCACTCTGACATTGGCTACATCTGACTGGTCGATGATCACGACATTTTCCTGTGATGCCGAACGGAGGCTGATATTGTGTGCCGGGAATGCATCATTCATCCAGAACCATTTGTCTCCGTTTTGGTGAAGAATACGCTCCTCAGTCAAATATTCAAGTATCTCCTCAATTTCTGCAGCACCAAAAGTGTCTCCCTTTTTGAATGGCAATTCATAGGAAGCACACTTGATATGGTCGATCAGAATAATCAAATTATCAGGATTGATCCTTGCCGTTTCCGGACTGCGGTTGAAAAAGTAATCAGGATTCTGGATAACGTACTGATCCAGCGGACTGGAGCTGGCCACCATGATGACAACCGACTCCCCGTGGCGGCGTCCTGCCCGGCCTGCCTGCTGCCAGGCACTGGCAATCGTTCCAGGGTAACCGTTCATGATGCATACCTGAAGCTGGCCGATATCGACACCTAGTTCAAGAGCATTCGTGCTAACTACCCCATATATGTCACCTGAACGGAGGCCCTTTTCAATTTCGCGCCTTTCTGTCGGAAGGTAACCGCCCCGGTATCCTCTAATTGCTTTTGGTCCCAACTTGTGTTTGACCAAATCCTGAAGATAAGTAAGCAAGATTTCAACCCTCACCCTACTTCTTGCAAACACGATTGTCTGGATCTTATTTTTCAAAAACTCACCTGCGAGCCTTCTGGTTTCAAGTGTCGCACTCCTGCGGACATTCAGCGGGATATTGACAACTGGAGGATTATAAAATAAGAAGTGCTTCCGGCCTGAAGGTGCTCCATTATTATCGATCAGCACCATATCCTTTTCAGTCAGCCCCTCAGCCAGTTCCAACGGGTTCGCAATCGTCGCTGAAGTACAAATGAAAACGGGATCACTTCCATAATAATTGCAGATTCTCTTCAGTCTTCTAATGACATTTGCTACATGGCTGCCGAAAACTCCCCTGTAAATATGCAATTCGTCAATGACGACATACTTAAGATTCTCAAAAAGTGAAACCCATTTTGTATGGTGCGGCAATATCGCAGAATGGAGCATGTCCGGATTTGTAATAACGATATGCCCTGCCCTCCTAACCTTCTGACGGATATTGGAAGGAGTGTCCCCGTCATATGTATAGCTATTGATCGCCAGCTCCGCCTCCTGGATCAGCTCGTTGATCTCACTCTTTTGGTCCTGGGCCAGTGCTTTTGTAGGGAACATATACAGCGCTCTAGCATTCGGATCATTTATGATAGATTGAATTACTGGCAGGTTATAGCACAGTGTCTTTCCCGATGCAGTCGGTGTGACAGCCACAATGCTCTGCCCCTTCATGATTTGATCATATGAAGACTTTTGATGTGTATATAGGCGGGAAATTCCGCGTCTTTCTAATGCTCTTTTCAGAATCTCGCTTAATTCTTCTGGCATTTCTTCAGACTGTGCTTCTTTCTCATCAATCGTATGCCAGTGGACAATATTTCTCTTTACCGATTCACTAACCTTTAATTCTTGCAAAATCTCTTGCATGCTTTTCCGGACTTTCATAGCGTTCACCTCGTTATTCTTATTTTAGCGAATAAACGTTCGTTGCAAAAGATAAAAGTTCAATAAATCTAATTGCTATTTTTTGGCATACATCACTTGATATCCACAATTCAACCACCCTCGAAACAATCAGTTATGTCATTTAATACAACCTTTTGCTAAAATAGAGTGGACAAACAGCTAATAGAGGTGTTTCTTTTGGATAAAAATGAAATTAAAAGTGTCCTAGCCAGGTTTTCACTGTTCAGGGACCTTGAAGACCATGAACTTGAAAAGATTGTAGATATATCAATTTCACGAGAATGGAAAAAAAACAGCCATATTTTCATGCAGGGCGACCCGCTTGAAAATGTGTATTTTATTAATGAAGGAAAAGTGAAGATCTATAAAAGTGATGCCAATGGCCGGGAGCAAATAGTGGCTATTCTTAAAAAAGGAGAAATGTTCCCACACGTAGGTTTTTTCAGAAAAGGCGGGTATCCAGGTTATTCCGAAGTATTGGAGCAGGCAAGTCTTGTTGTCGTACCGATTTCGCAATTTGAGAAAGTTTTGGTTGATAACCCTCACTTAAGCATCAAGGTGTTCAAGGTACTTGGAGAAAAAATCGTTGACCTCCAAGAAAGGCTTGAAGCACAAATCCTGAACAACACATACGAACAGATCATAAAGCTTTTGATCAGGCTAGGTGAACTTCATGGAGAAAAACAGGAAGATGGCACGATTTTGTTAAAGGCTGATTTCACAAACAAAGACCTCGCCAGTATGATTGGGACGACCAGGGAAACGGTTAGTAGAACGCTGACCAAAATGAAAAAGGACGAACTTATTACGACTGATTCCAATGGGAACATGATATTAGACCCGGACGTATTGATGGATGAGCTTGTTTAATTTACTAGTAGATGGGCAAACCCTATAATCCTTTTACTATCAAAAAATTAAAAGAACCATAATAAAACGCCCGGAGCAAATTGCTTCGGGCGTTCCTATTTTTATTCAGTTTTGCTTAACCCCATCATTGTTTCCAAATCTTCCTGTGCAGTTGTGATCAACTTCAGGTTGAAGGTTTCCTGAAGAACTTCCATCACTCCGTCAGAAATGAATTCTGGCGGCTTAGGTCCAATGCGGATATCCTGGATGCCAAGACTGAACAAACCAAGCAGGATCGCTACAGCCTTTTGCTCGAACCAAGAAAGAACGATACTTACAGGCAACTCATTCACATCACAATCAAACGCATCAGCTAATGCCTTAGCGATTTTTACAGTAGAGACAGAGTTATTGCACTGGCCAAGATCCAAATATCTAGGGATGTTTGTTCCAGGAACCACACCATAATCTACATCATTGAAACGGAACTTTCCGCATGAAGTTGTCAGGATAACAGCTTCTGGAGGAAGCGATGTTGCTAGCTCACGATAGTATTCTCCGCCCTTTCCTGGTGCGTCGCAGCCAGCAATGACGAAGAAGCGCTTGATTTTACCAGACTTTACCGCATCGATAACTTCAGGCGCAAGCCCGATCACTGTTTCGTGGTGGAAGCCTGTCACTAATGTTTCTTCAGATTCCATATTTGCTTCAGGAAGCTCCAAAGCTTTTTCAATAAGCATTGTGAAATCATCATTTTCTATTTTTCTTACATTCTCTAGGCCTGTAACTTCATAAGTGAACATACGGTCGGCATATGAACCTTTGATTGGCATTACACAGTTTGTCGTAGCCAGGATTGCCCCTGGGAACTTTTCAAACAGGCGGCGCTGGTCGAACCAGGCTTTTCCAATGTTCCCCTTAAGGTGCGGGTACTTTTTCAATGCAGGATAACCATGGGCAGGAAGCATCTCGGAGTGAGTGTAGATGTTGATGCCTTTTCCTTCTGTTTGTTTAAGTAATTCTTCAAGCGCGAACAGATTATGTCCTGTTACAACGATACATTTTCCTTCAATCTTATTTTGGCTGACTTTTACCGGCTGAGGGATACCAAGGCGGCTCGTATGCGCTTCATCCAGAAGCTCCATCACGCGAACCGCTGATTGTCCAACTTTCATTGCCATATCGATATGTTCTTGTACATTAAAGTTAGAGTTAGTTAAAGTCATATATAATGCTTCATGGGTTGTTGCGTCAACAAAAGAATCAGTGAATCCAAGCTGGTTGGCATGCGTTCTATATGCTGCGATCCCTTTCAAAGCAAAGATCATTGTGTCCTGTAGACTTGCGATTGTTTCATCTTTTCCGCATACACCAACAACTGTACATCCTCCTGTTGGCGTTTGTTCACACTGGTAACAAAACATATGTGTATTCCCCTCTTCTGCGTTATTTACTGTAACAGCATACCGAGGATAAAATTCTGGTTATGTGACCTAAATCACACTAAAGGCATTTTTCACAAAGTGTTCAAAAATGTTAGGCGAAGTGATGACTTCTCTCTAAGGTAAAATTTACACATTCTTGAACAGGGACATTCATCCCGCCATAAGCTATTATAAGAAATTTCTGCAGAGGAGGATGTACATCGATGGCAACCAACCATCCTGACCGCCCAAAAAGGCATGAAGCCCTTGAACAATGGTTTAAATCCATGAACCAGCTGATGCAGGAAAAGCCAGTAAAAGGCATACTGCAAAGCATTGATGATTTTTTCAGACAGCCCTTTCCACATTCACACTTCAATGTTGAGGTGCATGAAACAGAAAAGGAATATATTGTGACAGCAGAATTGCCAGGAATTAAAAGAGACCAGATTTCAATTAATATTATCAATAACTCCCTGACAATACTGGTCGATCAAACTGACGTCACTTCGGAAATCAATGACATCGCCAAAACGGAGAGGCACATGGCTTCGACGCGGCGATTAAGCAGGACGATCCCCTTTTCAGTCCCTGTCAACGAGAGAAAGACCCGTGCTTCCTATCGCGACGGACTGCTTGAAATCAAAATCGCAAAAAAGCAAGGCAAAAAGATTGATATTTTAAGTGATCAAGAGTGATTTTCCGAATTCATGAAAACGAACAAAATAAACAAGCAGGCTGCCTAATGCCTGCTTGTTTTGTTTATCCTTTTGGACCCTATTTAATTAGACCTTAAACATTCCGCCGAGACCTTTGACGAGCGAAGATACCTGGGTCACGGCATTCATCATCTGTCCTGCAGTATCTACCATTTTATTGACATCCAAATTGCCATCCTGGCTTTTGAAAGAGTTCATTATGGACTGCAGGCCAGAAGGCTGCTTAGGCATGAACGCATATTGTGGATATGGGTTGAAGTTCTGATAATCCGCTTGTGGGTTATAGTACCCGTAGATTGGGTCTCCCTCAGGTTCAAGCGGGTTTTGGAAAAGCATCTTAGAATAGTCATTCTTGCTTCCAGCCATCGGGTTTGGCTGATTCCAATAAGGATTTCCTTGTTGCATATTTGGATTCATAGGGTTGCCCTGTTGCAGATATGGATTCACCGGGTTCTCCTGCTGCATATATTGGTGTTGCCAATTTCCTGGCATCGCATTCCAATATGGATTGTTATACTGTTGAGGGAGCGGTTGCTGCCGGTTCAAACCTTGGTTATTCCCATATAAAAAATTCGGATCGTGATTATATTGATATTCCCACCATTGTGGATGATTGGTATTGGTCTTATTCCTGCGGCCAAACATGGCGAACATCCTCCTCCAAGTTTTCATTACGATATTATATGTTATTGCCGCCCAGTTGGTGATAAGGCTGGAAGGTACTTCCGTTTTTGTCTAACGATGAAATATGTTGTCGGAAGTTTCAATTTTTGAAAAATAGATGACCATTCCAATTTCATGATACGATTATTTCAAATGATGGAGGAGGATGAAAAATGAACGTTCACGAACTAAAAAATCTATTTGCTGAGACAAAAGAATACACTCCGGAACATGTAAATGAATTGCTCGATTTTACTAAAAAATCGTACATTCAGAATGAAATTACCATTTTAGAATACCGGAACCTGGTTCGTGAGCTGGAATTGCAAGGAGCTTTCATTCCCGAGGATCAGAAAGAAATATCCATATAAAAAGATTGAAGCACCAGTTCTCTGGTGCTTCTTTACTTTCACTTCCTTGTTTTCTCGACGGCAATGATCATGCTGTTCAATATGAATTCAACTGACTGAATTTGATCAAGGAATCTTTTTTTGCTTGTTTCAGGAAAAAAAGCCTGGACAGAGATGACTTCCAAATAGTCCGCCGCTGTTTCAATTTGATTAGCATGAAGATTCTTTGGTCTATTTTCCCTAATCCATTGGCCTGCTGATTCTCTCCACGCATCTGATGCCAATTTCACCTCATCAGCGAATGGCTTAACTTCTGAATGAAAGTCACCCCTTACTCCCTCTTCCTTTGAAAGTTGAAATCGTTTATGAGCCGTTTCCACATCAACCAGCAGTTTTTTGGATAATGTAAGAATGTTATTTTCCATTTCCACTTTAATCACACTTTCTTTAAATCTATTTATTTTTTGTTCATGGTTATTATCTTTCTTTATGACCTTATACAAAAAAGTAGCCTTCTGTTAAGAAAGCTACTTTAAAGATGAATCCATTCTAATATAAATTAAAAACTCAATTCAAGTTTTAGAGAGGATTGCTCAGATTTTGCATGTAATTCAGATTTTATCAACTTAGGCAGCTTGCCTTCCATTCTATCTAAAAAAATGCCTGTTTCTCTTAACTGTGATGAATGTGTCAGGCACATCGTTTCCCGGACTTCCATTAAAGATTCATGCAGGTTGATATCCGTCTCTTCAAGGCTATGGGCCATATCAGTCAACATCCCTAAAATCTCTTCTTTTTCAATTCCTGGTCTCATCGGTCAATCTCTCCCAACTATAGTTATTTTAAGGTCTGTCAGTATGCACCCTGCTGAACGACAACGAATCCTCTATAAGGAAATATAGGAACTTAACTTGTAAATTCTACTTCTTGCTGAAACCTCCTTCACCGTTGACAAAACTAGAAGGAATTCGCCAAACAAAGTGCTTTTCAGCATCAATCTTTACAGCCTTCGACATTCAATTGCCGAATGAAAAAAACGCAAATGAACAAACTAATCTCGGGAGGTGTTCACATGAATAAAAAACAACAGAAAACCGCGCAGCAGCCTAATAAAACCGCTGAGAAGAAAACAGGGTATGGCGACAAAAAGCTGGAGGGACCAAACCGTCCAGCAGAGTGAGCCGTAAAGCGGAAGAGCCTCGATCAGCCGCAGCTAGACAAGCGACTCGAGGGGCTTGGTGCAGGAGCTGGTTTAAACAAAAAGCAAGGAGATCCCTTGCTTTTTTGTTTGGATCAATTTGAAGTGAATAATTCCTTCACCGATATCATCGCATGTAATTGTTTTTGCTTATTTTTGTACCATTCCGTCAAGTGAACAGGATGCTTATGGTTGAGTTCCTGGCTAAACCACTTTTTGTGAAATTTCCTCTCCTTATACCAGTCACCTTGTAGATGGAAATGATGCTGAATGATTGGATAGGTACAGCGAAGGAATGGCGTATCTCTTTTTTTATCGAAAGGAAAGTACTGTTCATAATCATGTCTTGAAGCAGTATGTTCTGTTTGGACCGCGAATTCCAGAAATAACGGATAATACCTGTGGTCAAATAATATTGACGCAAGTCGCTTTCCAAGGTTTATTCTTTTACTGACAGATTTAAATCCATTCACACTCGCCCCGTAGAGTTCTCCCTCACACGTTGGAAAAAGGACCGTACTAAAATGCAGATAATCTTCGAAGGAAAACATCAATGTGTTAAATACTCTCTTTTTATATACCGGATGCCTTATAACAGGATTATGGATCACATTCTGTTCATTGATGATCAAAGCTGTCATTAGCCTTTTTTTATCTCCCCGCTCCCAAAATACCTGCCATTCTTTTTCCATAAATGTTGATACATCAAGGAATTTCAGCAAGTGAAACATTGGTGTGCTTTTTTTCGTCGAATAAGAGTATAAAAGGAGCTGCGAAAAGGCATCGCGGAATATCAGCCAATTGGCTCTTTCATATGTGAGGAACAACCGCTGGCGTATTGGGGGATCGAGCATCTTGGGGAACCAATCTCCCTCAAGGTCGCACATATTATAGCCGCCATTCCTTGAAACCATGCTGGCCAGGAACGCCCAAATCATTTCGGGATATTCCAGATAAAAATTAAGATACGCTCTAGTTCTTGAGATGTTGTCCAAATTCAGGTCGTCAGTTTCCAGCCTTATTTTTTGTATGATCTCGGCTTCATGGTCAGACAGCAGATGAAATTGAGGATTTTGGGTTATTGACACACCTTTTCTCTTCCTTTTCTATAGGTTCTTTATAGGGTGAATTGAAATGAGGCTTTTTATTCAACCAAAAACCGTTGATATTTGGTATGATATAGAGTAGTCTGCGAGGTGGTCAGCTTGATATTCAATTATCCAAATGGGAAGAAATATACGCCAAATACAAATAAAGAGCCAGCAAAAAAAGCCAGGGTGCAAAAAAATGCAGCTTATAGTAATAGAGGAATGACATTGGAGGAGGACTTGAATGATACAAACTCCTACTATGTTGACCGGGGAATAGCAGTCATCCATAAAAAACCGACACCCGTTCAAATCGTTAATGTGGATTATCCCCGCAGGAGTGCAGCTGTTATAAAAGAGGCATACTTTAAGCAAGCTTCTACTACAGACTATAATGGAGTTTACAAGGGAAGGTACATTGATTTTGAAGCTAAAGAGACTAAATTTTCAACTTCGTTCCCGTTGAAAAACTTCCATGAACATCAGATTATCCATATGAAAGCTGTGCTTGTGCAAGGAGGAATATGTTTCGTCATCCTCCGGTTCTCCTCGGAAGAAGAGATATACTTGCTGGAAGCGAGCCATTTGCTGACTTTCTGGGAAAGAATGAAAAATGGCGGCAGGAAGTCGATCACAAAGGAAGAAGTCATTGAATTCGGCCAACAGATACCCCTTGGCCTCCACCCAAGGATTGACTATATAAAAGTTATCGATTATCTTTATAAACTTAGTTAGTTTTTTTATTGCGAGAAAGGAATGAACTATAAATGGCACAAAAACCTCAAACTAGAGAGGAGCGCCGAAGACAACAGGCAGCCAAGACTAAGAAAACAAAAGGCAAGAAAGCGAATAAAGGAATGTTCAAGAAAATTTTCCTTACGCTGATTGCCCTTGGCATCATCGGCATGTTGACCGGAATCGCTACCTTCGCATTCATGATACAGGATACACCAAAACTTGATGAGTCCTTGCTCAAAGACCCTATATCTTCTAAGATCTATGATAAAGATAAAAAGCTCGTAACAGAAGTAGGCTCGCAGAACCGGGATTATGTAGCATATGAGGATATACCAAAACTAGTGGAAAATGCCTTTTTAGCTACAGAGGATGTAAGATTCTATAAACATAATGGTATAGACGTCATCCGTCTTGGAGGAGCCGTTATAGCAAATATAACTGACGGCTTTGGATCCGAAGGTGCCTCCACCATTACGCAGCAAGTTGTCAAAAACTACTTCCTTGGCTTTGAAAAAACGATCTCAAGGAAAGCACAAGAAGCATGGCTGGCTTACCAGCTTGAACAAAAGTATACAAAGCAGCAAATCTTTGAAATGTATGTAAATAAAATTTATATGTCAGAAAATATGCACGGTGTCCTGACTGCATCAAAAACCTATTTTGGAAAAGATGATTTAAGTGAGCTTGAGCTTCATGAAGCCGCCCTGCTTGCAGGTATGCCTCAGAGCCCTAATAATTACAATCCTTTTACGAACCCTGAAAAAGCGGAGAAGCGAAGGAACACTGTATTATATCTGATGCATCAGCATGGCATCATTTCACAGGAAGAAAAAGAAAATGCACAAAAGATTCCTGTTGAATCCAGCCTTGTTAAGGAAGAAAACAGAAAGAATAAGAACGAAGAACCATTCGATGCCTTTGTTGACATGGTAATCGAGGAAGTTACAGAAAAAACCGATTTTGATATTTTTTCCGATGGACTTGAAATTTATACAACATTAGATCAAAATGCACAGAAACATGTGGAGAATATCCTGAATACAGATGCAGCTGTTCAATTCCCTAATGATGAAATGCAGGCAGGCATCACACTGCTTGATACGAAAACCGGGGAAATACGGGCGATTGGCGGCGGCCGGAACCAGCAAGTCAAGCGAGGCTTGAACTACGCAATTGATGTAACGAGACAGCCTGGGTCTACGATTAAGCCCATCCTTGACTATGGTCCTGCAATCGAGCATTTGCGCTGGGGCACCTACCATATGCTTGAAGATAAGCCTATGACCTATTCAAACGGGGATCCTATCGGAAACTGGAACGATAAGTATAACGGTATAATGACTATGAGAACTGCCCTGGCAAAATCGATCAACATCCCTGCCCTTCAGGCCTTCCAGGCTGTAGGTAATGATAAAGCGAGGGAATTCGGGATGAAGCTGGGATTAACACTAGACGATCCTTTTTATGAATCAGCTGCAATCGGTGCTAAAGAAATTGCGCCAATTGAAATGGCCGGAGCATATGCAGCATTTGGTAACAACGGTTTCTTTACAGAGCCGTACTCAGTCAAAAAGGTTGTACTACGGGACAAGACAGAAATTGATCTGACACCTGAGACAGAAGTGGTCATGAAAGATTATACCGCCTTCATGATTTCCGATATGCTGAAGACGGCGATCAAGCAAGGTACAGGAGCAACTTACGCAAACATTCCAAACCTTCACGTTGCCGGAAAAACAGGAACAACGAACTACACGGCGGAAGATATCAAAAAATGGGGAATTAAAAATGGTGGTGTCCCTGATTCCTGGTTTGTAGGCTATACAACAAGATATACAGCATCCGTCTGGACTGGTTATAGCGACAGAAAGACGGCACTGTACGGTAATGAACAAAAAATATCACAGACTCTGTTCAAGAATCTGATGACCTATGTATCTAAAGACGTAGATACACCTGACTTTACTGTTCCAAAGAGTGTTGAAAGAGTTAAAATCGAAAAAGGTACCATGCCTGCAAAGCTTGCAAGTGAATATACTCCAAAGGATGAAATCCTTTACGAGTGGGCTGTAAAGGGCAATGTTCCTAAGGAAACTTCCAAGAAGTTTGAAAAGCTTGAAACTCCTTCAAAGCTTGAAGCAAAATACGATGAATCGAAAAATGAAATCATCCTGAGCTGGGAATTCAATCAGGAGAATAAAGAGGATATCCAATTCGAGGTTACCGCTTCCCTTGATGAAGGTCCTGAGCAAACACTGACCACTACCGCAGAGACAGGCTTGAAAATCGCCAATGCAGTTCCAGGCGGAATTTATTCTTTCAAAGTCACAGCTATACGTGGTGAACAGCGTTCTGATCCAGCCACCCTTAAAGTCGAAGTTCCAGAACCACTCCTGCCAGAACCAGAAGATGGCGAGAGTGAAAATGAAGAAGAAGAGAATGAAGAAGGAAATGAAGATGGCCAAGGGAATGGGAATGGGAATGGGAACGGAAATGGAAATGGTGACGGCGACTGAAATAATAATGGGAACAACAATGGTGATGGGGATGACGACTAATCTCCCTTCCAGAAGCAAAAAGCGCAAGCGCCTTGACCAGCCCCGATAAGCGCTGGAGGGCCGACCGGTGAAGTCGTTCTTTGACTTCATTGGGCGGACCGAAGCGACTCGAGGGGCTAGGCGCTGGAGCTGGATTAAGAAAATCATATATAGTTATCCACAACGAAATTGTTTTAAAATTTCCTAGACAACGATAAAAAACAAAACGTCCTGACTCAATCAGGACGTTTGTTTTTTGCTCTATTTAAGGCCACTTGTTTAGCGAACTGCTTTTCCTGCTCAGCGAATAATTCAGCAAGTTGTTTATAAGAATGAAAAAGTTTGGGTCTTGATACGATAAAATCAAGCCTTTCCTCTACATTCACCGGCTTAATCTTACAATCTTTAACACAATACTTATCCGGACTCAGGCTATTTGAAATAATAAGGAATTGTTCAAATAATTCTATCGCCCTCTTCATCAATGGCAATGCCCTATCGCTATCTCTGTTCTTGAAGTGGATATCTAGTTCATCCTTGCACTGTCCCCATTCACTGAGGACCCTCTCCACTGCTTGTACATAATCCTGAAAGGAAATATCTGTTCTTTCCATTACGCTTTGGCTCTCATTCTTTTTTTACCCTCTCTGCATACATCCAGTAAAGGACATGTTTCACACTTGGGATTCTGGGCTTTACAATGGTATCGTCCAAAGAAAATCATCCTGTGATGCGTAATGGACCATTCTTCCTCAGGAACCTTTCTCATCAATGTCTTCTCAACCTCAAGAACTGAATCCTTCCAGCGGCAAAAAGCCAGGCGTTTGCTGACCCGCTCCACATGGGTATCAACTGCAATGGCAGGTATCCCGAAAGCGACAGAAACCACGACATTGGCTGTTTTACGCCCAACGCCAGGAAGCTTCGTCAATTCATCCCTGTCCCGTGGAACCTCACCGCCATATTCATCAATAATCATCCTGGAAAGCTTTTGGATGTTTTTCGCTTTATTGCGATATAATCCAATTGACCGGATGTCCTCCTGCAGTTCTTCCAATGAAACACTCAAAAAATCCTCAGGACTTTTGTGTTTTTGGAATAAGTTTTTGGTCACCTTATTCACCAGGGCATCAGTGCACTGAGCAGATAGGGCGACTGCAATGACCAGTTCAAAAGGATTAGAGTGAACCAGCTCGCAATGGGCATTAGGAAACATCCTTCCCATTTCATCAAGGCAAAACCGAATTTGCTGTTTATTTAACATTTATCTCACCACATTTCTAAATTTACGATTTACTATTTAAAAGACATCACGCCTCGAAAAATGCCTAAAAAAAGAGAGAATAAATGAATTCTCTCGTTACAATTACTGTTCAAGCCAGTTATAAAATGGAACAGGATTTGCAGAAACTTTAGGTTCTTCTTTTCCTGTCTTTTGAGCACTCTGGTGCTGCCTGAATTTCCTTCCATAACTTTTAGCTTGTTCGATCGTCTTGATCCCATTCTTCTTCCATTCAAAAAGAATCCGGTCTATGTACCGAAAATTCAATTTGCCAGAAATGACAGCTTCTCTTAATGCAGCTTTAATGATGATGGGGTCATGGTGATCATCATCCATCCACATTGCCAGTGACTCACATTCAAAGGGTGATAACGGCCGGCCGAATTCCCTTTCGAACGCTGTATATAAATCCGTTTCTTCCTTCTGGTTGGCCATCTCTTTTTCCTGTTTCCGGTTGAGCATAAACTGATCAAACAGCTTTTCCCAAAGCGGTTCCAGGGAATATTTTTCATATCTGATTCCGTCCGTGGAATTCCCGTCACTTATCGATATAAACCCTCTTTGAATCAGTGCTCGGAGCAAATCTGTACATTCGAAAGCCGATATCGTCATGCGGGCTGCAAGTTCGGTAGGCGTAGGAAATTCATTTCCTTTTTCAGAAAAATAGAATACATGAAGTAATAATGCTAATTCTTGTTCGTTCAATCTCATTTCTTTGTACTGCGTAAGCAATACAGCAGGAATTGTTACATTCCCCTCTTTCAGCCAATCTAACATATCTGCTTTTTTCATTCCGGACACCTCTTTTCATAGTATAGCATGAACAAGGCCGGCTGGTAATAAAATAGAAAAAGATTAAAAAGGGAAATAAGTCGAAAAATATCGATAAAGAAAACTTTATCAGACAACATAAAACAAGCTTCCCTAAAATACAACAAGGCCCGCAATGTACGGGCCATGTTGAATTTTATACGTATAGACGGTTCAGCAAACGTGGGAATGGAATCGGCTCGCGGACGTACTCTACTCCCCTGATTCCTCGTTACTGTTCTTTCAAGACCAAGCCGGAGCCCAAGTGCAGGACTCTGATGATTTAAGCCTTGCTTTCGACAAATTGATGAATTCTGCTGATTGCTTCCTCCAACTGTTCAAGGGATGTAGCGTATGACAGACGCATATAGTCTGGAGCTCCAAAACCAGAGCCAGGAACTACCGCAACATTCGCTTCTGTCAGCAATACTTCTGCAAACTCATCCACATCCTTGCAGCCCGTCATAAGAGCCGCTTCTTTTACATTTGGGAACAGGTAAAATGCTCCCTGAGGTTTTATACAGCTGATTCCTGGTATTTCATTCAGCTTGCCGTGGATGATTTCAAGTCTTTCCTCAAAAGCCTTACGCATTGTTTCTACCGCATCCTGGGACCCTGCGTAAGCTGCAATCGTTGCATACTGGGCAGGAGTCGTTGGATTTGACGTGCTATGGCTTGCCAGGTCAGTCATTGCCTTGATAATTTTACTGTCACCAGCTGCATAACCGATTCTCCAGCCTGTCATTGAATGGGACTTGGAAACGCCATTGATGATGACCGTCTGCTTTTTAAGCTCTTCTGAGAGTTCAGCAATTGAGATATGCTCAGCATTTCCATAAATTAATTTTTCATAAATCTCATCAGAGATGATCAGGAGTCCATTCTCAAGACATACATCACCAAGAGCCTTCAATTCCTCTCTGGAATATACCATTCCGGTAGGATTGCTCGGGGAATTGATGATGACCGCCTTTGTCTTGTCGGTGACCTTTTCCTTTAGTTGTTCAGGAGTGATCTTGAAGTTGTTCTGTTCAAGCCCTTCCACGTAGACCGGATTTCCTCCTGCAAGCTTCACCTGCTCAGGATAGCTGACCCAATAAGGAATCGGAATGATCACTTCGTCACCTTCATCAAGAAGCACTTGGAACAGGGTGTACAAACCATGCTTAGCGCCACTTGTTACGATGATTTCATTCAACTGATATTCAAGCCCTTGATCAACTTTTAACTTCGCTGCAATCTCCTTTTTCAACTCCGGCAGACCGCCAGATGGTGTGTACTTAGTGAACCCCTCATTCATGGACTTAACAGCAGCATCAATAATATGTTGCGGTGTATTGAAGTCAGGTTCACCCGCTCCTAGTCCAATCACGTCTTTCCCTTGCGCTTTCAATTCTTTTGCTTTTGCGGTAATTGCCAAAGTTGATGAAGGAGTGAGTGCTCCCACTCTGCTGGCTAATTGGATCTCCATCCCTTTACCTCCTATTTTTGCATGTGGCTATTATTGAATATTTAATAATATCATATTGTCCAACAACTTCTTGAATCAAAAATTTGCCTAATGAAATCACAAATTATCAATGGCTCTCAGTTTCTCACCTGTATCAAAATCGACATAATAATAATTTATCGTGTCGTTGTTGTTTCGGTAAAAAATTTCCCATGCCGGCCTGTCCGTCTTTTGGATTCTGGCCATACCGAGCCTTACTTCAATAATTTCATTCGGATTTTTTTCCTGATATAGTTTATTTAAAGCTTCTTTTTTCGTGATACCATTTTTCGTATTTCTCGTGATAACTTCGCTGTTTTTTTCATTGATCCAAACATAAACATCTTCCTGTTTGGCATTTTTCCCCGTCATCACATAGTAAGTTTCTTCGCCACTATACAAACTGAAGTTTGTAAAATCTGAAAGGTTAGTTTCTTCTGATGCAATTTGGACAGCCTCTTTTTCTGCTGCCTTCACTGGCTCAACCGCGTTTAAGTATACATTTACCAGAATCCCCACAATTGTAACAACAATGAGGATGCTGAAAAATAGCCATTTTTTCACATGTATCCCCTTCTTTATGTATGCTCAATGCACTGCTTTTACATATATTAATCAATACAGCAGCTTAATTAATCAAGTGCGATAAATGGTAAAAATCGCTTTTTCTTTATCATCCTGATCCAGTGCAAGACCGAACATGAGGTCATCACGCTTCAAAGTCCTGTTTAGTGCATCTACAATTTTATACAAATCAGGACTATTCTGGACCTTTACTGTCGATACTACTTCAATTTTGCTTTCCATGCCCGCTTCCTCTCCTCTCACACAATTTTTGTCATTTATATATGAGCGTTCAGCTGGCAACAATACAATTAACACCACCCATTATATCAGGAGATGGTCCTCACTGGTAAGAGTATTGCTGACACACAAAAAACTTTTCTAGTCCAAACACTAAAAATGGCTGCGCAGATTATGCGCAGTTTTTTCTTTAGCCCGTTTTATGATTTTCTGTACCTACATCCACTCAATTATTACTCTTCACTCAAGATTGTAATGACATCATAGGTTGAATCGGTAAGCTTAATTGTAACAGTACCATGCTGCTTTGTGAAATAAACATCAATCCAGGCTTCATGTAGCATCTCCACTAAATCCGGATCAGGTTTGACTGAATTTGATTTGAATATGACTGCTAGCTGAGGGTCAAGATGCTCAATCAGCAAATCTGAAAAAGAACCTTTTGCAGCAAAAAACGGCAATTTGACAATATTGACATTCTTCAATGGTTCTGCAAGAAATGCTTGTTCGGAAGCATGACTAGCTGAACTAACATAAAAAATTTGATGATGAAAAAATTGAAAAGAAATATCTGTGCCTTCATTCTCTTCACTGCCATCGAAAATGACTTCTGCAGTCAATCCTGGCATTAGCTTTAACAAATCTCCCTGCTTCCAGCTTTGAACTTTCACTTCAGTCGGGATTGAGGCTCCTGCCAAAACCTGATTACCAGCTTTCCCCGTAAATATCCTGCGGACATTATATTTCTGGATTAGTTGATCGAGGTTTTCCTGCCCAGCATTCGAAGTCAAAATAATCGTCGATAAATCATTTACATGAAAAAGAGCAAGCAGCCGTTCAAGCTCTTTGAATGTGCCAGTACCACCAGTATTCACTAGTATATTCTCGCCATTAGCATGCTGAATCAGTGCGGCCTCTCCATTGCTTATTGCTAAGAATGTAAAAGCCAATTCGTTTCTTTTCAGATTGACATCTACCCCTTCAACCTCAACGGGAGCAGAAGGAGATTCATAGGGGAAATAATACCAATTCATAAATGCCAGGATTGCTAATAACAGCTTCATGTACACTCCTCCAATTACTTCTAGCTTTAGAGTGCGTCATTTAGCTGAAATTATAAAAAGCTTTTTTTAAAAAAGGCTGTTTTCGTAAAGTTTGTTGTTAAAATCCTAATGCCGATTTTAACGTAATGCATACCCATTTTGCAGGTCGATATTAAGTGTGCATGCTCTTTTCTCATAAGAAGCGTCAACTTTAGGAAGGGTTATAGGTGATTCAATTCAATTTTGTTTTCAATAACAACAAAGTTTGAGAAAAGAGCGTAAAAAAAGAAGTTCAATGTTGGTCTTTCGCGCAACAGTACTACAGCCAATCATGAATCATATCGACTATTTCTGTAATAGATCCTTTTTCAACTGGAACGTCAGGTACCGATTGTAAAAAAGCACCTCCGTATGATGTGGTAACAAGCCTTCGATCAAAGATTAGAATCAGGCCTCTATCATTTGATGTACGGATTAGTCTGCCAAACCCTTGTTTAAATCTCAGGACGGCTTCAGGGAGGGACAATTCAGAGAAAGGGCTGCCACCGTTTTCCTTGATCAAAGCACACTTTGCAGCTGTTATTGGTTCATCTGGTGGTGTAAATGGAAGCCTCACGATTATTAAGCATGATAGATCCTCACCAGGAATATCAACACCCTCCCAGAAACTGCTGGTCCCGAATAGAATCGCTTTATCGAACCGTTTGAAGTTCCTGGTCAGTCTTGTCCTGCTGCCTGCAGTAATCCCCTGGGCAATTAAAATGAACTCTTCAAGCAGGCCGCTCTCCTTGATTAGCTCATAAGCCTTTTTCAGCATTTCATGCGATGTGAACAAAATCAGCATCCGGCCATTAGTTGCTTCTGCAATCGAGATGATATGTTCCGTAATAGCCGCGACATAGTCATCATTAGATACAGACTTAATTTCCGGCAAGTCATCAGGCACAATGAGCTTGACCTGAGACTCATAGGAAAATGGCGATGGAATTTGCTTTTCCATCAGTGTAGTTCGCAGTCCCAATTCCTTTTTGATAAACGTGAAGGAATTATTAACAGAGAGGGTTGCAGATGTAACAACAACACTTCTTTTTTCGTGAAAAATTGTTCTGTCAAATAATCAGATACATAAACAGGGCGTGAAAAAATTGTCGTTGAATTTTGCAAAGCCCTCATATCTGCCTCAATCCATCTCACATAACCGCTTTCGTCCATAAAAAGGGTTCTGGCCGTAATACGGATTTTTTCCAAATCTTCTGTAACCGAAACAACCTCTTCAAGGATTGATTGCTGCACACCTGTATAGCGATGAGGACTTTTTCCCGCCTCATCCAGCCTTCCTTCCAGAGCGGTGATTAAATCCTTTAAGTGGAAATAAAACCTTTCTGCGGTTGTTTTCAATGCAGTCCAAATCCGGTTGTCTCTGTCCGGAATCATGCTTGCATTCAATTTACTTCCATAAGATTTATTCTTCGTCGCTTTTCTTGCATAAGTTCCTGCAAGCTTGAAGAGTTCTTCTGTTTCATATACTAAATCAGATATCAACTGATTGATTTGAAACGTATGAAGCCTGCTGCTTCCCAGATCGCCGTTATTATTGTTAAGCAATGTCTCCAACTTATAGAACAACTGGTTTTGGTCATATAAACCAAGCTGATTAAGTACTAGCCTGACAGCCAGATAATCAAGTGACTTGCCAAAATACTTTCCTGCCGCCTTTTCGAATTGGTGACCTTCATCAAGTACTGCATAGTCATAATTCGGTAACGGACCTTTTTCTGCAACAAGGTCGGCAAGCAGCATTGAATGGTTAGTGATCAAAATATCCGCATTATGCGCTTTTTCGATTGCCCTTTGATAAAAATCATAATCCTCCCAGTGCTTCGTCTTGAGGAAAAGCGCGCGTTCATTTTTCACTTTACTCCAGAAGAGCATGCCCCCGCTAGACAAATTGAGTTCATCAAAGTCTCCAGTTTCTGTTTGCGTAAGCCAAACAAGGATCTGCATTTTAGTAAGGGCTGTATCGTAATTCTCCTCTACCTCCCTCAGGGAGTGCTCAAACCGGGCCATGCTGATATAATTGTTCCTGCCTTTAATCAACGATGCATTTATGGTTGTTCCCAATACCTGACCCAGTTTTGGAATGTCATTGAATAACAGCTGTTCCTGGAGCTGTGTTGTGTAGGTACTGATTACAACCGGATTATTACTCTCCAATGCAAAGATTGCTGCTGGGATCAAATAACCAAGGGACTTTCCTACACCCGTTCCCGCTTCAACCAAAGCATGGCCATTCTTTGAGAATGCTTCACGAACGCAGTCCATCATCTCGAACTGTCCATGCCTGATCTCATAGCCAGTAAATGCCTTTTGAAGTAAAGACATCTTTTCCTCCACTGATTCCGGATACGCAATAGCACTTTGGTTAATTTTGCGGATCACCGCTCTCTTTTTCAGGGCTAACCCACGGTAGATTTCAATATGTTCAGGTAAGATTTCCAGTCTGCTCTCCTTCACACTCAAAACATCATCAAAAATTAAGTGAAGGTCACTCTTAAGCCCCTCTGAGAGCTTAGCCAGTTCTTTGACTGTGACCAAAGGTAACGCTTTTATATCCTCAAGCATTATCAGAAGCAACTCTGCAGTCACTTGCGCATCACTGTCAGCCTGGTGAGGGCGGTCATGATGCAAACTCTCCCTTGCGGCCAAATCAGTCAGTTTATAACTGTCAGCCGTTGGATACAGGATTCTTGCCATTTCCACGGTATCTATAACAGGACCATATAAACCTTCCTGTCCTGAATTTAATAATTCTTCTTGTAAAAATGAAAGATCAAATAAGACATTATGAGCCACAAAATAAGCATCTTCAAGCATATCAGAAACCTGCGGAGCGATTTCCTCAAATAATGGAGCATCCTTTACCATTGAATCAGAAATTCCTGTCAGCTCTTCAATGAATGCAGGAATCTCCTGCAATGGATTGACAAGCGAGGAAAATCGGCCAGTAATCTTCCCATCCTCAATGATCACTGCTCCAAATTGTATAATACGGTCACCCTTTTTAGGGGAATTGCCCGTTGTTTCTAAATCTACAACCACAAATTTTTGGCTCATTCTTCAATACACCTCTAACATTCAGTCAAACAAAACCGTATCATAAAAAATATGAAAGTGAAAGCGGGACAGTGCCTGTATCGTCCCATCTAGAAGATTCAATACTTATAGACCCACTTATATTATTGCCATTTTAAAAACTTTTGGATATCTTTTTGTCGTTGTTTATCCTTTTGTGTACACATTCTTACACCAAAGAACGTTCTTGAGATTTGCTTAAAAACTGTATGAAAAAACTCCCGATGATCCGGGAGTTTTCTGGCTCTATAGGAAAACCGTTCTTTCAGGTTCAGCATGGAGCATTTCTACTATACGGTTATTCTCATCCATCAACGCTACTTTTGGCTGGTGAGACGGAACCTTCTCTTCAGGGACAAGTGCATAGGAAATGATGATCACAACGTCACCCTCATGTACTAGACGGGCTGCTGCACCATTCAGGCAAACTACTCCGCTCCCTCTTTGCCCCGGAATAATATAAGTTTCGAAACGGGCGCCATTATTATTATTGACAATTTGAACCTTTTCATTAGCTACCATTCCGACTGCATCCAGAATATCGCTGTCGATTGTGATGCTGCCGACATAGTTCAAATTGGCTTCAGTTACTCTTGCTCGATGTATTTTAGCATTCATCATGGTGCGGAACATGGAATATAATCCCCCTAAAATGAGTTATTTTACCTCTAAATCTATAATGGTATTGTCAATCAGTCTTGCTTTCGAGAACTTCACCGCAAGGGCAATGATCACTTTACCCTTCAATGTTTCTAACTCTTTCAGCTCTGGATAAGAATAGATTTCAACATAATCGACTATACCTGATGTATTCTCATGGATATGATTTTTCATCATTCCAACAAGTTCTTCAGGATTTCTTTCGCCTCTCTCAATGGCGTGTCTCGCCATCTCCAGGCTTCTGCTAAGTTCAACTGCCTGCTGTCTTTCATCTTCACTTAAATAAACATTTCTCGAACTTTTTGCAAGCCCATCTTCTTCACGTACTGTTTCAACTGGAATCAATTCTATCGGAAAATTAAAATCCTTGATCAGGCCATCGACCACTGCGACCTGCTGGGCATCCTTGAGGCCAAAATATGCCCTCGTTGGCTGGATGATATTGAACAGCTTGATTAAAACAGTTGCTACTCCGTCAAAATGCCCTGGTCTTGATTTGCCACAAAGGACATTTGTCCGGTCAACAACAGAAACTTTTACCGAAGCACTATCTGGATACATTTCTTCAGCAGAAGGATAGAAGATAAAATCTACTCCCTGATCCTCCGCAATCTTATGGTCACGTTCAAAATCACGCGGATAGGCATCCAAATCCTCCGTAGGGCCGAATTGGAGGGGATTCACGAAAATACTCAGGACAACAACGTCATTTTCCGGACGGGCGTTCTTCATCAAAGATATATGGCCTTCATGCAGAAAACCCATGGTTGGTACATAACCAATGGATTTACCATTAGATTTTAATTTTTGCATCTGTTCCTGCATCTCGATGATTGTTCTAATGATTTTCATTCTTTTCCCCCGTACAATGCCTGCAATTCTTCTTCCTTCATGGTAAAGCTATGTTTATCTTCTGGGAAAGCCTTATGCCTTACTTCTGAAACATAGGCACTGAGCCCGGAAGAGATTTGTTCATTTACATTCGTATATTGTTTCACGAACTTCGGTACCCTGTCCACACCATAGGTGATTATATCGTGATATACAAGTACCTGTCCGTCAACCTCTGCTCCAGCTCCGATACCAATCGTAGGGATTGTGAGGGCCAGGCTGACCTGCTCAGCAAGCTGTTTAGGGACACATTCCAGCACAACAGCAAAGGCACCTGCCTGTTCGCATTTTTTTGCGTCATCAATTAATTTCTTTGCCGCATCAGCGCTTTTTCCCTGGACTTTATATCCACCAAGTACCCCGACAGACTGCGGAGTGAGGCCAAGATGTGCTACTACGGGAACTCCTGACTTCGTCAGTGCGTTTATATGGTCAATGACCTCATCAGCACCTTCTAATTTCACAGCGTTTGCCCCTGTTTCCTGCATGATTCTCGCACTGTTTATAAGAGTGTCCTTAATCGACAGATGATAACTCATAAATGGCAAATCGACAACGATGAATGTATTGCCTGCTCCTCGCCTGACAGCTTTCGAATGGTGGATCATGTCCTCCATTGTTACTGGTATAGTCGAGTCATAGCCGAGCACGACCATCCCAAGGGAATCGCCTACAAGGATCATATCAGCTTCAGCCTGTTCGGCATGCTTGGCTGAAGGATAATCATAGGCTGTCACCATGACGATCTTGTTGCCTGTTTGCTTCATTTTCAAGAAATCAGTTGTTTGTTTCATTTTCGTTCCTCCCTTTTTCTGAAGAGGAGATAAAACAATCCATCAATGCCAGACACTAAAAAAGGGCCCATCTATGCCAGAAGGACCCTTTGAAGCCTGTACTTGTTTCATCCCTCTGTCCCAGTCCGCTACCGGATCCAGGCAGAACTATTTTTTTATAAAATAAATCAACAAGGTGCAGTTCTTTCGATACCGCCCAGATTGATTATAGCAAATGACTGCTTTTTTGGCTACATTACTGAATTAACCTTCTATCTGGATATCCGCGGAGTAAATGTTATGAATTTCCCCTGCTAAATCCTCAATCAAAAGAACTCCGTCTTCAGTAATCCCGGTGGCTTTACCTTTTATCTCCCCAGTTAGGGTCCTTGCAGTGATCTGTTTACCGATGCTTATAGCGTAGCTTTCCCACATCAGCTTTATCGGAAAAAAGCCTTTTTCGAGATAAAGTAAATACAGTTTTTCTAATTTTTCAAGTATCGTCCTGATCAACTTTTCCCTGTCTATGATTTTTTCAGATTCAATGGCGAGCGACGAAGCGATTGTTCGGATATCTTCAGGGAAATCTTCTATGCCTGTATTGACATTGATGCCGATTCCAATAATGATTGAATTAATCCGATCTGATTCAGCCTGAAGCTCGGTAAGGATTCCAGTGATTTTCTTGCCGTTAATAAGAATATCATTCGGCCATTTTATTTCAGGCAATAAGCCTGTTACTTCCTCTATAGCCTGCACCACACCGACTGCAGTGATCAATGTCAGCTGCGGAGCCTTCGGTATAGGAATTTTCGGCCTGAGGATGAGGCTCATCCATATACCTGTATATTTTGGGGAATGCCACTTCCGGTCCATCCTCCCTCTGCCTGCAGTTTGCTCCTCGGCAATCACCACAGTTCCCTCTTCAGCATTATCATAAGCCAGTTTATACGCATTTTTTTGAGTGGATTCTACGCTGTCATGATAGTGCAGATTCCTTCCTAGGAATTCAGTGTTTAAACCAAGGGTGATTTTATCTGCAGACATATTGTCAGGGATTGAAATAATTTTGTATCCTTTTCTTCTGACCGCCTCAAATTCAAAGCCTTCCTTGCGAAGCTCCTCGATATGCTTCCACACCGCCGTACGTGTGCAGCCCGCAATGTCAGCCAGATGTTGGCCTGATAGATATTCAGTTTCATTCCTCGTAAAAGCATCTATCAATTTTTTTCTGATCTCAGATTGGACGCGTTCAGCCATTCCTTTATTTTCTCCTTCTCATTTGGCACGATGCCATAGATTACAGAACGTTCAATTTCCTCAAGATACTCGCGCAGCCAGGGACCAGGCTGTTTATCCAGCCAGTCCATAACATCATTCCCCGTGACGTTCAATTCTTTTCGATGCTTGATCGGAAGCACCTCATGCAATTCCCTGATTTTTTCGGTGCTGGTATCAATATCTTGCAGGGACGCAAACACTATTTCAGCGCTAATTGCAACTTCCAATCCTGCGTTATAAACCAATTCCGGATTCCATTCATTTTTAAGGCGATGCAATAACAAAGCATGAATATGTTTGATTCGTTTAATTTTTTGGACTGGAAGCTTCCATTCTCTCAGGAATTCTTCAATTTCTTTATCTTTCAAACCTAATTCAAATACCAGCAGGACCCAAGATTCCGCCAGTTGGAAATTCCCTCTTAGATGCGTTGAAAAGCGTATTACTTCATCACGATGCCCTTTTAACCCTGGCAAATATTGAATCATGCCACTATTGGCCAGTAATTGGACTGCTTCGCTAAGGCCTGGTCCCATCAGCAATTTCTCGAACTCAACAGTTTTGCGCTCGACCGCTATGTTCTCAAGCAGATGACAGTTTGCTGCAAGCGATACTAAAGTCTGCTTTCCAATCGAAAAAGATAATTGTGACTGGAATCTAACAGCCCTCAGCATCCTCAATGCATCTTCACCGAATCGTTCATCTGGATTGCCTACTGTCACAATTTCTTTTTTGTTTATCGCTTCTTTGCCCGCAAAAGGATCGATAATGTTCCCTTCTTTATCCATTGCCATTGCATTCATCGTGAAGTCACGCCGCTGTAGATCATCATTTAATGACCTAATGAAAGAAACCTTATCTGGCCTGCGGAAATCTGTGTAGTTTTCTTCGGAACGGAATGTCGTTATTTCATAATGTTCGCCTTTATAATGGACGAGAATCGTTCCATGTTCAATTCCCACATCATTGGTTTTAGGAAAAATCCGTTTTAACTCCTCAGGTAAGGCTGAGGTTGCGATATCAACATCGGATATTTCGCGGCCGAGGATATGATCCCTGACAGAGCCGCCGACAAAGTACGCTTCGAACCCGGCATCCTCAATTAATTGAAGGACAGGCACTGCCTGTATGAATGGCTGACCAATCATTGTGCATCCTGCCCGACGATACTATAGTAGATACTTTCGTATTCAGATACGATTTGTTCAGCGCTGAAACTTTTTTCTGCCCTTTCTACCGATTTCTCAGCAAAACGCTTGTGGATTTCAGGGCTTGAGAGTATATTAACAGCTTTTTCCGTTATCTCTTCGATATTTCCTAATTCGCATATGTAACCCGTCTCTCCGTCCACAATCACTTCCGGAATCCCTCCTACATCTGTACCGATACATGGTACCCCGCAAGCCATTGCTTCTAAAGCTACCAATCCAAAGCTTTCCTTTTCTGAGAGAAGAAGCATCAAATCACTTAATGAATATAGCTCCTCTACCCTCTCCTGTTTTCCAAGCAGCAGGACTTTGTCGCGGATCCCCAGCTCACTTGCAAGATTGCATACAATCTTCATTTCCGGTCCATCTCCAACAAGCAAAAGCTTGGCCGGCATTTTTTCTGCGATGCCTGCGAATGCTTTGATCACATCCGGAACTCTTTTAACAGGGCGGAAATTGGATACATGGATGACCACTTTTTCTTCAGGAAGGATTCCATATTCCTTCCTGAGATCAGAAGAATCAATGCGTTTATTGACACGAGTGTCTATGAAGTTGTACACACAGCCAATTTCCTTGTCCGGTTTGATCAAGTCATAAGTCTGCTGGATAAGCGAATTGGAAACAGCTGTAACGTAATCAGATTTTTCAATGCCGAACCGTATGGCATCAGTGAGTGACGGATCGTATCCAAGTACAGTAATATCTGTACCATGAAGCGTTGTGACAATCTTCAAATCACGCCCGCTCATCTGGCGAGCCAGTATAGCACAGACAGCATGAGGAATGGCATAATGGACGTGAAGTACATCTAAATTTTCCAAAACTGCGACCTCTGCAATCTTGCTGGCCAAAGCAATATCATATGGAGGGTATTGAAAGACAGAATATTGATTGACCTCAACTTCATGAGAATAAATATTTCGGTACATTTTTTTCAGGCGGAAGGGAAGGCTCGAGGAAATGAAATGAATCTCATGACCTTTCTCCGCCAGCAGCTTCCCGAGTTCTGTTGCGACAACACCAGAACCACCTACCGTCGGGTAGCAAGTGATGCCTATTTTAAGTTTCTTCATTTTCCTTCCCCTAACAAATCCTTATGGATTAACAATGGTTTTTTGGACATAAAGCCTTCGGCATAAGCGACGCCAGCTTCCTTGCCAAATAATTTCTCGCGTGCTTCGACTGTTTCAATGTAGCCGTTCACAAGCGGGGTGTCAAAAGTTCCTGCCCCTTTCATGAATTGGCTTTCGTAAGCATTTAATGCATTGATTTTTAAATGGATATAATCCGATACATCAACTAGAAAATCAGGTTTGTGGAATCCATTGATCATATAAAAATATAAAGCTTTTGCCCTGTGTGGCTTCAGCCCGTCCTCTTCATCATATTTTCTTACTGCTGCCGAAAAGACCGCCTCCTCAACAAGGCGGGCACAGCTGCCATGGTCAGGATGACGGTCATCAAAATAAGGTGCAAAAACTATGTCCGGAGTATTTCGCCTGATCACTCTAACAATTTCCCTTATGTATTCTTCCTTTAAAAATAAGCCTCTGTCAGGCAAGTCAAGTGATTCCCTCATCTTCACTCCAAGAATACCGGCTGCTTCTTTTGCTTCTCGGCTCCTTATCTCTACCGTTCCGTTTGAAGACATCTCTGCTTTGGTCAAATCACAAATCCCGATAGATTTTCCTTCAGCAGCATATTTCGCGATTGTACCGCCCATCCCGATTTCAACGTCATCAGCATGGGCACCAAACGCCAGTATATCAAGCTTCATTGCTTCCATGTTCATCACCAGTTTCTTCTTTTACTATATTTCGCCAATCAAGGTCTCCTCTTTCAATCCCTTTAACGAGAATCTCAGCTGTTCCCATATTGGTCGCCAGCGGAACAGAATATACATCACATAAACGAACGAGGGCAGTCACGTCAGGTTCATGCGGCTGAGCAGTCAATGGATCCCTGAAAAAAAACACTGCATCCATAAGGTTATTGGCAATCCGTGCGCCAATTTCCTGGTCACCGCCAAGCGGACCGGATTGAAACCTTGTCACTTCCAAACCCGTTGCTTCAATAATCCTCAACCCTGTTGTGCCGGTTGCGAATAATGTATGCTCTTTAAAAATCTCCTTATAAGCGACAGCGAAACCCACCAGATCATCTTTCTTCTTATCATGTGCAATTAAGGCAATGTTCATGGTTTCTCCCCTATTCTATGATATTCTCTAATCCGTAAACAAAAGCATCCATTTTCATGACTGTATCAACCGCAAGCTTTACTCCAGACATAAAGGAGCTTCGATTGTATGAATCATGGCGGATCGTCAATGTTTGTCCGTCAGCGCCGAATAATACCTGCTGGTGGGCAATCAGTCCAGGAAGCCTTACTGAATGTATGTGCATACCTTCATAATCCGCACCGCGGGCACCTTGAATTGTTTCCTTTTCGTCAGTATGTCCCTGTGTTTTCGGTTCGCGTACATCAGCTATCATTTCTGCCGTTTTCACTGCTGTACCCGATGGCGCATCAAGCTTCTGATCGTGGTGCAGTTCAATGATCTCAACGTCATTGAAATACTTCGCAGCCATTTGCGAGAATTTCATCATCAAAACCGCTCCGACTGCAAAGTTTGGAGCGATGATACACCCTGTTTCCTGTTCAGCGCACAGCTGTTCAAGTTCATCAAGGTCTTCCTTACTGAACCCTGTAGTCCCTACCACCGGGCGAACTTTATATTTCAATGCGGTCTTTGTATGGAACATGCCTACTTCAGGTGTCGTCAGGTCAATAAGTACATCTGGCTCAACTTCCTGGAGACATTTCTCGAAATCTGTATAAATTAAGGCATCACTCGCTGGAAAGCCCTCGAGCTCACCAACTTTCATTCCTTCATATTTCCTGTCAACAACTCCCACGAGTTCATATGTATCCGTCCCGAGCACCAGATCGACAGCCTCTTTACCCATTCTTCCTCTTGGTCCTGCAATAACAATCTTTACTTTTTCCATATATTTAGTCTCCTTTAGCTGTCTTTCCTTGTCCAGCGGTCTTTGTCCCTAGTATTGAACTTTTCCATAACCATGTTATGTGCTTCTTCAAGGTCTATATTTAAAGAGTTGGCAAAACAAATCATCACAAAAAGCATATCTCCCAGCTCTTCTTCAATTGTCTTTTCTTTTTCATCATTTTTCTTTGGCTTTTCGCCATAATAGTGGTTTACCTCACGAGCCAGTTCCCCTAGCTCCTCGGTCATGCGTGCTGTCAAAGCAAGCGGACTGAAGTAGCCTTCTTTAAATTGGCTTATATATGTATCCACTTCCTGCTGGAGTTCTTTCATCGTTTTCTTTCCACTCAAGAAACTCACCCAACCTTTTTATGTATGTTTATCTATATCGATGTTAGCTTAATGAAGGTACTTTGACAAATATTTTTATTTCAAACTAATTCTAGGCAATCACTAATAGAGCTTTTTTCAACCTAATACTCTCATCACAATACAGAACTTCGAACATGGAATATTGCGACTCTTTATGCCCCTCCTGTAAAAGATTGCCCTTGTTGGTTATATTTTATATAATATAAGCGCTTTATCAGGTAATTTTTAGTCGTACTAATTAGGAGGAATTCATCGTGCTTAACGGCTTAAAAATCAAAAACATCTTTTTCATTTTGCTTGGTGCGGCTATTTTCTCATTCGGCCTCGTTCATTTCAATATGCAGAATAACCTCGCAGAAGGTGGTTTCACCGGAATTACCCTTTTGCTTTATTTCGTATTTGGCTGGTCTCCTTCCATTACTAACCTATTATTGAACTTGCCGCTTTTTTTCATAGGCTGGAAGCTGCTTGGCCGGAATGTATTTATTTATACAATCATAGGAACAGTAGGAGTCTCCATCTTTCTGGCTATATTTCAAAAATATCAAATCGAGATGCCCTTATATGAGGACTTGTTTTTAGCGGCCCTGTTTGCGGGAGTGTTCATCGGGATCGGCCTTGGGATTATCTTCCGTTACGGAGGAACTACGGGCGGAGTCGACATTATCGCAAGGCTGGCGCAAAAGTATGTTGGTTGGACAATGGGCAGGACAATGTTCATGTTTGACTTTGGTGTCATTACACTTTCGCTTATTACATATTTGAATTATCGGGAAGCCATGTATACACTTGTGGTCGTCTTTGTAGGGGCCAGGGTGATCGACTTTATGCAGGAAGGTTCATACGCTGCTAGAGGAGCTATGATCATCTCGGAGAAAAACGAGGATATCGCAGCCAAAATCATGAAAGAAATGGACCGCGGGGTCACCAGCCTGAAAGCGGTAGGCTCTTATACTAAATCAGAAAGAGATGTTTTATATTGCGTGGTCGCCAAGAATGAAATCGTCCGATTGAAAAGTGTCATTAATTCGGTAGACCCCCACGCATTTGTATCGGTAACCGTTGTACATGATGTACTGGGTGAAGGATTTACGCTTGATGAAAATAAACTGCCTTTGGAAAGATAAA
>NZ_BASE01000015.1 GCF_000813125.1 Mesobacillus selenatarsenatis SF-1
AGCGGATTTTTTATTATTTATTTAGTTGCTTTTAAGCTTTTCAAGTTCAAATAGGAACTTGTCGTTTAATACCTTGATATAAGTTCCTTTCATTCCAAGGGAACGGGACTCGATAACGCCTGCGCTTTCTAGCTTGCGTAGTGCGTTGACGATTACGGAACGAGTGATCCCGACTCTGTCAGCGATTTTGGAAGCAACTAGAAGGCCTTCTTTTCCGTTAAGTTCTTCAAAGATGTGCTCGATCGCTTCAAGTTCACTGTAGGATAACGAACTGATTGCCATTTGGACTACAGCCTTGCTTCTTGCTTCATCCTCAATCTCTTCTGCTTTTTCACGAAGGATTTCCATTCCTACAACGGTTGCGCCATATTCTCCAAGGATAAGGTCATCGTCGTGGAATTGTTCTTCAAGACGGGCAAGGATCAATGTTCCCAGGCGTTCACCACCGCCGATGATCGGCACGATTGTTGTTAAGCCGTTTTTGAAAAGTTCTTTGTTTTCAACAGGGAATGCTGTGTATTCACTCTCAACATCCAGGTTAGGTGAGGTCTCCTGGATATTGAAAAGATTCTTCGTATACTCTTCAGGGAATTGGCGGTCTTCGAGCATTTTTACCATACGCTCGTTTTCAATTTGCTGATTGATTCCTAAGCCTAAAAGCTTTCCTCTGCGGCTTACAACAAAGATGTTGGCCTCGATTACTTCACTAAGTGTTTCTGACATTTCTTTAAAGTTTACCGGTTTACCGGCAGCTTTTTGGAGCAGGGCATTAATTTTTCTAGTTTTTGATAGTAAGTCCATTGTTTCTTCCTCCTATTTGCTTCAACAAAAATACATTTATTTTGTCCTGGCTAGTTCCAATACTTAAGCACAATAAGCAGTCTTTATTTGTCTACCCTATTGAGTATGCACTAAAACGATTAACCATTATAATATGAACTGGCTTAAATCTTTGTTTCTTGAGATAGCGCCAAGTTTTTCTTCTACATATTGCGGAGTAATCGCTACCTTCTCCAAATTGATATCAGGAGCTTCAAAGCTCAGGTCTTCAAGCAGCTTCTCAAGAATTGTCTGCAGTCTTCGCGCTCCGATGTTATCCGTATTCTGATTCACATCATAAGCGACTTCAGCTATCTTACGAATAGCATCGTCAGAAAATTCAATTTGTATACCTTCTGTTTCCAATAAAGCTTCATATTGCTTTGTAAGTGCATTATCAGGCTCTACAAGAATCCTGTAAAAGTCCTCAACTGTCAGCTTAGTAAGCTCTACCCTGATTGGGAAACGCCCTTGCAATTCAGGTATCAGATCAGAAGGCTTCGCCATGTGGAACGCACCTGCAGCGACGAACAAGATATGGTCTGTTTTTACAGGACCGTACTTCGTGTTGACAGTCGACCCTTCCACAACAGGAAGTATGTCCCTCTGAACACCCTCACGCGAAACGTCTGCACTGGAGCCACCGGAATTCTTGCTGGCAATTTTGTCAATTTCATCAATGAAAATGATGCCTGCCTGCTCAGCACGGTATGTAGCTTCCTGAGTCACCTCATCCATATCAATCAGCTTTTGGGCTTCTTCATTGATTAATAACTTCCTGGCCTCACGTACAGGCAGCTTTCGTTTCTTGCGTTTCTTAGGCACCAAGCCACTCAAAGCATCCTGCATATTCATTCCCATTTGTTCCATTCCAGAACCCTGGAGCATATCAAACATGGAAGGCGTCTGCTCCTCGACTTCGACGGTTACCAACTCATCCTCAAGTTCACCTTTTTCGAGCTTTTGCTTGATGACTTTACGCTTTTCGAATAACCCTAAATCTTCTGATTGGTTTTGCTCTTGTTCAGGCTGCTGCTGGCTTCCACCAAACAACATTTCAAGTGGATTTTTGTAATTCACTGACTTTTTCGCTGAAGGGACTAACAGTTCGACAAGACGGCGGTTTGCATTTTCTTCTGCCGGTTCCTTTACTCGCTCCATTTTTTCCTCTTTTACAAGCCTGATTGAGGTTTCAACAAGATCCCGAACCATGGATTCGACATCACGGCCAACATAACCAACTTCAGTGAACTTAGTCGCTTCCACCTTTACGAAAGGAGCGCCAACTAACTTAGCCATCCTTCTGGCAATTTCTGTTTTACCTACACCAGTAGGTCCAATCATCAGGATATTCTTAGGGATGATTTCATCCCGTATATTTTCAGCGAGCAAGCCACGGCGGTATCTATTCCTGAGAGCAACTGCAACAGCTTTTTTAGCATCCTTTTGACCGATAATATACTGGTCCAGCTTTTCCACGATCTGCCTTGGAGTTAAATTTGTCGTTTGTTTCACACTCAACACTCCTTTTCCGTTACAGTTCTTCCACGATAATATTGTGGTTTGTGTAAACACAAATGTCAGCAGCAATTTCCAATGAAGACTTCGCGATTTCTTTTGCTGTTAAATGTTCTCCAGCATATTGCTTTAATGCACGGCCAGCAGACAAGGCATAATTACCTCCAGAACCGATCGCCAGAATGCCATCATCAGGTTCAATGACTTCGCCTGTTCCGGAAATAAGAAGCATATCAGTTTCATTCAGTACAATCAGCATGGCCTCGAGCTTCCTTAGGACTTTATCACTTCTCCATTGCTTTGCAAGTTCGACCGCGGCTCTTTGGAGATTTCCGTTATATTCCTCGAGCTTACCTTCGAACATCTCAAACAGGGTGAACGCATCTGCGACTGAACCGGCAAATCCTGCAATTACTTTACCATTAAACAACTTTCGGACTTTCTTTGCTGTGTGTTTCATCACTACAGCATTTCCAAAGGTCACCTGGCCATCGCCTGACATTGCACATTGGCCTTTATGTTGAACAGCAAATATCGTTGTGGCATGGAATTCTGACATACCTTCGTCCTCCTTTTGGCTTAAGCCCTCGGATGATGTGACATATAAATATTGCGCAAGTGCTCTTTCGTAACATGGGTATAGACTTGCGTTGAAGACAGGAACGCATGGCCCATTAGCTCCTGGACAGTCCTCATATCTGCTCCATTGCTCATCATATGTGTAGCAAAAGAATGGCGCAGTTTATGGGGATGGATTTTCCCAGTCAGGGCAGACTTTTCGATCAGCTTATTCAGGATTTCCCTGATTCCTCTGTCCGTGAGAGGCCCACCCCGGAAATTCAAAAACAAATGGCCATGATCTTCTTTAGTCTTCAGAAGCTCTGGTCTTCCATTCTTTATGTAGTCTTCAATCGCATCCTGAGCAAAACTTCCGAAAGGCACATATCTATCCTTTTTCCTTTTTCCATGAATTAAAACTGTGGATAGAGATAAATCTATATCCTTCATTTGGATTTTACAGCACTCACCTACACGGATTCCTGTAGCGTAAAGCAGTTCCAAAAGGGCTTTGTTCCTTTTCCCAATCGCAGTATCGGTTTCACATGCGTTAAATAGTTGGGAAAGTTCCTCTTCATAAAAAAAATCTGGCAATCGCTTTTCCAGTTTGGGTATGGATACCAGGGAAAAAGGATTATCTCCTACCATTTTTTCACGAAGCAAAAACTTATAAAAGCTGCGCATACATGAAATCCTGCGGGCGACAGACTTTCTGGAGAGCTGCTGGTCAAATAATTTCGTGAGGTAAATCCTTGTATCAGCATACTCAACAGCATCAAGGCTAGTCAGTCCTTGTTCAGACATGAACAAAAAAAATCCCCTAATATCATGTTGATAATGTTCAATTGTATATTGTGAGTAATTTTTTTCAATTTGTAAATATTCAATAAATAAGTTTAAAGAATTGTTCACATTTGCATCCATCTCGTCACCTCACAAGGGCTACTAAATAGTATCATATATATATAGCCCTCGCAATAGAAATTACAAATTTTTCGCAAATTTCTGAATTGTTTCCAGTGCTCTGGAAGCATGCTTCTCATTACGTTCCTGCTTAGCCTTGATTTTCTCAGGAAGATCAGGGAAAAGCCCGAAGTTTGCATTCATCGGCTGGAAGTTTTTCGCGTTCGTTGTTGTAATATATCTGGCCATGCTTCCCATTGCTGTTTCATGCGGGAATTCCATCGGCTCTTCACCTTTTACAAGGCGTGCAGCATTAATTCCAGCAATCATGCCGCTTGCTGCTGATTCCACATACCCTTCGACCCCAGTCATTTGTCCTGCAAAAAATAAATCTTCCCTATTCCTGAATTGATATGTTGCTTTTAAAACCTTAGGTGAGTTGATAAATGTATTACGATGCATGACACCATACCGTACAATTTCAGCGTTTTCCAAACCAGGGATCAGTTGAATGACTTCCTTTTGCGGTCCCCACTTAAGATGAGTCTGGAAGCCTACAATATTGTAAAGTGTTCCAGCAGCATCATCCTGGCGAAGCTGCACTACGGCATAAGGCCGCTTTCCAGTTCTAGGATCCTCCAGGCCAACCGGCTTCATCGGTCCGAAAAGCATCGTCTTCCTTCCTCTTTGGCCCATGACCTCGATCGGCATACAACCTTCAAAAAAGATTTCTTTTTCAAATTCCTTAAGCGGAACTGTTTCAGCAGAGATCAACGCTTCATAAAAACGGTCGAATTCTTCCTCTGTCATCGGACAGTTAAGGTATGCTGCTTCCCCTTTGTCATACCGGGATTTCAGATAGACCTTATCCATGTCGATGCTGTCTTTTTCAATAATAGGAGCTGCCGCGTCATAAAAATATAAATATTCTTCCCCTGTAAGCTCCTTCAGTTGTTGGGACAACGCCTGGCTTGTCAAAGGCCCCGTAGCAATGATGGTCGGACCTTGTGGAATTTCAGTGATTTCTTCATTAAATACAGTAACATTAGGATGTTCCTTCACACGGCTAGTAACATGTGCCGCAAACTCATGGCGATCTACTGCCAAAGCTCCGCCTGCCGGTACAGCACATGCGTCTGCTGCGCCAATGATGACAGAGTCAAGCTTTCTCATCTCTTCTTTTAATACACCTACTGCATTTGTTAATGTATTTGCACGCAAAGAATTACTGCATACCAGTTCAGCAAATTTATCTGTATGGTGAGCAGGTGTCTGCTTTACCGGTCTCATCTCATATAAGTTCACTTTGATGCCTCTTTCGGCAAGCTGCCATGCAGCTTCACTTCCGGCCAAGCCGGCACCAACGACATTTACTGTAGCTTCAGTCATTTCTATTTCCTCCAGTAGCTATTAAAAGTTACGCGTTTTCTTATTCTAATCCAAGTTACCATGTCTAATAGAAGCTTAACAGGCAAAATATAAGCAACTGCATTTCCAAAAGAATTATTATAACATCTGCCTTGACATAAAGCTTCTATTATATACTCAATCTTACTTACTTTACCCTGATTCCTGTACCATTTTGCACTTTCCTTTACGAAAAAGAAAGAAAAAAGTTTCACAATCGAGTTAAATTCTCAATTTTACGGTGAACAAAATCAAAGAGTGAGCCCAAGGGCTCACTCTAGCTTTGTGGTTCCTCTTTATAGTCGCATTCGGTACACTGAACCTGGACGCCCTTTTTAAGCTTCTTTTCAACTAGCATATTTTCGCATTTTGGGCATTTCCTTGCAAGTGGTTTATCCCATGAAAGGAAATCGCATTCAGGGAAACGGTCACAGCCGTAAAATATCCGGCGTTTCTTGCTCTTCCGTTCAATGATATTGCCTTCTTCACACTTAGGGCATTTGACCCCTATCTCCTTGACTATTGCCTTTGTGTTCCTGCAGTCAGGGAAATTGCTGCAGGCCATGAACTTGCCGTAGCGTCCCATTTTGAATACCATCGGTGAACCGCACTGATCACAATCTTCTCCAGCAGGTTCATCCTTGATTTCAATTTCTTGCATTTCTTTTTCCGCTACTTCAAGGTTCTTTTCAAAATCACGGTAGAATTCGTCTATGACTTTGACCCAATTGATTTTCCCATCTTCGACATTATCGAGATTCTGTTCCATTTTGGCGGTGAACTCAAGGTCAAGTATTTCCGGGAAAAATTCCAGCATAAGCTCATGAATTACTTCGCCAAGTTCGGTGGGCACGAATCGTTTATTATCAAGTGAAACATAGCCTCTCTTTTGGATTGTATCCAGGGTTGGCGCGTATGTTGATGGCCGTCCAATCCCCATTTCCTCAAGCGTCCTGACGAGCCTAGCTTCTGTATACCTGGGAGGCGGCTGTGTAAAGTGCTGCTTCGGTTCGATATCTTTCTTCGTGACCTCGTCACCTTGCTTTAGGTCAGGAAGGAATTTATCCTTTTCTTCCACCTGGTCATCTGAACCTTCTACATAAACCTTCATGAAGCCTGGGAATTTAACCTTCGAGCCAGTCGCACGGAAAGTAACTTCCCCGTTCTTTAGGTCAACACTCATCGTATCCATAATAGCGTGAGCCATCTGGCTCGCGACAAACCGTTCCCAAATAAGTTTGTAAAGCCTGTATTGATCCCTTGAAAGGAATTCCTTTATCGTCTCAGGAACCTTCATTGTACTTGTTGGCCGGATCGCTTCGTGGGCATCTTGAGCATTGGACTGCTTCTTCTCTTTCCTTGCCTCTGTCTGAACGAAATTTTCTCCATACTGATCAGTGATATACTCCCTTGCTTCGCCTTGGGCAACTTCAGAAATCCTGGTAGAGTCCGTTCTCATATAGGTGATTAAACCGACTGTGCCTTCTTTTCCAAGGTCGATACCTTCATAAAGCTGCTGCGCAAGCATCATTGTCTTTTTGGCACGGAAGTTAAGCTTTCGTGCTGCCTCCTGCTGCAAAGAAGAAGTAATGAATGGCGGTGCAGGATTACGTTTACGTTCTTTCTTAGTCACCGACTCAACAGTGAATTTGTTCCCCTTTACTTGTTTAAGGATGTTCTTGACATCATCTTCTGATTTCAACTCAGTTTTTTGTTTGCCAATTCCGTAAAAAGAAGCTTCAAAAGCACTTTTTCCTTTCAGGAATTCTGCACCGATTGTCCAATATTCTTCTGGAACAAACGCAGCGATTTCCTTCTCACGATCAATGATCATCCTTAAGGCAACAGATTGTACGCGTCCTGCGCTCAGCCCCTTCTTGACCTTCTTCCAAAGCAGCGGACTGATATTATATCCTACGAGTCTGTCCAGAGCACGGCGTGCCTGCTGGGCATCTACGAGGTCCATATTGATCGCCCGGGGATGTTTAAAAGATTCCTTGATGGCATCCTTGGTTATCTCATTAAATACAACCCTGCAGTCCGAATGGACATCAACGTTTAGGCTTTGAGCCAGGTGCCAGGCAATCGCTTCCCCTTCTCTGTCGGGGTCAGCCGCGAGATAGACTTTCTTTGCTTTTTTAGCTGCAGATTTCAATTCCTTCAGTACTGGTCCCTTACCCCGAATTGTAATGTACTTAGGGTTGTAATTATTTTTCGTATCAATTCCCATCTGGCTCTTAGGCAAATCTATCAAATGCCCCATAGAGGCTTTCACTTTATATTTTTTTCCAAGATAACGCTCAATCGTCTTAGCCTTTGCAGGCGATTCGACGATGACTAAAAAATCCGACATCCAATTGTCCTCCTTAGAGGTATAAAATTACATTAATTATTATCAACATATCATAATGTTGTCAAATCAACCATTAAAGTAAACGGTTTCATCTAACTTAGAAATTTTAAAATACCTGATGCAAAATGTATAACAGATTGAAAATTATTTCAACCTTTTTGATGCAAGTTTTCATTCAAATATAAAAATAACTTGCTAAAAAAGTATATTTTCAAAACTTTTTCCAACTCAACACTACCATTTTGGACCAATGAGAAGCTAAGCTTCTGCCTATATTTTCTGTCCATCAACCTCTTTAATAAACCTCACACCAAAAAATTATATCAATTCGTCTTAGGTTACTGCTTTTTGCATTTTATACAGTTATCTCAATATTATTCCACATTACATCCCAAGTTCCTCTAAAATATCCTCTGAACTTTTAACCAGTTTGGCTCCTTGCTGGATTAAATAATGGACTCCATCAGAATCCGGACTTAAAATGCTCCCGGGGACAGCAAATACATCCCTGCCTTCATTCAATGCAAAATCTGCAGTGATCAGTGAACCGCTCTTTTTCCTCGCTTCAACAACAAGTGTACCCTTTGAAAGACCGCTGATAATCCTATTTCGCATTGGAAATTGCCATTTCGCAGGCATTGTAGCTGGTGGATATTCTGATAACACCAGTTGTTTTTCCATCATATACTCTGCCAATTTAACATTTTCCTTCGGATAAAGATTATGAAACCCGCCAGCTATGACACCTATTGTTTTCCCGCCCAATTTAATAGCTGCTTTATGGGCATGGGCATCAATCCCCCTTGCGAGACCACTAACAATCAATACATTATTATCTATTAATGAAGGAAATAAATAGTCGATCGCTCCAATGCCATATGCTGTGGCGTTCCTTGACCCAACCACAGCAAGACTTTCTCTGTTCTTTAATAAAGATAGATTTCCTCTGGCAAACAGCATCCATGGAGGTTGATAGATAGTCTTAAGCCTGTCTGGATAGTCTTCGTCAAAAATAGTGATTAGATGAATATTCTGTGTGGTGTAGTCATTTAGAAGTTTGTCGGTGGAAATAAATTGATGGTCTTTGTTGAGTCGCTCTACTCGAGGATTAATAGAGGAATAATTTGCAGCTTCATTATTATTAATTGCAGAATTTGCTTTGAGGATTGAGTAAATCGCCTTCCAGCTAGCATACCTGCTATGGACAAGCTGGATCAGTTTCTTTTTTAATTCATCCATATGCTTCCCCCTGGGATTAATAAACAGCCCCTCTGTTAAGAGGGACTGTCTGATTGAATGTTTTAGTGTGTTTTGCACTTGTCGTAAAGGTCTTGCTCCTTCAAAACGCGGATTAGCGTTTCGCCCATTACGGATGGAGTTTCAGCAACCTGAATGCCACATTCATTCATTACGCGGATTTTTTCGTCTGCAGTTCCTTTTCCGCCAGAAATAATCGCACCAGCATGGCCCATGCGCTTCCCTGGAGGTGCAGTTCTTCCGCCGATGAAGCCAACAACTGGTTTCGTCATGTTAGCCTTGACCCACTCAGCTGCTTCTTCTTCAGCCGTGCCGCCGATTTCACCAATCATGATGACAGCATATGTGTCTGGATCTTCATTGAATGCCTTCAGGACATCGATGAAGTTCGTTCCATTAACCGGGTCTCCGCCAATGCCCACAGCTGTAGACTGGCCGATTCCTTCTTGAGTTAACTGGTGTACCGCTTCATATGTCAGCGTTCCAGAACGGGATACAACGCCAACATGTCCTTTGGTATGGATATATCCAGGCATGATGCCGATCTTGCACTCATCAGGAGTGATTACGCCAGGGCAGTTAGGACCAACCAGGCGAGTCTTCTTTCCTTCCATGTAGCGCTTAACCTTGACCATGTCCAAGACTGGGATATGCTCAGTGATACAGATTGCCAAATCAAGCTCAGCATCAACAGCTTCGACAATCGCATCTGCAGCAAATGGTGCTGGTACATAGATTACTGTCGCATTTGCGCCTGTTGCATCAACAGCTTCTTGTACTGTGTTGAATACAGGAACGCCTTCTACTTCTGTACCGCCCTTGCCTGGAGATGTTCCTCCAACAATTTTCGTACCATATTCAAGCATTTGTTTTGTATGGAAAAGGGCTGTTGAACCCGTAATTCCTTGAACAATGACCTTTGTATCTTTATTAATGAATACGCTCACGTCAAATTCTCTCCTTTCGATCCTACTTAACTAATGAAACGATTTTTTCAGCGCCGTCTGCCATTGATTCAGCAGCAATGATATTCAAGCCAGACTCATTAAGAATCTGTTTTCCAAGTTCAACGTTAGTACCTTCAAGACGAACGACAAGAGGAACCTCAAGTCCAACCTGCTTGGCTGCCTCTACTACACCAGTAGCAATTACATCACACTTCATGATGCCTCCGAAGATATTAACAAAGATACCCTTAACATTTGGATCTGAAAGGATGATTTTGAAAGCTTCCGTTACTTTCTCAGCAGTTGCACCGCCCCCAACATCAAGGAAGTTGGCGGGGTCTCCGCCATAATGCTTCACGATGTCCATAGTTGCCATCGCAAGACCTGCACCGTTAACCATGCAGCCGATATTTCCATCCAAAGAAATATAGCTCAGGTCATACTTCGATGCTTCGATTTCCTTTGGATCTTCTTCTTCAAGGTCGCGGTACTCAACGATATCCTTCTGGCGGTATAATGCGTTTGAATCAAAATTCAATTTCGCATCAAGTGCAATTACCTGACCATCGCCTGTTACAACAAGCGGGTTAATTTCAGCGATAGAACAATCTTTTTCGATATAAGCTGTGTACAGGCTCATCATGAACTTAACAGCCTGGTTCACTAGTTCTTTCGGGATATTGATATTGAATGCAACACGGCGGGCCTGGTATGGCATCAAGCCGACTACAGGATCAATTTCTTCTTTGAAAATCTTTTCAGGAGTAGCTTCTGCCACTTCTTCGATTTCCGTTCCACCTTCTTCAGAAGCCATTAGGACAACGCGAGAAGTTGCGCGGTCAAGAACAAGACCGATATAGTATTCTTTCTTGATATCGCAGCCTTCTTCGATAAGCAGGCGCTTTACTTCCTTGCCTTCTGGACCAGTCTGGTGAGTAACCAGTGTCTTACCTAATATCTCAGAAGCATATGTACGTACTTCATCAAGGTTCTTTGCAACCTTGACACCGCCGGCTTTACCCCTTCCGCCAGCATGGATTTGAGCTTTTACGACAACTACTGATGAGCCAAGCTCTTTAGCTGCATCAACAGCTTCATCGACTGTAAAAGCAACCTTTCCATTCGGTACTTTTACCCCATATTTTCTGAGGATTTCTTTTCCTTGATACTCATGGACATTCATTTCCCATCCTCCTATCTATTAGAAAAACGAACAAAAATACAGAATCGCCTAGCGACCCGCTCCGCAAATTCATTTTCCTAAGTAGAAAATATAATTCATTTAAATTTCTAAAAAATAGACTGCGCTTTCATTTTATATAATGAATTATTGATTGTCTACCTTTATGATTTAAATATTTCGCCATTTTAAATATTGCAAAAAAATAACGAAGAGAAAGCTTGCGAATAGTAAAAGCCGGAATCATTGCGTTTCCCGGCTTTGACAATAAAAATTCATGCTAAAAAAGCTATATTCATTCTGTCGGTTTTCATTGTGAAAATATTATTTTTGTCTTCCTGCTTGTTTATCCAAATGATAGACAAAGGAAAATACTTCGGCTACTGCTTGATACAACTCTTCTGGAATTCGCTCATTTAATTCTAGCTGGCTCAGGACTTCAACGAGTGAAGGATCTTCCTGGATAGGAATTTCATGATTTTTCGCTTTTTCAATGATTTGTTCAGCAACGAGACCCTTACCCTTCGCCATTACTTTAGGAGCGTCCATATTTCCGGCGTTATACCCAAGGGCTACAGCTGATTTCCTTGTATGCTTAGGTGGTGGTTTCATATTTTAATATCCACTCCGCTATAATCTTTTTGGCCATAAAAATCGGCCAGGCTGCGTTGATTTCTCCCTGTCTGAGATTGCCCAGGAACATGGAAGTGAACAGAGGACAAGTGATAATCAATTTCCGCTAGCTTCAATTTCAATACCGGTGTCATTTCTTCTGCCATTTTTCTCAGAGTGGGATTTTCGTTAAAAATCTGGACACTCATAATTCGATTCTGTACTTGCATATCAACGATAACATCATCCAAATGCTTAAGTTTCAGGTAAAAGAGCACGCGGCAAAAATCAGCGTCTATTTTTCCGTCTTCAGTCTTCTTCCCGCTCCATTGCATCGTAAGTTCATTTGTTTTCCCACCCAGCATAAAGGGTATTTGCACAACGAGCTGCTGGATCGGACCCGCTTCCTGGGAAAGCAGCTGAAATCCGGTGAGTTTGTTTAAGACCATCTCTGCAGCTTCTTTAACAGCAGGCGGAGGATTTTCGTTCAACAGGCGCAGAACAAGGGATTTAAGTGTCTCTGATACTTGTGCCTTGCCAATCTCTCCATCTTTTAGAACTTCGCTAAGCTGTTGTTCGTAAGACAGACCCAGGGCTGATAGGAATTGTTTTATCCTTGTATCGGTGAGCAGTGCGGTGCCAGTATCTTGCAGCGGAGCTGGCTGTTCTGCTTTGGCAGCTGCTTCAGAGAGCAGCTGTGTATGCAGGCCTGTGAAATTGCCGGATTGGGGCTGTCCCGCAACCTTAAGCAAGTCTACTCCAGCTTGTCGCCACGTATCCTTTTCTCCCATCAGGACGGATAGGGACTCTCCATCACTCACCATTGAGATTAACTGCTTGAAAGCCTGAAGTCCTTGCTTTGCCTCCGCCTCTTTTCCAGAAGTTCGGTAGAATAACAATTTAAGTGATTCTGCCAGCTCATTAGCTAGGAATGTTTTTTCAGGAATCAAATTTGAAATCATCTGTCTGGCTGTAGAATTGTCGCCATTTCCTATGAGTGTTATGATATTTTTGGCAAAATTCAGCCCCTCAGGGAATTCATCTCCAATTGCGCTTAAGCTTTGAAGCCTGACCAGCATCTGCTGTAAAAGATTGCTTTCAGTGCTTTTCGAAGTAATCGCACCAAACTGTTTAAGCAGCTCCAGAGCAACTTGACTTTCCTGACCTTTCCGTTTAAGCCATATTGCCGCTAAATTATTCACGGTTGCTTCAGAATTCATTATTTTGCTGGATGGCAGCATTTCATTCAAAAGTTGTTTAAGACTTGTACTTGCCGCAGAATTCCACGCCGTGTCTAAAGTCTTTTCAAGTTTATCCATCAACTGGACCAGAGATTGTTCTTTGGTGGTAGTGTAGAGGGCATCAAACGCAGCCTTTGTAACGGGAAAGCCTCTAGTCAGGATCAACTTAATAGCATCTTGACCAGCACTGCGGGAATCCGCCATACTCAGCCACTCCGCCGCCTGCTTTAGAAGTTCACGGTTTACAGGAAGCTGCTCCTTGATAAAAAAACGGACAAGTTCCAGATTCTCCTTTGTTGGCTGCATAGCAAATTCTCCAAGAATCTTCGCCATGCTTCCCGGCTGGACCTTATCCTCACTACCTGATCCAATCACCTTCAAATGAACCTTTCCTTCACCAGGCTGAACCTGGAACCAGTACCGTTCATTTGCAGATAATGGAGTTTCTAATTTTGCGATCATTTTTTGGTTGCCGACTTGCACTTCTGCTACTTGATCAGGGTAGAGCTTCAGGATTTTCCCATTAATGATTTGGCCGGGCCGAAATTCGGCTGTTTTAACTTGCTGTGTTGTTTTTTGGTTAAATAAGCCTTGCAGCGCTCCTGTTTCCATGGTTCACCTGCTTTACCAAGTTCTACTGAATATACTCTCTTACGGGAGCGAATGTCTTCCTGTGATGATCTGTGACACCATGCTCCTTGATAGCTCTTAAGTGTTCAGCGGTTCCATACCCCATATTTGCCCCGAATCCATAGGGCGGGAATTCGATACTGAGTTCTTTCATCAGTCTGTCCCTAGTTACTTTGGCAATAATGGAAGCTGCCGCGATGGATATGCTTCTGGAATCACCTTTAATCAGCGCTTCAAACGGATAAGGTGTGTCCAGCTTGACGGCATCAATCAAAAGAAAATCCGGAGTGATCCCTAGTTGATTCACAGCTGAAAGCATCGCTTTCTTGCTTGCCTGGAGAATATTGATTTCATCTATTTCTGCAGCGCTGATCAGTCCTACTCCGACAGCCAGGGCTTCAGACATGATGACTTCAAAATATTCATCCCTTTTTGATTCTGTCAGTTTTTTAGAATCATTGAGACCTGGAAGATAAAAGTTCTCCGGCAGGATGACTGCCCCTGCAACCACTGGACCGGCTAAAGGTCCTCGTCCGGCCTCATCAATCCCGGCAATATACCGGAACCCTTCCGATCGATATTTTCTTTCAAAGGAAGTCATGTTGACGAATTGTTCATGGACTTGTTTCTTTTGCTCTTCCTGCCTTTCCCATTTCAGGACAAGTTTTTGTACACCCTTGCGACTATCTTTTTTTAATGCTTTCAGGAATTCATTGTTTACTTCCTCTTTCCCGAAAAGCTGTTGTTCAATTTCACCAATTGTAAATTTCTCCATAAAATTTCTCCTAGTAATACTTCTTTATTATGTATCGGCAGTTTAAATCAAAAATAAAGGCCCTGGACTCAGGACCTTTATTTTTGAGTGTCATTTTCTATTTCTTCCACAGAGGTCAAATCCTCAGGTCGTTCAAAGGATAGCGGACCTAATTTTTCTGTCCGTATTTCCCTGATCAGAAGCTCTGCGACTTTGTCATAATCAACGTATCCACCAGGCATTCTGCAGCCGCGAGTATCGCCAATCTGATCAAAAAGCTCCACAATCTCCTCGGGCAGTTCGGAAAGCTTATATCTCTCCTGCAGCCGTTCTGGGTAATGCTTTTCTAAAAACCTCAAAGCATATACAGCCAGATCCTGAAGATTAAGAATCGTATCTTTGATTGCGCCAGTAACTGCAAGCCTTGTGCCTACTTCCTGGTCCTCAAACTTTGGCCAAAGGATTCCCGGAGTATCCAGAAGTTCGAGCTCTTTGCCTACTTTGATCCATTGCTGAGATTTCGTTACTCCCGGCCTATTCCCGGTCTGGGCGATATTTTTACCGGCAAGCCTGTTGATCAAAGTCGATTTACCAGCATTTGGGATACCGACAATCATTGCCCGAATAGCTCTCGGCTTGACACCTTTTGATTTCAGGCGATCAAACTTGTCTTTTAGGAGGACCTTGGACTCTTGGACGATTTGATTTAGACCAGTACCGGCCTGTGAGTTGATTGCCAGTGCGGTAATTCCTTTTTGACGGTAGTGGCGCAGCCATTGTTCTGTAACGGCTTTATCCGCCATATCTGCTTTATTCAGTAAAACAATTCTTGGTTTGTGCTGGATGATTTCATCAATCATAGGGTTCCTGGACGAATACGGTATCCGCGCGTCCACCAATTCAAAGATAACATCCACGAGCTTTAATTTTTCCGTGACCTCTCTGCGAGCCTTAGCCATATGGCCTGGAAACCATTGGATCGTCAAAGCAGCCACCTCCTATCTGTTTAGCAATCTCCCGTATGCCTGTAGGGATCTTGTCATGTCCTAGTCTATTGTACGAATATCTTCAATAGGCCAATAGATGATGCTTGTCTTTCCCAGCACCTCTTCAAAAGGTACAGTGCCAATGTGGCGGCTATCCTTGCTGAAACGACGGTTATCACCCATAACGAAAAGATGGCCTTCAGGTACAGTCTCCTTGCCGATCTTCTCCTCCAGTGTGAAAGGATCTGTCAGCGGCCCATCAATCACCTGTTTTTTATATTCTTCCAAGTATGGTTCTTCGTATGCTTTCCCATTCACATATAATGTGTCATTTTTATATTCTACTTTATCGCCTGGTAGGCCGATTACTCTTTTTATGTAATCTTTGTTTTCGGGTGCATGAAAGACGATGATATCGAATCTTTCGGGCTCCCCAACTTTATAGCTAAGCTTGTTCACGATCATTCGGTCCTGGTCGTGGAGTGTAGGCATCATCGATAAACCGTCCACCACGATTGGTGCAAATAAAAAGTATCGAATAACCGCTGCCAGCACGACAGCAATCAGAAGTGCCTTCGTCCATTCCCATAGTTCGTTCTTCTTTTTCTCGGCCATTCTTTTCCCACCATTCCAAAATATATGTTGTTTGAGTACATAACTTTATTTTACATAAGTCAGACAAGATAAACACGATGGGCAATGATTTTTAAAATAAATTTAATAATAGCTTTCAATCAAGTTCAGTTTTTTAAATATTGCATTTCGTCAGGAAAAGAATTTGAATGAAAAAGGAGCTTGGCTAGGCAAGCTCCTTTTTGACATTCATTCTTATCGAATTTCTTTGATACGAGCTTTCTTACCACGCAGGTTACGTAGGTAGTAAAGTTTCGCACGGCGTACTTTACCGCGACGGATAACTTCAAGCTTCGCAATTTTTGGTGTGTTAACAGGGAAAGTACGCTCAACGCCTACTCCGTAAGAAATCTTACGAACTGTAAAAGTTTCGCTGATTCCACCACCACGACGCTTTATCACTACACCTTCAAACAACTGGATACGTTCACGAGTTCCTTCGACAACCTTAACGTGTACACGTACTGTGTCACCAGGACGGAAAGATGGAAGATCAGTGCGAAGTTGTGCTTTTGTGATTTCTTCGATTAATTGTTGCATCGTTTTCAACTCCTCCCACGAATGCTCTTGCACACTTTCATTGCAGCGGAACATTGTTATAAGCGACATACAGCATGTTTGCTTTTAGCCACAAGAAGTATCTTAACATAAACAGCGCCTGACTGCAATATTATTCATTAAGTTTTATCAGTTCATCCAGCCATTTTTTTTGCTGTTCTGTCAGCTCTGCTTCTTCGAAAAGATCGGGCCTTCGTTGCAGGGTCCTTCTTAGGCTTTCTTTCATCCGCCACTCATCTATCAGCTTATGATTGCCAGAAACCAGGACATCAGGGACCTTCATTCCGCGGAAGTCTGCTGGTCTAGTATAGTGGGGATGCTCAAGCAGGCCAGTGCTGAAGGAATCCTGGATATGCGACTCTTCACTGCCCAGTACACCAGAAAGCAGGCGCACGACACTGTCGATGACGACCATCGCTCCAAGCTCTCCGCCGGTCAGTACATAATCTCCGATTGAAATCTCATCGGTGATGACATGTTCACGGATCCGCTCATCATATCCCTCATAATGGCCGCAGATAAAAATCAAATGTTCTTCCTTTGCGAGTTCTTCCGCTTTCTTCTGTGTATACCGTTCACCCTGAGGGCACATGAGAATCACTCTCGGGGAAGTGCTTTTTGCGCGCTCTTTCAAATCACTCACAGCATCGAAAATCGGCTGAGGCTTTAACACCATGCCAGCACCGCCGCCATATGGATAGTCATCCACCGTCTGGTGCTTGTTATCGGCAAAGTCCCGAAAATTGACTACATTGTATTGTGCTGCCCCTTTTTCAGCAGCCTTTTTTAGGATTGAAGAGCCGAACACACCCTCAAACATTTCCGGAAAAATAGACAGAACATCGATATTCATCATGAAAGAAGCCCTTCCATCGGCTCAATTACAATAAGCTTTTCCTTGACGTCGACTTTTTTCACTATGTCCTCGATATAAGGAATCAGGAGTTCTTTTCCATTTGCTCCTTTGACAACCCAGACATCATTGGCACCAGGAGTGAGGATTTCGATTACCTTGCCAAGTTCTTCACCTTCCATTGTTACCATGTTACAGCCGATAATATCCTGGAAATAGAACTCGCCTTCCTCCAGCTCACCTCGCTGCGTTTCTGGAACCTTGAGGATGCCGCCCTTCATTCTTTCTACCTCGTTGACATTTTCGAAACCTTCAAAGGTCAGCAGGTTGAAATTCTTGTGAGTCCTATGGCTTTTCACTACCATTTCTTCAGGATCCTTTGAACCAGGCATGAATAAAAGTAAAGAATTCCCTACCTTGTAGCGTTCCTCAGGAAAGTCAGTCCTTGATATCACCCTAACTTCCCCGCGTATCCCATGTGTATTTACAATTTTTCCGACATTAAAATACTTTTCCATTACTCAATCACCTCTCGCGAATTTCGGCCACGATGCCATCTTTCACAATAATAGTCTTTCCTGAAAGAAACTCATCCCATTGGTCACCTACACTTACTTCGACGACACCCTGCAACTCCGTTTCTTTAATTTCACTCCCAAGCGGAAGAATATGTAGTTGTTCTATTTGAAAATCCAGGAGCTTGATTTTTTCTTTATGGACTTTAATTTCTTGTTCAAAATGCTTCTTCAATGTTTCAGGGGAAAACTTCCTGGATTTTTCCAGCTTCTTCAATTCAAATCTCAGTTGATCGCATTCTTTCTGCAGCTGAAGCTTTCTGGCGTGATATTTTTGGTGGATTCTTTCCTTGCTTTCTTCTGTCAGCACCTGTTTGACAATGATTGTTTGCAGTACCTTCAAAGCATTTCCTCCTTAAAGCCAACCTTATCACAGCATTATTTTCCAGACCTTATTCAAGCTGGTTTTTCCAGTCCTTTTCAAGGCAGGTTCCAGATTACAATTACATCTTAAAACTCATCATTATTCCAAGTATCTATTATACCTTAATTTCTACAAATAGAAAAAAGGAGGGTTACCCCTCCCTTTTCAAACAATCATATTGTATTATCATTTCTGATTGTTATTCGACGATTTCCAAGAAAATCTTCTTTTGCTGTGATGAACCTGCTGCATAGACTACTGTTCGAATCGCCTTTGCAACGCGTCCCTGCTTACCAATTACTTTGCCCATATCACTTTTGTTGACGGAAAGCTTATAGGTAACGCGCTGATCCTCTTCATGTTCATTTACATGGACATCTTCAGGAAAATCAACAAGTGGCTTCACGATCGTCTCGATTAATTCTTTCATGGGCGTGTCCACAATTACTTGCTTAGCTTAGCGTTGTGGAATTTTTCCATGATACCTTGCTTAGAGAACAAGTTACGCACAGTATCAGATGGTTTTGCACCGTCGTTCAACCACTTAAGAACTAACTCTTCGTTAAGTTCAACCTTCGCTGGTTGAGCAACCGGGTTGTAAGTTCCAATAGACTCGATGTAACGACCGTCACGTGGTGAACGGGAATCAGCTACTACAATACGATAGAAAGGAGACTTTTTAGCTCCCATACGCTTTAAACGAATTTTTACTGCCATTTTAAATAAGCACCTCCGAATAGTTTCACACAAGATAGAATAATATCAAATTGAAAACAGCTTGTAAAGGGTTTTTTCTTTACAGACTGAAAATTCCTGAATTTACAAATTAAAAAGGATTGAACGGCATCTTGAAACCGCCTTTTTTCTTGCCTTTTTGCTGCATGTTCGTCATCTGCTTCATCATCTTTTTCATATCTTCGAACTGCTTAAGCAGACGGTTGACTTCCTGTATGGATGTTCCGCTTCCCTTTGCAATCCGTTTCCGCCTGTTGGCGTTGATGATTTCCGGATGGGTCTTTTCGTTTGCTGTCATAGACTGAATGATCGCCTCGACATGCGAAATCTGTTTTTCATCGATTTGAAGATTGTTCATGCCCTTGATCTTATTCGCACCGGGCATCATTTTTAGGATTTCATCCAACGGTCCCATCTTCCTTACCTGGCCAAGCTGGTCCAGGAAGTCATCAAGGGTAAATGATGCTGTACGCATTTTCTTCTCGAGCTCTTTCGCTTTTTCTTCATCGACGTTTGCCTGGGCCTTCTCGATTAGCGTAAGGACATCACCCATACCGAGAATTCTTGAAGCCATTCTTTCAGGGTGGAAAGCCTCTAGTGCATCAAGCTTTTCACCGAGACCGACAAATTTGATCGGGGTATTGGTAACAGCGCGGATTGACAGAGCCGCACCACCTCGAGTATCACCGTCAAGCTTTGTCAGGACGACACCAGTCAAGCCTAACTGTTCATTGAAGCTCTGGGCAACATTGACGGCATCCTGTCCTGTCATCGCGTCGACGACAAGGAAGATCTCATCAGGCTTTGAAAGCTCCTTGATCTGCTTAAGCTCATCCATCAAGTTTTCGTCAACATGAAGACGACCAGCTGTATCGATCAGAACATAGTCATTATGGTCTTCCTTCGCTTTGGCAATTGCCTGCTTTGCGATTTCAACAGGGCTGACCTGGTCTCCCAGTGAGAAAACTGGCATGCTCAATTGCTTGCCGAGCGTCTCAAGCTGCTTGATGGCAGCTGGACGATAGATATCCGCAGCTACAAGCAATGGCTTACGGTTGTATTTTTTACGCAGGAGATTCGCAAGCTTTCCGGTTGTAGTCGTTTTACCTGCACCTTGAAGTCCGACCATCATGATGACTGTCGGCGGGCGATTTGCGGCAGCGATCTTGCTTTGCTCGCCACCCATTAACTCGGTAAGTTCCTCTTTAACAACCTTTATGACCTGCTGACCCGGCGTCAGGCTTTTTACAACCTCCTGGCCAACTGCCCTTTCAGTGACTTTCTTAACGAAGTCTTTTACAACTTTAAAGTTAACGTCAGCCTCAAGTAGAGCCAGACGGACCTCTCGCATCATTTCTTTTACATCCGCTTCAGATACCTTGCCTTTTCCGCGGATTTTTTGCATCGTATTTTGCAGTCGGTCGGCCAATCCTTCAAATGCCATATAATGTGCCTCCCTAGTCTAATTTCTCAAGCTCGGCTATCATATCATTAAAATCGTGGTTGTTTTCTCCATTGTCCATAAACTCTTTCATTTTTGAAATGAGCTCACTTCTTTTCTGGAATTTCTCGAACAACAACAGCTTCTCTTCGTACTCCTCAAGCATCGCTTCCGTCCGTTTGATGTTGTCGTATACAGCCTGCCGGCTAACATCATACTCTTCAGCAATTTCGCCGAGCGAATAGTCATCAAGATAGTATAGAGCCATATAACTGCTTTGTTTTGGAGTAAGCAATGCCTGATAAAAGTCATACAAATAATTCATGCGGTTCGTTTTCTCAAGCATTTGGATTCCCCCATGTTAAGTGAAATACCTTTACATTAAGAGTTTACACACGATCATCTTCCCTGTCAAGAAAAGTTCTTTACAGCGATTTGTTGGTATATCAGGATTCCTCCGCTTCTTCCTCTTCCTCAACCAGGTCAGCGAACAATCCATAAACATATCTTTCAGCATCGAATTCCTGAAGATCATCCATTTTTTCGCCTAGTCCTACAAATTTAACCGGAATGTTCAGCTCATTGCGGATAGCTAGTACAATTCCGCCCTTCGCCGTTCCATCAAGTTTAGTCAGGACAATACCGCTCACATCAGTTGCTTCTTTGAAGGTTTTAGCCTGTATCAGAGCGTTCTGGCCAGTCGTTGCATCAAGCACAAGCAGGACTTCATGAGGAGCACCCGGAACCTCGCGCTCAATTACACGCTTTACCTTCTCAAGCTCCTTCATGAGATTAACCTTATTTTGCAATCTGCCGGCAGTATCGCAAATCAGAATATCTGCCTTTCGTGACTTCGCAGACTGGACAGCATCATACATAACAGCAGCGGGGTCAGAACCTTCTGCCTGCTTGATGACGTCGACACCAACGCGATCACCCCAGACCTCAAGCTGTTCGATTGCACCGGCGCGGAATGTATCTCCTGCCGCAAGAAGGACATTCTTTCCCTCACTTTTAAATTTATGGGCTAATTTGCCGATCGTCGTTGTTTTGCCGACACCATTGACACCGACGAATAATATGACTGTCAACTCATCTTCCTGGATATTCAGCTCGAAGGATTCATCATCAGCCCCGGCCTCATAGATTTCTACTAGCTTCTCGGAAATAACAGACTGAACGTCTTTCGTGTCCTGGATGTTGCGGCGCTTAACCTCTTTCTTGAGCTCCTCGACAAGTTCCATTACTGTGTCAAAACCTACATCTGCCTGGATCAAGATTTCTTCAAGTTCTTCGAAAAATTCTTCATCCACTTTCCGGTATCGTGATACTAGATCATTCACTTTGTTAGAGAAATTATCCCTTGTTTTCGTCAAGCCATCTCGGAATTTCTCTGTGACACTCTCAGTCTGTGTTGAAAACTTTTCTTTTAATTTCTTAAAAAAACTCACAGTCCCATCGCCTTCCTACTTTAATTTCAAAAATATCTCGTTCCGCTTCAATAATGGACCAGTTGCGGCTCCTGACTTCTCGAAACGGAACAAGTTGATTGCGTTTTTCTTATGTTTTCACTAGTTCTTTTGAATCCTCAAGCCGGACGGATACCAGCTTGGATACTCCTGATTCCTGCATGGTTACACCATATAGGACATCTGCTTCCTCCATTGTACCCTTACGGTGTGTGATGACGATAAATTGTGTTTCATCACGGTATTTCTTCAGGTATTGAGCGAAACGGTATACATTGGCTTCATCCAATGCAGCCTCAACCTCATCAAGGATACAGAATGGTACTGGACGGACTTTCAGGATGGAGAACAATAAAGCAATCGCGGTCAACGCCCGTTCACCGCCAGATAATAGCCCGAGGTTTTGCAGCTTCTTCCCGGGAGGCTGGGCGACAATTTCGACCCCTGTGTTCAGCAGGTCTTCAGGCTGTGTCAGCCGCAGGTCCGCTCTTCCACCACCAAACAATGCCTGGAACACAGACTCAAAGTGTGAGCGGATGGCAGTGAATGTATGTTCAAATCGTTTTTTCATCTCATGGTCCATTTCCTCAATGACAAGGAATAATGTGTCCTTTGCTTCCTGGAGATCATTCCTCTGCTCCAACAGGAATTCATAACGCTCAGATACACGCTCGTATTCTTCAATCGCACCAAGATTTACCGTTCCCAGTTCCTCTATCGCCATTTTGATGAGCTTCACTCTTCTTCTAGCCTCATCAGCAGGAATTGACAAAGGATACTGTTCCTTTGCAGCTTCAAATGAAAGCAGGTATTCTTCGCGAAGATGTGCAAGCTTATTGTCCAATTCTACATCAAGCCTGTTCAGCTTCACTTCTTCGTCCTTGAGCACTTCATTAATGCCTTTAAGCAATCTCCTAAGCTCCTTGGATTCTAACTCCTGATCTTCCAGCTTATTCTGAAGGTCAAGCCGCTCACTTCTCCGTGAAGAAATAAGCTTAAGCGTTTCATTTTTGTCCTGGAGCTTACTTTTTGCAGCTTCCTCCAGTTGCGTTTCCCCGGAGGAGCTATCGGTCATTTCAGAGGATAGAAGAGATAAATCTTCCTTAAGAACATCCAATTTTTCGGACTGCTCTTCTGCCTGTAAAACTGCAGAATCCAGCTTTTCCTTCACATGGAAAAGTTGTTCTTTCTTGGATGCCAGGCTGATCTTCAATTCACTGATTTCCGAAATAAGAGTATCTTTGGAAGTAGAATTCGAGTTCTTCAGCTCAGTCAAACGCTCTATTTCTTTATCAAATTGAACAAGGCCCTGCCGATACTTAGCTAATAAGCCGTCGAGTTCAACCAGTCTGGATTCTAGCTTTTCCTTGTCTGAGTCGAGCTGGGTCTTTTCGGAATCGTATACCGATAAGCGTTCATTGATATTCTTCTGCTCCAGCTCCACTTCACGCAAGTCACCCTTCAAGCTTTGCTGTTTAAAACGAAGCTCTTCTCCTGTTTTTCGCAGCTCTTCCAATCTTGCTTCACTGGCTTGCGTTTCAGCCTTCAATGATTTCACTTTCGATTCAAGCAAATTTGTCTTTTCTTCCATATCAGCTAGCTTATTTGTTAATTCTTCTAATTCGCCTTTACGGCTAAGCAATGAACTTGATTTTTGTTTTACTGCCCCTCCAGTCATAGACCCACCAGGATTGACCACATCTCCATCAAGCGTGACGATTCTGCTGCGGTATTGCAGCATTTTGGCAATTTCATTGGCACCCTTTAAATCCCTGGCGATCACGACATTCCCAAGCAAGCTTTTTACGACTTCAGCATACTTTTGATCAAATTGAATCAAATCAGCAGCAGTGCCGATATACGCACTGTTCCCTGAAAGAAGGGTGAGCTGTGTGGATGCCAGATATTTGCCTTTGATGATGCTGAGCGGCAAGAAGGTTGCCCTGCCGAACGACTTTTGCTTTAGAAACTGGATGGCAGTTCTCGCATTCTCTTCGTTTTGGACAACAATATGCTGCATTGCGCCGCCAAGAGCCGTTTCAATTGCCGTTTCATATTGCTTCGGAACATGGATTAACTCAGCAATCGCTCCCTCAATCCCCTGAAGACGGGTGTCCCTGGCTTTCAGGACTTCTTTTACGCCCTGGAAAAAGCCCGAATAATCTTCTTCCATTTCTTCAAGCATTTCCTTCTTTGATTTAGCTTGCTGAAGGTACTGATATGCCTGATAGAGTGTTTTCTCTTGCTTCTCATAGGTATTTTTTAAAGATTCAAGCTTCTTCTGTTCTTCAAAATAGATCCTTGCCTGTTCCTCCAATTCCTGCTGTGAAGAAACGACCTTTTTCTCTATTTCTGCTTTCTTTTCATTGATTTCATCGCGAATCGAGACAAAGCGATCATTTTCATTGTCCAGCTTTGACCCTTTGGCTGCTTGCTGCTGCAGCTGCTGTTCTATATAGATTTTTTCATTTTTAGCGCCGGCCTGTTCGTTCAGCACCTCGATGTAGTCGCTTTTGATTGAATCGATTTTAAGCTCGACATCTTCACTGTAAAGCTTTAGTTGCTCCTGTTTCTCCTGAAGTTCTTTCTGAAGAGTAGAAGCTTCCACTGATAATGCAGCTACAGATTCTTGGTACTCAGCCTTCTTTTTTTCCAGCAAGACAACAGCAGAAGTCAGTTCCTCGATATTCTTTTCGAGTTGACCTTTGTTCTGTGAAGCGTTCTTCTTTCGTTCCTTTAGGACTTCTCTTCTGCCTTCCAGCTTTTCAAGCTCCTCACTGGCATGCAAGAGCACGTTCTGCAAGTCGCTAACCGATTCATCAAGCGCTGCAAGCTGGTCTCTCATTTTTTCAATTTCTGCTTCTTTTTTCTGAAGGACTGCAGACTGCTTGATTTCATCTTCTTTATGCTGCTCAAGCTGCTTGGACAGCTGTTCCCATCGGCCATGCAGGTCTTCGATTTCATAAGCAGTAAGCGCAACTTCAATCTGTTCAAGCTCTTCCTTTTGCTGTAGATAATCCTTTGCAATCGAAGCCTGGATCTTCAGCGGCTCTACCTGGCCTTCTAACTCGTGGATGATGTCTGTTACACGATTTAAGTTCTCCTGCGTTTCAAAAAGCTTACTTTCTGCTTTTTTCTTCCGGGATTTATATTTAAGGACACCAGCAGCTTCTTCAAATATCGTCCTGCGATCCTCCGGCTTGCTGTTGAGAATTTCTTCAACCCTGCCCTGACTGATGATGGAGAAAGCTTCACGGCCAAGTCCTGAGTCCATGAATAAATCAACAATATCCTTAAGTCTGCAGTTCTGTTTATTGATCAAATATTCACTGTCACCTGAACGGTAGACACGCCTTGTTACGCTCACTTCATTGTAATCGAGCGGCAATGATTGATCTTCGTTATCGAGGGTTAATGTTACTTCCGCAAAATTCAGCGGCTTCCGCGAATCACTTCCGGCAAAGATGATATCTTCCATTTTTGCGCCACGGAGCGACTTGGCTGATTGTTCCCCTAAAACCCAGCGGATGGAATCAGTAATATTGCTTTTCCCGCTTCCATTAGGACCAACGACAGCGGTCACACCAGGAACGAATTCTACTGAAATCCTCTCGGCAAACGATTTAAAGCCGACCACATCTAATCGTTTTAAAAACAATATGGCTCTCCCTTTCCAGTTAATCTATTTCTCTAAGTTGTCATTCGAAAAGCGCAAGCGCCTTGTCCAGCCCCGACAAGCGCTGGAGGGCCGACCAGTGAAGTCGTTCTTTGACTTCATTGGTCGGACCGAAGCGACTCGAGGGGCTAGGCGCTGGAGCTAGACAATTTTGAATTTTAGATGCATCTTCTTTTGTAAAAATCGTTCTATTTATCGTCCGTTTCCATATTCGCTTCCATATGGGACTTCAATTTCTCAAGTGCCATCTGTGCAGCATGCTGCTCTGCTTCTTTCTTCGAGCGCCCTGTCCCTGTTCCTAGTTCTTGCCCATTAAGGAAGACACGGGATTCGAATTCACGGCTGTGCGCAGGACCAATCTCCTTCATAATCCGATATTCAAGTGAGCCTGCACCATCCCGCTGTACGAGCTCCTGAAGCTGGCTCTTAAAATCCATCACATGAGAAAAAGCACCGTCATTGATTTTTGGAAACACAATTTCTTCTAGAAAGGTAGTGACCGTTTCAATTCCCTTGTCCAAATATAAGGCACCGATAAAGGCCTCGAAGACATCAGCCAAAAGAGCCGGCCTTGTCCTTCCGCCAGTCATTTCCTCTCCCTTGCCAAGCAATACGAGTTCACCAAAGGACAGCTCGTTGGCAAAGGCCACCAGCGATGGCTCACAAACTACAGCTGCGCGCAGCTTTGTAAGCTCTCCCTCACTCATCATTGGATACTTTTTATACAAGAATTGGGATACAGTCAGTTCCAAAACAGCGTCACCAAGAAACTCTAGCCTCTCATTATCTTCGTGGGGCTTCCTGCGATGCTCATTCACATAGGATGAATGTGTAAAAGCTTGTTTTAAAAGCTTATCACTATCAAAATGAATACCAATATTATCCTGGAATTCTTTGAATTTCTGCTCCTTTGCGCGGATATTCTTTTTTTCTCTTTCTCTTCCATTGTTGCGCATGATTTATTCCACCTTGCTCATAATTTAAAGCTGTGATTGCATGAATTGCTGTTTTAAATGACTATGCATTTTACAAAACAATACAGACTAATAACAGTTTACAAAAGATAACGTATATAAAGCAAAAAAACTTGGCTTAATTCCAGAGATTACTTAATTATAAGGAAAACATAGGGAGTTTTTTTATACAGAAGCTATTTTCGCGGGGATGATCGCTTTTCGTATAAAAATATTTGCCGGATATAAACTGGCTTCTTCTTCATGACCGCCTAGCCTTATACACGTTCTAATCCGGCAGCCGAGCATGAAATGACCAAGTACAGAAGAAAGCCCCGTTTATAAAAACGGAGCTTCTTAGTAAATCGAACAATTACACTTGGCTATTTATGTAGTTAACAGCGTCACCAACTGTACCGATTTTTTCAGCATCATCATCAGAAATTTCCATGTCGAACTCGTCCTCTAATTCCATAACCAATTCAACAACATCAAGGGAATCAGCACCAAGATCATCTTTAAAAGATGCCTCTAAAGTTACTTGAGATTCTTCTACTCCCAAACGGTCAACAATAATTTTTGTTACGCGTTCTAAAACGTCTGCCATGCTTGTTCACCTCCCCTCAAGCCATTATAGTTGATTTTATTTAAATAATAAATGGCTGTAATAACTTTTTAATATTAGGGCTCTGTTAAACTGGTCTGTTGATTTTAACAGAGCCCAATTTAGGATGAAACCTAGCGATACCTTATCGTTTTGCACTTTAGGGAAAGCCTCAAATAAATCCTACATCACCATGCCGCCATCTACGTGGAGGGTTTGTCCTGTCATATAGGCACTGTCTTCGGATGCAAGGAATATGACAGTTCTTGCAATGTCTTTTGGCTCTCCGAAACGGGCTAACGGTATTTGCTTCAACATTTCTGTTTTTACATCCTCGTTTAACTTATCGGTCATGTCTGTCGTAATAAAGCCTGGAGCTACTGCGTTCACTGTGATACCTCTTGACGAGAGTTCTTTCGCGGATGTTTTTGTAAGGCCGATTACTCCTGATTTAGCAGCAACATAGTTTGCCTGCCCCGGATTCCCGCTGACGCCTACTATCGAAGAGATATTGATGATTCTGCCACTTCTCTGCTTCATCATTTGTCTTGTAACTGCCTTCGTACACAAGAAGACACCTTTTAGATTGATATTGATTACATCATCCCATTCGGACTCCTTCATTCTCATCAATAGATTGTCTTTTGTTATACCCGCATTGTTAACAAGTATGTCAATCTTTCCGAAACGCTCGATTGTTTCTTTGGCCATATCAGTCACTGATTCAGAGTTGGAAACATCTGCCTGGATGGCAAAAGCATCCCGTCCCATCACCTTGATCTCATCAACCACTTCAAGTGCTTTGGCTTCACTGCCTGCATAGTTGACAGCAACAGACGCGCCTTCCCTGGCAAGTTCTAAAGCAATTTCGCGGCCAATCCCGCGTGATGCACCTGTTACCAGCGCCACCTTACCTTCTAGTCTCATTCCTTCTCCTCCTTCAGAGCAGCAACAACTGCTGCACAAGTTTCTGCGTCATATATTGCGAACGTCTTTGCCGAGCGATCAACTTTCTTAACCAGTCCTGACAAAACCTTACCTGGACCGATTTCGATAAAAGTATCGACGCCGAGCTCCAGCATTTTCGACACTGAATCCTCCCATAGAACCGGAGAATAAAGTTGTTCCACTAGTCTCTTTTTGAACTCGGCAGCTTCTGTTATCGGTTCAGCAGTGACATTTCCAATCACCGGGACAGCGGCGTCCTTTATAGTAATTTTGTCCAATACAGTTTCAAATCTTTCTGCTGCCGGCTTCATTAACGCTGAATGGAACGGACCGCTTACATCAAGCGGAATAACCCGTTTAGCCCCAGCTTCCTTTGCTTTTACTGCTGCTTCTTCTACTCCACTTTTTGAACCAGAAATTACGATTTGGCCTGGACTATTCAAGTTAGCCAGCTGAACAGGTGATCCGCCAGCTGATACTGTTTCTGTTACATCCAACAGCTTCTGGCGGTCCATGCCGAGGACTGCAGCCATTGTTCCTTCTCCATTCGGTACAGCTTCTTCCATGAATTCACCACGTTTACGGACTGCATACACTGCGTCTTCGAACGAGATAGCCCCCGAAGCGACCAACGCAGAATATTCACCCAGGCTATGTCCCGCAGTGAAATCCGGCTTGATTCCAAACTGGCTGAAATAATTCAAGATTGCAATACTAGTCGTCAAAAGAGCAGGCTGAGCATTTGTTGTGAGCGTCAGCTTTTCTTGCGGTCCCTCAAATATCAAGCTGCTTAAGCTTTCACCCAGAACCTCGTCCGCTTTTTTAAAAGTTTCTGAGACTGATTGCTCTGAATCTGCAAGGGCCTGTCCCATCCCAACCGTCTGCGATCCCTGTCCTGGAAACAAAAACGCGATTTTCCCCATGAAAGATTCTCCTTTAACTCGTTATTTTATGTTAATCATAGCTTCAATTACTTTTCACTTTATTATTTTACTACGGCAGCTTTGATTGTTCCGGAAACATCCTTTTCAACCATTTCTCTCGCCTGACGAATCGAATTAAACACCGCATTTGCGTCAGATGATCCATGAGCTTTGATTACGGGAGCCTTAAGGCCGAAAAGACCAGCACCGCCATATTCCGTGTAATCCATCTTATTTTTGAGCACTGTCAGGTCCGGCTTCAGAACAGCGGCAGCCATCTTGCTTTTAAAACTGGAAGTCAAAGCCGATTTAAGCATTTTAAACACCGACATCGCAGTACCTTCAATCGTCTTCAGGACCATATTTCCGGTAAAGCCATCTGCCACTACAACATCAGCGACACCATCCAGCAAGTCCCTTGATTCCACATTACCTATGAAGTTGATGTCTGCATCCTTCAATAATTCATACGTATTACGTACAAGCTCATTGCCCTTCTTTTCTTCTGTGCCAATATTCAACAGGCCAACACGAGGATTTGTGATTCCTCTTGCCTTCTCGCTGTAAATCGATCCCATGATCGCATATTGGACGAGATGTTCAGGCTTAGCGTCAGCATTAGCTCCTACATCAAGAAGCAGGAAGCCTTCTCCACCAATTGTAGGGAGAGTCGGCGCAAGTGCCGGCCTTTCGATCCCTTCGATTCTTCCAACCACGAACAAACCAGCAGCCATCAATGCTCCTGTATTTCCGGCAGAAATGCAGGCATCTGCGTTTCCGTCTGCAACTAGCTGGGCTGCAAGGACCATTGAAGCTGTTTTCTTTCGGCGCACTGCTCTGACAGGTTCATCTGTTCCGAGGATTACTTCTTCTGTATGATGAATTTCAATCCTCTCTTCATTCGTCAGATGCTCCCTGATTTTACTCTCGTCGCCGATAAGCACGATATGTATGTCATTATATTTTTCTACTGCTTTCATTGCTCCGAGGACGATTTCTTTTGGTGCATTGTCTCCGCCCATCGCATCTACTGCTAGCCTCATCGCATTTCATCCCTTACTTTTCATTTTTAGAACGGTACATTTCAAATTCACCTTTAAAAACAAGCTCATTGTTCACATAACTTTTCACTTCTACATGGGTCCGGCCATTGTCATCATCGATTTTTTCGACTCTCGCTTTGGCTATTACCCGTTCACCTTCTTTTACCGATCTTGTGAATTGGATATTCGCTTTAGCTGTCAATGCCAATTCATCATTAATGACTGCAACCGCCAATGAATTCGCCTGCGCAAATAAATGGTGCCCCCTGGCGATTTTATTTCGTCTAAATACATGTTCGCTTTTTATATCAAGTATTGATATAGCACTTTGGTCAAGTTCGATATCTATGATTTCTCCAATTACTTCTTCAAGCGGCAATGAACGGACTTCATCTTCGAAACGTTTTTCCGCCACATTCTTAATTCTTTCCCTTAGTTCGGGGATAGATAATTCTAGTCTATCCAACCTTATAGTCTGGATGCTGACAGTAAATTTTTCAGCCAGCTCCTCATCCGTTATAAACGGGTTTTCTTTTATCGTCTCAGTCAGCATTGACTGCCGTTCTCTTTTATTGCGTCTCATTAAAATAACACCGCCCGAGCTATTAAGACTAGGTACTAATAGTAGTATATATATTATAAAAAAAGATTGCAAGAAGAAAATATACCTCAAATAACGAAAGCAGACTCACAACTGAATCTGCTTCCGTCCATGCTATGAATCTTGTAATAGTAAATAGATTCAGTCAGGTCAATCCAGTTTTTCATTGGCAAGTGCACCTGTTTCCGCTAGATACTCCCGCAATAATCGATATTTTTCACTCTGCCAGAAAGCTTCTGACTGGACCAGTAAGGTAGCGTCATTCCTTGCTGTTTCTAACGCACGGTAATCATGGACCATATCTGCGACCTTGAATTCCGGCAGTCCGCTTTGTTTTTTACCAAAGAAATCACCTGGACCCCGCAGCTCTAAATCCTTTTCACTAAGAACAAACCCATCATTCGTTTCGGACATTATTTTCATTCGCTCTTTCCCGACTTCGCTTTTAGGATCTGCAAGCAATATACAGTACGATTGGTCACTGCCACGGCCGACTCTGCCTCTTAATTGATGAAGCTGCGCGAGACCAAATCTCTCCGCATCATAAATGAGCATGACAGTCGCATTCGGGACATTGACTCCTACCTCGACGACTGTAGTCGAAACGAGGACCTGTACCTCATTGTCACTAAAAGCTTTCATGACTTCGTCTTTCTCATCTGAATGGAGACGTCCGTGCATAAGCCCGACCTTGAAACGGTCTTTAAAATAGAAGCTCAAAGTACTATGGACATCGATTGCATTCTGGACGTCCAGCTTATCAGACTCCTCAATAAGGGGACAAATCACATAGGCCTGTCTTCCTTTTGCGAGTTCTTTCTCCATGAAGGCTAGTACTCGCTCAAGCATTTCATGTTTGGCCCAATATGTTTCGATCGTTTTACGACCAGCAGGCATTTCATCGATCACAGAGACATCCATTTCACCGAATACAGTAATTGCCAGAGTTCTTGGTATTGGAGTCGCAGTCATGAACAGAACATCAGGGCTTTCCCCTTTTTCCCGAAGAACCCGTCTTTGTTCAACGCCAAAACGGTGTTGTTCGTCCGTGATGACGAGACCAAGGTTTTGAAAATCCACTTCATCCTGAATCAAAGCATGTGTCCCAATCAATACGTCAATTTCACCAAGTTTAAGCTGTTCGAGCATCTCTCTTCTTCGCTTGCCTTTAACAGAGCTGGTCAGCAAAGCAACTGTTATTCCAAACGGCTGAAGCAACTGTGTCAGTGACTGCGAGTGCTGTTCAGCCAGGATTTCGGTCGGGACCATTAATGCACCTTGATAACCAGCGGACTTTGCTGCATAGAGAGCTATCGCAGCAACTACTGTTTTACCTGAACCCACATCCCCTTGAAGGAGACGATTCATTCGGTAAGGGGACTTCATATCACCAAGGATTTCATTTACCACTCGTTTTTGTGCCCCTGTTAATGGAAAAGGCAGTCCTGTGATGAACGCCTTTAGGTTGTCCAATTCATATGAAATGGAAATTCCCGGACTCTGTTCACGTTCCAGCTTCCTCAATGACTGCATTTTAAGCTGGAATAAGAGAAACTCCTCGTAAACAAATCTTCTTCTCGCCTGCTTCATTTCATCAGACCCTGATGGAAAATGCATAATCCTTAATGCATCTCTTCGGTTAATCAACTTATATTTCTGCAGAAGATCGTTTGGGAGTATTTCGGTTATTTCATGGCCGAATTGTGAAAATGCTTGCTTGATCAGCCTTCTGATCGTTTTTACGGTCATTTTCCCTTTCACAGCATACACAGGTTCAAAATCCTGGCTTGTCGTTTGCTCTCCCACCGCCATTTGAGTGGCGGTGATTGTCTGCCTGTGCTGATCCCATTTCCCGGTAACAGTAATGGTTTCTCCGACAGCAATTTTCTGTTTTAAATACGGCTGGTTAAAGAAATTGGCAATGATTAAGTACCGGCCTACAAGCAGCCTGACTGTAAGACGGTTTTTTTTACGGCCATAATAAACAACAGAAGGTTCACTGTGAACTTTCCCCTCAACCGTGACCCTCTCTTCATGCTTGACTTCAGCCAAGTCCTTTAGGCGAAAATCCTCGTAACGGTACGGGAAGTATTCAAGCAAGTCACCGACAGTCCTGATTTGCATATCTGCCAGAGTATCCGCCATTTCATTGCCAATCCCTTTAACTGCTGTTACTGGTTGCTTTAGTTGTTCATTCACGATTATCAAGCGGTATACCGAAAATTTAGACCTCCAGCTCCCGGCCAATCGGTTTTGCCGCTTCCCCTCCTCACGCTGTTTCTGGACTTCTGCTTTTACCGTTATTGCCTGTGCGGCTAACTTACGGGTAATGCA
>NZ_BASE01000014.1 GCF_000813125.1 Mesobacillus selenatarsenatis SF-1
TGTATTAACTATAGTTAAACATTTCCAACTTTCATTTTACTATGTAGCTATTTTTATTACAAATACCTTTTACCTAATACCACCTTTAAGGTGCTTTTTTATTTTCTACATATATCTTATATATATTTATTCGAATTCTAACCTTTTTAAACATAAAAAACCGCGATGCTGATTTGCAGCACGCGGTTTTTTCATAGTTTTTACAAATAATTACTTGCCAAGTTTGATTACGGATGCGATGTTTGCGGCAATTCTTTCAACATACTTACTGGCGTTTTCGAACGCGTCTTCTAAAGCAATGACACCTGGTACTATGCTGAATACCGCGTCGATTCCATGTTCGTGTACTACCTCACTGTCTGATGCTACATTACCCGCGATCGCGATGACCGGAACATTTTGTCGTTTCGCTGTCCTGGCAACGCCGATCGGGGTTTTACCGAAAATTGTCTGGCCATCAATCTTGCCCTCTCCTGTAATCACAAAATCGGCATTTAATAGATGGGTTTCAAGCTTGGTTGCCTCCAGAACAATGTCAACGCCTCTTTTTAACTCGGCAGACAGGAATGCCATCAATCCACCACCAAGTCCTCCTGCAGCGCCAGCGCCTGAAACATGTTCAATATCCTTGCCAAGATCGGTACGAATAATATCAGCGAAATGGTGAAGGTTGTTGTCCAATACTTCAACCATTTCTTGAGTTGCCCCTTTTTGCGGTCCGAAAATATGTGATGCGCCCCTCATACCTGTTAACGGATTATCTACATCGCATGCTACATCAATTTTTACCTGTTCCAACCGATTATCTATTCCAGCTATGTTAACCGCAGCAAGCGAACTTAATGCCCCTCCGCCCTCACCAATTTCTATCCCATTAGTATCAAGAAGCATGATGCCAAGGGCTCTTGCCATGCCAGCTCCTCCATCATTCGTGGCACTGCCACCTATCCCGATGATGATATGTTCAACACCATAGTCCAGAGCCGCGGCGATCAATTCACCTGTCCCCCGGGTTGTAGTAATCAGCGGGTTTCTCTCTCCAGGAGGTACAAGATGGAGTCCGGATGCGGCAGCCATCTCTATGACCGCGGTCTTTTCATCGCCTAAAATTCCGAAAAATGCTTCAACCGGAGTACCAAGCGGTCCTGTTACTGTTTTAGTGATAATCTTCCCTCCTGTTGCATCAACGAGGGATTGAACGGTTCCTTCGCCTCCATCTGCCATAGGTACCTTTACGAAGCTTGCTTCTGGGAGGATTTTTTTCATGCCATTTTCGATCGCTGTAGCGGCCTCAAGCGCGGTAAGGCTTTCTTTAAAAGAATCAGGTGCTATTACAATTTTCATGCTCGTTTTCTCCTCTCATTGAATACTGGAGTATTATTACACTGAAGTGAAAGGTCCGGCCTTCATAGAAAATCCAGACCCATTTTACTTAACCGAAAAACTTGAAGATACCAAAGATTAGTGTCGATACGATTGCAAGCGTCAAACCGACAGCTGTTTCGTAAGGAATCAATTTTAAACGTTCTTTGATTTCCATGTTGACACTTCCGCCTGTTGCGTGGAAGAAGCTTCCGTGTGGAAGATGGTCAAGTACAGTTGCACCAGCGTGAACCATTGCAGCACCTGCTAATGCAGTGACACCCATTTCAAGAATCGTTGATCCGAATACCTGGGAAGCAACTGCTGTTCCTGCTGTTGTCGAAGCAGTAGCAGCCGACATGAAAATACCAGATACAGGGGCAAGAACAAATGCTGGAAGACCAAGTGCATCCAGGCTGTTAATCAGGACATCCTTTAAACCTGAATTAGCGATGATTCCCGCAAGTGTACCTGTACCAAGGAGCATAATAGCTACACCAGACATTTTGCCGAGACCTGCCACTGCATAGTCATTGATATGTCGGATTCGGCCCATTGCAAGAGCTCCGGCAATCCCTCCTGCAGGCAAGGCGATCATTGGATCGATGTTTATATCAAACAAAGGTCGAAGTGCAAGCAGGATGATTGTCACCAATGGCGCGACAATCGCTGGGACAATTAATGGAAGTTTCCCTTGAACTGTTGTTTCACTTTCCTGAGCCGTAACGTTAGAGCCTTTATTAACTAGCTTCTTAGCCAAAATATAAGTGACAGTCAACCCGAAAATAGCGGGGATGATTCCAGCAGCCATGACAGAAGTCAATGGAATTTGGAAAGCATCTGCTGCTGCTATTGCATTCGGATTCGGCGACATGATATTGCCAGCCTTACCGCCACCAATCATCGCAAGCAGGATAGCTGTTTTGGAAATACCAGCTCTATTTGCGATTGCAAGTGCAATCGGCGCAACAGTGATAACAGCAACATCAACAAATACCCCAACAGTAGTAAGGATCATTGTTGCGATCGCAAGTGCAAGCAGTGCTCGCGTCTCGCCGACCTTTTTAACGATTGTTTCTGCGATTACTGCAGCAGCACCCGATTCAATCAAGACACCAGCAAGGACACCAGCAGCCAGGATTCTTAAAACTGCGGGTATAATTCCTTTCGCACCTTCCATCATTAAGGCAACAGTATTCGTAACATCCACTCCGCCTACAAGTCCTCCGATCAAGGCTCCGGCGATCATTCCATATGCTGGTGAAACTTTCTTTAAAATAAGGAAAATAGCTACAATAAGTGCAACGATTGCGCCGAAAGCGCTTACTTGAATATCCATCGTGATGCCTCCTATAAATCATTTTGTAACTCCATTGTAAGCGCTGTCTTATTTATTTACATTAGTCAAACCATCAAAAAAAGACCTGTAATACAACAGATCTTTTGTGCATTTGCACAATTTCATTCTAGTTCATTATTTAGAAACGATAAATACAAATGAAGGAGGTCAGTCGTTTTGCGGGGATCCTTTCCGGTTATTTCTGTAATTTTATCAAGACGGTATCGAAGCGTATTACGATGTACAAACAATTCTTGCGCAGCCTTGTTCATGTCTCCGTTTGTTTCGATAAACGCTCTTAACGATTCTGTGAGCTCTCCCTTTACATCCTTTTCTTTTAATGAATTATAGAAAGGCTGTAAATCTTCCGTCAGGCCAGTTTTTGAAGAATTTAACAGAAATACTGGGAGATAATAGTCTTCATACATGAAAATGTCTTTTTGGGGCGTCAATTTCAGGCCGGATTTTAGTGTGTACACCGCCTGGCGGTAGGACTTTGTAAATCCTGACAATCCTTCATGGTATTGACCAACGCCAATTTTCACCTCGATGTTCCCACTCTTTCTTACCCCATTAAGCCATCCTTCTGTTATCTTTTTTAGGTAATGATCAATGTTGATCGGAGGAACCCCTTTTAAAATAACAATCCTTTCATGCTGCATCAGTAACAGGTCTTCTTTTTGCAGTCGGCTTTTTAAGTATGAGAATGTTCTCTTACGGTCCGAAGTCATGATGACAATAGCTGCCCGGGCCAGTTCCAGATCAATTCCCAGACGCATTGCCCTTCCCAGGAAAAGCGGGTCATGTTTGCCTTCATAATGAATGATTTGGCTGACAAGCTCCTCTTTAAGCCTCTGATCCCATTGTATTTCATTTATCAATACTGCCTGCTGAAGGCTAAGCTCAGCAGCCATGCGTACAAGTTCTCCGAAGTTTCTAATTTCATCGGGGGAACCAGTAATTCCTATAACGCCCAGCATTTTCCCATCAAAATAAATGGGCAAATTGATGCCTGGCTTTACACCATGGAGCCTTAATGCCTCATTTTCGGTTATTTCAAAACCGGTCCCTTGTTTGATCACAATGACTGCACCATCATGGATATCATCAATGCGCTTTTTGTCGCCTGATCCAATAATAACCCCCTGGTTATCCATTATATTGATATTTTTGCCGATGATCCCCATCGTCCTGTCTACAATTTCTTGAGCTAGCTGTTTGGTTAATAATTCCATGTCAAAATCCCTGCCTTACCCACTTGGATACCTATCATTATGGCCGATTATATGCGGAAACAAAAGAGAAGCGTGAGAACATAAGTCCCCACGCGTGCAAACATTATTTTGTTAAAGCATGTTCCACCTTGATGCATCTGTCCATGATTACGGTATAACCTTTTTCTTTGAGGAAATTATAGGCCTCCTCATTTTCAAGTCCTAACTGTGCCCAAAAGACATCGGCATCAATTTCCGCAAATTCCTTCGCGACCTCCATCAAGTATTCCGAACGGCGGAAAACATTTACGATATCCACATGGCCTTCGATCTCTTTAAGTGTTTTAACAGCTTTAACTCCAAGTACCTCATCAACAGTTGGATTGACAGGAATAATATCATATCCCGCTGATTGCATTGCCTCCGATACCATATAGGAAGTCCGCTGTGGATTGTCGCTCAATCCCACAACGGCAATCCTTTTTGCCTTCTTAAGGATTTGGCCGATTTCTTCCCGGCCTGGATTTTTAATTGCCATATTATCTCACTCCTATGGATTATTATGACCCTGAGTTTATTTTATCTCACAATTATGAAGACTCAAACCAAACTGCCTACCCATAATGTATGAAAACCGTTTTATAAACTACGAGATTCTAGTTTGTCCATACTTCTTTTCTTCATTAATGTGAATTGGTCAGTGATAACGGCAATCAAGGTACCTAGGATTAAACCATTGTTAAGGATGGATACAAGGACAGGCGGTGCGTTGCGGAAAGCTTCCCCTGGAAGAAACATTGCTCCTACACCAGCCAGCAGCGAAGTTCCAATGACGACCCGAACCCTATTTTTATCGTTCTCACGGTCGAATTCCGAAAAAGCAATCCCAATCATATTGACGAATATAACAAATGTGACTGAATAGCCAACAGGTGCAGGCAGTGACGCGAACAATGACATCACATGCGGCAGCATGCTGGCAACGATGATCAGCAATGAACTTATGATAAAAGGCATAATTCTTATAATTCCAGTTGTTGCGATAAATCCAGCTGCACCAGAGATGGGGACAGACCCAATCGCCGAGAAAACCCCTCCAAGAAGCTGATTGATACCGGCTGTAAAACCGCTGGCCCGATAGCGGAAATCAGCATTTTCAGACCCCATATCTTTTAAAACTTGTCCAGTAACCCTTATGCTAGCTAGCATATTGGTGATTAACAGGAATGTGATAAAGATGGAAGTCACGATTAACCCTGAATCGAAGATGGGCTGCCCGAAAGCGAAAACCTCCGGAATGGCAATTGCTGCTCCTTTGTATCCTTCGTACGCTTTTCCTAGGTCCAATATTGAAAAAGCCACCCAGCCAGCGGCCAGGCCAATCAAAATTGCATACTGGCTAACCCATTTAATTTGATGTCGTGTCAGATAGAAAGTAATGCCAACCAAGAAAATGCTGAAAATAGCGATTGGAAGACTGACCTCGGTTCTTCCGCCACCAAGTCCCACCATTCCATTAAGGAATGAGCCGCTTAATTGAATGACGAGCAAGAGCAAATAAATCCCGCTCACTACGGGTGTAAACAGCTTTGCCAGTTTATCAATAAGCTTGAATAAGCTTAGCAGGAAGAATACAATTCCGCTGATGATCATTGCTCCTTCTAAAGCCTGCAGAGTTTCAAAGTTTGATGAAAACAGAGTCGCACTTAACCCTGCATATATTGTAAAAACACCCCACCAAAGACCTGCTGGCCCCTCGTTAATTGGCATGCGATGCCCGATCAGGGCCTGCAATAGACCGGAAATACCCAATACAAACATCGTCCTTTGAACAAGTCCTGTCGTCTCCAAATCATTCAATTGGAATAAATCTGCAATCGCAATTGGAGCAACGATTGAACCAGCAATAATAAATGCCATCCACTGTATGGCTGATAATAATGTTTTCATTTAAAATCTCCATTTTCTTGGCGTAATAGTTATAAATATTTACAGAAATTAAATTCATTTTTTATAAGTGAGAGGATATTTATCCTAATTCTATAGGAGACAGCCTTTTTCCTTCGCCTATAATAATATCGTACTTAAGGATGTTGTAAATAAGAAGTGATTTCTACCGAATAAAAAAGGCATCCAATTCAGGATGCCCTTTCCGTTAATAGCTTGTGAACCATAATATCCTCTGAATCCAGTAAATAATATATTTAAAGGGAGTCAGTTTGTCCTTATTTTCTTCATAATCAAGCGTGAATCTGGCTCCGTCGTTATTCCAAATCCTATTGAAATACTGGTCAACATCTTTTATGACTTGACTGTCAGATGAAGCTGTTATCTTCATGTTGGTTTCAAGGTTTAAATCATCGAGATTCCTTCTGGTGAAGTTGGCGGAACCTCCGAGTATCACGCTGTTTTTACCACGGTCAAAGAATATCATTTTTGCATGATATTGCTCCTGGCCAGCATTATACCATTTTATTTCGATATTATCGCTTCCAAATTCCATAATTTCTTCTGAAACAGGAATGTTGGGTAGGCCCGATTTCTGATTGCCAAACGCATTCGTATTTGGATCTAGTATAATTTTGATTTTCGCTCCCCGATCGGCTGCCTTGTCGATTTCGTCGATGACCTTCCTTTCGGCCAAGTAGAACATACCAATCCAAATTTGATCTCCCTTCCCTGTCTTTTTCAGTTCATTCTGGAGATGCTTGAGTATTTTCCCTTCCGTTAAAATCTGGACCTTAATAGCCCCTTTCTCTTCTACAGGTGTGTAATCAGGAAGGCTTCCTCCTCCAGAGAAATCAATTACTGCCTGCTCAGATTCTAGAATGTCCCGTATTATATCTCCGCTTGTTTCAAAGGCTATATTTGAGTGGAACCCGCTTGCATCATGGGGATTCGCGGATGCCACGATAGCAGTTTTCTCAGTGACGAACACTTTCCGGTGATTAGCCTTAAGGTTCATAAGCTCCAGATAGGAACGAAGCGTCACGTCCGGAGCATTCTTTGCCATCGGATTTGGAATCCAGCCTTCTCCTGATTGCCCAAACCACTGGAAAAACACCCTCCACACACCTGTATATAATGGATTGGAATCCCTCAGTGGATCTAGATTGGTGAAAATAACTTCTATGTCATTATCACGAAGTTCCTTCAAGATTCCCGATTTATGGGAACCATATGTTAAATTAATTTCATCAGTGATGAATACAATTGTTAGATCCTTATGCTTTTTCTTCTGGGCTATAAGTTTTTCACCGATAGATTCACTTATTTCCGGATAACCCATATCTTCTTTGTAATAGCCATTGAATAAAAACATATCCAGGACGATGAAATCCTCCGCTTCCTCAATCCTTTTCATTACCGTATCGAATATTTCATGCTCATACTTTTTTTCACCATCTATCCCCTTATAGGTTAAATCATATAAAAAGCGGACATCCGTGACGTTATGGATTTCTCCCTCATACGATAGGCCTTTTGGGAGATCTTTGTGCGTATGATAGACAGCGGTGGCGATGACTATTAATGCCAGCATGATTAAAATCAATAACGGTTTTCTCTTAGACAAACTCTTTCCAATCCTCATTTAGAAGGACTCCTTAAGGTTTATTAATATACCTACTTATTCACTTATTCAACAAGTTATAAACTTAGCAAGCAAGGAATATAGGCCGGTTAATGAGTGAAATTGTTATGGTTTTAATCTTATTGCAAATAGAAAAGATACTATATAATTAGCTGGCCATAAGTCCGTAATCAGTTTTGTTCAAGATTTGCATGGAGTTTTTAAAAGAACATGGTAAAATAAAAGAACCTTAAAATCTTAAAAGGAGAATATTTCATGGCATTAAACGCAATCATCATTATTCTAGCTTACTTGCTTGGATCAATACCTTCTGGACTTATAATCGGAAAAGCATTTTATGGCAAAGACATCCGGGAACATGGGAGCGGGAATTTAGGCGGTACAAATACATTCCGGACATTGGGGGTAAAAGCTGGTTTAGTAGTAAGTATTGCTGACGTCTTGAAAGGAACTCTTGCAGCTAGTCTGCCTTTACTTTTGAATGCTGATGAGCTCCATATGCTTTTAGTAGGGGTATTTGCTGTAATTGGACACATGTACCCTATTTTTGCAGGATTTCGAGGCGGCAAAGCGGTCGCTACTTCCGGTGGTGTTTTACTGGCGTACATACCGTTATTATTCTTACTCATGCTCATTATCTTTTTCATCAGCTTGTACATAACAAAGTATGTTTCTCTTTCTTCCATTCTAACTGGTATTGCAGCGTTCATTTACTCTCTGTTTACCCAGGACCTTCCGCTGATTGTGGTTGTCGCTGTCCTGGCTACCTTCGTTATTTACAGGCACAGGGCTAATATTGAGAGAATCCGCAAGAAAACCGAGCCGAAAATCAAGTGGCTTTAATATCTGTTAACAGCAAAAAAATTAGCCGTCAAACCTTGATAAGGTTTGACGGCTTTTTTAGCCTAAGGGCTCTGTTATATTGGGCTGTCGATTTACCGTTCCAGTCGCTTCGCTTTCCTGCTAAACAATATGATTGCGCTTTACTATTTTCGGACGATCCCAAAGGCCTTTAGTGCCTGTCCCAGATTGTTATACATTTTGACGTTATCGAAATTGATGCCAAGAGTAACGACTGAGTGTGCCAATTCAGGCCTCATTCCTGTCAGGTTCACGTCCACTCCAGTAAGTTTAAGGCTGTCTATTATTTTGAAAAGCTCTTGCGCGACCATTGTATCAACTATGAAAACACCAGAAAGATCCATGATCAGGCAGTCAACTTCTTTATTATTCGTTTCACGCAGAGTATGCTCCATCAAAATTCTTGCTCTATGAGTATCAATATCGCCAATGATCGGCAGAACGGCCAATCCATCAACAATGGAAATGACAGGTGTACTTAGTTCATCAATGACCTCCTGCTGTGCTCTGAGGCGCTTATTGGCCAGTCCAGTATAGGAATTCGTGAAAGTGAGGATCAGATTGTCAATGAAGTCGTTAATGAGATTGCCAACGCTTAAGCTTTCCCCCGCACCAAGATCAATCGTTTTATCTGCCAAATCAGAGAGTTCTTCCCACAATGCACCGCGGATACTATGAAAATGGTGAACTGATTGACTAAGCGAAAGACCTAATCGCACTTTATCTTCACTCACCCGTTTCCCCCAATCGTTAATTCTCTCGTCATCTGATTGCCCTATTAAAAAACTTTCTAGCAAATGAATTAGTTCTTTTATTTGTTCTTTATATAAATTGACTTTTGTTTGGTGTGTTAATTTGATGTACGCTTCTGGCTGATTTTTATCAATTGAATTTAATATATTGGTTGTTACATTTTCTTCTCTTTCAATCAAGAAATTTTTAAATAAGCGAATTGCTCTATCCATCTCATAGCTCC
>NZ_BASE01000013.1 GCF_000813125.1 Mesobacillus selenatarsenatis SF-1
GACTCCTAGTGCCACCATGACCCTGAAGGCGTAAAAGACCAGTTCCACGTTCGGGCGTTCATCCTTAGGAATATCCTTCAAACCAGTGACTTCTCCATCAAAGGAGTTTGTATAGAAGAAGCTGCCCAGCTTCGGTATGCTGATGGCCTCAAAAGCATTACGCTCGTTTTCCTGGTCGGGAATCTGGATTAGATAGAATGGCATGTCCTTTTGTGTTTCCCAGACCGCCTCCATCGCTGCGCCTTTTGCCGGCTGCATCTTAGCTGCGAACACACCGGACTGGTGGCCGATGAATGGTGTCAAAGTTGCCGAAAACAACGCCATCGCGAGACCGTACTTAAATGACTTTTTATAAAATGCTGTTTCGTTTTTCCTTAGCAGATGATAAGCACTGATTGCCATCATGAAGAATGCCCCGACAATATAAGCACTCACAACTGTATGTACGAACATATACCAGGCATACGGATTGGTGACAAGCTCTGAAAAGCTTCTCAACTCAACACGGCCATTGTTCAGGACATAACCAACTGGATTTTGCATGAAACCATTTGCTGTGATAATCCATAGCGCCGAAATATTCGTGCCGAGGGCCACCATCCAAATCGAAATCGCCCGCAGCTTCGGAGAAAACTTATCTTTGCCGAACAGCCAGATGCCCATGAAGGTCGATTCAAGAAAAAAAGCGACCAGTGCTTCTATCGCAAGCGGCGATCCGAAAATATCTCCCATATACTTTGAGTACTCAGACCAGTTCGTGCCAAATTGGAATTCCATCGTAATGCCGGTAATCACGCCCAGCACAAAGTTGATGGCAAACAGTTTTCCCCAATAATCCGCCATCCGCTTATACGTTGGATCAAGGGTGCGTGCATACTTTGTCTCCATGATGGCGACGAGAATGACCAAACCAATCGTTAATGGAACAAATAAAAAATGATAAAACACTGTAACCGCAAACTGGATCCGGCTTAATATCAGGACCTCTTCCATCTTCGGTTCCTCCCAAATTTTTAGTTTGTGAAAAAATTAACATACTGATAATTCTATTTTAAAAAAACTTTGTGAGTGATATCGAAGATTTATGTAGATAATTTGTGACAATTTCATCCTTGATGTGTGATGCTGGTCACAGACAAATAAGAAAAGCGTAAGCGACTTGGTCAGCCCCGACAGGCGCTGGAGTTGGACATAAAAACAGGCCCTGTTTAATAGGACCTGCTAGCATTAAATATTCCCTATATTTGATGGGTCTGTACTGACTCCTTGCTGGCCGGGCACCCAGTTCGCCGGCACTCCTTTACCTGTTTGCTTGGCATATTCGAAAGCATGCAACATCCTTACGTGCTCGGGAAGATTACGGCCGACATTCCCGGGATAAGTAAGCTTTGCCCTGATAATGCCCTCTGGATCGATGAAAACCGATGTCCTGAAGCAGGCACCTGTCGTTTCATCAAGTACACGGTAAGCACGGCTGATAACCTGTGTCCTGTCACTTACCATTGGATAGGTGACATTTTTCAAAGATGGAGAAGTTTCCTTAAAAACCTTGTGCGAATATACGCTGTCCGTGCTGATTGCCAGTAACTCAGCACCCAGTGATTTTATATAAGGATAAACAGCGGCGACCGCCGCCAGCTCTGTAGGTCAGACAAAGGTAAAATCACTTGGGTAGAAAAATAAAATGACCCACTGTCCCCGATAATCCTCAAGGTTGATCTTTTTAATATCACCATTCATCAATGCTTCCGCTGTAAATAGCGGAGCCCGGTCATCACGGTTCGCACAAAAAACAGTCGGGCAATCAACCAAATCTTGAGCGTACAATTTATCGTCCATTTCAGCATCCCTTTCATTAGTGAAATTTCTTCTTTACAATCATATGCAGTTGATTTTTTATATTTCAGGTTCCATCAGGAAAAACTACTTTGGATAAGAAAAGCGGAAGCGCCTTGGTAAGCCCCGACAAGCGCTGGAGGGCCTGACTCTGAAGTCGTTCTTTGACTTCATTGGCAGGACCGAAGCGTCTCGAGGGGCTAGGCGCTGGAGCTGGACACTAATCTAAGTGTCAAAAGCTTATACTTTATAAAGTAAAGGAGGGTTCATGAATGAGCAGAGGCAAAGAGTTCAACCACAAGAAAAAGGGCCATCCTGGCGACCTGCCTTCAGGTGCACTGAAAGCAAAGCGACCTGAGACAGAAGCGCAGGAAGATGAGGAATTCCTCGTCGTCCAGGAGGCGTTCAAAAATCGTGTAGAGGAAGACGAAGTTTAAATATTGCAGGACCTGGCGCATAATCGCCGGGTTCTTTTTTTGATTGAAACTTTTTCCAAAGGGAATCGTATATGTAGTTATACACAGCTTTTACACAGCCGGACATAAAAATCGAGGGAGGAATATTAATATGATCGTAACTACAACTTCGACTTTGCAGGGAAAGGAAGTTGAGAAATATCTAGGAATAGTCTCCGGGGAAGCAATTATGGGCGCTAATGTGGTACGCGACTTTCTGGCAAGTGTTACTGATGTAATCGGAGGCAGGAGTTCGGCTTATGAAAACAAACTGGCAGAAGGCCGGGAAATCGCGATTCGCGAAATGGAAGACAAGGCTCGCCGAATGGGCGCTAATGCCGTGATCGGTGTCGACCTTGATTTCGAAACATTAAGGGAAGGCATGATGATGTGCATTGCTACAGGCACAGCTGTTTATGTAAAAGAATAATATCGTAAGGGCCAGGCTAAGCGCCAGGCCCTTTTTTATGCTGTAGCTGAATGGACGTTGTTTCGTTTTTTCGAACCCAAAATTGTAATTCAACTTTAAATCTGTCGTTTTTTAAAATTGGCAAGTACAAGTCCATTACCCACCACGGAGTCTTCCTGTCGTTCGAAGTCGAGTTTTTCATAAAGCTTCACAGCCGGAGTGTTCGCTGCCCCGGTTGAGACAATCATTTCAGAGTATCCAATCTGTTCTAATTGAGCAATTAGCTTTTGGGCAATTCCTCTGCGGAAAAATTCAGGGTGAACCATCATACGATAGATATCGATTACTTCCCCTTCTTTTTTAAAAGAGATTGCCCCAGCGAGCCTGCCTTCAATGTAACAGCCAATGAAGGTTTCGCCACAATCCTGCAGGTGCTCGAATGTTTCTTTTAACGGCGGGATTTCATCCGTGACAATCAGGTCCGCTTCTATCCTGTATGATTTCCTCTGGAGATCCAGCACTTCAGCACATTCCATGATGACTTCGAGATTAATTTCCCTGATTTCAGGCAGGAACCCGCTGTCTTTTAACTTGTTAATAATCAGCTCTTGCCTTTCTGTTAGGTAAGGCAGGTTGTTTAATGGGAAAAAACGCAGCTCTTTGCTCTCCCCATCATTCATCTTTAGATTCCCTTCCCAATCCTCACAGGCATATAAAGCAATGGCATTATAAATTTCATCACCATTAGGGTATTGGAAATAGTACTCTTCTCCGGCAGCCACATCTAAAAACTTCAACCTTTTTAAAAGAAGGCCTGTTTCCTCGAACAATTCCCTGCGCGCAGTTTCCTCAAAGCTTTCGCCAGGTTCCATCGCCCCTCCAGGAATCCCCCATTTGCCTGTATCTGAACGAAGCTGCAGCAGTACTTCATATTCCCTATTAAAAACAAGCACAGCGGAACCAACCAGGATGAATGGCCTGCTGCCGATAAGTGCGCGGATTTCTTTTATATAATCGCTCATGCTCTCCCCCATTACAAAAAAACGTTTTTTTCCTTTATACTAAGTAAAGCATACGTAAATTTGTTTTGTTTTGAAAGGAGCAATCATGAAATCATTAGTACTTGCAGAAAAACCAAGTGTTGCCCGCGAGCTTGCGCGTGTACTTGGCTGCAATAAAACTCATAAAAGCTATTTTGAAGGAAATCAATATATCGTCACCTGGGCGCTCGGCCACTTGATTGAATTGAAAATGCCCGAGAATTATGACCCAAAATATAAGGTATGGAAGCTTGAAGAGCTACCAATCATACCCGATAAAATGGGATTGAAGGTGATCAAGCAGACGAGCCATCAATTCAAGGCAATTGAGCATCTGGCTGAACGTAAGGATGTTGGAGAATTCATCATCGCGACTGATGCCGGGCGTGAGGGTGAGCTTGTTGCCAGATGGATTCTCCAGCGCATCAATTGGAAGAAACCAATCAAGCGACTGTGGATTTCCTCCCAGACGGACCGTGCCATCAAGGACGGTTTTAAAAATCTTAAGCCTGGCAAGCAGTTTGAAGATCTGTATGAATCAGCTGTATGCCGCGCTGAAGCTGACTGGCTGATCGGCTTGAATGTTTCCAGGGCTTTGACAACGAAATTCAAGGACCCTCTTTCTGCCGGACGTGTCCAAACACCAACACTCGCGATGGTCCTCGAACGCGAGGATGAAATTAACAAGTTCGTGCCAAAGGAATACTGGACCATCCAGGCAAAGGTCGGCTCATTGAATGCCGAATGGGAGCTTAAAGGCGAGAAACGGATTTTTTCTAAAGAAAAAGCAGAACAAATTCAAAAGAAACTGTTCAATAAGAAAGCTATTTTGAAATCGCTGGACCGCAAGCAAAAGTCGGAACCCCAGCCGCTTCCTTATGACCTGACAGAACTTCAGCGTGACGCCAATAAGCGTTTCGGCTTCTCTGCCAAGAAAACATCCAATGTCCTGCAGGGATTGTATGAACAGCATAAGCTTGTCACATATCCACGAACGGACTCGCGCTATTTGACGACCGATATGGAAGCGACAATGGCTGACCGTCTGCAGGGCATCATGTCTGGTTATCGTGATGAAGCAAAGCCGGCGCTTGCACAGAAAGGCAAAGTTCAGACACGCAAGGTATTCAATAATGAGAAAGTCACTGACCACCATGCGATCATCCCCACAGAGGAGCGACTTCATCTCGCTGATCTGTCACCTGATGAACGGAAGCTGTACGATTTAATTGTCCGCCGATTCCTGGCTTTATTTTACCCGGCTTATCAGTATGAAGTGGTTCATGCCAACTTCGATGTCGAGGGAGAATCACTGTCAGCTCGGGAAACGAATATTCTTGAGCTCGGTTTTAAAAAGGTGCTCGGAAAAGACGAGGATGATGCAGGTACACAGTCTTTGGGCCATCTAGAAAAAGGCAAGAGCTATTCAGTCGGCCAGGTTAACATGAATAAAAAAATGACCGAACCGCCGCTTCGTTTGTCTGAATCGGATATCCTTGCAAAAATGGAGAAATTCGGCCTCGGCACTCCGGCAACGCGGGCTGAAATCATTGAGCGTATAATCTCGTCTGAGGTAGTGGAACGTCAGAACGGCCGCCTGTATCCTACGAAGAAGGGCAAGCAGCTCATCGACCTGGTGAATGATGAACTGACTTCCCCTGAATTGACGGCAAAATGGGAAAAGGAACTTGAAGAGATCGCCCGCGGCAAAGGGGAACCGAAAGCTTTCAAGAAACGGATCCGTGAACAGACAGCCCGCCTTGTATCCGAAATCAAGACGAGCGACAAAACCTACCGCGCCCATAACCTTACAGGATCAAAATGCCCTGAATGCGGTGAATTCATGAAGGAGCGCAAGACAAAGGAAGGACGCATCCTCGTCTGCTCAAGCCCCGAGTGCAGCTTCCGCAAACATAAGGACCCTAAGCTTTCGCAAAGACGCTGTCCACAGTGCCACAAACGGATGGAAATCCACAACGGCAAAGCAGGCGCATACTTTCAGTGCCGCCGCTGCAATGTTGTTGAAAAGGCCGAAGATAAGAAGAAAAAAGGCGTATCCAAACGTGAGGAGCGCAAGTTGAAGGAAAAATACTCACCATCCCAGGAAAACTTCGGCACCAGTCTCGGAGACTTGCTGAAAGCTGCGATGGAGGATAAGGATTAAAATAGTTGTGACAAAAGCGGCCATTGTGTGCCGCTTTTTCATTTGCGATGATGATTGAATTTATCTTGGAAAAAATTCCTTTGAAGTAGTATGATATTCGTTGGTTATTATTTAAGCGTTATGAAGGAGAAGCACCATGAGGATAAGGGATTGGGATCGCAACTTGAAGATTCGCTTGTTTGGCGAAGCTTTAATGAATATAACATTTTGGATGTTTTTCCCGTTTTTGACGATATATTTTGCCGAAAGTTTCGGAAAGGGCAACGCGGGTTTCCTGCTCGTCTTATCCCAGGTCTTTTCGGTATTCGCCAATTTGATGGGCGGATATACCGCTGACCGGTTCGGGCGCAAACGGATGATGGTGATTTCAGCTTTTGGCCAGGGAATTGCCTTCCTTGTTTTTGCTTACGCGGTTTCACCATGGTTCACCTCGCCGCTGCTTGGGTTCATCTGCTTTACGCTCGTCGGGATGTTCGGCTCCATTTACTGGCCGGCCAGCCAGGCGATGGTTGCGGACGTGGTCCCGGAAAAAGACCGCAGCAGTGTATTCGCGATTTTTTATACGCAGATCAATATTGCCGTTGTTGTCGGCCCGATTCTCGGAGCGATTTTTTATGTAAAATATCGGTTTGAATTGATGATAGCAGTAGCGATTATCTCCATCCTGCTTGCGCTTGTACTCGCAAAATGGACGCGTGAAACGGTGCCTGCTTCAGCCAGGCAGGCACGTGCAGAGAATGGAAAATGGTATAGCTTCCTTATGGATCAGATTGCCGATTACAAGGTAATTGTCCAGGATAAGATTTTTCTCATGTTCATCATTGCAGGGATTTTAGCGGCACAAACATTCATGCAGCTTGATCTGTTATTCCCTGTTTACACAAAGGATACGGTGCATAATCAAACCGTGCTCGAACTCGGCAGCAAGGTATTCACCGTTAATGGCGAGCAGGCTTTTGGCTTGATTCTATCTGAAAATGGCTTGCTGGTTGCCCTCTTTACTGTCGTTGTAACAAGATGGGTGACCCGTTTCCGAGAACGGAATGTGTTTGTTTTGTCATCACTCATTTATGCCGTGGCGATATTAATGTTTGGCGCGACAAACTGGATTTGGGGACTGATTGCAGCAATGGCTGTGTTCACCTTGGCTGAACTGATGACTGCAGGTTTGCAGCAAACCTTCATTTCCAACCTGGCACCTGAGCAAATGCGTGGCCAGTATTTTGCGGCCGCTTCATTACGATATACGATAGGCAGGACGATTGCACCAATCAGCATTCCGCTCACCGTCTGGATCGGCTACGGCTGGACGTTCACCATTCTCAGCATTCTCGCCGTTTTAAGCGCGGTACTGTTCTGGGTGATGTTCCGGATGTATGAGAATAGGAAGGCAGTGGGGGTTTAAGGGGGCAATTTAAAGAGTTGGTCGAAATAATTTGAAATGTGGTTGAATTAATTGAAGATATGGTTGAATTTTTTGAAAATGTGGTCGAATTATTTATATTTTCACCAATAAATTAATGAAGTGACGCTGATAGGATGCTAAAAGTGGTCCATATATTTTAAAAACTTATCCCAGCGGACAAAAAATCCATGCAGAATCTAATTCTGCATGGATTTTTCTCTATTATTTTACCTTTGCATCGCTATATTTGAAGGTCATGAAAACAAATAGCAGGAAGCTTAGCAGCAAAGTGGATCCGCCGACGATATAAAACACCATTGTGAATGTTTCTGGCAGCGGGAATGGCTTCACGTTATAAAGCCACATGCCCAAGGTCAAGCCGAAGCTTCCAATGATTGCTGTCCAGACATGGAATAATGCTAGTTTTGAAGTTTTGGGCACCTCGTAGGAACGGTAGTAACTTGAGAATGCAAACAGACTCAGCCAGCCGACAACCAAAATATGCGCATGGACTGGACGGATTGCATAGTCCCCGGCACCTGCCATATGAGAGCCCATGAATGCGCCAACGAAAGCGTAAATCGCGGATAGCCGCAACAAGACAACATCAAATTTCATGTAAAAAAATCCTCCTATACCCCTTTTGTATACCGCTCTATTTTACCCTACGCTGCTGCCAGGATGCCAGTTTGATAGGCTAGCAATTTTAGACAGAAAGGAAGCCTTCCCAATGTCTAGTTAAGTCGAATGACTTAAGTTTCTTTTTTCCTATAAAATCGTTACAATATAAAAGAAGATTCAGAAAAGGGGCGAAATAGATGAGTGATTTCAAAACGAATTTAGAAAAATATGCAGACCTTGCTGTCAAGGTTGGCGTTAACATCCAGAAGGACCAGACGCTTGTCATCAATACAATGCTTGATTCCGCTGAGTTTGTCCGTCTTGTTGTGAAAAAGGCTTACGAAGCCGGCGCTAAAAACGTCGTTGTAAACTGGAATGATGACACTGTTAACAGAACAAAATATGACCTTGCACCTGATGAGGCTTTCAACGAGTATCCTGAATGGCGTGCACGCGAGGTTGAGGATCTTGCAGAGAACGGTGCGGCATTCATGTCAATCGTTTCTTCAAGTCCTGACTTGTTGAAAGGCGTGAAATCTGAACGCATTGCAAACTTCCAGAAAGCTGCTGGAACGGCACTTTCAAAATATCGCAAATACATACAATCAGATAAAGTTAGCTGGACAGTCATTGCCGTTCCTTCTGAAGGATGGGCAAAAATGGTGTTCCCTGAGGATACTTCTGAATCAGCTGTACAGAAGCTTTGGGATGCTATCTTTAAAGCTGTTCGCGTGGATACTGCTGATCCGGTCGCAGCTTGGAAAGAGCATGACGCTTCCCTTCATGAAAAGGTTGATTACCTTAACGGCAAGCGCTACAAGAAGCTTCACTATAAAGCACCAGGTACAGACCTGACTGTCGAGCTTCCTGAAAAGCACATCTGGGTTGGCGCTGGCAGCGTGAACGAGCAAGGCAACGAGTTCATGGCAAACATGCCGACTGAAGAAGTCTTCTCTGTACCGTTGAAAACTGGTGTAAATGGCTATGTATCAAGCACAAAGCCACTTAGCTACGGCGGTAACATCATCGACAACTTCAAGCTTACTTTTGAAAATGGAAAAATCGTCGGCGTCGAAGCAGAAGAAGGCGAAGAAATCCTCAAGCAGCTTGTGGCGACAGATGAAGGCTCACACTATCTTGGTGAAGTTGCTCTTGTACCTTTCAACTCGCCAATTTCTCAATCAAATGTATTGTTCTTCAACACTTTGTTTGATGAAAACGCGTCAAACCACTTCGCAATCGGCAGTGCTTATGCATTCTGCGTAGAAGGCGGCAAGACAATGTCTTCAGAACAACTAGCTGAAAACGGCCTGAACGAAAGCATCACGCACGTCGACTTCATGATTGGTTCCGATAAAATGGACATCGACGGCATCACTGCTGATGGAAATGCTGAGCCAGTGTTCCGTAATGGAGACTGGGCGTTGTAAGATTGCATATTTTTAAGCTAACAGCCGAACATTTTGTTCGGCTGTTTTTTAATGATGTTTTGTGTGTGGTGTTTTATGAGACTTTTTTGTACTTGGCTTTACTTCTGACAGCTTTTGCTCTGTTCCCATCAAACCTGTCCGAACTTGGCTCTACTTCTGACAGCTTTTGCTCTTTCAACACCAAACCTGTCCGAAGTTGCCCTTAGTTCGGACAGGTTTTCCTCTTCCACCATCAAACCTGTCCGAAGTTGCCCTTACTTCTGACAGCTTTTCCTCTTTCAACATCAAACCTGTCCGAAGTCGCCCTTACTTCTGACAGCTTTTGTTCGTTTCCTCTCAAACCTGTCCGAACTTGGCTCTACTTCTGACAGCTTTTACTTCGTTCCCTTCAAAGCTGTCCGAACTTTCCTCTTGTCCTGACAGCTTTTCCTTCGTTCCCCTCAAACCTGTCCGAACTCGCCTCTACTTCACAGAGTTTTTCCCTTGTTCTCCTGAAACCTGTCTTTTTTTATAGTTAATTCTGCAAGCTTACCAACTCTTCTCTCTGTCTTGTAATTCGTGCTTACTCGATCGAATCGGTACTAGAGCACCTCCCAGTGAAACAAAATATAAACTTCCATTTTCCCTTATGCCCCCTAAATCACTGTGCTATAATGAAGTTACCAAGAATTTATTACATAAAACATTAGATATATTGTTAACCTATTCGTTTATCTGGGGGCGACGTCTTGATCCAATTACAAATTATTGTGACTGGTGAGGTTCAGGGTGTGGGGTATCGGTATTATACTCAAATGAAGGCGATTCAGTTTGGAATTACGGGCTGGGTGAAGAACCTTCAGGAGGGCGGCGTGGAAATTCTAGCTTCAGGTTCCAGGGCTGACCTTGAAAAGTTCACTGATGAGGTACGCAGGGGCAATCCTTTCTCCACTGTTGACCATATTGAAGTGAACGAAACAGAGAAAACCGAAACCTATAAGTCATTTGCAATAAAATATTAAACAGGCAGAGGAATCCTCCTCTGCCTTTGTTGTGTAAAAATTACAAGTCTATGATTGATCCATCAGGCTCTTTTAAAATAGCCTCCCTCAATTTCTTCAGTTGTTCTTCCTCGCTAGGCTTCAACCCGAGAAGTGACAGAAGTCCGAGAGAATCAAGCAGCCCTTCTGTCCATGTTTCAAGCTGTTGTGTCAATGTCGCGTCTGCAGGGCACAATTCATCAATCATTTTATTTTCTGCCAGCGCCTTGTCAATTAATTCGAGCGCCAACTCCTTTGTGATCTCACCATTTGCAGCTTCCAGCTTTTCGCGCGCTGTTTTAGCTGTATCATCCACTGTTTTCTTCACAGGCTCAACCACTGGCTCTGTCACTTTGTTCGCAGTGTCCGTCGTTTCCTTGACGACATCCTTTACAGGCTCAGTTACTTTGCCAACGGTCTCTTCCACAGGAGTCGCCACCTTATCGACCGTATCTTTTAATGGATCTGTTACCTTGCCGATCGTATCTTTTAAAGGATCTGTCACTTTTCCAATTGTGTCTTTTAGTGGATCAGTTACCTCACCAATTGTGTCTTCGAGCGGGTCTGTCACTTTCCCCACAGTATCTTCGAGAGGATCTGTGACCTTCCCGATTGTTTCATCAAGCGGGTCGGTTACCTCATCTAGCAGATCATCGACTGGATCGGTCACTGCCCCTACTGTATCCTCCACTACTTCAGAATTTTCATCAGGGGCTCCTTCGCACGTCAGCGGAAGTTGGCCGGAGGTGATTCTCTTGATTTCCTGTTTCATTTTTTCAAAAGGCATTGATCCAAGGTCCTGCAAAATTTTCAATGTGCCTGGTTTCTGGACTCCACCGTTGCCATTTACCGTCTGCAGCTTAAGCTGATGGAGACTGCTGTTAGCTGCTTTCATTGAATGGGCAACCATCGTCACTCCTTCCAGTGCCGCATTCGGGATTACCTTTGCAGCATGGACGCATGCTCCCTTAAATGAAATGGCACTGGCATCAACCTGCATTCCTTTTATAGAAACCGGACCACTTGCTTTCATCGTGATGCTTACAGTTCCTCCTGTAGTCGCGAACTGCTTTGTCAGTCTCATGCCATAAATCTGTGCGGAATCATAAGTGATTCTCAGCATCGGCTTGGCATTGGATCCAGCTGTCTCGCCAGCCACAATCATTGCCTTCATATTTTCACCGACGACCCTGTCAGCCTGGATAATAAATCCCTCAGCATCGTTAGCCGCTGCATCCGCTTTTTCGATAAAAGGAAATAAAGATAAAGCAGCAAGCTGTATGCTCATCACTATTAAAAATAATCGATGTTTTAGTAGCTTCATATTGTCTCCCTTCACCCCGTTTTGGCAGTCTGCGCTGGCACGTCGGAGCTTGGTGTTCCTGCCGATTCCTCGGCCGGTACCATCCGCCAGGCTGTCAGTAATGCCCCGCCGATGATTCCAAATACCGTTCCGAACAGGAAACCGCCCAGAGCGCCGATGACAGATAGAATCGACAGGAAAATCACGATGATGCCCAATGCTTTAGAAGCACTTGGCAAAAAGAAAGACATTAGTCCCATCAGCGTGATCAGCCCGCCAAACAGCAAGCCGATGACAGCAACTGATCCTGGGAGAAAGGTGCTGAGATACAAGTTCAATGGCACCCATAAAATCATCAGACCGCTTAAGACAGTTAAAATCGCTCCGAAAAAAGGCCTCGTATGCCTCCACTTTTTAAAAACCATTACCTATCACCTCGATTATTTCTTATCGATTTTTTCCACTGTCAGTTTCATGCCGGCCATATTGATCGTTTTCTGGAATAAGTAATGTGTTTTCAATTTGGCATTCTCGAGGATGATCGTGCTTGATGTCTGCTGGAACTGCTTTGTCCAGTCCGTGCTGTTGTTTTCTGCAAGCGCAAGGTTTTGGAACTTGGCGTTCGCCTCAATCAAGCCGGCATCATGCTGAAGTCCGGAAATCTGTACTGGTTTTGAAGCCTGGATTTTAACGCGGATCCATTCCCCTCCTACCTGAAAATCCTTGTATAATTGCAGGTTGTCGATCGTGAGTTTTTCGATGATATTCGTTCCTTGTGGCGTTGCGTCTGAACTGCTCGTTTCACCTAGTTTCGGGTAGAATGTGTAGCCTTCTCCTTCAAGCTTATCGAACTCAACATAAAAATCTCCTACACCTGCAATCGGGACTGCATAAGCTACACCAGATACACCGAATGACACCAGCAAAATCCCAAGCGCTAGAAGTCCTGCTGCCAGGGCACCCCAGAAAACCTTCTTATTCGTCTTGCTTTCCATTACGACAGCTCCGTTCAAGGAAGCCACCTCCAAGTAAGTATTTTTAAAATTCAAAATTAATTCTTACTTTTAACATATCCCCGAAATATCAAGCCTACAACTCCGAAAAAAATCGTTAACAACGTGTTAACCCCGTTAAATGTCGGGGTATATGGATGTGACGGACAAAAATCTGAATTTTTAAACGAATTTTATATAACCAGAATCTGAGAGTGAGGTTGCCTGATGGAACACAAGATTGAAGATTTAGCCATTAGAGGTTTATTTCTTTTAAAAGAATGCGAGAAACCGTTTCTTAAAGAATGGTCCCATTTAAAGAAGGACATGAAAGCCTGGCAGAACGAGCTTGTATCTGAGTTTGAAAGCATGATTGTCTATGGCTTCAATAACCTTTCACAGATCACTTTTGAATCTTCAAATGATTTTATCCATTTATTAGTCCTTAGGTGGCAAAAACGACATCCCGATTTCGTCGATGATTTTGACGCTATCTTTCTGGTCAGTGCGGTTGAAAACTTATTCCATAAGGTTTTAAAAAGAAAAAATGCTGGATTTCTTGAGCATCAGGCGGTGCAGGTTTTTTTCACAAAGATCCTCGACAAGGTCCTTCACACCCAGCAGCTGGAATACCAGGATGACAAATGGCTAAAGATGATGTTGAGTCTGCGTGCTGTGCCTAGTAATTGGCTTGCCGTCATCCGTAATGAAAAAGAGCAATGCAAAGTGAGCAAAGTCGTCTGTGGCGATGACCTTGTAGTGAATGAACAGCTTGTCACCATGTGTGAGGGACTTCAAGCCGATCATACATCAGACCTGGCGATGGCGCTTTCCAGATTATTGTCACCAGGTCAGGATCACCCACAAATTATCACAATTCCCTGTTTGACTGAAACATTGTTAATTTGTGTGAAGGAAAACGTGGACACCGTGACAGAGGAGCAAAAAGAGACGCTTCGAAAAATGTACCTGAAACAGATGAAGCTGAATCACCTTGAAAGCGAGCTTGAATGGAAGGATGCCACCCTTCTGTTCCAGCAGCGGCTGATTCATTCTCAGAGTGCCTCGGAAGCCGTTAAAATGATTACCCAGGGTTTGGTCGATTATCTGCCCTTTTCCCGCTGCGCCCTTTTCATCTATTCCCCTGGCGAGCACAGCGGTGTCGGCGTCCATGCCCATAACGTCCATACAGGATCAGTGCAGCACATAAAGGAAAGCATAGCCGGATTTCCGCTGCTGACAAAATACCTTAAGCATTTCAGCCATTCCAAACCGATTTTTATCGAAGATGCAGCTGAAATCCTGCCTGGAAAATACGTTCACGACTACAGCCTGAAGTCATTGGTCGTCCTGCCCATTTACGTGCCTGCTGAAAATAAACTGATTGGCCTCGCCCTGCTTGATCGTGGAGAAAATACATCCTTTACCGTCAACAATCAAACTCTCACTGCTCTGATCAAGTTCGGTCAATATGGTGGTGAATTGTTGAATCAGTATTATGAGGATGCCGTCCAGCTTTTCGGCGTCCAGCGCGCCGTCTTGACCATCCGTGAGCGCGAGGTTCTAAAGCTGGTTGCCGAGGGTGCTTCAATTAATGAAGCAGCTGCAGCCCTGCACCTCAGCTCCTATACCGTACGTGACTATATTTCAGCCATCATCCAAAAACTTGATGCCAAAAACCGGACCGACGCTGCCGTTAAAGCACTGAAGATGAGGTTGATTCAATAAACTTGGGCTTGCTCCCCCTAATGGGAGCAGGCCCTATTGCTTTTTACCTCACAATCTCGCAGAATATAAGAGATATTATTTATAGGGGGTACATATTGAATGTGGAATGAATTCAAGAAATTCGCCTTTAAAGGCAATGTGCTGGACCTCGCTGTCGGTGTAATCATCGGGGCTGCATTCGGAAAGATCGTTTCTTCACTTGTCGATGACATCATCATGCCGATCATCGGGTTCGCTACTTTTGGAGCTGATTTTTCAGAACTGACATACAACACGATAAAATACGGGGCATTCTTACAATCTGTCATGGATTTTTTCCTTACGGCATTAGCTATATTTTTCTTCATTAGAATAATCACCCGCTATCGTAAAAAAGAAGAAGCCAAACCTGCAGCTCCTATTCCTGATGCCAAAGAAGAGCTTTTAGTGGAGATTCGCGATCTTTTGAAGGAAAAACGATAGATCCGCGCGTATAAAAGCAAATCAACAGGCAGCCCTTGGCGGCTGCCTTTATTCTTGTACCAAATTTTAGCTGTAATGCCAACTTTTTATTAAGTTTATTAAGTTTTCTGTGATTTCATCCGGGTATATGTATAGTGCAAGGCCAATACAAAACCAAGAAGGGACTGGTTAAAGTGCAAAACTTTACGGCGACTTCGGAATATGTCATTGGCTTAGCACACGGAGGAAGATTTGCGTTGCTATCTCAAGGCACGCTGGTCTTAAATCGATGGACTTAATATCGATTGACCACATTGCTTTTGAATAGCTTAAGTAGAGCACTCCTCTAAGTTCGTCCGCAGGATACGAGCAACGCCAATACTAGTAAGGAAGGGACTGGTTAAGTTGAAAGACTTTAAGGCGACTTCGGAATACGTCATTGGCTATGCAAGCGGAGGAAGATTCGCGCTGCTGTCTCAAGGCACGCTGGTCTTAAATCGATACATTTAAAATCGATTTACCCAGTAACGCAAATTGAATAGCAACAGCTGAATACTCCTCCCATCGTCCGTATGTCGGACTCAAAAAAGGTGCAGGCCAAGCGGCCCGCACCTTTTTTGATTAAGTTCTTTTCATCCACATATTGAATTACAAACAAGGAAAAAGCCGGCACCTGGGTTTTTTCCTTTATCAAGTTTGATTAAGTTAGAAAAGATCTCTTTATCACAAACGAAAAGAATCTCTAAGTGTTAAACTTAGTGAAATTTAAACACAAGGAAAAATTCGGCTTTAGGAATTTTCCCTTTTTAAGTCTATTAAGATTAAGAAAAGTAACTTCATCCCACACGAAAAAAGCCTTTAATTATCACACCTCAAAAAAAAGATTGGCGACAGGAAAAATGCAGCTTTAAGACTTTTCCCTTTTCTAGTCTATTTTCGAATGTGCTCCTCAAGGTTTACTAGTTTCCGGCACCGGGGTATTTAATATATATCTTTTACAAGGAGGTTTTTAACATGGAAAAAGACCATATGATTCATAAGGATGGCGAAGTGGATACTAGCAAGGTGGATGAGACGCTTGAACGGATGGATACGCAGCAGGCCGATGAGATTCTGGGTGATTTCAATGAGTTCAGGACTTATTTAAGCAAACGGATCAAACTTGGTAAAACTGCCGGTTTGAATGAAGAGCAGCTTGCGAAAACGGCTGAAAAGGTAGCCGATTATCTTGCTGAAAAAGTAACACCGCGTAACAAAGAGGAGCAGCTGCTGCAGGAACTTTGGAAAGTTGGCACTAAAGAAGAGCAGCATGCGCTGGCGCATATGCTCGTAAAATTGGCAGAATAAAAAATCGCCCTCGGGCGATTTTTCTATTTTATCCAAAGAACCTGTTCTTCTTTTTCACTCTCAGAATATCTCCCATCCAGCCTTTCTTTTTCAAGTAATAATAAATACCCACGGTGGACGCTAAAATTAAAACTCCCGCAAATGCATAGCCAAACTTCCACTCGAGCTCAGGCATGACCTTAAAATTCATTCCCCACACCGCTCCCCATGCTGTAACAGGAGTAAATAGAATCGTCATGACAGTCAGAGTTTTCATGATTTCATTTCCTCGATGGGTAGAGACCACTTCTTCGAGATTGACCATCGTATCGATTGCATGCTGATATTCATCCAGCAATGTCCGAATCCGCTCGACACGAGTGACAACCCTGCTGAATTCAGTTTTTTTATGCATCTCACGGCCATAGGCTTCTTCTGCAATGAATCTTAATTCCACAATAGGAATGACCATGTTTTTCCAAACCAATAATTCATGGCGATTTTCGTATATTTTCTCAAGAATTTCACGGTTGTTATGCTCTTTCATTTCCCATAAAAGATCATGAAGCCGTTCTTCATACCCATCAATCTTTTGTAGATAGCTCGCAAGAATTTCACCCAATATTATAAAAAAGCCTTCCACTGCATTTTCTGCCTGGTCCATTTGTTTGTGGACTGCGACGGGATTTGCGTTTAGAACAGCAAAGTCAAAATCAACCAATATAAAGAAGTCCCTGCTAATCCAAAAGTGAAAAATATTTTTCTGGCCCTTATCCTCAATATCCTGTTGGTAAATAAGGGAACCCCAAATATATTCCTTTCCCCTTGTTTGAGTGTCGAGCTCAAGCAAGTTTGTTTTGCTGTCATTTATATTTTCAAACCAATTTTCATATTCAGGATTATTTGATACCAGCTCTCTTAATTTCTGCTGGTCCCCATTTTCATAATCAAACCACTTCCATTTATTCTCATTAAATGTATGGTGCAATGGTCTCAGACCTTTCTTTTAATAATCAAGTAATACTCTTCCCTTAAAAAGAAGTTTTGAAACGATTGGCAGAGTTTCCATTTTAAAAATGTTTCTCAGTTTTGTGGACCGGGTAAATAAGAATATAGACAATAGAAAAGGCACAATTAATATAGGAGGGAAAAACTATGCAAACCAAAACTAAAAACGCAGTCATGTTAGGCGCAGGAGCCGCAGCATTGTGGATGGCGATGAAGCCTGAAAACAAAGAAAAACTAATCGGTATGGCTACAAAAGCAAAGGAAAAAATCATGCCATCGAAGACAGATGTAGTTCCTGTACAAAAAGCCGGCAACCCTGACCCAATGGATGTTGAAGACAACAAGATGGTCAGCGAAGGCGCTATGTACGGAGTTAACTATTACAACGAGAATCTTCAAGAACAACGATAAAAATGTCCGGGGAATGACTTCCCCGGTCTATTTTTGTTTAATTCACACCTCGTCGATCAATACTAGATACTGCGAGGGGGATGGTGGCTATGGGTATTCTATTTATTTTCATATATCTGTTCATTGTTTTTACTGTGATTGAGATTAACACCTCGATTTTTGTTGCAACCGGATTGGACAGAAAAATTGCGCGGTTTCAGGTCATTTCCATGCTTACCGGCACGGGTTTTACCACTGGTGAATCCGAGTTGATCATCGATCATCCGGTCCGGAGAAGATTGGGTGCATTTTTGATTCTGTTTGGGGCCTTCTCGCTGGCAGTGATTATTTCTGCCATTAGCAACCTTTTAACGGATAATTTTTATACGGTGGAAATTGCCTATATCGCAGGCGGACTTCTAGTACTCTTATTTGTATTGAGAGCACCATTCGTACAAACAATGATGGCTAAAAAGATGAAAAGTGAATTGAAGGAGAATTACGAGTTAGCAGACTTGCCAATCAGTGATGTTCTGTTGATGGACGAAGATGATGAGGTTCGGGAAATTGCTATTAAAGAAGATTCCCGATTTGCGGAGAGAACGTTTGATGAAATAGTGGATAAAAAGGATGATGTTATGCTCCTGTTCATCAAGAGAGGCGAGATAAATATCCGCAACAAAGCATATGATACCAAATTGGAGCCTGGCGACAAACTAGTTTTATACGGCAATAACCCAAGGATAGAAGAAATATTTGAAAATGCCTGACACGATGGTTATATCAACCCTTACGCGTCAGGCATTTTTTATTTTCATGAAGTTTGGCTATCCCTTCCTTGCACACTCCATATGATAGCCATGAACAGTTTTTACAAAGAACATCAAGGTCATCTGGTTTAACCTTTTCCGCAGTCCAATTGATAAGCTCTGATTTCAAATAGCGTTCTCCCGGCACAAGACCCAGATGACGAATGACATTTCCATCCATCGACAGAACATGTTCATTCGAACCCTCACTCGCCTCGCATATCTCAAGGCCTCTATGTGGACAGGACATACATGCGTCATCAAACGCTGCGACCACCTTTATGTAAAAATCCTGCTCAGGGTCGCGTATATCTTTTACGATGCTCTCCATCTTCTTCACAAACTCCGGACTGTATCCCATCCCCCGGAAACCATGCACGCAGAGGAGATGGTGCCCGCGCAATACTTTTTCCACGCCATCACTCCTGAAAAATTAAGCTGTTTAACTAATTCTGCAAGAATCCTTATTTTCCTTTTAAAATCTCGAATCTTTGATTGTGCTCTTAGCCACCCAGGTAATGCCGATTTTTTTGCAAATCGTCAGGTAATGCAGCAGCAAGATAACCATACTGCCAGTATTCATGCCGATGATGACCCCTTCCATACCCCATTCTGGTCTTGAGCCGACGAGATAAATCAGAGAAAAGGTAACGACCGTTGCATAAACGGAGTGGATAAAGGCATCCTTCACCAAGCCTAGTCCGATCAAATAAGCCTGCATCGGGATGGTGAAATAATGGAACAGGAAGTATGGCGCCAGCAGCTGTAAAAATACTGCTGCCTGCTTAGAATGAAAGAATGTATTGGTCAATGGCTCTGCCAGAAAGTAAAAAGCAGTGACAGCAGGCAATCCATATAGCAATGTCAACAGCATCACCTGCTGCAGCAGTTTTTGCAGCTTAGAGAATTCTTTTTCCGCATAGGCCTTCGATACCGTCGGAATCAATATGATGAGAAACGAATGGGCGATAAACGCCGGGAAAAATCCAATCGTCATCGCGATTCCCGCCATCATCCCGAATTGTTCCGTTGCCATTTCGGCTGAAAATCCTGCGCTGACAATCGCAAATTTTATCAGAAATGGCTGGACAGCATGCGTAAGCGAATGAAAGATTCTCAGGCCAGTCGTCGGCACGGAGACCTCCACAAGACTCTTTCTCACCTCTGGCCCGCTTACATGCTTACCTGGCACACTTTTAATCCTCTGATAAGACATAATGAAGTAGTGTAATAGATAAAGGAATACCACGAGTTCGCTGCCCGCCAGTGTGCAAAAAGCAACAAGAAGAGCCGTTTCACTACCAAACTCAAAAAACTGGAAAAGTGCTGAAAGCAATATGAGCTGGACAGCTCTTCTCACAAAATGGGAAATCGCAATTTTCCCCATATCCTGTTTTCCCATGAAAAATCCCCTGGCGATTGCGGTAATCGTCATCACCGGAATGAGTGACAGCACGACCCATTTAAGCAGGGGGTGATAATCCTTGAACACAGGAATGATTGGAAGCACAATGGCAGCCGCAATCAGTAAAACTGTAGTGAATACCACCGCAAGCCTTATGGCATGTTTAATCATGCTCCGGTGGTAAGACTCATCCTTCTCCGCGATCATCTTTGAAATCGACACCGGCAGTTCAAAGCTCGCAAGCATCATGATCAGGAAAATCGTCGGCAAGATCGTCATGTAATGTCCCATCCCGCTTTCCCCGAGCTCCCTTGCCAGAATCATATTGACAAGGAACTCCACCACTTCCCCAAGAAAAGTAGCAATCACAAGGATAGACATCCCTTTTAAAAAAGTATTCATAGCTTCTCTCCCAATCCTGTCTCATTTACTCCTATAAACATATGAGACAAGTCCGGACAATATGAAGGGGGAAAATAAAAGGTGAATTGAGTGAGTCCTCTTTATAGATGGGAGGATTTTGTAGGGACATTTTCTTTTTTTATAGCGAATTGGACAATCAAGCGCATTTTTACCATTAAAATAAAGGAAGAACTGCCACTAAAAGCAGTTCCTCAACTTGTTCTATGATATCTCCTCAAGCTTTGAATACAGCTGATTCCGTTTTGACTCTAAAGCTTCTTTTTCAGCGTGGAGCTTCTGGAGCAATTCGAGATCGGTCAATATCGCCATTTGCTGTTCAAGCTCGCCAATCGATTTTTCATGACTCTCGATTTCCTCAAATAGTGCTTCCTCATCAATCTCGCCAACGGCTTCCATGACTTTTTCATGCCTAACTGGGGGCTTTACAGCTTCCGCAGGAGCTGGAGCAGCATTCTCCCACCGCTTCCGTTTCTCCGCCATCTTCACTCTCGCCCGGTCATAATTGCCGTCTATTTCCGTCAGCTCTCCGCCCTCCAGCCAGTAAACCTTATCAAAAAGCTTATTCAGGAAATAGCGGTCATGCGAGACAGCCAGAAGCGTACCTTCAAACCCATCCAGCGCTTCCTCCAGTACTTCTCGTGAATCGATATCAAGATGGTTTGTCGGCTCATCAAGAATCAGGAAATTGAGATCCTGGTGCATCAACTGGGCCAGGCGCAGCCTCATCCGTTCGCCGCCGCTTAGCTGGGATACTTTCTTAAATACATCCGGACCATAGAACAGGAATCCTGCAAGCACATTCCGGGCCTCTCCCTCATTCATTACGACCTCGTTTCGGAATGCATCAAGCACCGTGCCGTCCTTGCTGGAAAGCTCCATATGCTGTGATAGATAACCGATTTTGACATTGCTTCCGTTTCGGACTTCTCCATGGTCAGGTGCAAGCTCACCCTGAACGAACTTCAACAGCGTTGTTTTACCCGAACCATTTTCGCCGACAATCGCTGCACGGTCCTGATAGTGGAGCTGGAGATTGACCTTTGAGAAAAGGTCTCTCCCTCCAAATGATTTCTGGACATCTTTGAAGACGAGTACGTCCTTCCCGCTCCGCGCTCCAGTGTCCAGTTCGAAATTCATTTTCTTCCTGTTTAAAATCGGCCGGTCTAGCTTCTCCATCCTCGCCAGCGCTCTCTCCATGTTCGTAGCCCTTTTATGAAGCGCCGAACTTGGAGGGTTCGATCTATTCGCCCAGTCACGCAGTCGCTTGATTGCCTCTTTCATTTTCTTGATTTTCCGCTGCTGCTCTTCAAATGCCTGGAATTCACGCAGTAACTCCGCTTCTTTTTCCTTGATGAACCCAGAGTAATTGGCATGATAGAGGTCAATCTCGCCATCTTCAAGGTCGAGAATTTTCGTCGCTGTTTCGTCAAGGAAATAACGGTCATGCGAGATGATTACAACGGTACCATCATATTCTTTTAAAAACTCGGCCAGCCACTCGGCAGCCATAATATCAAGATGGTTTGTCGGCTCATCGAGAAGCAGCAAATCCGGGTTTCTCAACAAACTCAATCCCAGACCTACCTTCGTTTTTTCACCGCCACTAAGGCTGTTAAAATTCGAATCAAGCATGCCCTCAATCTTCAAGCCGTTGGCAATTCGGTCAATATTTGCTTCCATTTCATAACCGCCTCCGAGAGTGAACTTCTCCTGGAGAACTCCGTATTTCGCCAGCAATTTTTCAAGCTTAAGTGAATCCTCACCTGCCGCTGCCATCTCATTTTCAAGCTGCTTCATTTCTGCCTGAACATCGAGCAGCTCGTCGAAGGCCGTTTGCATAACATCCCTGGCGGTCATCTTCTCACCATAATTCGGTATCTGGGCAAGGTAGCCGATTTTCAATCCTTTTTTCCAATGAATCTTTCCTTGGTCAGTCTCTTCCATGCCGGCAATAAGTTTCATCAACGTTGTCTTTCCGCAACCGTTTGGACCAACCAGGCCAACCCTGTCTTTCTCGTTTATTTCAAAAGACAAATCCTCAAAAATCAGATTGCCTCCGTACATTTTGCTTATATGGTTAATACTGCATGCTATCATTATTTTTCCCTCCTATTAACGATCCCCCTTTTCAGCTACTGCACCCCGGTTGTTTAAAAACACAAAAAAGCCAGGGGCAGATGGCTCTGCTCCTGGCTCCAGCAATTCAATGAATACAAAAGGAGGGCAAAAGAGCCCTCCCCATTCACCGAAGCTTGCAATTAAGCGGGAAAAGAGATGATCCTACCGTTTGTATTTGATATTGAGCTGTTAAAAAAGGACATACGTATCCCGTTGGCAGCTGCAACAGCAAATTTTGCACGACAAAAATAAAGGAACTCATTCCAAAATCCGCGTACAAAAACAGTCTTGATCATCTCTCCTCACCTCCGTTCAATAATAGTTAGTTTTATTTTACAATCACATAATTATTTTAGCAAGTTTTTCCTGAAGTGTTACTGGGATGTTAGATTTCTTTACTTATGTAGAATACGCGCATATAAAGACTGGATATGTGCCGCGTCTCATGATGAAATGTTAAGACCGGGCACATAAACAACGGATATGTTCCTGGTCTCTTGGTCAAATGGAAAAACA